>DASPGH010000135.1:0-35751 GCA_035620735.1 Acidimicrobiia bacterium | reverse complement strand
ACCGGTTTTGAAGACCGGGGGACCCACCAGGCGTCCGGACGCCTCCACGATGGAGTGAGAAGCGTAGGGCCACCGGAGTTTGTGGAACCAAACCGGGCGCATATACGCTTTGATAAGCATGCCGGAGAGAAGCTTCGGACGCATGGTTCGCTACCGGCGCACCAGTTTGGGGCTGAGCCAGTCGAAACTGGGGGAATTGGTGGGCCGCTCGACTGCGACCGTCCGGTCGTGGGAGAGGGACGACTCGCGTCCCACCGACCCTGACGTCCTCGCCACACTCGCCGCGATTCTCGGAATCGATGAGCGACAGTTGTTCGACAAGGCTGAAGTCGAACGTCCCGACCAGGTCGAAGACAGCCCGACTGTCGAGCAGGCACTGGCCACGCTAAGCCCGCCAGGCTCCGAGACGATCGAGCAGCCAAGGCAAGAGCCCCGAGTGAGCGTCGTGGCTGCTGACACGACAGCGGTGACCGGCGACCTACGAGCTGCTCGAGTTACGAGCTCGTTGCAGAGCATCGCCAAGAGTCCATCTCCGGCACCGGCATACACGGCACCGCCCGATCCATATGTGCGAACGGCGACCACCCCATCCCTGGCCGACGCCTCCTACATGGAGGACCAGTCGCAGCGTCAGATGTACAGGGTGCGCACACTGGCGACGTTGGTGGTACTCGTAGCCCTCGTGGTGGCGCTCATATGGGCGATCCAGGAAGGCTTTGGCGCCCTCGACTCGTGGTGGGACGAATTCTTCGGCAACTTACGTCTCTGATCTCTCGGCTTTCCCTCGAAAATCGGTTTGGCCATTTGCGGATCTGTGGCACAATCTCGCTACCAGAGAAAGGAGGTGGTCCGAACTTGTATGAATGTTTTAGGACTCTGGAGGTGGCCAAGCGCTGAGCGGCGCTGACCGCTGAAGCGTCGCTCGTTCCCTTGAGGGAACCGGTGGCGACTCCAAACTTGGACCACCCGGCTCTGGATACCGCGGGATTCGTCCAACCGCGGCACTGCGAGTGAGCAATGCCAGGGCTGAAGAGATTGTGACCCCGCCGGGTTCACCGGCGGGGTCACTCACGTAGTGAATCCCTTCGACACCATCCACTCGTCGTTGAAGAGCTTCGACAAATACCCGCGTCCCGAGTCCGGGACGATCACCACGACCAGGCGATCGGTGTCCTCTCCGGCCACCTGCAAGCCAGCCTCGACGGCGAGGCCGCCCGAGCCACCTGTGAGCACTCCTTCGGTTCTGGCGAGCAGGCGTGCCATTGCAAAGGACTCCTCGTCAGAGACTTCAACGAACCGATCGATGACATCGAGATCGACCGTCACCGGATAGAAGTCCTCCCCAACTCCCTCGACTTCGTATTGGTGGATGTCTCCCCCCGGGCCCTGGGTGTAGATGGATCCCTCGGGATCGGCGCCCACAACCTCGATCGAAGGCTTTCTCTCTTTCAGAAAGCGACCTGCGCCGGTGATGGTGCCACCGGTCCCGACCCCCGCCACCAAGACGTCGATCTCGCCCTCGGTCTGCTCCCAGATTTCCGGTCCTGTGCTCTCGTAGTGGGATCGGGGGTTGGCCTCGTTGAAGTACTGGTTTGGCTGGAAGGAGTTCTCGATCTCTGACGCGAGCCTGTTCGCCACCCCGTAGTAGGAGTCGGGGTGATCGGGCCCGTATTCGGTTGGTGCGACCACCACTTCCACCCCATACGCACGGAGCAAGTCTCTTTTCTCCTGGGACACTTTGTCAGGGACGGTGCAGATCACTCGATATCCGCGCACCGCCGCGACCAGTGCGAGCCCCACGCCGGTGTTGCCCGATGTGGGCTCGATGATGGTGCCGCCTGGGCGAAGCTCTCCGGAAGCCTCCGCCGCCTCGATCATGGCGAGAGCGATACGTTCCTTCACCGACCCGCCTGGGTTGGTGTACTCGAGTTTGGCGACCAGGTTGCCCGGAGGGTGCAGACGGGAGAGACGCACGAGCGGCGTGTTCCCAATGGTGTCGATGATGCTCTCGTGGATTGACATCTTCCTCAGATTCGGTCGTTCGACCGTGACGAAACGAGGATCACGACAGTCACGATCGCGGCGGCCACGATCGTCAGTATCCCGGCCAACAGGTATTCGCCCTGCTGGGCGAGGATGGGAGAGGGGTCCACGCGGTGATGATGGCATATCCACCTGCCCCAGCCGAGACCTAACCTCCGTGCGGTGAGGTCGATCGTCAGATATGCCTGGTTCGTCCTGGGGTTCAACGTCCTCGTCATACTGCTCGGAGCTCTGGTTCGCGCCACCGGGAGTGGCGCCGGATGTGGCAACTCCTGGCCGACTTGTGACGGACGGGTCATCCCAGAATTTGATGGAGCGACCGCCATCGAGTTCACACACCGTGCCGTCAGTGGGATTGCCCTGGCTCTGGTGGCAATGCTGGTCGTCCTGGTTTGGCGGCGGACCGAGAAAGGTCACCCGGCCCGCACCGGGTCGGCGCTCTCCTTGGTGGCAATCGTCGGGGAGGCGCTCATCGGCGCTCTAATCGTTTTGGCGGAGTGGGTGGCCGAGGATGCATCGCTTGCCCGGGCGATATCAGTCCCGCTCCACCTGGTGAACACGCTTCTTCTCCTGGCGGCCCTCGCTCTGACCGCCTTCTGGCTCGACGGTGGGCGCAGGCTTTCGCTTCAGCGCGATCGCGCGACCACTCTGGCAGTCGCGTTGTGCGGGCTGGCACTGGTCTTGCTCGCTGCGTCCGGTGCGATCACGGCCCTGGCCGACACTCTCTTCCCCAAGACTCCAGGCGCTGACCTGAGTTCCGAGTCACACTTCCTGACCGACCTGCGAATCGTTCACCCGGTGCTGGCAGTCCTGGTGGCAGCAATCGGTTGGTGGGCGTCTGCCCGGAGCAAAGGGTCTCTGACAGGCTGGGCGAGATGGCTGCCGGTTCTAGTGGGTCTCATGCTCATGACCGGTGCCGTCAATGTCGCCCTTGGCGTTCCCGTTTGGATGCAGTTGGTCCACCTTCTCCTCGCCGATGTCCTCTGGATCGTCTACGTCCTGAGTTCAGCCGAGGCGCTTCAACCGTCGGCTGCAACCGAATCCCGGCTGTCGCCAAGCAGATAGCGTGGCCCTGTGCCCAGACCGGAGGCCGCGTCTCCGGGGTTGAAGATCGCGCAGGACTTGAGCGATAGGCACCCACAGCCGATGCAGTCGGTCAGCTCATCTCTGAGGGCGATCAACTCGGCGATCTGTGTGTCGAGCCGCGATTGCCAGGAGCGGGAAAGCCTCTGCCAGTCGGTCTTGGTAGGAGTCTTGTCATGGGGGAGCGTCTCGAGGGCCTCGGCCAGTTCGGCGAGAGAGAGGCCGACCTCCTGGCCGGCGCGAATGAGGGCGACGCGTCTTAGCGTGGCGCGGGGATAGCGGCGCTGGTTGCCGTCGGTGCGATCCGACTCGATGAGGCCCTTGGTCTCATAGAACCTGAGCGCCGACGTAGCCACACCGGATCTCGCCGCCACTTCACCAATCGACAGCCATTCCATGCGCCCGAGCCTATCTTGAAGTTGACTTCAAGTCTGAGTCGATACGATGGGCTCGTGTTCGATCAGCTTGGTGAAGGCGTCTTCCGGCGTCGCTATGAATCGCTCGACCTCAATGTGGGCGTTGTCGTCGGAGATGACGGTCTGGCCGTTATCGACACCAGATCCACTCACCGTGAGGCGCAACAGCTTCTCGATGATCTCACGACCCTGAGCCCCAAACCGGTGCGTTGGGTCATCAACACCCACTACCACTGGGATCACGTCTACGGCAACGCCATGTTCGAAGACGCCGAGATCTGGGGTCATGAGCTCTGTCGAGCGGCGCTTCTGGAAGTCGGGGAGGAGATGAAGGCGTCAGCCAAGGCGTGGCTTCCCGCTGAGATGCACGAAGACATCGACAACGTACAGATCGTTCCTCCACAGAAGGTGTTCTCCGATCGCGTATCGCTCGACATCGGTCGAGAGGTCTCGATGTCGTATCACGGTTTCGGTCACACCGATTCAGACATCGTCGTTCGCGTGCCGGATGCCGATATCGTCTTCTTCGGTGATCTCCTCGAGGAGGGGGCGCCCCCGAATTTCGGAGACAGCTACCCGGTTGCCTGGCCGCTGACGTTGCGTCTCGCCGCCGAGGACCTGTCCGGTGTCGCCGTACCCGGTCATGGCGACGTCGTGGACCACGAGTATGTCTCGACCCAGCATTCAGAACTTGTGCGTGTCGCCGAGCTGGCGACGTCATACGTCATCGGCGAACAGGAGTTGGAGGAAGCCGCAGCCCATGGGCCTTACCCTGTAGATGTGATGAAGTCGGCACTTCTCCGCGCCGCTGCCGTAGCCTGAGGCGAATAGGACACGTTTCGGCTTGCCGCTCAGGTCGTCTCTATACTCCCGCACCGCTCCGCTCTCTCTCTGATCTCTCCGGAGGAACTACGTAAATGACGGACACGATTCTGTATATCGCGCTCGTCGCGGGTGCGCTGGCCCTCGTGCTGGCCGTCTACTACACCCGCGCCGTGCTTGCCGCGCCCCGAGGCAACGAGCGCATGGTCGAACTTTCGACTGCCATACGCGAGGGCGCCATGGCCTTCTTGAAGCGCGAGTACATCTGGGTCTCGGTCTTCGTCGTGGTCATGGCGGTCCTCATCGCCGTGTTGCTCGACTGGGGCCGGCCCTGGGGAGCCATCGCGTACGTCTTTGGTGCAGTTCTCTCGGGCCTGGCCGGTTTCGTGGGCATGCGTATCGCCACCGCCGCCAACTCCCGCACCACCGAGGCGGCCCGCGTCGGCGGTATACCTGCCGCGCTTCCCGTTGCGTTCCGGGGTGGGGCCGTTATGGGTTTCACCGTTGCCGGGCTTGGTCTTCTCGGCGTCGGATTGGGCTTCTGGCTGTTTGGCAGCGACGGCCCCCTCGCCGACCCCAACTGGGTGGACATCGTCACTGCCATCGGTCTCGGTGGCTCTTCGATCGCCCTGTTCGCCAGGGTTGGGGGTGGCATTTACACAAAGGCCGCAGACGTCGGTGCAGACCTGGTTGGCAAGGTCGAGGCCGGCATTCCCGAGGACGATCCCCGCAACCCTGCTGTCATCGCCGACAACGTGGGCGACAACGTCGGTGATGTCGCCGGGATGGGCGCCGACCTCTTCGAATCTTACGTAGGTGCCATCGTCGCCCCTGTTGCCTACTCCGCTCTCGTCTTCGGCGAGGCGGGTTTTCAGGCGGAAGCCATCATCTTTCCCCTCGCGGTCGCCGCATTGGGGATGTTCGCCTCGATCATCGGCTCGTTCCTGGTGAGGGCCAAAGACGAGTCACACCTCGCCGCTGCTCTCCACCGGGGCACCAACTTCGCCATGATCGTGACTGCGCTTGGTGTGGCCGGGTTGGCCTACTGGATTTTCGGCGACCTCATCGCCAATTGGGCCGGCATCTGGATCGCGGTTGTGGCCGGGCTCGTCGTCGGGTGGTTCGTGGGCAAGATCTCGGAGTGGTTCACGTCGGACCACTACAAGACCGTCAAGGAGATCGCACGTCAGTCCCAGACCGGTGCGGCGACGGTGATCATCGCGGGAGTGGCCGAAGGCATGCGCTCGGCCGCTTACTCGGTCATCGTGGTGGCCGGAGGAATCGGCGCAGCCTTCTGGGCCGGGGAGTGGGCGATGGGCGACGGTGGCGGCATCTACGGCGTCGCCATTGCCGCGATCGGCGTCCTCGCGACGCTCGGCATCACGATTTCGGTCGACGCCTACGGCCCGATCGCCGACAACGCCGGCGGAATCGCCGAGATGGCGCATTTGCCGCCGGAGGTTCGGGAGTCAACCGATGCGCTCGACTCATTGGGCAATACGACCGCCGCAGTCGCCAAGGGGTTTGCCATCGCATCGGCAGCGGTGACCGCGCTCGCGTTGTTCAACGCGTTCACCGAGGCGGTCAACCTGGACTCGATCAACATCTCTGATGCGCCCGTGACAATCGGCCTCTTCATCGGTGCGATGTTCCCCTTCCTCTTCGCCTCCCTCACCATGAACGCCGTGGGCCGAGCGGCCGGGAAGATGATCGATGAGGTGCGCCGTCAGTTCCGCGAGATCCCGGGGCTCAAGGAAGGCGACCCCGAGGCGAAGCCGGACTACACGACGTGTGTCGACATCGCGACCACCGGTGCTTTACGGGAGATGTTGATCCCGGGTTCGATCGCCATCGCCCTTCCTCTGATCGTCGGGTTCTACGACGTCGAGATGCTGGGCGGTCTACTCGGCGGCGCCTTGGTCACCGGGTTCCTCCTCGCCATCTTCATGGCGAACGCCGGTGGGGCTTGGGACAACGCCAAGAAGTTCATCGAGACGGGTGCCTTTGGCGGCAAGGGAAGCGACGCTCACAAGGCCGCGGTGATCGGCGACACCGTCGGAGATCCCTTCAAGGACACCTCCGGGCCCGCCATGAACATCGTCATAAAGGTGATGACGATCGTCTCGCTGATCTTCGCCTCGGCCTTCGTCGGCTGACTTCACCCCTTCTGGGCGTAGAAACGGCCGGATTCCGGGCGATTTCATGCCCAGAAATGACCGGCAGGTCAGGCCAGAACCATCGGTGGTTCGAAAGCTCAACTGAGTTGGACGCTCATCGCAGGGCACCGACCGTGACGAAAGCCATTCGGCAAGAACTGGAGGCAAACGACCGGTTAGAGACTCGAAGGCGGCCAGCCGCGATTCGACGTCTCGGGAGAGAGCCGGGGGTAAGGGTGCCCCAGCCAATCCCTGTTGAATCACCACGGCCACCCACTCCTGCCCCCGCTCGTTCCACGGCACGTCCCTGCTGGCCCAGACCCCGAGGTCGCGGCTTTCCATGAACTCACGGCGCTCGGGATCGGTCAAGGTCTCGTGCTCCCAGGCGTGGGCTAGCTCATGCTCGTAGACCCAATCCAGATCCGGTGAGCAAAGCTGGATGGTCCACGGTGAGGTTCCGGTGGAGAAGTGACCGTGGTTCCCTCTGCATGAGTCGATGTTCTCGAAGAAACGCACGTCGAGTGGTGGCAGACGCAGACCGACATCCTTGAACCTATCCACCGCCAGAGAAAGACGCGAGCGCTGGGCCGCGGTGGCGCTGTAAGCGGCGATCCTCCCATCGCCTCCATTCGCGTTCACCGCGAAAATCGGTAGCCGGGCCATTGAGACCAAGGTGAAAATGGCCAACAGCAGCCATATCGCTGTGATCGTGCCAACCACCCGAGTGCGATGACTCATGGCCGCACCGTGCGCGGGCGGTGTCAAACGCTCGTGAAACGCTGTGAGCGCACGATCAAAACCCGATTAATCGCCGATTAACCGAAGTCGCGTAGCCTCCGGAATCAGGAGGAAGGGAAAATGCTCAAGTGACGCTCAGCGAGCACCCGCCGGGGACGCCGAGCTCAGATCCGAGCGTTGAGATAGCCCTCCTTGGCTCCCTCGTTGTTTCCAGAGGAGGGAAATCCATCGACGTTGCGGGGCCGAAGCGACGTGCGCTCCTCACCTTTCTGGCGCTTCATCTAGATAGGCCCGTAGGCAGAGACGAGATCGTCGAAGCCCTTTGGCCGAGACGGCAGACCGGGCGAGAGGAATCGACATTGAGAGTCCACATCTCCCATCTCCGCGATTTGCTGGAGTCAGATCGCTCGGATGAGCCCAAAGTCGTCCTCACCCGAGGCCAGGCATATCTGCTCTCGGGACACCTCGTTGAACTCGACACCAGCCGGTTCGATGACCTCACCCGCAAGGCGCGGTCGCATCTGGAGAACCATCCGGACGTGTCACTCGAGCTCCTCGATGAGGCTCTGGCGCTGTGGCGAGGCCGACCGCTCCAGGACGTCGAGTACGAGGAATTTGCGCAGGATCCGATCATGAGCCTGGAACAGGCACGGGTGGATGCCATCGAGGATCGGGCCGAAGCATTGATCGCAGTCGGTGAAGACATCGCGGCTGTGCAGGACCTCGAGCCCCTGGTCCGGGGCGACCCATCCAGGGAGCGTCCAACGTCGTTGTTGATGCTCGCCCTCTATCGTCTTGGGCGGCAGGCCGACGCGCTTCGCGCCGCCGCGCGCCACTCTCGCCATCTCTCATCTCAGGGTCTCGAGAGCTCACCGAGGCTAGGCATGCTCGAGGAGCGAATCCTCAATCACGACCCAACCCTTCTCCCCGCGGACGCGGTCACGCCGGAGACGATCCGCCCGGGCCGCTCGATCCGCGGCTATGAGCTGAGAGAGGAGGCGGGTCGGGGCTCGATCGGCGTGGTCTACCGGGCGTACCAGCCAGCGGTTGGCCGGGAGGTTGCGATGAAGGTGATTCACCCTGACGTGTCCGGGACCACCGAGTTTGTGAGACGTTTCGCGGAAGAGGCGAGAGTCATCGCGTCTTTGGAGCACCCACACATCGTCCCGCTCCATGATTTCTGGCGTGAGCCGAACGGTGCCTTCCTGGTCATGAGGTGGATGGACGGCGGTAGCCTGCAGGACAATCTCCGCAGTCCTTGGGAGCCGGACGCTGTGGCGCGCACCTTCGATCAGATTGCCAGCGCCCTGGGTCACGCCCACAGTCGCGGCGTTGTCCACCGCGATGTGAAGCCGGCGAACGTTCTGTTCGACTCTGGTGAGAACGCCTATCTCTGCGATTTCGGGTTGGCGGCGGCCGGTATAGAAACCGGTGCGGCCGGCACCGATTGGGCCAGGACAGTACATCCGCCATACGCGTCCCCTGAGCTGGCCAGGGGCGAGGGTCCCACGGTGGCGTCGGATATCTTCGGTCTTGGTGTAATGCTCGCTGAGGCAGCCGCGGGAAAGAGCTACCCGGAGGCGATGACTGCTCTTCACGGCTCGCTGTGGGAGGTGGCGAGCATCGCAACGGCAGCAAATCCGGCCGATCGTTTTCCGGACATCGCCGCCTTCCGACTCTCCTTGGCAGAGGCAGTGGGCGGACTCCCGTCCCCGGCACCGCGGACGACCCGGCGCAATCCGTACAAGGGTTTGGAACCCTTCGACGAGGTTGACGCCGCTGACTTCTACGGGCGAGACGACGTGACCGACTCTCTCCTCGGAGCCGTCTCATCTCATGGCCTCGTCGCAGTGGTCGGAGCTTCCGGATCGGGAAAGTCCTCTGTCGTCAGGGCTGGACTGATTCCGGCTCTCCGTGATGGAGCGGTTACGGGATCTGAGGAATGGTTCATCGTCTCCATGGTTCCGGGAACCGATCCGTTCGAAGAATTCCACATCGGACTGCGTAGCGCGGCAATGGGATCGACCAGTGATGCGCCTTCTGGAGCCTCACAAGAGTTGGGCGACGCTTTCGCCAGAGCTCTCGACAGTCCTAGGAGTCGAGCCGTGTTGTTCATCGATCAATTCGAGGAACTCTTCTCGGCCGGGATGGACGGCGAGATCCGTGAGCGCTTTCTCGACAACGTGGTCAACCTCGTGCAGGATCCGGCCCATCGGGTTCGCGTGGTGGCCACCATGAGGGCGGACTTCTCGGATCGGCCCCTGGGCCATGCCCGATTCGGGGACTTGTTCGCCAAGTCTTCGTACCTATTGGCGCCGATGCGAATGGAGCAGGTCGAAGACGTGATCCGCGGACCGGCCGGCAGGGTTGGCGTCCAGATCGAGCCAGGGCTCATCTCCGAGATAGTGAGGGACATCGCTGATGCGCCGGCCTTTCTGCCGTTGCTGCAGTACATCCTGGCCGAGCTCTTCGAGCGTCGGACGGAGGACCGCCTCACCGTGCAGGCTTATCGCTCGCTGGGAGGCGTCGAGGGGGTTCTGGAGCGACGGGCAGAGGCCACCTTTTCGATGTTGAGCGACGGAGCGATGGCGGCGTGTCGCCAGTTGTTCCTCCGTATGGTCCATCTCGGCGACCATGGTGAGCAGACCCGACGCAGGTTGCCTCTTACGGAGGTCTCAGGTTTGGGGAATCGGCCAGACGTGGACGAAGCCCTGCAAGCGTTCTCCGCCGCCCGCCTTCTGACCTACGACCGCGACCCGGTGAGCCGCACGCCGACCGTCGAGGTGGCTCACGAGACAGTCATCGACCGCTGGACCCGATTCCGGGTCTGGATCGACGAGGCTCGCTCGGATCTCCTCGCTCACCGTCGCCTGTCAACCGCGGCTGAGACCTGGATCGCGGCCGGTGAGGACCCGTCGTACCTCTTGACCGGAGGGCCGTTGGCCACCGCCCTGTCCCTCGAGGAGAGTGGTCGGGTCCACTTCAACACGATCGAGACGCGGTACGTCAATGAGAGCAAGACGACCGAAGATTCCGTTGCGGCAGCTGAGCAGGAACGTCTGGAGCACGAGGCCGAATTGGAGCAGCGTTCGCGTCGTCGCCTCATCATCGGCATCAGCACGGCCGTGGTCGCCCTGCTCGTCGGCATGCTGGCCATATATGCCCTTGTGCAACGACAACGAGCCGACGACCTCGCCGCTCAACAGAGCAGGGAGAACGCCGCCCGGGAACTTGCTTCCGCCGCGGTGGCGAGTCTGGATTCGGCAGACATCGATCTCAGCCTGTTGCTCGGCATCGAGGCTGCGAATCTGAGTCTCGAGGTCGGCGAGGAGGTCCTTCCCGAGGTCGTCGAGGCTCTCCACCAGGCGCTCATCAGCCCTCGTTCGGAAGTAATCGCGATGGGAGCAGGTCGACCGCTGGGAGGGAACGTTCTCGACTACTCATCCGACGGCAGCGCGCTGGCGGTGGTCGCCGACGATGGAGGCGCCTTCATCATCGATCCGATCGATGGTCGCGAGCTGGGCAGACTTCCGCCCATTGGCGCTGAGACGGTTGGTATCGATTTCCATTCTGGTGGCGACCGGATACTCACGACTCATGCGGATGCCGTTCGGGAGTGGGATTGGCGGTCGGCTCGAATGACCCGTGAGCTCGTGCCTCCCGCAGGCACGGGTGTGACGAGTGCGATCTACTCAAATGATGGGAGCCGCGTAGCGCTTGGTGGTGACGACGGTGTCGTCCGCGTCTTCGACATCGTCTCTGAACAGATCATCGCCGAGCTCGAGGGCGGCCATGATGGGGCGGTTACGGCCATCGCGTTCGATGAATCGGGTGACCGGCTGGTGTCCGCCGGTGCCGACGTATCGCTTTTCGTCTGGGACATCACAACCGGCGAAGCGACGACTGATATCGACCTGCCCTTCGGAGAAGGGGCACCAGGGAGGTTGCACGTCAGTTGGAATCCTGTGGTGTCGTCGTTTTTCGCCCCAAGCGGTGCCTTCGCCATCACCACCGAGTACGGCGAAATGTGGCTCTATCAAGCGACAGGGGAGCGTGTGAACTCATTCGGGTTGGGGGGTAACCCGAGCCACGCAGTTGCCTTCTCACCATTGGGGTCGTTCATGATCGCTGCTGGGGTAGACGGTGTGGCCCGAATCTTTGGGACTTGGACCGGAGGGGAGGAGGCCTTCGCACTGCCATCGGGTGGTGTGCCTCTGCGGGACGCCGCTTTCAACCCGGCCAAGCCTCTCGACTTTGAGGTGGCCACGGTGGGTGTCGATGGCGAGGTCCGGATCTGGCGGGATCTGCTCGGCTCCGAGCTACCAGCTCGCAACTTCGCCTACATCGCCCCATCGCTTGCGGCGACACCGGACGGCAGTCGCCATGCAGTGGTGGGGCGAGCCTTCTGGTACGGCCGACCAGACGAATGGGTACCGATGGCGGAAGTGATCGATACAGCGAGCGGTGAAACGATCCGGAGTCATCCTTCTATGGAATCACCGCTGTCCGGGGCTCCCGCAATGTCAGAGGATGGGAGCCTCGTCGCTTTCGCCGGGCCTAGCGGGGATATCGAGATCATCGAGGTTGACTCCGGGATTCGAAGACGAGTTCCGGATTCCGCCCTGTTCAAAGCCCTGGCGTTCAGCCCTGATGGAACCATCCTGGCAAGGGCCGGTTACGACGGCTCGATTGTGTTGTGGGAGGTGGATTCGGTCGAGTTCATGGGCTCACTCGGCGGACACGGCGATCGGACCCCCGCCAATTCGAGTGAGCCCGATTCAACAACATGGGTCGAACAGGTTGCATTTCACCCGAGCGAAATGGTAATTGCATCAGCCGGTCGCGACGGCACCGTGCGGACCTGGGATCCGACCACCGGCGAAGGGGAGACTCTGGGGGTGTTCGATTACGAGCTGTTCGCGCTGACCTATGGCCCGGACGGGTCAGAGCTCGTGGTTGCGGACCGCACAGGGGAGATCCATGTCGTGGATAGTGACTCGGGGAAACCACTCAGGACTCTCGAGCCCGTCTCGGGTCCACCGACGAAGTTGGTCTTCTCACCAGATGGCGACCTCCTTGTCGGGGCCGGGCCCGGGCCTGTCGCCCACGTGTGGGACATGGGGTCGGGCCGACTCGTGCGCGGACTCCGAGGATCGGTCTATGCCCCGATGGGTGTTGCCTTCGTCGATGAGTCAGAAGTCCTGGTGCTATCAACCGAGGGCGTGCTCAGGCGATATCTGCTCGACGCTGACGACCTCGTGGCGCTGGCGAGGAGCAAGGTGTCCCGCGAGCTGACGGGTCGTGAGTGCGATCGCTACTTGCACCTTGCTTGCGACGGCTGACCATCCGCTGAAGCAGGTGATCATCGGAAAGGGTCACTTCTCCACTCAGAATCGATTCAGGGCGCCGACAGGTGATCGTCCCGCGGTTTTCGGGATGTTCACCAACCCCTCGTATCCTCGTACCAGATGTCCGCACAGCCGTACCCGCGCGATCCGTCGCGCAAAGAGATCGTCTTCATTCGCCATGCCGAGTCGCAAGCGAATAGAGAAGGCTTCTGGAACGGGCGCACCGACGGTGAGCTCAGTGAGGATGGAGAAGCGAGCCTCGATCCGCTCGGCAAGCGACTCACCTCCTGGGAGTTCGACACCGTCATCTCTTCGCCCCTCTCCAGGGCGCGCCGGACGGCCGAAGCCTTCGCCGACGAAATCGAGATCGATGAGGATTTCACAGAGGTCGACCTCGGTCGATGGGAAGGCATGCTCTTCACCGAAGTTCAGGCAAAGCACGGCGAGGAGCTAGAGGCGGCGATCCGGACCAAGACGTTGCCGATGGGTGGCACCGGCGAGTCCCTCGAACGACTCGCGAAGAGAGCCGTAGGAGCGGTTGACCGGCTCTTCGACCGCATGGCCGACAACCAACGGATCGCCGTCGTCACGCACGGTGGGTTCCTGCAGCCTGTCCTTAACCGACACCTGGCCGGCGACGGGAGACGGGTTCACTCGTTTTCTGCCAACACAGGGATCACCCGCGTCGTCCAGCAGTTCGGTCATGCCCGCCTGGCCTCATTCAATGACGTTGGCCATCTCGGTGCGCAGCCGGCAGCATTCGACACATATGTCGAGTCGGGAGACCGTGTCCTCACTCTGATCCGCCATGGTCAGACTCGAGCCAACGTCGAGGGGCGCTGGCAGGGACGAGGAGACTGGGATCTGGACGAGATCGGCCACCGCCAGGCGGAGGCTCTGGGAGAGTGGTACGGGCGCTACCCCACCGTCTACACCTCACCGCTGAAGCGGGCTGTATCGACAGCGAAGAGAGTTGCTCTCAATGGCTCTGTCGCCGTCGATGACCTCATGGAGATCCACATGGGCGACTGGGAGGGGCTCACCACAGATGAGATCATGGAGCGCTGGCCCGAAGACATGGAGACCATCTACCGCCACGGAGTCGACCTCCCTCGTGGTGGAAGCGGTGAGACATGGGCCCAGCTTGCTGAAAGGGTCGGGCTGGCCATCGCCGATCTCGACCACGACCCCGGAGGCCACACGATCGCTGTGGCCCACGGCGGAGCGATCCGGGCATACGTGTCTTCCCTGACGAAGACGAATGACACCTACTCAGAATCGCTCTTCACCCCGGCCAACACGTCTGTAACCCACATCGCACTCACCGAGCGGGGCCCCGAAATCCTCGATTACTCGGTCTCGACGCATCTCGAGTCGATGCAATAGCCTCTGCGACGGCCATGAACACATACGATTCGCGGCGCTATGCCTTGATCAATCGGTGGGATGCCTCACATCTCGAGAGAATCGATCGTCTGGCTTCAATCGGTGCGGGCGATCGGGTCCTGGAGGTGGGGTGCGGGCAAGGTCACCTCACGAAAGCCCTGGCGGCACGGGGGGTGGACATCGTCGGCATCGACGCCAACCCACAGGCCAAAGAAGTGGCGGAGTCGCCTCTCGTTCGCTACATGAAGGCGGAGTCGCTCGAATTCGATGACGCCTCATTCGACTTCGTGGTGTCGGTCCATGCGATCGAGCACATCCCTCAACTCGACGCTGCGCTGGCGGAGATGTCTCGCGTCCTCCGCGCCGACGGGAGGGCAGTCTTCATCTACCCGGCGGAGCCGATCATGGGGCTGTACGCCATCCCGACGTCGATCATCCTCTACGGGACACCGTTCAAGGCCCGGGAAGTCCATTGTCACAAGCTGTGGCCGTCGAAGCTTCGGGGGATGGTTGAGCCGCTCGGGTTGAACCAGGTGAGCTCGGAGTTCAGCCTGCTCTGGTCCCCACAATTCGCCACTCTGTTCGAGAAGGTCGGATAGCCGTTGTTCACGTGTGAGACCTGTGGCAAGAGCTTCGACCTGCCCCAACACGTCCGGGATCGCTATCCCGACTGGACGCCAAAGCAGTGCCTCGACTGTCGCAACTCGGCCACGTCGGGATCTGGGTACATAGCTGCAGCGGTGAACTCGAGGTCCAGCATCTCGAAACGACGCGATCTGACTCTCGCCGAGGTCCTCTCCACGTTCCACGACGGGCCTCAGACCGGAGTGTTCACCGACGGCTCATCCGAAGGAAACCCCGGGCCCGGCGGTTGGGGGGCGGTGCTCGTCGTCGATGGTCAGGTCGTGGCCCAGGACTACGGGTCTGAGGCACACACGACCAACAATCGAATGGAGCTGACCGCCATGATCGCCGGGCTGGAGATGCTCCCCTCCGACACGCCGACGGATGTGTACACCGACTCCCAGCTGGTGGTGAGCATCCTCACCGAGTGGGCGCGGGGGTGGGAGTCTCGGGGCTGGAAGAAGAAGTCCTCCGGCCCAATAGCCAACCTCGAACTGGTGCAGAGGGCATATTCCCTGGTCAAGTCCAAGCCGAATGCCCACATCAGGTGGATAAGCGCCCACTCGGGCAACCGGTGGAACGAGTATGCCGACTCTCTGGCCACCGCTTATCGGAGGGATACGCTCTGAGCGGTCCACCACGTCTCACAGCTGAGCGCGCCAGAGCCTGGAGCCGATACGCCGAGTCATCGCCTCTCTACCAACACCTCAACGAAGTGACAGCGGACGATCCGCGTCTGCTCGAAGTCCTCAACTCGATCGAGCACCTGCCCCGACACAACGTGCTGTTCGCCGGGGTTCAGTACCTGATGATGCGAGACGGCACCACTCCTCTGGCCAACTACTACCCGAACTTCTCGGCGGACCCCGGGGACCCCGCCGACATCGCCGGCCCGTTCACCGATTTCGTGTTAGCCCAAGCCGACGCGTTGATCACCATCGGTAGAACCAGATACACCCAAACCAATGAGTGTCGGAGATGTGTCGCGCTGGTCCCGGCGGTGTGGGCAACCGGAGCGAATCGATTCCATCTCGTCGACTTCGGCACAAGCGCAGGGCTCAACCTCCATCTCGACAGGTACCGGTATGGGTGGGGTCCGATCACGTGGGGGCCGCGTGACGCCGCTGTCGAGCTGATCACCGAGATGCGCGGTGGGGCCGTGACACCGCACGAAATCGAGATCCTGAGCCGCACCGGTCTCGACCTGAATCCCCTAGACCCATCCGACGCAGATGACCGAAGATGGCTCGAGGCGCTGGTCTGGCCCGAGCATCACGAGCGGCGTTGGCGGCTCCAGGCCGCTCTGGATGTCGCGGCCTCCCACCCGGTGGAGCTCGTCGCAGGTGACGGGCTTGTCACACTGCCGCGGGCTCTGCAGACTCTCTCCGGAGACGATCCGGTCGTCGTGATCAACTCGTTCATCCTCAATCAGTTCTCCCCGGATGATCGTGAGCGCTACAGACAGATCCTGGACGACGCCAGGGCGGGTCGTCCGATCCACCAGGTCTCGATGGAATGGCTCGACCCGTCCGCCGATTCGGCGGATCTTGAGGTAGACGATGGGGATGGCAGGCGACGAGTCGGAAGTGCTCAGCCTCACGGAGAGTGGCTCGAGCTCGAGGACGATGACTAGGCCCGGCCGTAGACCGGGATCAGAGCCCCGTTCATGACGCCAGACTCATCGCTGAGCACGAACTCGGCCACCGCGGCGATCTCGTCGGGGGTGGGCCAATCTACGTAGTCGGCGTAAGGGAGTGAGCGTCTCGTGGCGGGAGTATCGATGACCGACGGCATCAGCACGTTTGCCGTGATACCCGACCCCTCCAGCTCGGTGGCGACGCTTCGGCCGAGTGCGGCGACCCCGGCCTTGGCGATGTTGAAGGCAGCCTGTGCTTCGAAGAAGTCGATGGCGCCACGACTCCCCACCAGGACGATCCGTCCCCAACCGGCCTCCTTCATGTGCGGCAACGTGGCACGGACGGCATAGAACGCAGAGCGCAAGTTGAGGTCGAGCATGCGCTCGAACCTGACATCGTCGGTCTCCTCGACATCGCGGCCTCCGGCCCATCCGCCGACCAGGGCTGCGAGGCCGTGAATCTCACCCCATTTGTCGGCGACCTGTTTGACGAAGGTGTTCACGGCTTCTGGATTGGTGCAGTCGACACGGGTAAGAGTGAGCTGTTCCTCGTCGACCTCGAATTCGGACTCGAACGCCTGCGCCTCGTCCGGGAGCAGGTAGGTAACGGCCAGACGGCAGTCCTTTTGGATGAGACGACGGACCAGAGCCGTGCCCAGACCGCCTGTGCCGCCGGTGATGACGAAAGTCTTGCTCACACCGACAATATAGGTTCCGGGCCGTCTTCTGGCTTCCAGATCATCCAGAGATCGGCCACGTTGGTGCCGGTTGGCCCCGTCACGATGAGATCTCCGGTGGTCTCCAGATAGGCGGCCGAGTCGAACCGAGCAAGGGCTGAAGTCGGGTTGCCACCCCTCGACAACGTCCCGCCGTTCACGATCGCCCCTGCCGAGCCTGATCGGCCGTCGACACCGTCGGTGGCCAGTGTTGCGAACCAAAGGTCGGTGTCTTGGATCATCTCGGCCGCCGCCAGCGCGGCATGGGTGTTGCGCCCGCCGCGCCCTTGTGACCCCGCTGGGACCGATGGCTCACCGGCCGCTACGGTCACCCCCCGATCGGCCGATGTGAGTAGGCCGACCAGACTCTCCCCGAAGTCACCCTCGATCCATTCCTGACTCACCCTCGCCCCGACGCCGTCCTCGAGCGCCGCCAGCGCAACTGCCTTTGCCGCCGATCTGCCGTCGGCCAGCACCACCACATCGGGGTTGGGATCGACATCGAAGACCCGGCTCCGCACAACCTTCTCGATGGTGTCGTCGACCGGGATCCCAACCTCTCTCATGAGTCGAAGCGCCCGATCGGGGTCTGGTGCTATCCCGATCGTCGGGCCGGAGGAGACCACCTCGGGCCCGGCACCGCCCACATCTGAGAGAACGTAGGTTGGTAAGTGTCCGAGTCCCCCTCCTTTGATCCGGGAGAGATGGGATCGAACCAGGTTGACGTCGCTGATACCGGTACCGGCGTCGAGGAGTTTCCGGTACACGTCGGCCATGAGTGCCAGGGTCATGCCTTCGGCGGGCACCTCGCACAGCGACGAGCCCCCACCGCTGATCAAGGCGACATCGGCCCGGGTTGCCACCTCCATTGCCCTCAGTCCCGCCTGCAGACTGGCCTCTCCAGGGAACGGGTGGTCACCCACTCTCAATTCCACCGACTCGGGGACCATGTCGTGATGACTGGTGACAACCAGGCCATCGACATGCCCCACAGCCGCTGCAGCACCGCGACACATGCCGGCCCCGGCCTTGCCAATGGCGAGAACGGTCATGGGCCCGGTGCGGCCCTGTAAGGCATCGTGAGTCAGCTGCTCGGGATCGACCGCGTCGAGCCCGGCCATCAACCAGCGCAAGATGGTCTGGCGCCTGCTCACTACAGGAAGTCCCGCAGCCAGGCTCCACGCTTTGTCGCCGCGGCCGCGACCAGGTCGTTGGGTGAGTCGACATCCAATGCAAGACCGCTCCGCACCACCACCCTGGCATCGCTGAGACGGGGGAGATGTCGACGAAAGCTGCCGACTCCGAACTCGAAGCGGAAGTCGCCCACCGCGCCGATGGCCGATGTCCCCCCATCGGAGGAGGGGGCGATCACCGTGTGGCCTGCGCCCAAACCCTCGGCGAGGGCCCGCACGTCAGAGGTGGAGAGGAGAGGGAGGTCGCCATGCAGGACTATCCACCGACTCTTGCTGGCCCGAGCCCATTCCGTGCCCACCCGGGCGGCAGCGGTTAGCCCCATTCCAGCATCGGGGAGGCTGGGGAAGCCCGATGCGGTCGCCCATTCGGCCACCTGGGAGTCGGCGGTGACTATGAGTGGGAGAAGGTCGGCATCTTCGACCACCCCGGCCGTGTGGCCGGCGAGAGCACGACCGAGAGCCTGTCGTCTCCTGTCGTCCAGAGCATCGGACAGACGTTGCTTTCCGAGCCGAAACGACTTGATGGGAATGATGACGACGGTGGGCACGTGGCGAGCGTAGGGGGAATAGGGACCATGGGAGCACCGTTCAGCAGTGCATGGCCAAAGCAATCTGGAACGGCGAGGTGCTGGCTGAGAGCGACGACACCGTCGTCGTCGAGGGAAATCACTACTTCCCACCCGAGTCGGTCAACAGCGAGCTCCTCACGGAATCCGACACTCACACCCGCTGCTACTGGAAGGGCACGGCAAGCTATTACGACGTGGTGGTCGACGGGGAGACCAACAGGGACGCCGCCTGGTTCTATCCCACTCCATCCGACGCCGCTGCCGAGATCAAGGACCACGTCGCCTTCTGGCGGGGTGTCAGGGTGGAGGCCTGACGACCTCGGCGTTGCTCTAGCAAGATGTCGTGTTTTCCGAGACTTGGTGCACGGGCAACGAGCTAAGGCACTACCAGAACCGGGCACGTGGCGAGGTGGGTGAGACGGTCTGCGGTCGACCCCAGGATCACCCGTTCGGCGAGACCGGCGCCACGTCGACCGATCACCAGCATGTCGGCGGAACTGTTTTCGCACACGTCGAGAAGCCTGCTGACCGGGTCTCCTAGCTCCTCCACGGTCTCATAGTCGACTCCCGCGAGGTCTAGGGCTTCTTCGACTTCGCGCAGGATCTGCTGCTGGCCTTCGACCAACGCCGCGGACAATGCCTCAGGGCTCGGTGGCGCCCCTCCGATGCCCCACCACCCCTCGGGGGTGCGGACCACCGTCACCAGCTTGAGTCGGGCGCCATGCGCACGGGCGAGCGCCGCGGCCCGGTCGGCAGCACGGGTGCTGCCATCCGAGCCATCGATGCCGGCGATGATCATCGAGATGTTCCAATCCATGAGCCGGAATCTAGATCAATGCGAAGATGATGTGACCGACCGCGAGACCGTACAGACCGGCCACAACGTCGTCGGCCGTCACACCGACTGCACCTGGAAGCTTTCCCTCCGCCTGAGCCACACCCGGGGCGTATCCCTTGAAGATGTCAGCAGCCCGAAACACCAGCCAGGCCGCGATTGCCTCCGGCCAGACCGGCAAACCGATGACACAGATGAAGGCGCCGGCAGCCTCGTCGACACAGATCCACCCCGGGTCGCCACGGTCTGTGGAAAAGGGCCTCGTCGACCACAGACTGAGAGCGACGACGACGACAGCAGCCAGCATCTGAGCGCCCCATCCCCACCACTGCCCGATGAGCAAAGCGAGAGGCAACGCGAAGAGAGCACCAACAGTGCCGGATCCCATGTCGCTCCCACGGAGACGGCCCAGGATCAAGCCGGTGCCGAACCAGGAGGCAACGAGGCGGTGCATGGCCGGGGAGGGTAGGCCTCGAGCACGCCAGTCCGAGCCGAGGAAAGCGAGCCGTGATTTCGTGATTGGCAGGTTTCGCCAGTCGCCCGTTGCGTTTAGCCTTGCGGGATGGAAACGGCATCACACATCTGGAGCGATGGCGAGCTGATCCCCTGGGACAGCGCCAACGTCCATTTCCTCTCCCATGCCCTTCAATATGGGACAGGTGTGTTCGAGGGCATCAGGGCCTACAACACACCCGAGGGAACTGCCGTATTCCGGCTCCATGAGCACATGGAGCGTCTCGGCGCCTCGGCGCTCGCCTACGGGATCCCAATGAGATACACCGTCGACGAGTGGGACGAGGCTTGCCTGCACCTGCTGAGAGAGACCGGTCTCGAATCCGCCTATGTCCGACCCCAGATCTTCTACGGCGGCGGCTCCATAGGCATCAATCCCGCCAACAATGAAGTGAAGGCGATGATGGCTGCCTTCCCCTGGGGGGCCTACCTTGGTGACGACGCTGCCGAACAGGGTATCGACACGATGGTCTCCAGTTGGCGGCGCATCTCGCACACGTCCCTGATCCCCACCGCCAAGGGCTCTGGGGGGTATCTCAACTCGGTCCTGGCCAAGCAGGAAGCGCTTTCGGCTGGATTCGACGAGGCGATCATGCTCAATGACGCCGGGTCGGTCTCCGAGGGCTCCGGAATGAACCTGTTCGTGATCAGCAAGGGAGTGGTCTACACGCCACCGGTCTCGGCGGGCATCCTGGAAGGCATCACTCGCAACTCCGTCATCGACCTGCTTAGCGACGAAGGCGTTGAAATAAGGGAGACCGATCTCGCCCGGGGCGCGCTCTACGCCGGGGAGGAGATGTTCCTGACTGGAACCGCGGCCGAGGTGACCCCGATTCGATCTGTCGATCGTCGTCTGGTCGGCGATGGCAATCGCGGGCCAATCACGAAGAAGGCCCAGGAGCTGTTCTCCGCGGCTGTCGCCGGCAAGCTGGACGAATTCCGGGATTGGCTGACCTTCCTCTGATGGCGCAGCAACCGAATGTCGAGATAACCTCCGCGGAAGAGCCGCGCCCAAAGCTCGAGCCGGGCCCTGCGATCAAGTGGCGCTCGACCAAGCCAGGAATGCCGCAGGGTCCCGACGAGATCAGCGGGGGCGGCTACTACGGAACCACCGGCCCTGATCCCGGCTGGGGTCTGAGATTGCTCAGCCAAACCGTCCTGCCCGACGATGACGTGCACTTTCGTGAAGTGATCGCGGGTCTGACACTTGCCAGAGCAGCTGCTCTGGGCCGTGGCCCGGTGCGCGAGGACATCGAGGTCGCTCTGGCTTTGTGTGGATACGGATTCGAGGCCCGACCTGAAGTGCTGGAACGACGCAAGCACTGGGTCGAGGCCGCGGCCCACGACAGCAGACCGGGAGCCACCGCCGTTGCCGAGGTGGACAGGGACCTCCTGGTCAGGAAGCCCGAGCAGATCGCATACGTCTTGCGTCATTCCTGATAAGGAGCTAGCGGTCGCGGTTCTGTAGCGTCGGAGTCTCATGAAAATCGTGAGAATCAAGTCAGGCGATGACATCGCGTATGGCGTGGCTGACGCCGAGGGCGTTCTCATCTACAACGGCTCACCTTTCGTGGCCTGGGAGCCCACCGAGAACGTGGTGCCCTGGCCCAGCGTGACACTGCTCGCCCCGGTGATCCCTACCAAGGTGATGTGCGTCGGCAGGAACTACGAGGACCATGCTGCCGAGTTCGACAACGAAGTCCCCGACGAGCCGGTCATCTTCATGAAGCCGGCGACGTCGGTCATCGGCAACAACGCCAACGTGATCTACCCCGCGCTCAGCAAGGAGGTCCACCACGAGGCGGAACTCGCTGTGGTCATCAGCAGACCTGCCCGCAACGTCAAGGCGGAAGACGCCTCCCAGTACATCTTCGGCTACACGGCCGCCAACGACGTGACTGCACGCGATCTTCAGCGGAGAGACGGTCAATGGACACGGGGCAAGGGCTTCGACACGTTCTGCCCTCTCGGTCCGGCGATCGAGACCGAGCTCGATCCACTCGAACGGCTCGCCGTGATCTGCAAGGTGAACGGGGAGGTGCGTCAGGCCGGGTTCACCTCCGACATGGTCTTCGGTGTCGCCGAGATCCTGGAGTACATCTCGGCGTTCGCCACCCTCCTCCCGGGTGACGTCATACTCACAGGGACACCTTCGGGGGTGGGCAAGGTCGAGCCCGGGGACCTAATGGAGGTCGAGGTCGACGGTATCGGAACACTCACCAACCGGGTAGTCGGGACGTGACGGTACGGGTCAGGATGGCGCCCTCGCCCACGGGATTCCTCCACGTGGGAACTGCTCGGGCAGCCCTCTACAACTGGCTCTACGCACGACACAACGGGGGCACCTTCATCGTTCGCATCGATGACACCGACCTGGAGCGGTCGACGACCGAATTCGAGGAGGAGATCCTCGGCTCGTTTCGATGGCTGGGTCTCGAGTGGGACGAGGGAGTGGAAGTCGGCGGACCTCACGGGAGCTACCGACAGTCGGACAGGATCGATCACTACGCCGAGCTTGCCCGCGGCCTCGTCGAATCCGGCCACGCCTACTACGACGATCGTTCGGCCGAGCAGCTCGAAGAACTGCGTCAGCGGGCTCAATCGGAGGGGAAGCATCCTGGTCATTACATCCGCAGACCCGAGGTGGGGGCAGGCTCCGGGGTCATCAGGCTCTCCATCCCGTCAAACGATCCGGTCGAGTTCGACGATCTCGTGAGAGGTCATCTGTCTTTCGCCCCGGGCGATATCGACGACTTCGTGATCCTGCGAAGCAACGGAACGCCGACATACCACCTGGCTTCGACCGTGGATGACGTCGAGTATGAGATCACGCACGTGGCACGTGGGGAGGATCTTCTGCCGTCCACTCCAAAGCACATCCTTCTCACCCGGGCGTTGGGCGGCGCCGAACCGATCTATGCCCATCTCCCGCTCCTATTTGGCACCGATGGGAAGAAGCTCTCCAAACGGCACGGTGCGACTGCGTTGACCGAATATCGCCAGCAGGGGTTCCTGCCCTCGGCGATGTTCAACTACCTGGCAATTCTCGGTTGGTCCCCGGACGGTGAGACCACGATCTTCTCCCGGGAGGAGGCGGTCGAGAAATTCGATCTCGTCAACGTGTCCAAGAACCCCGCCGCATTCGACCCCGAAAAGTTGGCCTGGATGAACGGCGAATACATCCGTGCCATGGACACGTCTGCGTTTGCGAGCTTGGTCAGACCACATGTCGAGGCCGAGCTGGGCAGAGCCCTCGAATCCGACGAGTGGCAGGCATTCACATACATCGCTCCCCTGGTCCAGGAACGCACGCGTCTCCTGCCGGAAGCCGGGTCTCAGGTGAGATTTCTGTTCGAGGACTTCGAGGCCTTCGACGAGCAATCCTGGGAGAAGGTGATGACCAAGGAAGGTGTCGCCGATGTGCTTGGTGAAGGTCGCTCTGCAATCGCTCATCTCGACACCTGGGACACACCCTCGGTGGAGGCGGCACTTCGGGCGATACCGGAGAAACTCGGTATCGGTGCCGGAAAGACGTTTCAGCCGTTGAGAGTGGCGGTCACCGGGTCTTCGGTAAGCCCACCGCTGTTCGAATCGATCTCCGCGCTGGGTCAGGAGAGGACCCTGGAGCGCATCGATCGGGCTCTGTCCGAGCTGGGCTGACCCTCAGATGTAGAAGTGGCGGAACATCAGGGCGATACGCGGCCCGGCCGAGGCCGACTTCGGGATGGCGTGCTCCCACGTTCTCTGACAGCTTCCCCCCATCACCACCAGATCGCCATGGCCCAACGAGAAGGAGTGGCTCTCCCCGCCACCTCCCTTCGGTTTGATCAGGAATCTTCGAGCGGCGCCGAGAGAGACTGTGGCGACGGTGGCCGTCTCCCGCTCCCGGGCGATCCGGTCACCGTGGTAGGCGACGGAATCGTTGCCGTCGCGATACCAGCCGGCGCTCACCTGATCGAGTCTCACCCCATAGCGGAGTGAGAGGCTCTCGATCATCTCAGGGACGATGGGGTGGACGTCCGGCTCGAGTCGTGACACGAGGCGCGGTGTGAGGACGTCCCTGTCGTACATTCGCACCAGCGGCTGTCGCCACTCGCCTCGTTCGGTCAATGCCATGAAGAGGGTCTCGTCACCGCCGAGCCACATCGGGCAGTAGTCCAACCAGGCGGTGTCGTCTAGTTGGAGCCGTCTCAGATCGGAGTAGGACTGATCGAACGTCGTGTCCTCGGCCGCAAAGAGACTCTGCTGTCCATCGAGAGCGAACATGTGTTCGATTGTATCGTCCTCGAGAGATGTCTACATGTTGGAGAGATAATCTCGAAGACGTGAGTTGGGATGACCCCCGCCCCGGCGTAACCTTCCCCTGTCTGCCCCGGTCCCGTCGTCCAGAGGCCTAGGACGCCGGCCTTTCAAGCCGGAAACGCCGGTTCGAATCCGGTCGGGACTGCTGAACCGCCACGCCGGCCGGCGACAGGCGGGTTCAGGCCGCCGATGACGAGAGTGCGATCGTGCCGGCGGTAGGTAGCGTGGTCCAACCCCCATGAGTGGCTCACCCTCCGACCTGAGAGATGTCGCCAATTGGCGTCTGGCCACCCAGGGTCTCAGTTCTCCGCGTTTCGAGGGCGCAGCCGGAGTGGTCTCGTTTTTCGGGGCCGTGCAGGCTCAGGATCACGGACCGGCGAAGTGGTCCTTGGGGCTGCGGACGACTGGCCGCACCGAGAGCGAGGTCGAGGGTGACTACGGCGAAGGTCGCATCGTGCGTACTCACGCGCTGAGACCTACATGGCACTACCTGGCTCCCGAAGACCTGCGGTGGGTGCAAGGTCTCACCGCAGGGCGCGTGCATGCCCAGAACGACATCCATTACCGGAAGCTGGCTCTCGATGCTGCGACACTCAATCACTGCCATGCGATCATCCAGCGCGCCCTGGCTGGCGGGAATCACCTGACTCGCCAGGAGATCAGGGAGAGACTCGCGGCCGAGGGAGTAGATGCGGAAGGTCAGAGGCTCGCGTACATCATGATGCACGCCGAGTTGGACCTCCTCGTGTGCAGCGGAAGTCCCCGATCACGGCACACCTATGCCCTCGTCGATGAATGGGTCGAGCCTGTGTCATCGATGGATGCTGAGGATGCCCTTGCAAGACTCACACTCACCTACTTCCGCAGCCACGGTCCGAGCACAGATCGCGACTTCTCGTGGTGGTCCAGTCTCAGACTCTCGGAAGTGCGCGCCGGAATGGCAATGGTTGCTGACCGGCTGCAGCAGCGGGAGTTTGACGGTGTCACTTACACTTGGGCGGAGCGACCTCCGGCCGAGACGTCCTCCCGACCGCGGGTGAATCTCATCCAGGTCTTGGACGAATATGTGGTGGGGTACCGAGAGTCGCGGAGCGCCATCGACATCGACGCCCACCATCGAGAATGGAGGGAGTCGGGCGGGAGATACGACCCACTGATCCTCGATGGTCAGATTGCAGGAACATGGCGGAGACGACAAACCGCCGCCACCCTCAGGGCCGAGATCTCTTTGGCGATCGCGTTGAGCGAGCCTCAACTCGACGCATTGAGAGAGGAAGCTGAAAGACTTGCAGGATTCTTTGGACAGGAACTGGAGCTGGTCCTCTGAGCTCCATATAGAATTCTATAACTCTATAGTGCGTGAATGGAAACCGAGAAGAGTCAGTTGAACCTCTATCTCGACGTGGATCTGATCAGTCGGATCAAGCACGCCGCCATCGATGAGGAACGCAGGCTCTCTGACTTCGTGGCGAACGCGCTCGAGCAGTACCTGGCAAACGGTCGATCGCAAAAAGAGAAGGACGACCAATGAGACTTCAACCCATCGTCTACACCAAGGACATGACACGGGCTGTTGCCTGGTACGGCCACGTCCTGGGTATGGCCCCGAGCTATCGGTCCGAGGTCTGGAGCACGTTCGACGTCGGTGGGGCGTACCTCGCCATCCACCGGGTCGATGGCGACCTGGCAAACGAGTCACGCATCGGCATCTCCCTGGTGGCGACCGACCCGCTGGAGGATCTCGTGCAAGGTTGGTCCTCAGGCGGCGTAGTCGAAGTGGTCAGGGGGATCCAAGATGAGACCTTCGGCAGATCCCTATTGCTGACCGATCCCGATGGCACTGTCATCCAGGTGAACGAGCACGCTTAACCCCGTCACCGGCCCGCCTCCATACAAGTCACACCCCTGCTGCCAACCGTGGCGCTGTGGGGTGTGTGCGGGGGCAGGTCGAGTCGCCCGCCCTCGATCAGGGCAATGTCGCCCTCCGAAGTGTGAAACACGATCGATCCCTCGATGCAGATCAGGACCTTGTGGTAAGCGTGTTCATGCTCGCCGTAGACATACCCGGGCTGGTTGGACCATATGTGCGGGTCGAGACCTTCCTCACGAAATGCTGCCTCGGCGCGTTCTCTCGCGGTCACAAGTAGTCGCCGATGCGACCCGGATACTCGGGGAAGAACCTGCCTATCACCGAAAGGTCGAATCGGCTCATGATCGACTCTTTCGCTTCCCGGTCCAGGAGAAAACGAAACGATGCCTTGACCAGGTCTTTGTCCGAGGTCCCCGCAGGCAGCCCGCTCGAGTCCTCCGGATCGACTGTCACAGTATGGGTCGAGGTCGACCTTCCATCAGTGACCGTCACACGGAAGGTTCCGTCGCCCTGGTCAGTGACCTCGATGCCGTCCATGGGCCCAACGTAGCCCGGCCGCGGCCAAGGACGATCAGCCGTTGGAGCTGAGTGGTGATGCGCAGTTGGCGGAAGGCGTGTATTCGTAACCGGGTGCAGAGACATCGGTGACACAGAATCCCACCACGGTGGAGTTGGGTGGGAAGCGTTTGGTGAACATCACGTTGCCCAGTAATCCGTCGACGGGCTCGCTACTGGTGACTGCCGACGCCGTCTCGGTCCTCTCCTGACCGTTGCGATGGAGGTAGGTCCACACTCCTTCGACAGTGGCGCCTCCCACGAAAAAGCCATCTGCGTCGAAGACACCGGCCGCCACTTCGGCGTCTCTGCCGTCGATCAAGATCGGATAGGTCGCCGCGGTCAGCACCGACGAAGAGGAGGGGTCGGTGAGGGTGACAGTCGTGGTCGCCGTGTCGGACGCGGTTCCGTCGGAGACCTCGAGGCTGACGGTGAATGTGCCTGCACCGGCATAGCCGTGGCTCGGGCTCACGGCGGTGCTGGTGTTGCCGTCGCCAAAGTCCCACAGATAGGTGAGGGGATCGCCGTCCGGGTCAGTCGAGGAGTTCGTGAAGTCACATTGGAGGTCGGCGCACGACTCGCTGAATGAGGCGTTCGGCGGGTTGTTCACGGGCGACCCGTCGCTCACCTCGACCTGTTGCGAGATCGTTGCCGGGTCTCCCTGATCGTCGGTCACGGTTAGCTCCACGGTGTACGTTCCGGGCCCGGCATAGGTGTGGCTCGGGCTCGTAGCCGCGCTGTTGTTGCCGTCGCCGAAGTCCCAGGCATTTGACACGATGGTGCCGTCGAGATCGGTCGACTCGTTGGTGAAGTCGCACGTCAGATCGGTGCAAGCGACCGAGAAGTCCGCAACGGGGGGAGAGTTGACCACGGAACCGTCCTCACACGTTCCGTCACCACCGAAGGCGGGGCCATTGACGAACAGCAGGGGCTCCGGGCTGCTGTCGACGTCGGCGAAGCCACAGGCAGAAGTCTGAGAAACGCCGGCGCCGATCACTGCCGCTTTGATCGCCTCGACGTCGGCCCGGTTGTTCGTGGGCAGGTCGTTCTCTGCGATGTAGCGGGCAATGGCACCGGCTACGAACGGGCTCGCCATGCTGGTGCCGCTCTTCACCGAGTAGCCATCGTTCAGATCGGTGGAGAAAATGCAGACACCCGGTGCCGCCAATTCGACTGTCGGCCCGAAGTTGGAGAAGTCGGCGAGCGTGTCGTCCTGATCGGCACGGCAGGTCTCGACACCCAGAGCCCCGGGGAGACCGTCGAAATCGGCAAGTGCCGACACGGCCAGAGCATCGGGTGAGTTGGCCGGGGAGAACTGGCTGGCGTCGACCGCATCGTTGCCTGCGGCGACGACGAAGACGACCCCTGCGTCGGTGGCCGCGGCGATGGCGTCGTCTATCGCCTGAGACGTTCCGAGGAAGCCCAGGCTCATGTTGGCCACTTCGATGAGGTCGGCGCGGGCCGCAACTCCATCGATCCCCGCCAGGATCATCCCGCTCGTACCTGTCCCATCGCTCCGGAGAACCTTGAAGGAGTGGAGCACGGCTCCGGGAGCCACCCCAAGCGACCCGATGTCGTTGTTCAACGCGCCTGCGATCCCGGCCACGTGTGTCCCGTGCCCGTGATAGTCCTGGAAGTCGCCCGATCCGCTGCATCCCCCGGGGAGGAGCGGATAGAGGATCGCCCCGGTGCAATCGCTGACCCATCGGAGATTCAGATCGAGATGAGATCTTGCCTGACCTTCGGGTGTTTGACCGATATAGACCCCGGTGTCGAGGATGGCGATGTCGACGTCCATGGGCTCTGTCGGTGGGTTCAGATCGCCCTCGATGCGTTCGATGCCGGTGGGGACAGGTTGTGTCTCTGTGGCGGAAACCTCGACGACCGGCTCGACGTAGGCAACGCGCGGGTTCCGGCTCAGCCCGGCAGCGGCATGCTCGGGGACACTGATGGTGAACCCCTGGAGGGCATGTGTGTAGACGAAGCCGACCTCGCCACCATGTGCCTTGGCGATCTCGTTGGCGACATCGGGGACAGGTCGCTCCGTGTGCTGGAGGACGACGATGTACTCCTCGTGCTGTGCCAACGCCGATGCCGGTATGGCCACCAGCAGCATTGCGACTGTCGTCGCCAGGGTGAGGATCCGCTTGCCCATCGTGTCCTTCCTGCTCGCCCGGAGAGAGGCTACCCCAGCGACCACTCCGCGTGAAGGGCGATTCTCGCCTGGGCGGCTGGTCGAGGTTGGTAGAGCATCCGTGGGCGGATAACGTCCCCACCACTACCGGGTCATCATGTCGAACGACGCCATCTTCGTCTACAGCAACCTCGTCGCCTTGTTGGCGCTCGTCGCCTTGGCCGCTGCCGCCGTGCTCGGCTTGTTACGCCTGGTCAGAGGGCCTGAGGCGGCCAACCTGTTGGGGGGCAGGGCCATATGGCTGGCATGGGTTGTTGCGTTGGTGGCGACGATTGGCTCGCTGATCTACTCCGAGGTGATCCATTTCGAGCCGTGCAGACTCTGCTGGTTTCAAAGGATTGCCATGTATCCGATGGCGATAATCCTCCTGGTCGGTGCGATTCGACGTGAGTTTCAGATCAAGTACTACGCCCTGCCATTGACCCTGATCGGCCTGGGAATTTCCATCTACCACTACATGCTGCAAACCTTCCCCGCCCTGGAGGGAGGAGGAGGCTGTGACCCCTCCAACCCTTGCTCGGCGAAGTACGTGGACATCTTCGGATTCATCAGCATCCCGTTTATGGCTGGGGCCGGGTTTATCGTTATTGCCGTCCTATTGGGTATCTATGTCAACAAGAACAGCATCAAAGAAACCAGCTGAGTCGTCCAGCAACACGCTCTGGTGGATCATCGGGGGAGTCCTCGGCCTCGGTCTGATCGTGTGGCTGGCTTTCGCCATCGCCTCAGAGCCGTCGCTGGATGACTCGGTCGCCTTTGGCGAGGTGACCGTCGAGGGAGAAAACCTCCCATTCTTCGATTCCGGTGCATCCGATCCGGCAGTTGGTCTGACTGCTCCGACGGTCAGCGGCGAGGACCTCGAAGGCAACGCCATGACCATCGGCCCATCTGACTCCGCCAAGATCATCGTCATGCTGGCCCACTGGTGTCCTCACTGCCAGGCCGAAGTGCCGGTCATCCAGGACTGGGTCGAGGCCGGTGGACTACCCGACGGGGTGGAGATCTACGGTGTCACGGTTCTCACCAATCGTCTCCGCGACGGCAGCACGTGGCCACCGAGCCAATGGCTCGAGGACGAGGGTTGGACCATCCCGACCATCAAGGACGACGAAGGCGGCTCCATCGTCAGTGCCTACGGTCTGACCTCGACGCCCACCTATGTCGTGTTGAGTCCCGACAACGAGAACCTGGGCAGACTCGCCGGCGAGATCGGTGTGAGTGGGCTGGAGGCTCTCGGCCAGCTGGCCGCGGGGAGCGTGGGGAACTAACCCTCCAAGGCCCTGATCTTGTCCAACCGGCGGACATGACGATCCTCACGGCTGAATTTTGCTTCGATGAACGTCTTGACGAGGTCTTCGGCGAGGGATTGGCCGATGACTCGCGAGCCGAGACACAGGACGTTGACGTCGTCGTGCTCGACCATCTGATGGGCTGAGTAACCGTCATGAGCGACCCCGGCCCGGATCCCTTGCAGCTTGTTGGCCGCGATCGCGGCGCCGGCGCCGGAGCCACAGATGATGATCCCGCGGTCGGCCCGCCCGTCGAGAACGGCCTGCCCGACGGCCGCGGCGTAATCGGGATAATCGACCGGGTCGGTCGAGTGGGTCCCGAGGTCGTAGACGGCATGACCGGACTCGGCCAACCACGAGGCGAGATGCTCTTTCATGGCGTACCCGGCGTGATCCGATCCGACAGCGATTCTCATTACCGGCGGCAGGGTAGCCACGTGCCTGCATTTCCTCCGGGCACGGGTGAGGCGTTTGCGCTACAGGGGGTTGACACACCGGCGGGGTAGATTCGCGGTGATGTCCAAGATCCGTGTCGAGGGTGGAGCGCGCCTGAGTGGCACCGTCAAGACCCTGGGGGCGAAGAACGCCGTCTTGAAAGAGATCGTATCGACCCTCCTCGCGCCCGGCCGGCACCATCTGACCAACGTTCCCTCCATTCTCGATGTCGAGCTCATGTCTCGAGTCCTCGAGCACACGGGATGCAAGATCGAGGCCGGTAACCACGAGCTCTGGATCGTGGTGCCCGACGAGCCTCGCCCGGAGGCCCCCATCGAGCTGGTTCGTCAGATGCGGGCTTCCATAGTCGTCCTCGGGCCCTTGCTGGCTCGCTGCGGTGTAGCCCGGGTCGCTCTGCCCGGCGGTGACGACCTGGGTGCGAGGCCGATCGAGTGGCATATGCACGGCCTGGAGCAAATGGGTGCCGACTTCGAGCTCGTGCACGGAGAGCTGGTTGCCCGCGTCGACGGGCGGTTGAAAGGTACAGAGATCGAACTTCCATTCCCCTCTGTGGGAGCGACCGAGAACCTGTTGTTCGCTGGTGTCTTGGCGGAGGGTGAGACACTGATCGTGAATGCAGCCCGGGAGCCCGAGATCGAGGACCTGATCGATCAACTCAACGCCATGGGTGCCCACATCGAGGGTGGCGGCACCTCGCTCGTGAGGATTCTCGGTGTGGAGGAGCTTCATCCCGTGGAGCATGATGTGGTGGCCGACCGGCTCGAGGCAGGCACCTACGCCGTGGCCGGCGCCATCACCGGCGGCGACGTGACGATCACAGGTTGTCATCCCGATCACCTTCGCATGGAGCTGACCAAGCTCGAGGCGGCGGGGTGCGATGTGGAACGTGGAGACGGGTGGCTCCGAGTGAGGGGGCCGGAACGCCCTCAGGCAGTCGACTTCGCCACACTCCCTTATCCGGGTTTCCACACTGACATGCAACCCCAGATGGTTGCGCTTCTCTCGCTGGCCTCCGGGACGTCGGTGATCACCGAGAACCTGTACGACGCCCGGTACCGATATGTGGGGGAGCTGGCGCGGATGGGAGCCGACATCTCGATTGAGGCCCAGCACGCCATCATCCGCGGGGTGGAGTCGCTGTCAGGGTGTCCTGTCCTCGCCCCCGACATCCGCGCCGGGGCCGCCCTCGTCATCGCCGGTCTGGCCGCCGATGGTGTGACCGAGGTGAGCGACGCCTCCCACATCGACCGTGGCTACGAGGACTTCGTTGGCCGCCTCACCTCGCTCGGCGCCCGGGTCGAGCGCACCTGAACCACCCCCATCCGCGAACCCGGGGTTCCTCAGCCCGGATATGGGCCAAATCCGCTCATGTTGCTGTCGTCCCGCCCGGGCTCACCCCCAAGCTGAGCGGATCTGGGCCATATATGGCTCGACCTACCCCGGGTTCGAAGAATGGCTCGACGTACCCCGGGTTCAGGGTGGCTGCCGGGCCCCCCTAGACTTGGAACAACTGCCACCTTCCACCTGTTCTATTGAGTGAATGACTGACGCAACACCCGTTTCGATCGCCCTTGCTTCGGCGAGCGAGGGACCAATCGACCCAGAGAAGCTGGACGAGGCCCTCGAGTACATCCGCCCGGCCGTCCAGGCCGACGGTGGAGACATCGTGCTGCTCGGTGCCGAGGACGGGAAGGTGAGCCTGCAGATGGTGGGCGCCTGTGGTGGTTGCCCGCTCTCGATGATGACCCTCAAGGCAGGTATCGAACGCATTCTCAAGGACCGGGTGCCAGGTGTGAAGGAGGTCATCGCCTCTGCGGATGCACCGGGCACATTGGACGAGGTAGGCGAGGGCATCGGCATCTCGCTCCCCACTCTCTAAGCCAGGTTCGGGGATCCGTCTGTCTTAGGCTCCCGATCGATGGAAGCCTCCCTTCTCGACGCCATACGCTCCGGGGATCGCCGCGCCTTGTCACGGGCAATCAGTGCGGTCGAGGACGTTGGTGAGGCGGTCGGGATCGAGCCATCGCCTGATCTCATCGGCATCACGGGGCCACCGGGCGCCGGCAAGTCGACCTTGATCTCCGCGCTGATAGCCACGCTTCGCGATCGCGGTGAGACGGTGGCCGTGCTCGCCGTCGACCCGTCCAGTCCTGTTACGGGCGGGTCTCTCCTCGGCGACCGAATCCGTATGCAGAGCCACATCGACGACGACGGCGTCTACATCCGCTCGATGGCCACGAGGGGCCACCTGGGAGGTCTCGCCGAAGCGGCGCGGACGGCAGCCGCGCTGATGTCCGAAGCAGCCTTCGACCGTGTCATCGTCGAGACGGTGGGAGTGGGCCAATCCGAGGTGGAGATAATGGGTCTCGCCGGGGTGGTCGTATTGGTGGTCGGCCCGGGTTGGGGTGACCAGATCCAGGCCGACAAGGCCGGCATTGTCGAGATCGCCGACATCTTTGTGGTCAACAAGGGCGACCGCTCGGGCGTCGACGAGGTGAGACGTGCCCTTCAGGAGGTAGCCAAGGCCCGCGACGCCAGGGTTCTCGTCACGACGGCCGCCACAGGGGAGGGTGTCGAGGAGCTTCTAGCCGAGATCGACCGTGTAGTCGCCTAGCTCGGCCTGTGCCGCAGCGAGACGGGCGCCTTCCACCCGGGGTGGGCTGCACGACACGTAGTCGAGCCCCAACCCGTGGACGAACCTGATCGACGCTGGGTCACCCCCGTGCTCTCCGCACAAACCGAGCTTCAGACCCGGGTTGGCGCCTTTGCCCTCGACACAGGCCACCCGGATGAGCCGACCGACCCCACCCTGATCCAGCGTCTGGAACGGGTCGGAGTCGAGGATCCCCCGCTCGAGATAATCGCGAAGGAACAAACCCTCGGCATCGTCCCGGCTCAGACCGTAGGTCATCTGGGTGAGATCATTGGTGCCGAACGAGAAGAAGTCTGCGACGGTCGCAATCTCATCGGCGGTCAGCGCAGCCCGGGGCAGCTCGATCATGGTCCCGATTCGGATGTCTCTGTCCGGTCCGGTCTCGGCCTCGATCATCGTTCTCATCCGACGCAGCTCCTCGGCGGTCGACACCAGGGGGACCATGATCTCGAGGATGGGGTTTCCCCCGGCATCGAGTCTCCGGTCGTAGGCCGTCACCGCCGCCCGGGTCTGCATGAGGTAGAGATCTTCCAGCATGAGACCAAGACGAACGCCCCGAAGTCCGAGCATCGGGTTGTCCTCCTCCCAGTGAGCCACCGCCTCCGACATCGCTTGGAGGTCTTCGATGGGTCGCCCCGCCCGCACCCTCCTCAGAGCTTCGCGCTCCAGTTCCAGACGGTTGGGGAGGAACTCGTGCAGCGGTGGGTCGAGCAGGCGGACTGTGACGGGCAGACCGTCCATGGCTTCGAGGAGCCCCTCGAAATCAGTGATCTGAAGACGCTCCAGCTCTTCCAACGCTTCGCGGCGGGTCTCTTCGTCCGAGGAGAGGATGATCTTCTGGACGACCTTCAGACGATCGCCCAAGAACATGTGCTCGGTCCTGGCGAGGCCGACGCCTTCGGCTCCCCGTCCACGGGCCAGCGCAGCATCCTCGGGGGTGTCTGCGTTGGCGCGCACCCCGAGCGTCCTGATGTCGTCGGCCCACTCGAGCAGCTCGGAGAGCTCGGGCAGTTCTTCGGGAGCGATCAGCTCCACTTCGTCGATGAACACCGAACCCGACGTCCCGTCGATGGTGATCCGCGCTCCCTCGGTGATCTCTCTCCCTCGGGCTACGGCGATGAGCGACTCGGTGTCTACGACCATTTCGGCCACGCCTGTCACGGCGGGCTTGCCCATACCCCTGGCCACGACGGCGGCGTGGGAGGTCTTGCCGCCCTGGCTGGTGAGGATGCCCACCGCGGCGGCCATTCCACTGATGTCCTCGGGGGTCGTCTCGGGTCGGACCAGAATGACCTCCTCACCCTCCCGGGCCAGCTCGACCGCCCGCTGGGACGAGAAGACGGCCTTGCCTACTGACGCTCCAGGGGAAGCCGCCACTCCACGTGCGACCGGATCAGGGGCGGAGCTCATGTCGATTCGGGGTCGATGGAGTTGCTCGAGCGACGATGGCTCGACCCTGCCGACGGCGGTTCGAGTGTCGATCAGACCCTCCTTGGCCATCGCCACGGCGAGTCGCACTGCAGCGGCGGCCGTGCGTTTGCCCACGCGCGTCTGAAGGACGAAAAGCTCGCCCTTTTCGATGGTGAACTCGATGTCGCACATGTCCTGGAAGTGTTTCTCGAGTCCTTCCATGATCTCGAGAAGCTGGTGATGTGCTCCCGGGTGCAGCTCGGCGAGCTCGTCGAGCCCGAGGGTGTTACGGATGCCGGCTACCACGTCTTCACCCTGAGCCCTGGGGAGATAGTCGCCGTAAGGCTCTCCTGATCCGGTTGACGGATCTCGGGTGAAGCAGACCCCGGTGCCCGAGTCGTTGCCAAGGTCACCGAATACCATCATTTGGACCGTCGCTGCCGTTCCCAAGTCGTCCGCGATACCGTGGATCCGTCGGTAGTCGATGGCCCGCTGATTGCCCCAGGACTCGAACACGGCTGTGATCGCCGTCTTCAACTGTTCCATGGGCTCGTTGGGAAGCTGACCAGGCCTCTCCTGGTCGACCATCGATTTGAAATCCCGCGCAGCTTGCTCGAGGTCCTGGGCAGTCAGGTCGGCATCGTTGTCAACGCCGCGATCGTTGCGAAGTCGGCCCAGCACCTCCTGGAACTGCTCACCCGGGATTCCCAACACCACGTCGGCATGCATCTGCACGAAGCGTCTGTACGCATCCCATGCGAAGTGCGGATCTCCTGACCAGTCGGCGAGCGCCTCGACCACCTCGTCGTTGATCCCGATGTTGAGGATGGTGTCCATCATGCCCGGCATCGACACGGCGGCCCCGGAACGAACGGACAGAAGCAATGGAATTGGCCCTGAACCGAACGATCGACCCGTGGTCGCTTCGAGCCGCCGGATCGCTT
>DASPGH010000134.1:0-12748 GCA_035620735.1 Acidimicrobiia bacterium | reverse complement strand
CGCGCTCGGTCATGCCCCCCGCCCCCTTCGCCTGGAAGGAAGGCTTCATCAGTCCCTTCGCCGCCCAGGAGCTGAAGCCGGGGGCCAAGCGTCACAAGGTTGTCGCCCTCGACTTCGGCATGAAGTGGAACATCCTCCGCTGCCTCGTGCAGGTCGGCTGCGACGTCACCGTTGTCCCCGGCAACACCCCCGCCGCCCAGATCCTCGCCCTCAAGCCCGACGGCATCTTCGTCTCCAACGGCCCCGGCGACCCCGAGCCGCTGCGCGACACCACCGCCACCCTGCAGGGTCTCATCGGCAAGAAGCCCTTGTTCGGCATCTGTCTCGGGCACCAGGTGCTTGGTCTCGCCATCGAGGCGAAGACCTTCAAGCTCCCGTTTGGCCATCACGGTGGGAACCATCCGGTGAAGCGACTCGACGACGGTCGGGTCGAGGTGACCGCGCAGAATCACGGGTTCGCGGTCGACCTCTGGTCCTTGACCGATGAACAGCCACCGAAGCGACATGGGCTGGCCGGCCCCGAGATGTTGCCAGAGCGCGTCGACACTCGCTTCGGGCCGGTGCGACCGACCCATCAGAATCTCAACGATGGGACCCTCGAGGGCATGGTCCTCGAGGATTTCCCCGCATTCTCGGTCCAATACCACCCCGAGGCGGCCCCCGGGCCCCACGACGCAAGGCCGCTCTTCGACCGGTTCGCCGTCTTGATCGAAGAGAGCGTGTGATGCCCGGTCGGAAGGACATTCGCTCCATCCTCCTCATCGGCTCCGGCCCGATCATCATCGGACAGGCCTGCGAGTTCGACTACTCGGGTACACAGGCAGCCAAGGTTCTCCGCTCCGAGGGGTATCGGGTGATCCTGGTCAATTCCAACCCCGCCACGATCATGACCGACCCCGAATTCGCCGACGCCACCTACATCGAGCCGATCACCCCCGAGGTGGTCACCGAGATCATCGCCCGGGAGCGCCCCGACGCCCTCCTCCCGACACTCGGAGGCCAGACCGCTCTCAACGTCGCTTCCGACTTGGCCCGGTCCGGAGTGCTCGACAAGCACGGAGTCGAGATGATCGGGGCGGGTCTGGAGGCGATCGACCGGGCCGAGGATCGCGGCCTCTTCAAGGAGACGATGGAAGGCATCGGGCTCGAGGTGCCAAAGGCCGGGTATGCCAGATCGATGAGTGAGGCCGTCAAGATCGCCAGAGAAGTGGGTTATCCGGTGATGGTCCGCCCTTCGTTCATCCTCGGAGGGGGAGGGACGGGCATCGCCGAAGACGAGAAAGAGTTCCTCGAGGTTGCCCGCAGGGGTCTCGACACTTCGCCGGTGCACGAGATCCTGGTCGAGGAGTCTGTGCTCGGATGGAAGGAATTCGAGCTGGAGGTGATGCGGGATCGCAACGGCAACGGAGTAATCGTCTGCTCGATCGAGAACTTCGACCCGATGGGCGTTCACACCGGCGACTCGATAACGGTGGCGCCGGTGCAGACCCTCAGCGACCGCGAGTACCAGGACATGCGCGACGACGCCATCAGGGTCCTCGAAGCGATCGGTGTCGAGACCGGCGGGTCCAATGTCCAGTTCGCCGTGGATCCCGACACCGGTCGCAGACTCGTCATCGAAATGAATCCCCGTGTCAGCCGCTCCTCGGCACTGGCCTCAAAAGCCACCGGGTTTCCGATCGCCAAGATCGCCGCTCTGCTCGCAGTCGGTTTCACCCTGGATGAGATCGCCAACGACATCACCAAAGCGACGCCGGCGTCGTTCGAGCCAGCCCTCGACTACACGGTGGTGAAGATCCCTCGCTTCGACTTCGCCAAGTTTCCGTCGGCTTCGACCAGGTTGGGTACGTCGATGAGGAGTGTGGGAGAGGCGATGGCGATCGGCCGCACCTTCCCCGAGGCGCTACAGAAGGCTCTGCGCAGCTTGGAGAACGGCCGGGCCGGGCTCAATGCCGATGCTGGTGAGCAGTCCCTGTTTCGAGAGGTTGGCGATAACGAGCTGGAGTCGATGGTGGCCACACCGACTCCTGACCGGGTGTTCGCCATCGGTGAGGCTCTGCGCAGGGGATGGGCCGTGGACCGGGTTGCCAAGCTGTCCGCGGTGGATCCGTGGTTCATCGACCAGATCGCCGAGATCGTCGAGGTTCGTTGGGAGTTGGAGGAGAGTCACGACGACGAGCTCCTGCTCGAGGCGAAGCGAATGGGATTCTCCGATCGACAGATCGCCTACCTCTGGGGGATCTCGGAGGCGGACGTCAGCGAACTGAGAAGAGAGAAAAGCCTGGTCAGGACATACAAGACCGTTGACACCTGTGCCGCGGAGTTCGAAGCCCACACCCCCTACATGTACGGCACCTTCGAGGACGAGAGCGAGGTGCGCCCCTCCGACAGACCGAGAGTGGTCGTCCTCGGTTCCGGCCCCAACCGGATCGGACAGGGCATTGAGTTCGACTACTGCTGTGTCCATGCCAGCTTCGCCTTGAAAGATGCAGGCTTCGAGACCGTGATGGTCAACTGCAACCCGGAGACGGTCTCAACCGACTACGACACCTCCGACCGACTCTACTTCGAGCCGCTCACCACCGAAGACGTTCTGGGAGTGATCGAGGCCGAACAGCCCGAGGCAGTCATCGTCCAGCTCGGCGGACAGACCCCGCTCAATCTCGCAGACCATCTCGAGAGAGCTGGTGTGAAGATCGCCGGGACATCGCCCGCCTCGATCGCCATGGCCGAGGATCGGGAGCAGTTTGCCGAGATCTGCCGCAATCTCGGCTTGAGCCAGCCGGCATCGGGGTCTGCCATGTCAGCAGGCGAGGCACAGGAGGTCGTCGACCAGATCGGTCTCCCGGTCATGGTGCGGCCATCGTTCGTGCTCGGCGGACGCAAGATGCGCGTGGTCTACAGCCTGGAGGAGTTGGGCGACTACGTGCGGGAGATCTACGGGGAGGGCGACCCCGAGGTCACCGCCAACCCGATCCTGATAGACCGCTTCCTCGAGTCGGCCGTCGAGGTCGACGTCGACGCTGTCTTCGACGGCAGTGAGCTCCTCGTTGGAGGGATCATGGAACATGTCGAGGAAGCGGGAGTCCATTCCGGTGACTCGGGTTGTGTCACCCCGCCACCAACGATCTCCGACGAGGCGCTCAAAGAGATTCTGCGCGGCACCAACGAACTCGCCAGGGCATTGGAGGTCAAGGGTTTGCTCAACATTCAATTCGCGGTCAAAGGTGACGAGGTCTATGTGCTCGAGGCCAACCCCAGGGGGAGCCGGACGGTGCCTTTCATCTCCAAGGCGAAGTCTCTGCCGCTGGCCGCAATCGCCGCCCGTGTCATGATGGGCTCGAGTCTGGCCGAACTTCGTGACGAAGGCATGGTCCCTGAGTCGGTCACAGACCCAGGTTTCGTGGCGGTCAAAGACGCAGTCCTTCCCTGGGACCGCTTCCCGGAGGAAGACACAGTCCTCGGGCCGGAAATGCGCGCTACCGGGGAGGTCATGGGCATTGGGCCCGATGTCGGTGTGGCCTATGGAAAAGCCCTGCTCGCCGCGGGCAACATTCTTGCGGACAGGGGCACGGTGTTCCTCTCGTTCGCCGACAGAGACAAGCCGCTCGGGCTTGCCGTGGCCCAAGCATTCACCATGCTCGGCTTCCATCTCATCGCCACGGGTGGGACGGCGCGATATCTCGACCATCACGCCATACCTGCCGAAGTGGTCAACAAGATCGGCGAAGGGCCCCGCGACATCGGGGAGCGTCTCGAGAACTCCGAGGTTCAGCTCGTCGTGAACACGCCACGAGGCGGCCGGGCAAGGTCTGACGGGTTGAGTATCCGCCAGATCGCGAAACGCAACTTCATCCCATGTGTCACGACGGTTCAGGGTGGTCTCGCCGTTGCCCGTAGTCTCCGTGCCGGGCCTGGCGCCATCCACAAACCGAGGAGTCTCCAAGAGTGGCATCGCCGGACGTGACCTCCAGACTCGGCGACCTCGAGCTGCGGTCCCCCTTGATCGCTGCCTCGGGAACGGTCGGGTCCGTTTGGGAGTGGGCGGAGACCTGCGACGTCTCCCACTATGGGGCTGCAGTGGCGAAATCGGTCTCGCCCGAGCCCTGGGAGGGAAGGCCGGCCCCACGGGTAGCCCCGACCAGAACGGGCATGTTGAACGGAATCGGCATCCAAAACCCGGGGATCAGCGACTGGGTCGACGAGATGAAGCCACGTATCGGTTCTCTCGGTGTCCCGGTGTGGGGGTCCGCCGTGGCTCACGACGTATCCGGGTTCGGTGTGGTTGCCAAGGAGCTCGAGGCTGCGGGGGTCACAGCAGTCGAGGCCAACCTCTCGTGTCCCAACCTCGATGACGGATCGATGTTCTCGTTCGACCCCGACCTGGTCTCCGCCGTGGTGTCCAACGTCAAGTCGGCGGTGGATGTGCCTGTGGGGGCCAAGCTCTCGCCCAACACCCCTGACATCGTTGCCGCTGCCACTGCCGCTGCGGAAGCCGGTGCCGACTTCGTCGTGCTCACCAACACCGCATTCGGGCTGGCGGTCGATGTGGAAAAACGCTCACCCGTGCTCAGCGGGGGAGTGGGTGGATACTCGGGCCCCGGGCTGAAGCCGATCTCATTGCGTTGTGTTTACGAGGTCTCACGTGCCTTTCCCAATCTGGCGATAGTGGGGTGTGGCGGCATCTCTACAGGCAGGGACATCGTCGAATACGTGCTGGCCGGAGCGAGCGCGGTCGAGGCGGGAACGGTGCATTTGGCAGAACCTCGAGCCGGCAAGAGGCTTCTGGGCGACCTCAGCAAGGAGTTGTCTGCCCTGGGCGTGAGAAGCCTCGGAGACCTGATCGGGGCCGCGGTCGACCGATGAAACGGCTCATTGTCGCCCTCGATTTTCCCGCACTGGACGAAGCAGTGTCCATGGCAAGACCACTTGTCGAGGAGGTCGGAGGTTTCAAAGTGGGTCTCGAGTTGATATCCGCAGAAGGCCCGCGGGCGATCTCTGCAGTTGCGGAACTGGGATCACCCGTATTCGCAGACATGAAACTTCACGACATCCCGAACACGGTCGCCGGAGCCGCCCGCAGGATCGCCGCGGCCGGGGCGCGTTGGGTGACCGTGCATGCGTCAGGTGGCAACGAGATGATGGAGGCTGCGGTCACCGGGGCCGGTGACACCGGGGTGCTCGCGGTGACGGTGCTCACATCGATGTCCGACATCGATGTGGAAGAGGTCGGGATTTCGAGCGGCCTGGCGACACAGGTCGTCAACCTGGCAACGCTCGCCGAGGCCGCCGGCGTGGAGGGCTTGGTTTGCGCTCCCGGCGACGTCGCTGCAATCCGGCACAAGGGGCTCGACCTACCCATTTTCACTCCGGCCATCCGGATGACCGACAGCAGTGACGATCAGAAGCGGACGGGCACGCCGCTGGAGGCGGTGACGGCGGGGGCTGATTATCTCGTGGTCGGTCGTCCGGTCACCCGGGCGCCGGATCCGGTCGGGGCAGCTCGCGAAATCACCGAATCCATAAGGCAGATTCGATGAGCCCTCGGAGCTATGGTCAATTGCACCACCTTTAGGAGGAGGAATGGCGCAACCCCCAAAGTTGACCGATGAGCAGCGCAAAGCGGCTCTGGCGAAAGCAGCCGAAGCACGCCGGGTGCGCGCCGAGGTCAAAGAACTCCTCAAGACCGGCTCGATGCGTATCTCGGAGCTATTCGAGAAAGCAGAGAACGACGACCTCGTCGCCGGTCTGAAGGTCGAGTCGCTGATCGCGTCGATGCCGGGGACCGGCAAGATCAAAGCGAAGCGACTGATGGAGTCGATAGGCATCGCTGAGAACCGGCGCATTCGTGGGCTCGGAGACAATCAGAAAGAAGCTCTGATCGCAGAGTTCAGCTAGGTGCTACATCAGCACTCGTGATCATCACCATCTCAGGTCGCCCCGGTTCCGGTAAGAGCGCAGTCGCCACCCGTGCGGCAGAGGCCCTGGGATTGAGACACGCATCGGCCGGAGACTTCATGCGGGAGATGGCCGAGGAACGAGGCCTGTCGATCCTAGAGCTGTCGCGCTCGGCCGAAAAGAGGTCGGAGATCGACCGGGAGATCGATGCTCGCACGGTACGTCTCGGGCAGGAGAGCGACGACTTCGTGATCGACGCCAGACTCGGCTGGCATTTCCTGCCGGCGTCGATCAAGGTCTTTCTCGAGGTGCGTCCCGAGGTAGCCGCAGAGCGCATCTACGGAGCGAAGCGAGGATCTGAGCGAGAGAACATCGACCTCGAAGCAACGAGACGCGCCATCGAGTCGAGGACGGCTTCGGAAGTGAAACGCTATCGCGACTACTACGGGGTCGACTATGGCGACCACGACCATTACGACCTCGTCGTCGACACCTCGGAGCTCCCGATTGGCCAGGTCGTTCAGGAGATCGTCGACTATGTGCGGCGGGAGGAATCTGGAAAGCCCGCCTCGGTGGGGTAGTCTGGTAGCTCGCAGTTCCCACCCGCGAAGGAATCATGAAGCTCGAAGATGTCATCGATCAGATCGGCAACCGTTTCGCCACGGTCGTCGTGTCTTCTCGCCGCGCCCGGCAGATCAACAGCTATTTTCACCAGCTCGGTGTCGGATACGGTGAGTTCGTGCCACCACAGGTGCACTCGCTCTCTCGCAAGCCCCTCACCATTGCCATGGAGGAGATCGCTGAGGGCAAGGTCGCGGTCGAGACCGTAGAGGAATAGATGCTTGGCGGTCGGCGGGTCCTTCTCGCCGTCACCGGAGGTGTCGCCGCCTACAAATCCGCCTATCTGGCTCGTCGTCTCGTCGAGGCCGACGTCGACGTTCGCGTCATCCTCAGCGAATCTGCGCTCGAGTTCGTAGGGCCCCAGACCTTCGCCGCCATAACCGGCAACCAGCCTCACACGACGTTGTTCGGGGACGACTCGGTGTCGCCGCACACCGAGCTGGCCCGCTGGGCCGAACTGGTCGTGGTCGCTCCCGCCACAGCAGCGACTTTGGCGAGACTCGCCACGGGGATGTCGGTCGACCTCGTGTCGGCGACACTCCTCGCCACACAATCGCCAGTCCTCCTCGCTCCGGCGATGCACACCGAGATGTGGGAGCACCCGGCGACCCGGCGAAACATTCAGACCCTCACCGCCGACGGCTATGAGTTCATAGGGCCGGAAGAAGGTGCCCTCGCCGGTGGCGACTCGGGTGTCGGCCGGGTCTCCGAGCCCGAGGACATCATGGAGGCGATCGAGCGTCTGCTCTCCCCGCCGGCAGACGCAAGGAGGCTTCTGGTCACCGCAGGGGGAACACGCGAACCGGTCGATCCGGTGCGGTACCTGGGCAATCGTTCGTCCGGGAAGATGGGCCACGCCATCGCCAACGAAGCCGCTAGACGCGGACTCAACGTGACGTTGGTCACCACCTCCGACCTCCCGGTGCACCCCGCGGTGAAGAGCGTCAGGGTCGAGACCGCCCAGGAGATGTTGGAAGCCGTGGAGAGTGTCGACACCGACATCGCGGTGATGGCGGCGGCCGTTGCCGACTTTCGCCCCGTCGCTCCCAGCGAAACGAAGCTTCCCCGCTCCGAGGGTCTCGACTCGATCCAGCTCGCCCCGAACCCCGACATCCTGGCCTCGGTCGTGGCCCGGAAGCCGGCCCCGATCGTGGTCGGATTCGCCGCCGAAACGGGCGACGTGCAACGAGCCGTCGGCAAGGCGAAGCGCAAGGGAGTCGATCTCCTCGTGTACAACGATGTGAGCGAACCCGGTTCCGGCTTCGGAACGGACACCAACCGGGTGGTGCTGATCGATCGTGAGGGCGCGACCGATTCATGGCCGGTCTTGAGCAAGGGCGAGGTTGCCTCGCGACTGCTCGACCGCGTCATGGAGGTCGTGGCCCGCAAGGGTTAACCTCGCTCCTCGATGCGAACCCACTTCTTCACGTCAGAGTCGGTCACTGAGGGACACCCCGACAAAGTCGCCGACGCGGTGTCAGATTCGGTGCTCGACGCCGCCTTGTCCCTCAACCCGGAGTCCCGGGTCGCCTGTGAGACCTTCGTCACCACCGGTGTCGCCGTGGTGGGTGGCGAGGTCCGCATCGGCAGCGAGCTGGACATCGAGGCGATTGTCCGGGAGACGGTGGACAGAATCGGATATGACGGCTTCGACCCGGACTTCGCGGCAGACAGCATCACGGTGGAGAATCGCGTCCACGAGCAGAGCCCCGACATCGCCCAAGGCGTCGACGCCCTGGGGGCGGGAGATCAGGGCATCATGTTCGGCTTCGCCGTCGACGAGACCGACTCGTTGATGCCGATGCCGATCCAGCTCGCTCATCGCCTCGCCGAGCGTCTGTCCGACGTACGCAAGAAGGGCCAACTCGATTACCTCCGACCCGACGGCAAGACCCAGGTGATGGTCCGTTATGAAGGTCGAGAGCCGGTGTCGGTCGAGAAGATCTTGATATCGACCCACCACGGTCCGCATCAGGATCAGATGTTGATGAGGGATGACGTTTTCGAGACCGTTGTGAAGGAAGTGATCCCGGAGGGGTTCTTGGCCAATGGCGCCGAGTTCATTTTCAACCCGACCGGGCGCTTCGAGATAGGGGGACCCGTTGCCGACACCGGGTTGACCGGCCGCAAGATCATCGTCGACACCTACGGTGGTTACGCCCGGCATGGCGGCGGAGCGTTCAGCGGAAAGGACGCCACCAAGGTCGATCGGTCCGCTGCGTACGCCGCTCGCTGGGCGGCCAAGAACCTCGTTGCCGCCGGCGTGGCCGACAAGCTGGAGATCCAGCTCTCTTACGCCATCGGCCAGGCGGAGCCCTTCTCGATATCGGTGGAGACCTTCGGCACCGAGGCGTTGGCTCCGGAGCGAATCGAGACCATCGTCGCTGAGGTGTTCGACTTTCGACCGGCGGCCATCATCGAGACCCTCGGGCTCACCCGTCCGGTGTTCGCTGCCACCGCAGCCTACGGTCATTTCGGTCGGCCTGAGTTCAGCTGGGAGCAGTTGGACAAGGTCAACGACATCAAGCGCGCCGCCGGCGTGTGACCCGGGCCGCCCGGGTAGTCCCTGACGTCGCTTCGTTTTCCGTCGACGACGGCTTCTGGTATTCGATTCCCGACCATCTCGGCCCCGACCTCGCGATTGGCTCGATAGTCCGTGTTCCGCTGTCAGGGCGACGGGTTCGTGGCTGGGTCGTGGATCTCTCCGATGATCGTCCCGGCATGCTGAAAGACATCGCCGGGATATCCGGGGAATGGCCAGTCTTCGATGGGCCACAGCTGCAGAGTCTCATCTGGGCGGCCCAGCACTATGTGGCCCCGGTGTCGACCCTTCTGTCGCGCGCCACTCCACCGAACCTCCCACGGAAGACGCCACGCGAGGCGACTCCTGACGACACAGGGACCTTCGACTCTCCCTTCAAGGAGGTCGTGGCGAGGTCTGCAGCGGGCCGCACCAACCCGGTGACGGCCGTCGCCGCCAACTGGCACGACTTGAGCTTTCTGCGAGCTTTAGGACCGCTGCTGCAGGCGCGACGATCGGTGCTGGTGGTGGCGGCCTCGGCGGTCGAGGTGGGTGCGATAGCGGAGGAGGCGCGTCAGATCTGGGGTGAGCTCGTGGCGATTGTCGATGGTGAGGACGATGCGGGCGACACCCAGGCGTGGGAGGCCGCTCAGGTTCCGCCGCGTTTGGTCATCGGGACCCCAAAGACGGCCGCATGGCACATCGTTGGTCTCGGGCTGTGCATCGTGCTGGAGGAGAGCCGGCGGGCGATGAAGGACCGTCAGACCCCGACGATCCACGTGCGAGATCTGATCATCAAGCGAAGCCGTCTCGAGGGCTTCAATCTGGTCTTCCACGGACCCACCCCAGGCGTGGAGCTGCTGGCTTCGGGAGCCGAGGTCGTCAAGCCATTCAACCGGGCCTGGCCCCTGGTCGAGGTGATCGACCGCTCCGACGACCAGCCGGGATCCGGGTTTCTCGCCGTCAGGACGCTGGCCGCCATCTCGGCCATGGTCGAAGCCGACAACCGGACGTTCGTCTTCACCCATCGCCGGGTCGGGTTCGCTTCGACCAGATGCACCAACTGCCGCCTGCTGAGGACCTGTGGCTCATGTGGCGCTCGTCTCGGACGTGTTGTGGTATGCCCGAGGTGCGGTACCAAGACAGGACCGTGTCGGAGGTGTCGGGGAGTGGAATTCGAGGAGATGGGGACAGTCCCCGAACGGCTGGTCACGGAGCTCAACCGGAGGTTGCCGGGGACGCCAGCAGCCGTCCACCCCTCCAACTCCCTGGTGACTGTCGGGACTGAAAGAGACCTTGCTGGATTGGGCGATGTTGGTCTGACTGTGGCGGCGGACGTGGATGGCATGCTCATCGGTACCGGGTACCGGACCAGCGAGGAGGCACTTCGCCAGCTCGCCCGTCTGGCATCGGTGCTGACCCCGGGAAAGGGATCGAGGCTGATGCTTCAGACATCCCGGCCGGATTCCTTGTTGGTGACGACGCTACGTCGAGGTGACCCGATTCCCTACTTGGAGCGTGTCCTCGTGGAGCGTGCCCGCGAGGGCTTTCCGCCTTCATCCGAGATGATCGCCCTGGAGACCCGTGGTGAGGTGCCTGAAGATGTGGGGGAGAGTCTGACGGGCCTGGAAGAGCTCGGGGCAGCCGTGCTCGGCCCCATGCCGGTCGAAGACGGCCAACGTTGGCTGCTCACCGGCAAGTTGGGCGAGGCCCGACTCGAGTTACGAGGCCTGGTTGGGCGCTGGCGTGACCGGGGAGCGACCGTTCGCATCGACGCAGATCCGATCGACGTTTGAGCAGCGTATATGGCCGGATAGCGCGCACCTCAGCTTGCTCGAGTTGACTCTGAGGCGAGTGATCTGTGCGGTATTCAGGGGACGAGTTCGAAGACCGCGTATTCTCCGCGAGCATCATGTTCAAGGTTCATGCACAGGACGACGAAGGTCGTCCTCTGGCCGAACGTGTCGCCCTCCTGACCTGCCGTAGCCGACTTACTGCTTTCAGTGCCCGGAGCAACTGCATCAGTAAAGAGGAAACCGACAGTCTCCCCATCGTCGGCCTCATGCAACAACGCATCGGCCGGAAGATCTAGGTTCTCGCCCGGGTGAAAATGACCTTCCTCAGCGATATCAGGCAGGAGATTGAAATTGCTGGGAAGGTCAGGAGTCACCAGTTCGATTACGAGACCGGCGGTACCACGTTCCACAAGGGTCTCCGCCACGCGCTCCGGGCTCTGAGAGGTAGCGAGAACTATCGGATGATGGGTGTCAGATCCGCGATTCACAAACACAAAGGTCAACGTTGCTGCGTCGCCTATTACCTCTGGCTCGATTGACCATTGACCCTCAGTAATCGAAACCTGCAGCGAACGCGAAGGACCCAAAACACAAGCAGAAGAGAACACTGCCGTCGCGCCGAAGATAACGAACGCCGTTACTGACTTGGACCGATGTCCACGAATCAGCGATCCCGAGGGATGATGCGACGACAAGACTCGCAGCCTCCTTGAAAGGCCGACACCGCCAAGCCTACTAAACGAGCCCGCAGGTGGCGCCCGTACGATCTCTCCGCGCCCGAAGATCGGCTCAGGGTCAACGGTATTCAGCTCAGGTCGGCTCAGGACGTAAGAGAGGTAGACCCGACAACAGCGGAGTTCCGTCGTAGTCGATCCTTGATAGCAGTACAGAACATCAATTCTGCGCTGCTAACGCCAACATCTCTGACAGCGCATAGCGGCACGCATGCGCTCGCATCACCATCAACAGTCATTACAGGTTCTCATGGGAGAATCACCGTTATGGCCGACACGCACGCAGGTCGTCGCTGGCTGGTGGCGATCCCAGCTTTGACTGGGTGCGATCGGAGCGCTGATGAGAAAGAAAATGGCGCCGGCAGTCATCTGGGCACAGTCCAGTGAACGCGTGGCGCGCATCAAGGAAGCAACGAGATGAGATCACTTCGATACTCGATCAACGTCACGCTCGACGGCTGCTGCCATCACGAGGCAGGGCTCCCCCCGGACGAGGAGTCGATGCGCTACTGGACCGCTGAGATGGAACGAGCAGATGCCCTGCTATTCGGCCGGGTGACGTACGAGATGATGGAGTCGGCGTGGCGGCAGCCGGCCACGGGCACGTGGCCTGAGTGGATGGGTGAGTGGGAGATCCCGTTCGCCGAGACCATCGACCGGGCAAAGAAGTACGTCGTGTCGAGCACACTGAGCGGGGTCGATTGGAATGCCGAGCTGGTGCGAGGCGACTTGGGGCAAGCGGTTCAGCGGCTGAAGCACGAGTCAGGCGAAGGCCTGTGGGTGGGTGGCGTGACGCTCCCCCTGGCGTTGGCAGATCTGGGACTGATCGACGAGTACGAGTTCGTTGTGCAGCCGGTCCTTGCCGGACACGGGCCGACGTTGCTCGCCGGTCTGCGCGAGCGCATCCAGCTCGAGCTCGTGGATCGCCACGAGTTCCGGTCGGGGGCGATCGCCCTGCGATACCGACCCACGGGAGTTGCGGCTTGACGTGATTTCTCCAGGCACGTGCCTGCAGCATTGAGACCGAACGGGTCACAAGGCGCCAGACCGGCACTCGAGTGGCCAACACCCAGATCAACATTCTTGAGCGGATAACGACCGTCTCATGAAGGGCGCGGTAACAGCACTTCAAGCACTGCTCGCTATACGTAGAGCGCTGCCAGGTAGATCAGGTAGAT
>DASPGH010000133.1:0-2742 GCA_035620735.1 Acidimicrobiia bacterium | reverse complement strand
ACGTTATCTGCCATGGTCCCTGGGAGGGAGAGCGAAGGTCTGCTTACGTAGGAAGCAGGGATGTTCGAAGGCACCAGGCATACGGAAGAAAAGACCCCGAGGCGCGTCATCGGTGTGAGGTGGCGGATTGTGCCCTGCGGGCGTCTTGAATGGTTACGACGGCGACCTGGCCAGCGGCTTCGTCATAGGCGAAGAGGATGAGCATCCAACTCCAAGGCCCGAGGATGTATCTGAAGCCGTGCCACCGGCCTGACAATGCCTCGCCGCTTTCGGGGAGGTCGACCAGTTGCTCGAGGCGGCTCCGCACGCGTGACCGGGTGTCGTTGGGGAGGTTGAGTTCGCCAATGAGGCCATCTAGTGTAGTGGCGCTAAAGTACCATAGCTAATTGTGGGCCCGAGATGTATCTTCTCCGGCATGGCCAAACCTGCACGCAGGATCCAACTCCGTCGGGGCGATCGCCGGACGCTCGAGCAGTGGATTCGCTCGCGTACGACGCCCCAGCGGCTTGTCGAGCGAGCCCGCATCGTGCTGGGCTCGGCTGAGGGCAAAGCTGCCCACGTCATCGGTGAGGAGATTGGCACGAGCCGGCTCACCGTGCAGCGGTGGCTCGACCGCTACGAGGCGGGTGGGATCAACGGCATCCAAGAGGATCGTCCCCGCTCCGGCCGACCTCGCACCGTGACGGATGGGGTCGAGGCCAAGGTGATCCGAAAAACGCTGCACGAGGCACCGCCTGAGGGGACGCACTGGAGCCAGCGCCTCATGGCGACCGAGACGGGGCTGCATCACAGCCAGGTCGGTCGGATCTGGAGGGCCCATGGCATCAAGCCCCATCGGGTCCAGTACTTCAAGCTCTCCAAGGACCCTCAGTTCGTAGAGAAACTCCGCGACGTCGTCGGCCTTTACATCTCCCCGCCCGAGCGGGCGATCGTGTTCTCCTTCGATGAGAAGAGCCAGATCCAGGCGCTCGACCGCACCCAGCCCGGTCTTCCGCTCAAGAAGGGCCGAGCGGGTACGCTGACCTTCGACTACAAGCGGCACGGTACCACGACCCTCTTCGCCGCCCTGGATGTCGCCACCGGCGAGGTCATCCATGAGTGCCTCCCGCGGCATCGACACCAGGAGTTCCTCCGCTTCATCCGCCGCGTCGAACAGCAGACCGATCGGGAGCTCGATCTCCACTTCATCCTCGACAACTACGCCACCCACAAACACCCCAAGGTCCAGGCCTGGATCGAGCGGCATCCTCGGGTCCATTTCCACTTCCTACCCACCTCGTCATCGTGGCTGAACCTCGTCGAGCGCTTCTTCCGCGACCTCAGCCAACGCCAGCTCAAGCGCCTCGCCGTGAACAGCGTCGCCGAACTCGTCGACGCGATATCTCGATACATCGAAGGCCGCAACCGCGCTCCACGTCCCTTCGTGTGGACCGCCACCGTCCACCGCATCCTCGCCAAAGTCCGCAAAGGCAATAGGACTTTGGCGGCACTACACTAGATCGGCTGCGGCAGCCGGGGCAATGACGACCTTCGCCACGGCTCAGAACTCGTCCAGAGGAATTCCCTGCCCGGCCTTCGCTTCACGCAGTCCTTGCTGTGCACGCTCGAAGGCACCAGGAATTGCGTCGAGGAGTTCGATGATGGATGCGGGAGTCGGCCCAGCCTGTTCAAGAGCTGTGCTCAGGAGCGAACGAGCCAGGGTCCCCGGGTTCATATGGGTTCTCTCGGCAAGCTCGTGGAGCTTCATGGCGTGGCGTTCGTCCAATTGGACGTTGAATCGGGTGGTTCTCTGAGCCATGGGTCCTCCGGGTACACGGACTGTGTATGGTTGCAACATAACAGCACGACTAGTGCTAGAGAAGGTGTGTGGGTCGGCCCGCGCGAGGTGGACTCCCTGTGTGGGACGATTGATGCAGGAGGGGAAGGGAAACGGGACCACAGCACCCGGCAAAGAAGATGCCGGAGATGACAACGTTGGTGTCGAGAACGGCTCTCACTTCGCAGAGCGGACCTGCTGAATGGCGTCTTGGACGTCGCGTTCAGTGAGGCCGACGGAGGAAGCAGCAGCCTGAGCCTGGTCGAGAAGTCGACCGAAGTCGGAGAGGCGGGGAGCCTTGAGGGCCTTGAAGACGACGACATCGCCCTCGCCGACGACGACGAACTGGGCGCCGGGCTCGAGGCCGAGGCGGCGCCGGATCTCCTCGGGAATGACGACTTGTCCCTTTGAAGAAAGCTTGGTGGTGGCAGGCTGAACCATTGGGATCTCCCTGGCTGTTATCTTACCAGTAAGATGTGGTTCGGGATGTTCCGGGTCAAGAAGCGAGAGGTTGGAGGCAGGGGTGATGGGCGGGAAATGACGTGAGGAAGCGCCACAGCAGATACTAAAACGGCTTCCGCCTGCGCGGCCTTCGGCCGCTCCGGAGTAAGCCGCGAACGTTCTGAGACACCCCTGACACTACGGCGCGGGAGAGGACGATGGCAATCTGGCAGGAAGCTCAGACCGATGTTCTGGACAGAGTCATGCCCGACGTCCCAGCCGCCCCCAGAAAGGTCCGAGACGGGGGGCCGCTCGGTCTCGACGACGTTCGCGTGATCCCGTCGTTCCTTGAGCGGCTCCGGCACACGACCGAGGAAGGCTGGGATCTACACGACCCAGAAATTGCACGGGTTCTGCCCGCGTCGGAGGCTGCCGCCTTCTCACTTGCACACCGCGTCGAGATCGAAGACGCGATGGATTACCTC
>DASPGH010000132.1:0-33644 GCA_035620735.1 Acidimicrobiia bacterium | reverse complement strand
GGAGACGCGATTCCGTCGAACGTCAGCTCATCGTGCTCGGTGTCGAAGTCGACGACGATCGTGGTTCCCGCCTTGAACTCACCGAGCAGCACCCGCTCGGAGAGCGGGTCCTCCAGAAGCCGTTGGATGGCGCGACGCAATGGTCTGGCCCCGAGCTCGGGGTCGTATCCCTGCGTCCCGAGATACTCCTTGGCGGCGTCGGTGAGAGCCAGGTCGAGTTGCTGATTGGCCAGCTGGTCCCGGACCCTCGACAGCATGAGGTCGACGATCTGCTTGAGCTCGTCCATCTCCAGCTCATGGAAGACGATGATCTCGTCGAGCCTGTTGATGAACTCGGGCCGGAAGTGCTTCTTGAGCTCATCGGTGACCCGTTCCTTCATGTGGTCGTAGGTCATCTGCTGGTCTTCCATGTGGAACCCAACGGATTTCTTGTGCAGATCGCGCGTGCCCAGGTTCGAGGTCATGATGATCACGGTGTTCTTGAAGTCGACCGTGCGGCCCTGCGCATCGGTGAGACGACCCTCCTCCAGGATCTGGAGAAGAGTGTTGAAGACGTCGGGATGAGCCTTCTCGATCTCGTCGAAGAGCACCACCGAGAACGGCTTGCGCCGAACGGCCTCGGTGAGCTGGCCGCCCTCGTCGTAGCCGACATACCCGGGCGGCGAGCCGACCAGACGGCTGACCGTGTGCTTCTCCATGTACTCCGACATGTCGAGCTGGATCAAGGCGTCCTCCTGACCGAACAGGAACTCGGTCAGTGCCTTGGCGGTCTCGGTCTTACCGACACCCGATGGCCCGAGGAAGATGAACGACCCGGAGGGGCGACGGGGATCCTTGAGACCTGCCCTGGTACGCCGGATCGCCTTGGAGACGGCCTGTATGGCGTCGTGCTGGCCGATGATCCGCTTGTGAAGCTCGTCTTCCATGTGGACGAGACGGGCGGTCTCCTCCTCGGTGAGACGATGCACCGGGATGCCGGTCCACTGGGCCAATACCTCGGCGATCTCCTCCTCGTCGATGACCCAGCCGGAGTCCATGTTGCCCGACTCGTGCTCGGCACGGGCGAGGAGCAAAGTCCGCTCCTCGTCACGCAGACTGGCGGCCCGCTCGTAGTTCTCGCTGCCCACGGCCTCGGACTTGTCCTTGCGGACGCCGGCGATCTTGTCGTCGATCTCGACGATCTCGGGCACATCGCTCTTGCGATGGATCCGCATCCGGGATCCGGCTTCGTCGATCAGGTCGATGGCCTTGTCCGGCAAGAAGCGGTCGGCCAGGTAGCGGTCTGCGAGATTCGCCGCTGACACGATGGCCTGGTCTGTGAAACGCACCGAATGGTGCGCCTCGTAACGGTCTTTCAAGCCTTTCAGGATCTCGATGGTGTCGGTGAGTGATGGCTCTTCGACCTGGATGGGCTGAAAACGACGTTCGAGGGCGGAATCCTTCTCCAGGTACTTCCGGTACTCCTCGAGTGTGGTGGCGCCGACAGTCTGCAGCTCGCCACGAGCGAGCATCGGCTTGAGGATCGAGGCGGCGTCGATGGCGCCTTCAGCGGCCCCGGCACCAACGAGAGTGTGGATCTCATCGATGAACAGGATGATGTCGCCACGACTCTTGATTTCCTTCAACACCTTCTTGAGCCGCTCCTCGAAGTCGCCGCGGTACCGGGAACCGGCGACCAACGCCCCCAGGTCGAGGGTGTAGAGGTTCTTGCCTTTGAGATTCTCGGGCACTTCGTCGGAGACGATTCGTTGAGCGAGACCCTCGACGATTGCTGTCTTTCCCACGCCTGGCTCACCGATGAGGACCGGGTTGTTCTTGGTGCGACGGGAAAGGATCTGCATGACCCGCTCGATCTCACGCGTGCGGCCGATGACGGGGTCGAGAGAGCCCTCACGGGCTGATTGGGTGAGATTGCGCCCGAACTGGTCGAGGACGGTCGATCCGGAAGAGCTCGACTCCCGGCCGCCCGCACCAGCTGCCTTGGGCTGTTGCTCCTCTGAGCCACCGGGACCGGAGAGAAGCTGAATGACGGTCTGGCGCACCTTCTGCAGCTCGGCGCCAAGCTGTTGCAGAACCTGAGCTGCCACACCCTCACCTTCTCGGATGAGGCCCAACAGGATGTGCTCGGTCCCGATGTAGTTGTGCCCGAGCTGGAGTGCCTCCCGCAGGGAGAGCTCGAGGACTTTCTTGGCCCGGGGTGTGAAGGGGATGTGACCCGATGGGGACTGCTGGCCCTGACCGATGATCTTGACGACCTCGTCGCGGACCGATGCGAGATCGATGTCGAGGGATTCGAGCGCTTGTGCCGCGATCCCCTCGCCCTCATTGAGAAGACCCAACAGGATGTGCTCGGTCCCGATGTAGTTGTGGTTTAGAAACCGGGCCTCTTCCTGGGCCAGTACGACAACCCTTCGGGCCCGGTCAGTAAAGCGTTCAAACATTCGCTGCTCCTGAGCCTGGCATATGCGATTTTAACATCGGCTGGGAACAGACCCTCATCTCAATCTGCGCCGTCTTCATCGCCATCATCATCCTCTTTCGAGGTTGGGTGCCTCCCGTGACGTAATAGCATCGTCACAAATGAAAGACCTCCAAAGTCTTGTCGGTATTCCCCGAATTTGGGAGAAATTGAATGTCGTCGAGGAGCGGCTGCTCGAGGCGTCGACCGCAGACGACCCGTATCTGACCAAAATCGCCCAACATCTCCTGCTGGCAGGGGGCAAGCGGTTTCGCCCACTCCTCGCCCTCCTCGCCGCCGAATTCGGGGATGCCGAGAGCGGGCGACCGGTCGAGGCCGCCGTGGCCGTCGAGTTGATCCATGTCGGATCTCTATACCACGACGATGTCATCGACGAGGCGGCAACCCGGCGTGGGGCCACCTCCGCGAATGCCAACTGGACCAACACGATCGCCATCCTCGCCGGCGACTTTCTCATGGCTCGCGCCTCTGAAGTCGCGGCAACACACCTCAGCCAGGAATCCGTCAGATTGCTCGCCGCCACATATGCCGAGTTGGTCGAAGGTCAGACTCGTGAGCTGCAACTCGCGGACGACCTCACCCACACCCTCGACGACTACCAGCAGGTGATCGGGGGGAAAACCGCATCGTTGATACGCACGTCGGCACGGCTCGGCGCCATGGCAGCCGAAGCCGACAAGAAGACAGTCGAGGCCCTGTCCACCTGGGCATTCGAGGTGGGCATGGTCTTCCAGATCGCCGACGACGCCCTCGATCTCGTCGCCGATGAGGAGACCATCGGCAAGCCGGCGGGCTCGGACATTCGTGAAGGGACATTCACCGGCCCCGTGCTGCGAGCGGTGAAGGGACCCGACGGAGAGCGGGTCAGGGAATTGCTCGAGTCGGGACATCCCTACGACGACGAGACTGTCGCCGAGGTCATCGACCTCATCAAGAGGGGGGGTCACATCGACATCGCCCTCGACACGGCCAGGACCCGTCTCACGATCGCCGAGTCGGCGCTCGCCACCCTCCCCAAATCGAAGCCGAAGTCGATCCTGGAAGGTCTCGGCGTTTACCTGTTGGAGCGGGTCGACGCCGCTCGATGAGATCGAGTTGGAGTTCGATGCAATCGACTCTGCCCGCTCGAGCAGTCTTCAACCATTCTGTGGAGTCAAGACGCGAATAAGTCGCGCCAAGCCTCCACAGAACGGTGGTCAGGGTTCCGGACGCAGCGTGGGGAACAGGATGACCTCGCGGATGTGGGGTTGGTCGGTGAGGAGCATCACCAGCCGGTCGACTCCGATTCCCAGACCACCCGTTGGCGGCAGTCCGTACTCGAGCGCCTCGACATAGTCGTAGTCGATAACGTGAGCCGCTTCGTCTCCGGCAGTGCGGGCGGCGGCCTGAGTCTCGAACCTCGCCAACTGGTCGTCGGGGTCGTTCAACTCGGAGAACGCGTTGCAGTACTCGGCTCCGGCGATTACCAGCTCGAATCGCTCGGTGAGCCGCTCCTCGTCCTCCCGCTTCCGGGAGAGCGGGGAAACCTCGGTCGGGAAGTCGGTCACGAACGTCGGGTCCCAGATCTCGCGATGTGCCAGCTCGTACAGCTCGAAGAGAAGCTTCCCGGTGCCCCCGCCGTCCGGAACCGGCGCCCCACGGTCGGAGAGGAGCGTGGAGAGCTCGTCCGGGTCGGAGTCGAGTGACACATCCCTCTCCACGAACTCAGACACCAGGTCGGCGAGGGTGACCCGCCGAAACGGCGAGCCGAACGAGAGCCGGCGCTCTTTGTACGTCGGGAGGAGAGTGCCGGCTGCGGTCTCGACGACGGCAACGAAGACCTCCTCGACCAGATTCATGATGTCCTCGTAATCGGCCAGGGCCTGATAGGCCTCGAGCATCGTGAACTCCGGGTTGTGGGTGGAGTCGATGCCCTCGTTGCGAAAGATCCTGCCGATCTCAAAGATCTTCTCCAGGCCACCCACCACCAGCCGCTTCAGGTACAGCTCGGTGGCGATGCGTAGTTGGAGGTCGAGGTCGAGAGCGTTGTGATGAGTAACGAACGGGCGGGCGAGAGCGCCCGTGGCCTGGCTGAGCATGACTGGCGTCTCCACCTCGATGAACCCCCTCGACTCGAACTGTGTGCGCAGCTCTGAGATGACCCTCGCCCTTGTCATCGCGACACGACGGGCTTCCTCGTTGACCATGAGGTCGAGGTACCTCCGTCGGCTCCGTTGCTCGACATCCACGAGACCGTGCCACTTGTCGGGCAGGGGTCGCAGAGCCTTCTGCAGCAGGATCAGCTCGTCGACCTTGACGCTCAGCTCCCCCCTCTTGGTGGTCATCACGACACCTGAGGCACCGACCCAGTCACCGAGGTCGTACTCGGCGAACTCCTCGGCGGCGTCACCGGCGACTCGCTCGTCGACGAACAGCTGGATGGTTCCGCTGACGTCTTGAAGTGTGCCGAACTGGAGCTTCCCGAACGACCTGTGCAGCATGAGACGGCCGGCCACGGCGACCCGGTCGCCGGTCTCCTGCTCCGGGCCAAGATCGGAGTATCGCTCCTGGAGTTCGGCCGCCAGGTGGGACCGGTCGAAACGATGGGGATATCCGCCGGCAGCCAACGCCCGGTCGTGCTTGTGGCGTCGTCCTTCGATGAGCCGGTCCTCGCCGGTCTCTGGGTTCTCAGTCATGTCGGGTCAACGATCATGGCAGGGCCGTCAAACTGCTCGGCTCGTCGAGGAGAATGCCCCGATCCGGTACGGGACGACCATCGACCATGTCGAAGGCGACGTTGTCGATGAGCCGGACCCCACCCACGTGTGCGGCGGCAGCAAGGACCGCGGGTCGGTCGAGGGTTTCGATGGGCTTCATTGTCTCCTGGGACGCCAGCTTCACGTAGTCGACCTCGAGGCCCTTCATCGACCGCTGCACGGTTGTCTCCAGCCGCTCCCCACGCCGCTCTCCGGCGTCGACCTGCTCGGCCGCCTGGAACAACCCGCGTGAAATGGCCAGGGCGGCGTACCGGGACGTCCCATCAAGGCGAACGTTTCGGCTCGACAGGGCCAAACCGTCGGGCTCCCTGATGATCGGGGCTTCCACTATTTCGATGGGGAATCGCAGGTCGCGCACCATCGCCTCCAGCACTGCCAATTGTTGGGCATCCTTTCGACCGAACATGGCGACGTCAGGCTGAAGCCCGGCGAAGAGCTTGGCAACGACCGTGGCCACACCCTTGAAGTGACCGGGGCGATGCCGGCCCTCCATCTCGTCGGTCACTCCGATCACCTCAACGGTCGTTATCGACGGGCCGGGGTAGACCTCTTCCACAGCGGGAGCAAACAGAAGGTCGACACCGTGCTCCGCGGCCAGAGCACCATCACGCCTCTCGTCCCGGGGATAGGCCTCGAAGTCCTCTGTCTCGTTGAACTGGGTCGGGTTCACGAAAAGCGACACGACCAGCGTGTCGCACTGGTCTCGAAGTATGTCCATCAGCCGCAGGTGGCCCTCGTGGAAGTAGCCGAGTGTGGGGACGAGGCCAACCCGACCGTCGTAGCGAGTGCGTGTCTCGTCGAACGTGCGGATCACCTCCATCGGCGCAGATCCTCTTCCCGCCCGGCTCGTATTGCCGTAGCTTCGGCCATCAGCTTGAACTGCCTGCCCACATAGTCCGAGACCTCATGAGCCGCCGTCAGATGTCCGATGACGGTCTCGATGTCACCGCGCACGATCGGCCCTGTCAGCGAGGCCACCGGACCCTTGTCGAAGACGTTGGCCACAACACGCTCGACGAGCGGCCTGGAGACCCGGGGGTCGATGCCCGCCGAGTCGAACAGGTCTGCTGACACAGCCAGCGACGCCACCACGAAGTTGGCGGCGGCTGCAGCAGCAGCGTGATAAGCCGGCCGGGCCTCGTCGTCGAGCCGGAAGTGCTCCATCCCCAACGTGGAGCCGAGATGGGTGAGCATATCGACCGCCAGAGGGTCACCTCCGATGCCGACAAAGCCTCCGGCGAGCGCCCCGGCGCCAGTTTCGGGATCTGGAAGAGAGACAAGGGGGTGAAATCCTCCGACCGCCACATTTCTCTCCTGGAGATGGTGGAGCACCAGCACCGGCGTGAATCCCGACAGGTGGGCGACGACACCGGCGTTGCCCACGATCGGGGAGATCTGCTCGGAGACGTCTGAAATGTCGTCGTCGCGCACCGCGATGAAGACAATGTCGGTCTCCGGCAAGGGCGAGTCCCATGAGAGATCGGGCCAGACCGTCGATCCTGGATTGCGCGCCAGGACGCCGACGATCTCGTGGCCGGAGAGCTCGGAGGCGATCGCGATGGACCGGCCGGCCCTTCCCGGACCCACGATCACCAGTCTCAATACCGTCCTCGCCGCATCCGGCGAGGCTAATTCAATGCCAGCCCGAGATTCCCCTCAGACCGCGACCCGGCGGTTGGTTACTCCTCTTGCAGTTGATTCGGTGTGATCACCGGCCAATTGGAGTCGAGGGCTGCCTTCTCGTCGCGGTAGTCATCCCGGCGTTTCCAAAACTTGGTCTTCCACACCCGGAAACGACGCTTACCGGGCTCATGGTCTCCGTTGCCCGTCTCGTTGTTCCTGGTTCGCCTCTCCTGAGGAAGGACGACTTCCTCGGGGTCTTCCAGTGTGTGGAGCTTCTGATTGGTGGCGTGTCTCGTCGCCCGATGCTGCTGTTTGCGCTCTTCGCGCGTGGGTCGACTTTCGTCGTATCCCGGGATGTCCTGGCGGTGCTCTCGCGACCTTCTGGCCATTCATTACCTCCTGTTGTGGTCGTCTCGTCACTCACAGGAGTGGTCTGGCGGAGGTCTGGCTCGCACCATGTATGGAAACTAGCAGGCGCGTGAGATACGTGTCACCGGTCAGATCACGAATGGGATCAAACGCCGGTGGACGACCTCCCGATAGTGCCGGTACCCGTTGAACCGCGTGCGCAATTGCCGCTCCTCGTACGTCGACTTCGCCCAGAAGAAGACGAGGGCTGCCACGGAGGCGACGACTCCGTAGACACTGTCCAAGAAGAGCGCCGTGCCGAGCAGAACGAGGAAGATCCCGCCGTAGATGGGGTGACGGGCGTACCTGTATGGGCCACTCATCACCATGTGCGCGCCCTTCTTGGGGACCGGGCTCGGGGTGACGGATGGACCGAGACGACGTGCCGAGATGAAGGCGAGGATCAGACCGCCCATGGCGAGGAGGGCACCAACGACACCCAGCGCTGTGACCTTGCCTTCCGGCAATCGCCCGTCGGCGGCGAGAGCGAGAGCTGCGGAGATGAACATCACGAATTGGCCCGCAACGAGAGCTCGTGGCACGGTCCGGGAGACCGGGGGGATCCAATCCCCGGTGAGCCGATCCACCCCGGTCCGGTCGACGTCCTGCAGTGCCATACGAGCAGTGGCATCAACTCCCACCGGAGCGTCGGGCCAGATCTCGACCAGAGGTACGAGGACGAAGGCCCTCTCCGCTGCCCTGGGATGCGGCACGGTGAGTCGCTCGTCCCGATGTGGCTCGCCGCTGGAAGCGAGGAGGTCGAGGTCGAGGGTTCTTGGGCCCCATCTCACGTTCCGCTCCCGACCATGGGTCTGCTCGATCTCCTGAAGACGGGCCAGTAGCTCGAGTGGCCCGAGATCGGTATCGACCACGATGGTTGCGTTCAGAAACGGGTCTTGCTCCGGACCACCGACCGGCTCGGTCTCGTATAAGGATGAGACGGTCCAGTCGTCGACGAACGAGGAGATCTCGTTCACGGCCGTGACCAGATGCTCGAGCCGGTCTCCGAGATTGGAGCCAAGACCGATGGCGTAGCGGGTCAACGGGACCGTTCGATGGTGACCGATACGCCCTCGAAGACGACGTCCATGGGGGCTCCTGGCTTGTGAATCGTCACCGTGGTCGACTTCACCCCGGGGTGAGCCATCATTGCCTCGGCGACACGCGCTGCCACAGTCTCGATCAACTTGTACGACTCGCCGCCGATGACCTCGCGGATCTCGAGTGCCAGCTCGGAGTAGTCGAGCGTGTCGTCGAGGTCGTCGGTTTCTCCGGCGGTGCTGAGGTCGGTGAACACTGTCACGTCGGCCCTGAAGACCTGGGCCTTCTCTTGTTCGTGTTGGAGAACGCCATGCTTGGCGAGGACCTCGATGCCCTTCAGGTCGATGCGATCGGTCAACTCCCGTTGGCCTCGGGAATCAACGACCGCCCCTCGGGGCCCAGTGCCCTGCCGAGGATCTGTTGGATCAGAGCCAGGGCGAGGATCGGGTCGTCGACTAACCCCGAATCGACCAGGTAGCCCCCGAGGAGCCCACCGATCGTGTCGTCGATGGTCTCCCGATGGATCAGGACCCGCGCATGCCGTCTGCCCAGGGCCTGATCGAGCGTGGTGAAGAATCTCTTCACATCGCGATCGCCTACGGGGTTGGCAACCGGCACCGAGTACGTAGCGATCCCGGCTTGTCTGTATGCGGCCAGATTCTGGTTGCCCGGCAGCATGGAGACGATCGTGTTGATCTCGGCCTCCTCGACCAGCCAGGTGATCTCCTCCTCGCGACGGACCCGACGATGTTGAAACCCGGAGCCGCCGACACGGTCGGAGACAGCGAGTCGATCGGATATCACCCATGTGAATCCTCTTGGCTTGAGACCTGCAACCATCCGTCCCATTACTGGTTGGCCACGATAGCGCCCGCCAATCTCAGCGCATCCCTCGATCTGACAACATCGTGGACCCGAAAAAGACAGGCTCCACGGAGAAATGTCAGCGCGGTGATCGCCGCGGTGACACTGTCGCGCGACTCCCAGTCGGCCGCTCCAGTGAGCCCGGCGAGGAAACCTTTCCTCGAGGCACCGACCATGACCGGATACCCCACATCCGCGAGCCGGTCCACGCCAGCCACCAGAGCAAGACTCTGCTCGTGGCGCTTGGCGAACCCGAGCCCCGGGTCGATGACGATGCGTCCCCGATCCACGCCTGCTTCGGCCAAACCCATCGCCCGTTGCCGTAGGAAGTGTCCCACTTCGGTGACCGGGTCCTCGTCGGCCGGCCGATCGTCGAGCGCTCGCCCGCGCCCGTGCATGATCACGACCCCGACACCGCCGGCCGCGGCCACCGCGATCATCTCCCGGTCTTCGAACCCGGTTACGTCGTTGACTATCGATGCGCCGGCGTCGATGGCGAGACTCGCCATTTCCGCCTTGTAGGTGTCGATACTGACCACCACTCCTCGGTCAACAAGTCCTTCGACGACAGGGATCGCCCTGCTCGCTTCTTCATCGAGGGAGATCGGAGCGGCCCCCGGACGTGTCGATTCGCCTCCCACATCGACGATGGCGGCACCATCGTTCGTCATCGACACGCCTTTTTCGACTGCTCGCACCGGGTCGACCCAATCTCCGCCGTCTGAGAACGAGTCGGGTGTCACGTTGAGCACTCCCACCAAGACACCGGGTGTCAGGTCCAGGCGTGCGCCGGCGATGGACCAGGACGCAGCGACCGGGAGCATGGTTCAGCCGGTGCCGAAGAGCAGCGACATCGCCTCGGCTCGGGTTGCCGGGTTGGTCTCCATGATCCCGCGGACAGCCGAGGTGACGGTCAGGGCACCGGGCTTCTTCACCCCCCGCATCGACATGCACAGATGCTCCGCCTCGATGACAACCAGTACTCCCAGGGGATTCAACCGATCATCGAGACAGTCGGCGATCTGCGCGGTGAGACGCTCCTGCATCTGGGGTCTCCTGGCGAACCCGTCGACCAGTCGGGCGAGCTTGGAGAGCCCCGTCACACGTCCCTTGGGCATGTAGGCCACATGCGCCTGCCCATGAAAGGGGACGAAGTGATGCTCACACATGGAGTAGAACGGGATCTCCCGGACCATGACGATCTCCTGATAATGCTCCTCACCGAAGAAGGCATCGAGAACCGACCCGGGATCACTGTGAATGCCTTCGAAGACCTCGGTGTAGAAGCGCGCCACGCGTTGGGGGGTGTCGACCAGTCCCTCCCGGTCGGGATCCTCGCCGAGAGCCTCGATGATCTCTCGGACTGCCTTTTCGATACGTGCCGTGTCGATGCCGTTGATCATTGCAGAAGGGAACTGGAGCTGACCCGTGGGCATTCCCATCGTCATCCGAGCCCCTGGGTTCGGTGGCGCGTGCTTTTTGAGAGGGGTGGGAGGCTGATCGAACTGGGGGTTGACAATGATGTCACCTTGACTGTATGGTGACGTCACAATGACATCACATTGGTGTCACACTGACATAGGAGATGTGCCATGCTGGTGACCATGACCCCCAAAGAGATCGAAGCGCTGATGGAACAGCGTGTCCGTCAGTACCGCCCTCGCACCCGCTGATGCAACTGTCACATGCAATAACCAACCTGGAGTCGGCGGTAGAGACACAGCTGAGGGTCGCCGGCCCCGATTTCGCCGAGGCCGGCTCTCAGCTCATGGCCGCCCTCAAGCCGGCAATCACCCAGACGATGATGGACGTCGTGTCCATGGCCGTGGCCGAGATCTCCAGTCAGCTCGATACTCAGAACATCGACATCAAACTGGTGGATGGAGATCCCGAGCTCGTGGTCACGGACGACCCATCGGCGGTCGCCCCTCCCCCGCCGCCATCACCACCGGGTGCCGAGGACGCCGACGAGGCCCGCATCACCGTTCGTCTACCCGGATACCTCAAAGACCTGATCACGGCAGAGGCCGACGAGTCGGGCGATTCGATCAACTCATACGTGGTCGATCTGCTCAACAGTAAGACGCGCAAGCGTCGCTCCACCGGCTCGCACACCAGGACCACACTCGAACTGTGATCCACGAGACTTTCTCGGTCGAAGGGACACCAGATCTCGAGATCCGTCTCGAATCCGGTCGGGTCGAAGTGAAAGAAGGCCCGCGCGGGAAAGTCGACGTCCAGGTCGATACCAAGTCCCCCGATTTCATCGTCGAGCAGCGGGGCAACGCGATCCTGGTTTCCTCCGACAACAACTCATCGTGGTTGTCCCGCGGCTCGGCCTACGTCGTCGTCGAGGCGCCACCGGGAAGCGACCTCCGGGTCACAGTTGCCTCCGCCCCGGTGGAAGCAGACCTTCCCCTCGGCAAGGTCGAGATCAAGACGGCTTCCGGCGACGTCGACCTCGACGGTGCCGAGACGCTGGTCGTGAGGACCGCCAGTGGCGATCTCGACATCGAGAGAGTGGAGAGAGCCCTGCGCTTCACCACGGCCTCCGGCGACCTGCGGGCGGAGGACGTGCGGGGTTCGTTGGTCGTGTCGACTGCATCCGGAGACGTGCATATCGAGCGAACCGACGCCACCATCGAGATGAACACAGCCTCAGGAGATGCCTACATCACCCGGTTCGAGGGTCGGAGCGCCAACTTCAAGGCGATGTCGGGAGACATCGACCTGGGAATTCCGACAGGCACCAACGTCGACCTCGACGTGACACTTCTGTCCGGCAAGCTCCGCCTCCCCGAGACCGGGCCCCGTGGCAAGCCACCCGAACGTCAGATGTCGATCCGGGCCAAGCTGGTCTCGGGCAACTTCACCATCTACCAGGAGTGAACGAGGGTTGCGAGACTCCCGAACCCGGGGTTGCTCAGGCCGTATTTGACCCAAATCCGCTCATCTTGAAGAATCTCGACACCAAGTTCAGCGGATTCGGCCCATATGTGGTCCCAGGAATCCCGGGTTCGCAGCACAAGGCTATGCCTCGGCGGGCCGGCCCTTGGTGCGTGGCAGCTTTCGCTCGAGTCTGAGGGACTCGGTGACCTCTTCGGTCTCCTCTTCTTTCTCTACCGCGGCGGCGATGTCGGGGTGGGTCTGAGGGAGGATCGGGTTATCCGGGTACTTGATGCGGAGAGTGCCGTCGAGTGTGTGCTCCCACTTGGGCACATCGCCGAAGATCTCCGCCACCTCTTCGCGGTCGACTGTCTCCTTCTCGAGCAGAGCCTCGACCATCCGCTCCATTGCGTCCTGGTGGTGCTCGAGGATGGTCCGGGCCTCCTCGTGAGCGGCGGTGATCATCTTGCGCACCTCGGCGTCGATGAACGCCGCCACCTCATCGGAGTAGTCCTGCTGGCGCGAGTAGTCACGTCCCAGGAAGACTTCTCCGTTGGGCTTGCCGTACTGCATGGGGCCCAGCGCGTCGCTCATGCCGTACTCCATGACCATGCGCCGGGCGATCTGGGTCGCCTTCTCGATGTCGTCGGCTGCGCCGGTGGAGGGGTCGGAGAAGATCAGCTCCTCGGCGGTGCGACCGCCGAGCAGCATGGCGAGACGATCGACCAGCTCGCTGCGCCGTGACAGGTACTTGTCGTGGGTCGGGAGCGCCAGGGTGTGCCCCAGCGACCGACCGCGGGAGACGATGGTGATCTTGTGCACGGGGTCTGAGTTGGGAAGGGCATAGCCGACCAGGGCGTGACCGGTCTCGTGGTAGGCGATCACCTTCCTCTCGTCCTCGGAGAGAATGCGAGTCTTTCGCTCGGGGCCGGCGATGACGCGGTCAATGGCCTCCTCGAGCTCGACCATGGTGATCTGCTTGTTCCGCTTTCGTGCCGTGAGCAACGCCGCCTCGTTGATCAGGTTGGCCAGGTCGGCACCGGTGAACCCAGGGGTACGGCGCGCCAGCACACCGAGATCGATGTCGTCGCCGAGTGGCTTGCCCTTGGAGTGAACCCCCAGAATCGCCTCCCGGCCCTCGACGTCGGGGGCGTCGACAGTGATCTGGCGGTCGAAGCGCCCGGGGCGAAGTAACGCCGGATCGAGGATGTCGGGGCGGTTGGTAGCTGCCATGACGATGACGCCGGTGTTGCCCTCGAAACCATCGAGCTCGACGAGGAGCTGGTTGAGGGTCTGCTCCCTCTCGTCGTGGCCGCCTCCCAAACCAGCGCCACGGTGACGACCGACGGCGTCGATCTCGTCGATGAAGACGATCGCCGGGGCACTCTGCTTGGCCTGTTCGAAGAGGTCGCGGACCCGGGCTGCACCAACGCCGACGAACATCTCGACGAAGTCGGAGCCCGAGATCGACATGAAGGGAACGCCCGCTTCGCCGGCGACGGCGCGGGCGAGGAGAGTCTTGCCTGTGCCGGGAGGTCCGAACAGGAGGACTCCCTTGGGGATCTTGGCCCCCATCTGGCGGTATCTATCCGGGTCGGCGAGGAAGTCCTTTATCTCCTCGAGCTCTTCTTTCGCCTCCTGAAGCCCGGCGACGTCATCGAAGGTGACCTTGGGCTGTTCTTTGCCGACCAGCTTGGCCCGTGACTTGCCGAACTGCATGACACGGTTCCCGCCGCCCTGCATCTGCATGAAGATGAAGACCATGAATCCGAGCAGGAAGAGCCACGGGAGGAAGCCGATCAACAGCTCCCAGAAACCGGCCGGCTCCTCGTCGACATCGAGCTCGATGTCGTTCGCGATGATGATCTCGGTCAGCTGTGACTCGAAGCCCTCGACGTAGGCGGCTACATGGTCGAAAGCCGCGTCCTCTGCACTGTTCGTTTCGAAACGTGCCTGTGCGCGATGTGAGCGGGCCAGCACGACGACCTGGGAGTACTCACCCGCTTCGACGTTCTCCACGAACTCGGAAATCGGGATCTCTTCAGGGCCGGCTACCTGATCGAACCACCACGAGAAGAGGATGGCGACGAGGATGATGGACATCCCGTAGACGATGAGGGTTCGCAGGGTGCGGTTCACAAGATCTCGGTTCTGGGGAGGGTTGCCTAAATGCTACGCCGGTTGGCCCAATAGTCGAACCCCGTCACTGGCCGGCTTCTTCCCGGATGAGGGATCAGGCTTCCTCGCCCATGACTCCCACATATGGCAGGTTCCGATACTTGCCTGCGTAATCGAGCCCATATCCGACCACGAACTCGGGGCCAATCGAGAACGCGACGTACTTCACATCGATAGGGACGCGCTGGATTCCCTCCTTCAAGAGGAGCGTGGCGATTTCGAGCGAAGCCGGCTTGCGGACCCTGAGACTCTTGATCAGGTAGTTGAGAGTCAGACCGGAGTCGATGATGTCCTCGACGATTAGCACGTGACGGTCTTCGATCTCCTCGTCGAGGTCCTTCAGGATGCGGACGACACCTGAGGTCTGGGTCGAGGCGCCGTAGGAGGAGACGGCCATGAAATCGAACTCACAGGGGAGCTCGATGTGTCTGGCCAGATCGGCCATCACCATGAAGGCCCCTCTGAGGACGCCGACCAACAGGACTTCCTTACCTGCATAGTCCTCCGAGATCTGCTTGCCGAGCTCGGCCAGCTTGCTCTCGATCTCTCCTGCTGTGATCAGCGGCTTGATGTCCATCCCGGTCCTTTGAACTGTGATCGCCGTCCACAACGTCTGCGACGTCGGGCGGCAAAGCTAGCGGCTCCACCGCGGAGGTCGCTATTCCACCCGGATGACGGCTCGATCGCGCACGACACTCCGTCCGCGATCGAGCTCCTGACGGTCCGAGTCGCCGCTCACCACCGACCAAACACGCGCCACAGCGTCGGCGGACACCTCCACGTCGTGTGCCGCCAACCAACGCTTCACCACCCGATCGGCGATCGGAGATGGGAGAGTCGTGATGACACTCGTCTCCATTTCGTCCGACAAAGCCCCATCGGCCATCTCGTCCAACAGATCCCGGTCGCTTCGCAGGGCGGATGCGGCTCGCGCCATCGTCTCATCGAGGTTCGGATTGAGCTCTCGCAACCTGGGAAGCACCACGTGTCTGATGCGGTTTCGAGTCAGGTCGAGACTTTCGTTGGCAGGGTCGTCTCGAAATGGGAGATCGGCCAGGGCCGCTATCTCACGGGTTTCGGAACGGGAGACGTCGAGAATCGGTCTGTAGACATTGGGCCGACGGTGATAAGGGATACCGGTCAGCCCATCGGCGCCGGTGCCTCTGACCAGGTTGATAAGCATCGTCTCCACGGCGTCGTCTCGGGTGTGACCGGTGACCACCGGCCCATCGACTTTCGTCAGGGCTCCGTAGCGGGCATCCCTGGCCTGCGCCTCCAGGGAAGCACCCTCACCGACTGCCACGGACACGGTCTCCAGTGCAATGCCGAGACGATCGGCGACCTCTGAAGCGGCGGCGGCGAGCATGTCGGAGGCATCGAACCCGTGGTGCACATGAAAGAGAGAGACCTCCAGACCCGATTGGATCGCCAGGACGGCCAATGCGGCCGAGTCGGCGCCTCCACTGAGTGCAACGGTCACAGACCCGGATGGGAATCGGGTTCGGGTGAGTGCGGAGTCGGCCAGCTCTCTCAGGCGACGCGTTGCAGCCACGACGAGGGGTCCTCGATCTCGGCGAGATTGGGGAGGCTGCTCGCCCCGCGGAAGGCAAGCCCGACCGTATCCCAGCTCGCCTGGTCTTCCACCTCGCGCACGAATCGCTCACCCTGTTCGTACTGTTTCATCTTCATCTCGATGCCAGTGAGTCGGAAGAATGCCGCCGTCCTCTTGTCCTGACGTCTCGCCTTGAGCACTCTGCTCATCCGATCCTGAGACTTCAATCGGTGGGCGCCAGCGCGGTCCATGACGACATGACCGTGTCCTTCCAACAGCGACATGAGGGCCTGGACCTTGTCGACGACCGCGTTCTGCTCGGGAGAGCCGAGGAGGCCGAGCAGGCCGCGCTCATCGACGATGGGCCGACCCGCCGATCTTCGAGCACCGATCTCCTCGACGACCCTTCCCAGCACACCTGGCTCCGGCCGGGAGGACTCGACAAGTTCGGAGACGAGGCCGAGGAAGTAGTCGCGCATCCATGGGACTCCTTGAAACTGGGCGCGATGGGTCAGCTCGTGAAGGGCAACCCAATACCGAAACTCCGCAGGCTTGAACTGGTGGGCCCGTTCCAACTGGAGGATGTTGGGCCCCACGTAGGCGACGACGTCTCCGGTCTCCCCGGACGGCAAGACCAGCTCATACTGACCGAGCACCCGGCGAGCGAGAAGGCTGAGCACAGCCCTGGTCTCCACTGCCATGACCCGTTCCGCCATCATCGCCGCGGTTTGGCTTCGTGTGCCCGACTCTTCCATTCGCTCGGCGATCTTGCGACGAGCAGGCTCGGTGAGATGGGCGAAGGTGGCCACGTTGCGGTCGATCCATTCGGGGCGGTCGATGACGACGGTCTGCGGTGAGCCAGGCAGGGAGAGACCGGTGGCATCCGGCACGATCTCGGAGACCTCGTCGGTCACCCTGGCCATCTCCTCGGCGAGGGCCACCGCGTGATAGGTCTCGGCGAGGGGATACGTGCCGGCCAACCTCCCGGAGAGACGCCCCCGTGAGGACTGAGAAGAGGTCACTCTTCGACGATTCGGTACCGCTTGCGCACGACGTTGGTGAAATACCTGATCGCCGTCATGAGGATGACGATGGCGGCAAGAGCCAACCCGGTGGGGATCATGTAGCGATACGTCCAATCGGCAAGGGGCGCCTCGGCCACCTCATCACTCACGGGAACTGCGGGGGTGAGACCACTGTTGATCGTGGTCGTGGTGGCGCCGGCCCCGTCGCCCCCGGCCCCTTCCTCGCCCTCGGTGGCAGCGAGGACGGACACAGAGAAGCTGGCGACCAGCGCTGTGATCAGGAGAAACAGCAGCGTCGTGCGGCCGATTCGTCTCATGCCTCGCAGACTAACGCTCACCGCGAATGGGAGCGAAACTCTCAGCAGTCAGGCGCTCGTGGACTCATGACGGATCAACTCCTTGACCTTGTCCTCGAGGGAATCGGGCATGTCCTCCGCCAGGTGACTCCGAACCACGACCTTGAGCCGTCTGTAGAAGTCGAAGGAGTCATGGCATCCTCCACAGTCGTCGAGATGACTGCGCACGCTGACCGCGGTCTCCTCGTCTAGCTCGGAGTCGAGGTATTGATAGAGCTGGTCCTGTGCGTCACCGCAGTCGCATTTATGACTCATGGTCTCTCTGCGTCCTCGGGGAGCAGCCCCCGTTTGCTTGCAAATTCCCACAACCTCTTTTGCATCGCTTTTCTTCCGCGATGGAGTCTCGACATCACGGTACCGATCGGGATGTCGAGAATCTCGGCGATCTCCTTGTACGAGAAGCCCTCGAGATCGGCGAGCAACACCGGCATACGGAAGTTCTCGGGCAGTTCCTCCACCGCTGCTTTGATGTCCGATTCCACCAGACCGTCGAGCACCCGATCCTCAGTCGTGCGTGACACGTCGGCGGTGTCGTCCGACCCCAGCCGGCGGTACAGGTAGAGATCCTCGACATCACCGAGGTCGGTCTCCGCGGGGCGGCGAGACTCCTTGCGGTACTTGTTGATGTATGTGTTGGTGAGGATCCGATAGAGCCAGGCCTTGAGGTTGGTCCCTTCCTCGAAGGTGTCATAGGCGCGGTAGGCCTTGAGAAACGTCTCCTGGACCAGGTCCTCGGCATCGGCGGGATTGCGCGCCATGCGCATGGCAGCCGAGTAGAGCTGTCGGGAGTACTGAAGGGCATCCCGCTCGAAATTCGCCTGATCGGCCATGGAGCCGGGACGGTAGCCGGGGCAGGTGGGTGCGACGACTCAGCTCTGGGGCTTCAATCTGCTGGAGCCGGAGAGGGGAGTCGAACCCCTGGCCTATTCATTACGAGTGAATTGCTCTACCACTGAGCTACTCCGGCGGTAGTCCGATTTTAGGTGCGATAAGACTCCTCGGCCAGAGCGCATCGAATGTGCAGGCGAACACGTTGAGCGCCGATAGACGCGTCTACTCGTCCGACCCCAGGGACGAGAAGAGATTGGCCAAAACCAGTTCGCGGCGCAGATTGGACTGGATGTCGACCACGGCATCGAGGATGGACTCCGCCGATGAGACGGCCCGGCGGGGTGCAACATCGGTCAGCGAGCCGAGATCGACGTCGTTGTTGCGGATGGGGCCACCCAGCTGCAGGGAGGCCGAATCCGTGTACCACGAGGCGAGGATCTCGAGACCGCTGACCAACAGCGACATCTCGGCGCGACGACGGGCACGCTGCGCTTTGTCCTTGGCGAGGTCGTCCGGAATGGATTCCTCCACCAGCGGCGCCAATTCCTCGAGCACGATCGACGCCAGACGTTGGCCATCGCCGGGATGAGGCGAGACCTGCCCCGGGATGGACAGCCACAGCTCACGAAACCGGGCGACCTCGGGTCGGCTCATCAACGCAAGAGCCAGTCCGGGGCGACCCCCCGACACCACGGCCACACCATTGGCGTCGTCCTCATCGAGCCCTCGCTCTACAAGTGCCCGAACGAGCTCGGGCTGGGGAACACGCCCCATGTGCACCGTCCGACACCGAGACGCCACGGTCGGTGGGAAATCGTCTTCGGATTCTGCGACCAGCAGAAAGACCACCTCCGCCGAGGGCTCCTCGAGCGTTTTGAGTAATGCATTGGCCGCCTGGTCCGTCATCGCGCCCGCGTCAGGCAGAAGGAAGACCGATCGTTGTGCCTCAACCGGGGTCAGGGATGCGCGAGCTACGACCTCACGGGCCTGGTCGACACCGAGACTCGTCGCTCCCTCCGGTTCCAGCACCCGGAGGTCGGGGTGATGGGAAGCCAGGGCGAGCCGACGCGCACGCTCGTCCTGCAGGCCCCCCAACAGACCGGCGGCAAAACGCAGAGCCATCGCCTCTTTCCCCACGGATTGGGGGCCGACGAACAGATAGGCCTGGGCCGGCCGGGACAGCTCCGACTCGAGGAGCTCTACGACCCCGGCGTGCCCGATGATGTCGTCGAACAGCCCGTTCACGAGATCACCTCGATGATTCTCGATATCATCTCCTCGACCGTGAGATCACCGTCGAGGAGAGTCACCTTGTCCTCGTTCTTGGCCAGCTCGAGATAGGCGTCTCTCACCGCAGCTTGGAACTCGATGCCCTCCTTCCCGATTCGATCGGGGGAGTCCTGTCGATCCAGGGCCAGGGCAGGGTCGACGTCCAGGACGAAGACGAAGTCGGGGACGACACCATCGAGCCCTGTCTCGTTGATGGTCCGAACGTTGTCCTCGCCGAGCCCGCGGGCACGTCCTTGGTAGGCGATCGACGAGTAGTAGCTCCGGTCGGAGATCACCCACGTTCCCGAATCGAGAGCAGGCTGGATCACGTCTCTGGCAAGCTCGGCTCTCTGCGCCGCGAACAGGAATGCCTCGGCCCAGTCGTCGAGCGTCTCGGAGTCGAGAAGCAGTGAGCGGACCGCCTCGCCCACGGCCGTGCCACCCGGCTCTCGAACCAGGATCGCCTCGATCCCACGTCGATCGAGCGCCTCGAGAAGGGCCTGGCCAACGGTGCTCTTGCCACTCCCGTCCACACCCTCCAAAGCCACGTATTTGCTCACCCCCACCACGGTAACCAGCCGTTGGGGCACGGTGACAGAGATTGACATAGCACCCCAACCTGGTGTCAACTGCCCACCAATGCCCAAGAGTCTCGTCATTGTCGAATCACCGACGAAGGCCCGAACCATCTCGTCTTTTCTCGGGTCCGACGCCACCGTCGAGTCATCGATGGGGCACATTCGCGACCTGCCGAGGTCGGCCTCCGAGATCCCGAAGAAGGTCAAAGACGAGGACTGGGCTCGTCTCGGTGTCAACGTCGAGAACGATTTCGAGCCCATCTACGTCGTCCCGAAGGAGCGCAAGAGTCAGGTCAAGAAGCTGAAGGATCTACTCGCAGACGCAGATGAGCTCTACCTCGCCACCGACGAGGACCGCGAGGGTGAGGCCATAGCCTGGCATCTCGTCGAGGTGCTGAAGCCGAAAGTCCCGGTCAAACGCATGGTGTTCCACGAGATCACTCGACCCGCCATAGAAGAGGCGTTCTCGAATCCGCGGGACCTGGACGAAAGACTGGTGTCGGCCCAGGAGGCGCGGCGCATTCTCGACCGCCTCTACGGCTACGAGGTCTCGCCGGTCCTTTGGAAGAAGGTTCAGCCGAAGCTCTCGGCGGGTCGGGTCCAGAGTGTGGCGATCCGCATAGTGGTGGAGAGGGAGCGCGAGCGCATGGCCTTCGTTCCCGCAGGCTATTGGTCGATCGAAGGGTCCTTCGCCCCGGCCGACGACCTGGACAAGACCTTCGATGCCACGTTGCTCAGAGTCGACGACCAGAAAGTAGCGACCGGAAAGGACTTCGACTCCGATGGCGAGGTGAAAGGCGACGTCATCGTGCTCGACCAGGAGACGGCCACGGCGCTGGCCATGAACCTGCAGGACTCGTTGTTCCAGGTTCGTTCAGTCGAGTCGAAGCCTTACACCCGAAAGCCCTATCCCCCGTTCCGGACATCGACGCTGCAGCAGGAGGCCGGGCGCAAGCTGCGATATTCGTCGTCGCGGACGATGTCGGTGGCTCAGCGTCTCTACGAGAACGGCTACATCACCTATATGCGCACCGACTCGGTGGAGTTGTCAGACTCGGCGATCCACGTGTCGAGATCGCAAATCGCAAAGCTCTACGGCGAGGAATACCTGTCGCCATCGCCCCGCAAATACTCCGGCAAGCAGGCGAAAGGCGCCCAGGAAGCCCATGAGGCCATCAGACCCGCCGGCGACTTCCTGACACCCGAGCAGGTGTCGAAAGATGTCGGGCCCGACGAGGCGGCCCTCTACGACCTCATCTGGAAACGAACAGTGGCATCACAGATGGCGGACGCGAAAGGGGTCTCCGTCTCGGTGAGGCTCGGGGCCACGACCGGATCTGGCGAGGACGCCCTTTTCGGAGCGTCCGGCCGCACCATCACCTTCCCGGGGTTTCTCCGGGCATACGTCGAGGGCTCGGACGACCCGGAATCGGAACTGGACGACCGGGAGAAGATCCTGCCGCCGCTCGCAGAAGACGACAGGCTGGCCGTAGAGCGGCTCGAGCCGACAGGCCACGAAACCCGTCCGCCGGCCCGCTACACCGAAGCATCTCTCGTGCAGAAATTGGAAGAACTCGGAGTGGGTCGACCCTCAACCTACGCCTCGATAATGACGACCATCCAGGACCGCGGTTACGTCTTCAAGAAGGGCTCGGCCCTGGTACCGACCTTCACCGCTTTTGGTGTGGTCGCTCTGCTCGAGAAGCACTTCCCCAACCTGATCGACTACGAGTTCACCGCTGAGATGGAGACCGACCTCGACCGGATCGCGGGTGGGGAAGCCGAGTCGGTCCCCTGGCTGTCCGCCTTCTACTTCGGCGACGACGGGCTCAGAGAGAAGGTGGCGGCGAGACTCGACGAGATCGACCCTCGTGAGGTCAATTCCATCCCCATCGGGGAGGACGACTCAGGGGCCGAGATAGTCGCCCGGGTCGGACGCTACGGCCCCTATGTCGAGCGTGGCGAGGAGCGCGGATCCATCCCCGACGACCTCGCCCCCGACGAAGTCACAGTCGAGAAGGCGATCGAGCTCATCGAGGAACAGAACAAGGGTGACAAGATATTCGGCACCGATCCGGACACCGGGTTGACCGTGTACGGAAGAACGGGGCGCTTTGGCCCATATGTCCAGCTCGGTGAGCAGGAGGAGGGCTCGAAGACCAAACCGAAGCGTGCCTCGCTCTTCCGGTCGATGACCATGGACGAGCTGGGATTGGACGACGCCCTGAGACTGCTCTCTTTGCCCAGGACGGTCGGTGAGGACCCAGACGGAGTCGAGATCCACGCCCTCAACGGGCGCTATGGGCCCTATATCCAGCGTGGGGACGATCGCCGCAGCCTGGAGTCGGAGGATCAGTTGTTCACCCTGACCGAGGAGGAAGCCCTGAAGCTCCTCGCCGAGCCACCGCGACGAAGAGGTCAGAGACGAAGCGCAGATCTCAAAGACCTCGGCGAAGACCCGGTATCGGGGAAGAACGTGACCGTCAAGTCGGGGCGCTACGGCCCCTACGTCACCGACGGTGAGGTGAACGCATCGCTGCGCCAGGGCGACTCCCCCGACAAGATCACGATCGAGCGCGCCGCCGAGCTCCTTCAAGCGCGGCGGGATCGAATCGGTAAGTGATCAGCTGAAAGGCAAGACGAGCATCGTGACCAGCTGAGAGGCAAGACGAGCATCATGTGAGCGCTCGAACGACCTGCACACAACGCCCGATGGTGTCATTTGAGACCTTCAGAGCACCCTGGCGGCCATCTCGGCCAGCGGTGAGCGGACGGTCCGTTCCAGAGAGACGTGGGCGAACAGGCTCGAGTCCTTGAACTTCTCGATGAGGGCGGCCATGCCGCCATATGGCGAGATGTAAGGGTTGTCGACCTGGGAGAGATCGCCACAGAAAACGACCTTCGAGTCCCGGGACATTCGGGTGAGAATCACTTTGAGGGTGGAAAGCTCGAGGTTCTGGGCCTCATCGATGATGACAAACTCCCCGGTGATCGATCGACCGCGCAGGTAGGTGACAGCAGCCATCTCCAGCTCGCCGCGATCAACCAGCTCTTCGATGGCCCCGCGTGCCCCGTCCACGCCGGCGTCGGAGAACAGTGCATATAGGTTGTCATGGACCGCCGCCATCCACGGCGCCAGCTTCTCGCTGAGGTCGCCAGGCAGATACCCCACCTCCTGGCGACCGACGGCGACGAGCGGACGGTAGACCGAGACTCTGCGATAACGGCCTTGTTCAAGGACCTGCTCGAGGGCGGCAGCGAGTGACAGAAAGGTCTTTCCGGTCCCGGCCATCCCCATCAGCGACACAGCTGGGATGTCGGGATCGAGAAGCTGATGCATGGCCACGGTCTGGCGGAGGTTCTTCGGCTCCACACCGAAGGCGCGCACGTGCGTCGGCATCCGCTCGACCACAACAGCCGGCTCGGCCTGGACAATGCGGGCGAGAGCCGATCGCGATGACCCATGGCGAAGCACCACGAACTCGTTTATCTGGCCATCCACGCCGTCGATCTCGAGCTTGCCCTCGTCGAAGAGCCGGTCGATGGTCTCCGCGCTGACCCGATGCTCCACGACTCCGGAGTGGAGCTGGTCGACCTGAGCTGTGTCCGCCCGGTAGTCCTGTACCGGGACACCGAGCTGGGCCCCTTTGATGCGGAGGGCTGCGTCCTTGGTCACCAGCACGGCGTCGTGGGTGTCGATGAGGTTGAGACAGGTCGCCAGGATCCTGTGGTCGGGGCTGGTTGGATCGAGCACTGCCGGCAGCTTGTCGGACACGATGCCGTTGAGCTCGATGCGAAGTGAGCCCCCTCCGGGGAGCTTCACGGGCTCACGCATGCCACCACGCGTTGAAGCGCCCAAATCCTCGAGAAGACGGATCGCTCCCCTCGCGTTGGTGCCGACCTCGTCCAACCGGGTCTTCTTGCGGTCGAGTTCCTCCACCACCACGAGTGGCAGCACCACGTCGTGCTCATCGAAGCGAAGGAGGGAGTGTGGGTCGGCGAGCAGGACACAAGTATCGAGAACGTAGGTGGATGGCACCTGAGAGATCTCCTGGGTTGTCGTCGCCAAGGGCCTCAGCTTCACGTGTCGACGGCGGAATTACAAGGATCGTGTTCAGGCTTCTTCTTCGACTCTGAACACCGGGAAGCGACCCGCGACGGCGGCGAAGTCCGAGACCTCGGCGTCATCGGGCACGTCCATGTACGGGCGCGGGAACTTCTCCCTGTCCCAGTAAGCCTTGACGACATGTGCGGCATCGTCGGTCACGTCGATGAGATTGCCTCGTCGAGAGGTGCCGCCACGACGCAGAGTGACCGAGGGGTTCGCCCGCGCGTTCTTGACCCACGACACATCGCCATACGGAGAGACCAGGTATTCGTGGCCCTCCACCGCTATGGGTGAGACCGGCACTTCGCGCGGCTTCCCCGTCTTCCGGCCGGTGGTGGTCAGGGTCTGTGACTGGCCCACACCGAGACGGCTGGCCCACTTCACGATCCCGTTGAACAGCTTGGAGGCCCGATACTCTTTGACCATGGCGTCAGCTTACGAGCGGCGCGTCTTGACCCACGCCAGGAAATCGCCCGGGTCCTTGCTGTTGACGACCCTGTCCTTGTTCACCCAAGCTCGCTGTGCGTAGCGAACCCCATAATCCATCCTCCGCAGATCGGAGACATGATGGGAGTCGGTGTCGATCATCACGTCCACCCCTGCCGCGAGAGCGAGACGGGTCACCTCGGTGGTCGCATCGAGACGATCGAGCGCGCCATTGATCTCGAGAGCCACTCCGGTCACGGCGAGGCCTTCCAGGACGGAGGCGACGTCGAGCTCCACACCGGGTCGTCGACCCACATACCGACCACTCAAGTGACCGATGGCGTTCACCGCCGGGTCGGCAAGTGCGGTCAGGATCCGAGCCGTCTGTCGCTCCTCCGGTAAGTCGAAGTGGGAGTGGATCGAAGCCACGCAGTAGTCGAACTCCAGTCTGAAGTCGGCGTCGTAGTCGAGTTCTCCGTGCGGACCTATGTTGAGCTCGCATCCGAACAAGATCTCGATCTCGGGATACTCGTCGTTGAGACGCCTGATCCTGTCGCGATGCTCGAGCATCTGCTCACGACTCGAGCCATTGATGGCGAGGTCTTCGCCGTGGTCGGTGAAGGCTATGTATTGGTAGCCGGCGTCGACCGCCGCGACGACCATCTCCTCGAGAGAGGACCGCCCATCCCCCGATCGGTCCGAGTGGTAGTGCAGGTCTCCCTTGATGTCGTCCCGGTCGATGAGGTCAGGCAGGTCATGGTCGGCGGCGAGGGCGATCTCGCCGCCTCCTTCCCGGAGGGTGGGGGGGATGAAGTCGAGCTCGAGAGCCTCGTATATTGCTGTCTCGGTCCTCGACGCCACCACTTCATCGTCGTCGAATAGCCCGTATTCGCTTAGAAGCCACCCACGGTCGAGGGCTCTCTGGCGCAGCTGGATGTTGTGCGCCTTGGAACCGGTGAAGTAGAGAAGAGCCGATCCCAGCTGAGCCGGGGTAACCGTGCGCACGTCTACCTGGAGACCTTCCCTGGTGAGAAACGACGTCTTGGTATCCCCCGACCCCACCACTTCGGCCACCTCGGGAAAGCCAAGGACCGTCTGATGAACCACCGACGCGTCGTCCGTGGCCACGACGACGTCGACATCGCCAACGGTCTCAGAGAACCGACGCAGTGAGCCACAGGGAACGGCATCCGTCACCTCAGGGATCTCGCCTATCCGATGAGCCAATGAGGCGGCAAACCCGAGCACTTCGACCAGAGGGGTTCGTCGATCCTTACCGTGCAGACCCAACCGCTCGATCGCCTTCTTGATCTTTTCCTCAGATTTTTCACCGAGACCAGGGAGATCGCGCAGACGCTCCGCCTCGATGGCGTCCTTGAGACCCTCGATGTCCTCCACGCCGAGTTGGGCGCGAATCATCTTGAGGGTCTTGGGACCGAGACCGGGGATCTTGGTCAGCTCGACGAAGGCCGGCGGGTACTTCATCCGCAGGTCTTCGAGCTTGGCGACCTTCCCGGTGCCTCCGAGCTCGAGGATCTTGTCGGCAGTCGCCCCGCCGACACCCTTGATGTTCGTCAGCTCGGTCTTCGACAGCCCGTCGATATCACCTTGAAAGGCCTCGATCCCGGCGATTGCGTTCTCGTAGGCGCGCACCTTGAAAGCCTGTGGCGACCCTTCTTCGAGAGCGGTGAGTTTGGCCAGCTCGGCCAGCATTCGAACGGCATCTGACCTCGTCGTCATGGCCGAAGAGTATCCACGACCGGCCGGCGTACCCTTCCCGGGTTGTCACGGGCGAAGCCAACGAACTGGATCGAACTCGGCGCGGCTCGCAGCTCGCACCAGCCACGCGCCGAACACCGGGACTTCGGCTTCTACTGCCACGACAACCTCGACGATTCGCGACGAGAGACCCCCGTTCGTAGGGCATGCACATGAGACGAGACGCGCCGCGTTCTCACCGGCTATGAGTCCGGCGGCACGCTCCGGGGAAGACGACGCTGCAGGCGGGTATGTGGCGACGGCAGCGGCGAGAGCCGCAGCGTCGGCCGCGTTTTGAGCCTGGGCCCGGGCCGCATAGAGAGAACCCAGCCCGGCCACCGCCACCGCCACCACGGCGATCAGCGCAAGAGCTGCACAGACAGCCAAAGTCATCGAGCCTCCCTCGGCTCTCATCGCTCCACGAGCATCGACGCCGAGACGGTGATGTCGAACGAGAGATCATCGATCAACGGAACGGGAAGGTTCTGTCTGTAACGGACGGTGACCCGGGCCGGGCGACCGACTACTCCTGGCCGGCTCACCGAGATCCGCGCTCGATCACGTTGGGCGGGGGCCAGGGCGTCCCGCACGGCGCTCACTGCCTTCGCAGGATCCGGCGTGGTGGCCGCCACACGAGCTCCTTCTCTCACGGCTCCGAGCAACTCGACCCGGGTGCGGGCCACCGAGATCACCTGGATCCCGGCGACCAACACCACGACGAGGAGTGGCACGACGAGGAAGAACTCCACGGTGACCGACCCCCTTTCCCGCTTCAGAAGGCTCCTGCCACCCACGAGATCACCTTGCCGAACAGATCGCCGAGCAGACCTCCACCGCTGCCGGACTGAAGCCATTTCAGGGCGATGATGGCGAGGGCGGTGGCGGCCAGGATCACGAGGAAGTATTCGACTGTCGCCTGACCTCGATCAGAAGCCAGTCTCGCGGTAATCCAGTTCCAGATTCGTGTCATAGACACTCCTTCCAATCCGGTATCCGACCGGTGCGGGAGGAAGTGCGGAAGTCATGTGAGTCCACCCGTGAGGTCTTCGAATGTGGCGAGCAGCGAAGGGGCGTACATGGCAAGGATGAGCCCGGGAAGCATCAACAGAGTCACCGGGATCATCAGCCTCGTCGGGAGGGTGCGGGCACTCGCCAGTCGACGGGCCCTGTCAGCGGCCAGGGTCTGGTTCAACAGACGTCGCACCGACCCAGTGAGAGATGCGCCTGAACGCTGGGCTCGAACCAACTGGGCGACGACGGGGCGCAACGCCTCGTCGGCAAAGGGAAGCGCTGACATCAACCCGGAGACGCGCGCTACTCGGGCGACGGTACGCAGGCTGGCGTAGTCGGACAGCGTCTCTGATACTCCGATGAGGGCTGCGAGGACCGAGACTCCTGCCCTGAGCTCGATCAACAAAAGGAGCAGGACCAGATTCAACGGTGGGTCTGCTCGCCCGGTCCTTGCGAGATGACTCCAGAGCCACGGAGCAACTGCACCGAGAACTGCACCGACAGGTCCGCCAACCACGAGCCCGGCCGATCCACCGAGGACGAACCTCATCTCGAGGCCTTCCATGCCACAACGACTGCCCAGCCTGCCCCAAGCCCGAACATGGCGAGACCGGCGAGCACCGCGGCTCTCTGCTGGGTCGACTCCAGCAACCTGTCGAGTCCGCCGGAACTCACGCGGCTCACGAGATATGCCGCCGGGGCGCCTACGAGAAGCATCGCTGTCGCCCTTCCGGGGGCAGTCGCGATCCTGACTTCCCGTTTGATCTCGGTTTGGGCGATGGCCAGAGAGCCGATCTCGTCGAACAAGTCAGCAGCTCGGCTTCCCGATCGCGCAGCATTGATGACCGTCAGTCGCAGTTCCTCGCCAATAGCCGGGAAGAGGGCAGCGACATCGGCAGCTACCTCGATGATCGGTTGGGAACCCAAACGGAGACCGGGGAGCTCTGCTCCGACCGAGGTCGATGCCGTGGCCAGGGCGTCTCGAAGGCTCCCTCCCGCCCGCAACTCCGCAGACACCCCTTCGCAGAAGAGAGAAGGCCGGTTGTCGTCACCAGGGCGTGCTCGCCAGACAATCCACGCCACCAGTAGGGCAACTGCCCAGGGCAGGTAGACAGCGGCAGCCAGCAGAGCGAGACGTCTCAGGCCCACACCCAGGGCGTGAGCCACGGCCAGACCCAGCAACACGATCAAGCTCTCACCTCGGCCAGCTCACTGCATGCGGACACCGCAACAACGCGTCGTGACGACCCGACTCTCTCGATTTGCACCACGAGATCGACGGCGGCGTGGAGTTGGCGTCGGATCGCGGTTTCTGACGTGTTCCCTGCCGAGAGTGCCAGGGTCTCGAGACGAAGCATCGCCTCGTGTGGCGAGTTGGCGTGAACGGTGGTCAAGGATCCCCGGTGCCCGGTGTTGAGCGCCGAGATCAGGTCGAAAGCCTCCTCCCCACGCACTTCGCCGACGATGATTCGATCTGGTCGGAGCCGAAGAGCAGACTTGAGCAGGCTCCGGACGGTGATCTCGCCTGCGCCCTCGGCATTTGGGGGCCTGGCCTCCAATCGGACCACATGACCGGGCAGTCGAAGCTCGGCGGCGTCCTCGATCGTCACGACTCTCTCGGTCGGGTCGATCGCCGTTGCCAGAAGGTTGAGAAGCGTCGTCTTGCCCGCTCCGGTACCTCCAGACACCACGATCGTCCGTCGCTCTCGAACGGCGCCCACGAGGTCGCCCAGCTGAGCGGCAGTGATCGTGCCTTCGGCAGCGAGGTCGTCGAGTGAACGAACTCGCTGCGTGAATCGTCTTATGGCCATCAGGGGTTTGTCCACCGACGCCGGAGGGAGAACTGCGTGCAGACGGGAACCGTCGGGCAGACGGGCGTCGACGGTGGGCGAGGAGCGGTCGATACGTAGCCCTAGCGGAGCGATAGCCCTCTCGATCACGGCGACCAGGTCTTCTGCAGTCCCGAACGAGCCCTCCACATGCTCGAGCCCTTCGCCGCGATCGACCCAAATCTCATCTGGCCCATTGACCAGGACATCGCTCACGTCGGGATCGTCGAAGAACAGCTGCACCGGGCCCAGACCCGTGACAGCATGCACGACGTCTCGCACTTCGCCATCACCGTGCCAGGGCGCCGCCGTCTCGAGCAGTCGTCGTGCCTCGATGGCTACTTCGAGTGGCTCGAGTGAGGTCGGGCCGACGGCGATGGCGCGGGATATCCGCTGGACTACGCCCATGGCATGTCCCAAACCGGTCGCCATGCCTCCAACCACCGACTCCGACGAGGAAGACTGCCCGAGAGAAGACGACGAATGACTCCGGGCCGGAGTCGGGGTAGGACCGGGCCCGGCCCCCTGGGTGCTCCGTGACCGCTGCCCACGGGCTGCCAGACCCCGACAGGCTCTGGTTCCGACAGAAATTGGCCCGGATACAGCGGGATAACAGGCACGACGGGAAACGGCCACTCGGACCCGGAGACTCGAACCGTGATCGCCGGCCATCGGGCCGCCAACCTCTCCAGCGTCTCGACGGCCTCGGGTTTGGATATGTCTCCTCCATGCAGGAACGCCACTCCTCGTCGTCCCGGGCTCAGCTCGGCAAGAGAAGGCCCATCCGCTGATATCTCCCGGAGCGTCCGCATCCCCGGCCTCGAAACCGAAACCAGGTCGACGACGAGACCCGTGCCGACCGACGCGGCCAAGCCGACTGGTGCGACCAGCGACAGAACCGGGTCGATCGAGCGCAGACCCAGGATGGAGTGTCTCCCCTTCCCAACCATGGTCTCGAACCTATGGTCCGTTCGGAGTCGGTTCAAGACCTCCGTCAGCCGGGAGGCGACTGAATCGCAGGTCTGATCGCGTCGTCACGCCCACTAACTTGACCGTGTGACAGCCGTCGCGTTCTTCGACCTGGACAAGACGATCATCGCCAAGTCGTCGACCCTCGCCTTCACCCGACCGATGTTCAAAGCAGGTCTGCTCAGCGGTTCGACACTTGCCAAGGCAGGCATCGCCCAGGCCTATTACCAGGCGTTCGGGGCAGACCACGACCAGCTGGAGAGAGTCAAAGAAGAGCTGTCTGCGATGACCAGAGGTTGGGACAAGGCCGAAATCGAGGCCTTGGTCACAGAGACCGTCGATGAAGTGATCACACCGCTCGTGTACGCCGAGGCACTAGCCGTCATCGAGGAGCACCGGGGACGGGGGCGACGTGTGGTAGTCATCTCCGCGAGTCCCGAAGAGATAGTCAAACCCCTGTGTCGATACATCGGGATAGACGACGTGATCGCCACCCGGGCAGCCGTAGACGACGAGGGCCGATACACCGGTGAGATCGAGCTCTACGCCTACGGCTCGGGGAAAGCCGATGCGATCAGGGCCATGGCCGAGGAGGAGGGCATCGACCTGGAGGCCAGCTACGCGTACAGCGACTCGATAACCGATCTCCCCATGCTCGAGGTCGTCGGCCATCCGGTGGTAGTCAACCCGGACTCCGAGTTGGCCGCCATCGCCGCGGAACGGGGATGGGAGGTCCGAAGATTCGAATCGACCGTGACGATTCGCGACCGACTCCCGACCATCGCGGCATCGGGTGCGGTGGTGACGGGGATCGCAGCCATCCTCGCCTACTGGGCCCTCAAGGGGCGGAAGTCGGGATGATCTGCCAGGAGAATCCGAGGTCGCGCACTGCTTCTATCAGCCCTTCGGCCTCGTAGATTTCGTCCGGGAGACGGCGAAGGACGATGGAGTTGAGGACGATCGCATCTACCGACCACACCTTGTTCTTGTCCACCGAGCCCACCACCCGGTCGGCCTCGTCCACTTCCTTCAAAGCGTCAGTGACGGCCGACACGGACAATGTGGCGGGCCCGATGTCGTTGGGGACGACGTGGTGGACCACCCTCCCGTGCTTGTCGAAGGCCACCCAGTCCCCGACCAGGTGCTGGCGTAGGGTCTCGATAGAGATCACGAAGGCAAGGTACCCTCGAGACGATGACGTCGCGGGCGATGATCATCGTGGGTGGCGGGTCGAGCACGAGGTTTGGGGCCGACAAGTTGATGGCGGACATCGATGGCCTTCCCCTGGTGGCGTACACGATCGACGCCATGGCCGCCCATGTCGATCGGTGCGTCGTCGTCTGCAGGCAAGAGACGATCGACGACATCCGGGACCTCAGACCCGACGTCACCGTAGCCCCAGGGGGTTCGACCCGTACCCTCAGCGAGATGGCCGGTCTCGCCGTCCTCGGTGGTGACGCTGACCTCATCGGCATCCACGATGCCGCCAGACCGATCGTCAACGGGCTGGTGATAGAGCGTCTGTTCAGCCTCGCAGAGCGATACGGCGGCGCCATCCCCGCTCTCGTGCCCGATGACCTCTACCTCGATCGAAAGAGCCACCGGCCCGTGCGGGATGTGCGCCGCGCCCAGACACCACAGGTCTTCCGGGGACCGGACCTGATGGCCGCCTACGTCAAAGCTGCGCAAGCAGGCTACGAAGGCCAGGACACATCGGAGATCATGGAGATGTTCAGTGACGTCACCATCAGCGTTCTGGCCGGTGACCGAGCCAACGTGAAAGTGACCTTCCCCGACGACCTCGACACCGTGAGAGCGTTTCTCACAGGTCGGTCTCGTACCTGACCTCGGTTACCTGAGCGCCTCCGATCTCCTCGACACGGATGGGCTTACCGAGCTCCCAGCCCTGACTCTCGTAGAACCTTCGTGCTCGGTCATTGTCACGGAGCACCCAGAGCAGGGCCCTCTCATGGCCCATGTCGCGGAGCACATCGGAGCCGGCGCGGAGTAATCGATGCCCATGTCCACGACGCCAGTGGTCGGGATGGACGTAGATGGCAAAGACCTCACCCAACCCCTCTTCATCGGCATCGCCGACCAAGCAGAACCCGATGGCCGGTCGGCCCACGACCGCAACCGGAGTGTCTTCCTCGACGCGTGCCCTCCACCATCGTCTCCTGGCTTCGCGATCGAGCCCATCGAGGAATTCGTCGGGGAAGATTCCCCTGTAGGCGGTTTGCCAGGTGGTGACGTGTACGTCGGCTAACGCGTCGGCGTCTTCGGAGACTGCCCGACGAACCTCATCACTCATCTTCTTCAGAGGTTGCCTGATCGCTCACCTCTGCGGTCTCCTCGTGATCTTCGTCCTTGCCTCCAAGGACCCAGAAGGCGAGTGCTGAGAGAGAGGCTGCGCCGAGCGCCACAGCCAGCCAGAGCATCTGACGAGAGTCGCTGTCGAGACCCTCCTCGCCGGCGGCCGTGGTGGTAGGGGAGCCCGAGCCTCCGGACAGATCTGCCCCAAGCTCCGTCAGCGAAACAGGCTCGCTGCTCCCGCTCTGTTCTCCTATCAGCTCGAAAACGACGAAGTAGTTCTTGGGCGGGAGCTCGGTCCTGATCCCGAACACCCCGTCGCCGCGATCGGTCAGCGGGAGTACCAACTCCTCGCTCTCGAAAGTGAGATGGGCAACCACGTTGGCGGCGCCGGGAGGAACCTCGACCTCGATGTCGATGAGCATGACCTCGTCCCCGATCGCATCGACTGTTGCGCCGGCCGACCCGAAGAGCCCGCCGAGCACAACCGAAGCCATGAGAACGATCAATTCCAGAGCCTTCTCTCGATCATCACGTCTTTGAGCCGGTCGGGGCGGTCGGTGATCAACCCATCCACACCCATGTCCAAGAATCGGTGCATCTCGGATGTCTCGTTGACGGTCCACACGTGAACATGGAGGTCGGCGGCATGTGCCGCGGCCACCAGTTTCTCGTCCACGACCCGGACCCCGCGCAGACGGGCCGGAAGCTGGAGTGCGGCGATGTCACCACCGACACCCCGACCCACCCGTGAAGCCAGGACCCATAGTCGGGCGAGGCCAGGCCCAGACGAGACGGGCACGCGCATCTCGGTGATCTGTTGGATCTCGGCGATCCGCGCATCCGAGAAGGAGCCGACGATCAGACGTTCATGTGCGTCGATGCCGTCAACCAGCTCTGCAAGGGGCCCGGCGAGACCGTCACATTTCAGATCGACCACCACTGAGACATCCGGGAAGGTCGTCAACAACCATTCGAGGGTCGGAACTCGAGCCCCGCTGTCCCGGAATGAAAAGCCATCGGATGTTCCGTGGCGATACCCGGCATCGAGGGACTGCAACTCGGCCAGGCTGAAATCCTCCACACGCCCGGTTGCCTCCGTCGTTCGGTCGACGGTGGGGTCGTGGAAACAGACGAGAATCCCGTCTGCCGTGAGGTGGAGATCCGTCTCGAAATGGCGGTAGCCCATGTCGTAGGCACCCTGGAAGGAGGTGTCGGTGTTCTCCGGCCAGAGCACCCGGCTTCCCCGGTGGGCAATGGCCACCGGCGACCGCCACCTCTCGGGGTCGAGCTTCATGCAATCACGATATACCGGGATTCCGCCAAGCCGACAGGGCGATTTCTACCGACGCCCGGACAATCCTGACAACAGAAAAGTGGGGGGGCC
>DASPGH010000131.1:0-121162 GCA_035620735.1 Acidimicrobiia bacterium | reverse complement strand
CTTGCTATGGCAACGCCTGTGCGGCCGTCGCTTCGGTGAAAGCGGGGCAGATCTCCTGGTAGGAGCACCAGTCACAGAGACGTCCGGGCCGGGGTGGGAAACGGTCTGAGGACATCGCCCTCTCGATGGCGGTCCACAATGCTCGGAGCTGGCCGTCCATGGCATCGAGCTGGCGGTCGTCGATGGGAAGCCGGTACAGCGTCGGCCCGTTCAGATAGAGGAGACGCACCTCTTTGGGAGTCTCACCGGTTCGGTTGCGGATGAGCAGCGCATAGATCTTGAGAGCGAAGAAAGATGCCAGGGCATAGCGCTCCGGAGGCGCCTTGCCGGTCTTGTAATCGGTGATGATGAGACGACCGTCGTGGTCGCGGTCGATGCGGTCGAGGATGCCGCGAATGACGATTCCGTCGAGATCTTCGAGCATGTCGAGCTCGCGATCCTCGGGGTCGAGGGTGGTGGGATCCTCGATGGTGAAGTAATTGGCGAGGAGGGCCATGCTCTCGATGCCCCACTCCCGCTCTGCGGCGACGTCCTCGAAGAGACCCTCGAACTCCTCCTCACCCCTGATCTCTGTCCAGGCTTGGCGAAACAGGTCGTATAGACGCTCAGGTGTGCGCGCGATCTCCGGATCGTCGAACAGCCGTTGCAGTGCGAGGTGCGCCGTCGTGCCCCGAGCCTGATAGACCGACGGTGGCTCCGGGATGCGATCGATGGCCCGAAACTTGAACAGCTGTGGGCAGGTCTTGAAGTCCCCGGCGCGGCTCGGCGAGAGAGTCTCCAGCCCTGTCTGTTCCAGTTCCAGCGTCACGTTTCCGATCTTAGGAACGACATCCGACAGATTTGTGTCAGTGGCTGATGCTCTTCGGCTCTTCCTCGGGATCGGGCAGACCGGGTCGGGGAACTTCGACGGTCCTCGTCCTGTCGAGAGTGAGTGCGGGGCGGGCGAAGAGGAGAGCTGCCACCGCCACGATCGCACCGGCCATCAGAAGTGTCCGTTGTACCCCAAAGGCGGCGGCGAGGGCCGGGGCGAAGGCCAAAGGAAGGAGATGCCCGACCTCGGAGTGAATGTGGTTCACCCCCATGATCCGCCCCACGAACTGATCGGGTGAGTTGATCTGGATCAGGGTCCGATGGAGGGGCGCCATCATGCCAATGATCACACCCCACATCGGTGCCGCGAACGCCACGACTGTGAGACTGTCGGTCCCCACGTAGGCGAGCACACCGATCGCGTTGAGCCCGACAAGCGTCGTGAGCGTCACCGCGTTGCGGAATCTCTCGGGGAGACGGCCGGCGATGATCGTGCCTCCGACGAGTCCTATCCCGAATATCGAGTTGATCCATCCCAGGGTCTCGACCTCCGCTCCGAGGATGTCGCGGTAGAAGAGTGGCTCGAGTGCGCTGAACGTCCCGTACAGAAGCCACACTGACGACCCCACCCAGATGTAGAAGCGAAGACGTTTGTTGCCATAAGCGGTGACGAAGCCGTCCCGTAACTCGCGGAGACCGCCGGATCGGGGCGCATCGTCGTCGGACAGATGACGCACCCTCACCGGTATCAGGAGAAACACGCCGATGAGCGACGTAGCTGCGTCGAGAGCGAAGATCCCGTCGATGCCGATCGTGCCGGCCACGATGGCACCGAGGGCGGGCCCGACCACGAATGCAGCCCACGAGGCCCCCTCGATCCAGGCGTTGATCTTCGAAACCCTCGTCTCGTCGTCGCTGAGAAACGGTGCGAACGAGGAGATGGCGGTGAAGACTGGAGTGCCCACCAGGCCGAGCACGAAAGTGGCTGCCGCCAACGATGTGATGGTGTCGGTGAAGATGAGGGCGAGAGCAGCCGGCACGAAGAGGACCTCGCCGACCATGACCACCCGTCGGGGATCGAAACGGTCCACCAGAACCCCTGCTACCGAGGCGCCGATCAGGGAGGCGAGACCGAGGGCCGCCATCACCAGGGCGAGCTCAGACGGTGTGGCTTCCAGCTCGAAAGCCGCCTTTCCCCAGATGCCGACGAAAAAGGCGGCTTCGCCTCCCACCCGGGAGATGAAGCGCGCCAGCACCACGGCGCGGACGTTTCGATCTGACCACATCGCGCCGATGACGCTACCGCTCAGCGAGGGGTGGGCTGGCATCGAATTTCAGCGCGAAAACTGGGCGTAAGACGCGAAAACAAAGATCTGATCCGTCTTGACGGGTATTCCGGCCCTGCGTACGTTCCTCGCTTACCGAATGAGGGCAACCTCAATCGGGGAAGGAGAGATTTCGGTCTCTCTGGAAGTCACCCCATCCCGGGGCCCGCTTTCCGGGTGGAGTGACACCTGAGAGCCCCGAGAGGGCTGAGGCTTCGGCCTTCGGCTTTCTCGGGGTTTCTCGCGTTCGAGCTCAGGGCTTCGGTTTCTCGTGGTTCAGCGCCCACCAGGTCACGGCGATGGCCGAGCCAATGTGCCACAGCCCATGGGGCTGCCAAGGAGAGTCCGGGTCGCAAAGGGGGTTCCCGGTGGCCCCCAAGCGACCGACGATGGCGACCACAGCCAGGAGGAGCCCGGGCCCCACCAGATGCCGCCATTCCCTCGTCGCCCGGTACTCGACGACGATGGACACCACGACCACCCCGACCAGGAACCAAAGCGTCACGTCGTGGGCCAGCTGTGCGTACCCCGGCATTGGCCCGTGGAAGAGAAACGAGCCGATACCGGTCGCCACCAACCCGACTGCTACCCAGGGTCGCCGCGTTCGGCGAAAGACGATGACACCCGCGACCACAAAGGCGATCGTCGTCAGCGAGTTGACCGGCTGACCGAGCAGAGTGCCACCGATGGCCTCGCAATCGCGGAGGGCTCTCATGACCAATGAAAATACGGCCGATCAGCGGTACGCGAAAACCGATTCACAGCTCGCGAAAAACAATGAGGCTCTCGACTTGCCAGGGATGGGGGGCCGGTCTACTTTTCCCGCCACGTCGACGGGGAAACTCGGCGACGGCGACCGAAACGGCGGGTAACCGCCAAACAGGTCGGACCGGAGGGCCGGCTTTGCCGGTTCGAGGGTCGGCTGGAAGTCTCGGGAAACTGAGGCGGAAGGTTGGGTCGGAGCCCGGACGGGGATCCTTCGGGATCGTCGAGCGGTGAAGACCCGGACAGATTGAGAGGTCTGTCGAGGCAGACCCGGAAGGGTCGGTCACGAACGATCGAGAGATCGGGCGGAGACCAGGTCGTGAGACCAGTGCCAAGTGACTCTCACGAGTCACAGCAGTGGGTTCGCCCACTGCGACTCCAAACGGAGTTGGGTCCCCGGCCCGACGCCGATTGGAATGAGAGCCCCGAGAGGGTTGAGGCTTCGGCTTTCGACTCCCTCGGGGTTTCTCGCGTGTGGGGCCGTCCGGCCGTCGTGCCTCGTTATCCTCCATCCCAGTCCTAACCAGGAGCCACCGATGGGGTACCCGACACGACTGCTCAGTGATGACGAAGTCATCGAGGCACAATTCCACCCGCACTGGTCGGGGATCCTCCGGGAGGGTCTCATCGTCCTCATCGGTATCGCCCTCGCCGTCCTCGTGGCGCTCTTCTCCTGGCCGGTGTGGCTCTATGCGGTGATAGCCGGGCTGGTGGTGGTCCTCATCATCCGGGGTCTGGTCCGCTGGCTGAGCACCCTCCATGTCGTCACCAACGAAAGACTCATCTATCGGGCCGGCTTCATCGCCAAGCACGGGACCGAGATCCCGCTCGAGGTGATCCAGAACGTCGCCTTCAACCAGACCATCTTCGAGAGGATCTTCGGTACAGGTGACCTCATGATCGAATCGGCCGGGACCCATGGCCAGACCCGTTACCAGGACATCCCCAAGCCCGAGGGCATCCAGTCACTCATCTACAAAATGCGTGAGATCAGGATGCGTGATGTCGAGGGCAGCGAACCGGCGACAGGCTCGGCGCTGTCCGACCTGGAGCGTCTCTCCAGACTCCACGATCAAGGCAAACTCTCCGATGACGAGTTCGAAAGACAGAAAGCGAAGCTGTTAGGAGGTGATGTCTGATGCACATGCAGGACGACTTTCCGCTTCTCCTCTCGACGCTCTACGACCGCGCCGTGTGGATACACCCCGACCAGGAGATCGTGTCCGTGGGGAGCGACCGCTCCCTCTCGAGATGGACTTACGGGGAGACCGACTCCCGGGTGCGACGTCTGGCGTCGGCATTCGAGTCGCTCGGTATCGAACAGGGCGGGGCCGTGGGGACCTTTGCATGGAACAATCACCGCCATCACGAGCTCTACTGGGCGACGGCCAACACGGGCCGGGTCTGTCACACCATCAACATCCGGCTGTTCGCCGACCAGATCGTTTACATCGTCAACCATGCCGAGGACGAGGCGCTGTTCGTGGATCCCGATCTCGTGCCGCTGGTCGCCCCCATCGCCGACCAGCTCGAGACGGTCAGGACGTTCGTGGTCATGGGCGATCAGGCCAGTGACGACCTCCCCGGATCGGTTGCGTACGAGGATCTGATCGCTGACCAGGGGGAGTACAGGTCATGGCCACTTCTCGACGAACGGTCGCCGATGATGTTCTGTTATACGTCGGGGACCACGGGCAACCCCAAGGGTGTCGCCTACACCCAGCGCTCGACCTACATGCACACGATCTCCAACCTGGCCAACTTCGCCATAGAGCCCGCGGACAACGTGCTGCCGGTGGTCCCCATGTTCCACGCCTCGGCGTGGGGCTATCCGTTCATGGCCACGACCAAGGGTGCCAAGCTCACCTATCCGGGGCCGGATCTCTCCGCCGAGGGGCTGGTGAAGCTGTTCGTCGACGAGAAGGTCACATTCAGCGCGGGTGTCCCCACGGTCTGGCTGGGCATCAAGCAATACCTGGATGCCCACCCCGAAGTCGACGTCTCCTCCATCCGGGCCTTCCTGTGCGGCGGGTCGGCGGTTCCCCGCGCGATGATCGAGGGTTATTGGAGGGATCGAGGCATAAGGGTCGTCCAGGGTTGGGGTATGACCGAGACCAACCCGGTGGCCTCGATTGCGACACTGAAGCCGCATATGGAGGATTGGGATCTCCAGGAGCAATTGGACCGGCTGGAGACGGCCGGTATCCCCACCCCCGGGCTTCAGGTGAAGATCGTCGACGAGGTAGGCGAGGAGCTTCCTCACGACGGCGAGGCGTTCGGCGAGCTGCTCATCCGCGGCCCATGGATCGCCGCCGAGTACTACAAGGACGACCGCACACCGCAGTCGTTCGAGGACGGCTGGCTTCGCACCGGCGACGTCTGCAAGATCACACCCGAGGGATACATCCGCATCACCGACCGCTCCAAGGATGTGATCAAGTCGGGTGGTGAGTGGATCAGCTCACTCGATGTCGAGAACGAGCTGATGGCTCATCCCGCCGTCGCCGAGGCCACGGTGGTCGGGCTCAAGCACGTCAAATGGCAGGAGCGGCCGGCCGCGTTCGTGGTGCTGGCCGAGGGCGCCGAGGCCACCCCCGATGAGCTCATCGAGTATCTCTCGTCTCGTGTGGCCAAATGGTGGCTCCCCGACGAGATCGTCTTCATAGACGAGATCCCGAAGACCGGGACGGGCAAGTTCGACAAGAAGGTGGTCAGAGATCAATACGCAGATCTCTTGATGGAAGGCTGAGCTCAAGCACCGAGCCAGCTGTCCATCTGGGCTCCTGTGAGGTTGTTGCCGGTCAACACGGTGGCAACCTCCATGCCGGCGAACCTGTCGGGCTCGGCTGCGATGGCGGCGACGCCGGCAGCGCCTGAGGGCTCTACCACCTGGCCGGCGAGACGAAGAATGGTCCTCATGGCCTCGAGCATCTGCTCATCGCTCACCAGGACCATCTCGTCGACGATTGGTCGCATGTCATCGACCGCCTCCGGGACCGGAACGCGAACCGCGATGCCCTCGGCGATGGTCTCGACATCGGGCCTTTCCACTATTCCGTTGCTCCGCCACGATTCGGCCATGGCGTCTGCCCCGGCGGCCGAGACCCCGATCACGGTGGTGAGAGGGGATACAGCTTTCACCCAGCGTGCGACGCCCGAGATGAGAGCGCCGTTGCCAACCGGCAGGACCATGGCGTCGTAGTTGCGCCGCCGGGTCAGCTCGACTCCGATGGTGCCTGCTCCTTCGCTGATCTCGGGCTCCCGACCGTCCTCGATCATCCAGGCCCCGTGTTCTTCGCAGAACTGTCTCGCCGCCTCTTTAGCCGCATCGAAGTCGGCGCCTTCGAGACGAACCTCGGCACCGAGTTGGCGGATCCGGCTCATCTTCAACTCGTTGGCAGAAGTATCTGCAAAGACGACGAGTCTTCGCTCGTGAGCGCGACATGCGAAAGCCATCGCCTGACCGAAGTTGCCGGTGCTGGCACACACGAGCTGGCGTCGCTCCCCGCGCTTGACAACAGCGTCGAGGAAATAGCTGGCGCCGCGACCCTTGAATGACCTGATCGGATTGGCTGTCTCAACCTTGAGTGTGAGCCGGCAACCCAGGGTCTCCGACAGACCGGCAGACTCGTACTGAGGGGTCTGCAGGAAGACAGGATCGATGGACGCCGGAGCGGCTGCGATGGTCTCGAGAGAGAGTCGATGTTGGGGGATAGCGTCGTTCATTTCGCTCAACCGACACTTTTGCCGCCGACCATAGGATCTCCGGATGCTGATAAGGGTCGAGCGCCTCGAGGATGTGGCCGGGATCGCCGCGGTTCTCGCCGACGCTTTCGGTCGTCCGGGAGAGAGCAAGATTCCCTCTGAGGTCGGTCTGGTGGCCGCTTTGAGGGAGAGCGATTCATGGGTGGCGTCGCAGTCGCTGGTCGCCGTCGAAGACGATCTCATCATCGGGCACTGTTTGTGCAGCCGTGCCTTCGTCGATGAGACACCGATGTTGGCACTGGGCCCGATCGGGGTCCGACAGGATTGGCAGGGGAGAGGCGTCGGTTCAGCCCTCGTGCGCCAAGCCATCGACATCGCCATCGACATGGGCGAGGAGCTGATCGGCCTGCTCGGCGACCCGGCCTTCTATGGGCGTTTCGGATTCGTGGCCGCGTCTGACCTGGGCATCGAGTCACCCGATCCGGCATGGGGTGGGGCCTTCCAGGCAATGCAGCTCAGGGACAGCCAGGGTGTCACCGGTTGCTTCGAGTACGCCGCCCCCTTCCTTGGAGTCGGTTGAAGGGCGAGCGGTGACTTGTCTACTCGACCTCGACCAACTCGCCCGAGCTGAGATCGAGAACGAACTCCTTGTTGCTCGTGGAATCGGCGATGAACTCGGCGAGACGTGCGCCCTTCTTGCGGACGATCCACCACGCATAGTCCTTGGATCCGGTTGACTTGAACGTGTCCCGGGCGGTGCGGGCCGCGTCGACGGCCGGGCTCTCCGAATCGAAGTCCCCCAACAAGGTCTCGACCGGTTCGAACTCACCATGTTTCTCGACGAACTGCACAGCTTCGAACATGTGAGCCTCCTTTGCGGAAGAATAACACCGGGCCCGGAGGTTCTAGGCTGACGGCTGGTGAGTGAGATCCACGCGATATGGGGCTGGGTCGCGGTGGGCATCAACGGAGTGGTAGGCCTCTGGGGACTTCTGATGTATCGACGGGAGAGGGTGCCGTCGGCGTTCTACTGGGCGATCGGGCTCGCCATCGTCAGCCTGCTCTTTCAGGTGATGCTGGGCGTGACCCTGATGTCTTCCCAGGGCCTCGAGCCGGGTAACCAACACGTCTTCTATGGGGTCCTGATCGCGGTCACGTTCTCTTTCGTCTACATCTACAGAGCCCAGTTCAGGAAGAGGCCCGCCCTCTACTACGGGTTGCTTCTACTGTTCACGATGGGTCTCGGAATAAGAGGGATCATGACGTTTGGAGTCGACTTCTGATGCTGCTCGAAGACAAGAAGCTTCTGATCACCGGTGTGCTGACCGACGATTCGATCGCCTGGCACACCGCCCGGGTCGCCCAGGAAGAGGGCGCCGAGATCGTTTGCACCGGCTTTGGGCGGGGTCTGCGGCTCACCGAGCGTTCAGTGCAGCGTCTCCCCCAGGAGTGCGACGTGCTGGAGATGGACATCAATGACCCCGCCCACGTCGAGGCCGTGGTGGGCGATCTCGACGAGCGCTGGGGTCGGGTCCACGGAGCACTCCACGCCATTGCCTTCGCTCCCGAGGATGCACTTGGTGGCAATTTCCTCAGCACACCGGTCGAGTCGGCGCAGACCGCCTTCACCGTTTCGGCCTTCTCCTACAAGACACTCGCCGTTGGGCTGCTCCCACTCATGCAGAAAGCAGGCGGTGGCGCCTTGGTGGCCATGGACTTCGACAACACCCAGGCCTGGCCGGCTTATGACTGGATGGGCGTCGCCAAGTCGGCACTGCAAAGCGTCACTCGCTACCTGGCCCGGGACCTGGGCCCGTACAACGTGAGGGTCAATGCGGTCTCGGCCGGTCCCCTGGGGACGGTGGCCGCCAAATCGATCCCGGGCTTCGCCAAGTTCGACGAAGTGTGGGGTGAGAGGTCACCCTTGACGTGGGACACGTCGAACCCCGATCCCGTGGCCCGCATGGTGTGCGTCCTGCTCAGTGATTGGGCGACGATGACCTCGGGCGAGATCGTGCATGTTGACGGTGGCTTTCATGCCGTCGCCGCCGGCATCGGGACAGACTCAGACTGAGGGGACCGTAGCCACGGCGGCCGCCGGCAGGTCCAACACGAAGGTGGCGCCACCTCCCTCGGTGGCCTCTACCCGAACCGAGCCATGCATCACTTCCGCCAGGCTCTTGACGATCGACAAGCCGAGGCCGGTGCCACCCTTGGAGCGGGTGTCCGACTGATCGAGCTGGGTGAATCTCTCGAAGATGCTCTCCCTGGCGTGGTCGGGGATGCCGGGCCCATGGTCGACGACGGCGATCATTGCCCTCTGGCCCTTCTGCCAACCGAAGAGCTCGACCGGTGAGCCCGGTGCGTACTTGGCCGCATTCTCCACCAGGTTGATGAGAATCCGGGAGAAATGGTCCCTGTCGGCCATCACTGCCAGGTTCGAGGGCTCGACAGTCATCGCCGGCTCGATCGAGACGACGCGGTTGACCTCGTCGAACATCTCCTTGATCTCCACTGGCTCGGGGTGGACCGGAATGGCGCCCCGGTCGATCCGGGATACCACCAGAAGGTCCTCGATGAGACGCTGCAGACGTCCCGCCTGACGTCGGGCGCTGATCAGAAGCTGTTGTGATGTCGGCTCGGTCGGTGCCAGCTCGGGACGGTTGACGGTGTCGAGGGAGCCGATGATCGAGGTCAGGGGGCTGCGTAGCTCATGACTCACAGTGGAGACGAAGTCTGTCTTCATCTGGGCCACCTCCTCGAGACGACGGGTCATCTCCGCCTGCGCCTCGTAACGGCCGATCTGAGAGAGAACGAGGCCTGCCGGCGCCGCCAGCGAGCCGAGTTGCTCCAGTTGCTCCTCGCTGAAGTCACCCTCGTAGGGATCTCCGACGATGATGGCTCCGACTCGCATCGACTCCACTTTCAGTGGTGCCACCAAGGCCTGTTTCAGCCCGAGGTCTTTCAACAAGACGTGTGACTCGGTCTCCCCGTCGATACGCTTCACGTAGATGGGCTTGGCGGCGCGATAGGTCTGGGCGACGACGCTGGGTGCGTTGATCTCGACTGAGATCGGGTCGGTTTCCAGCGGGTAGCCGTTCACCCAGATCGGGCTCATGACCTCGAGACGTTGCATCTCCCCGTCGTGAAGGAGCACCACTCCCACCTGTGCGTCCAGGTACTTGCAGATGGTCCCGATCAGATGGGGGACGATCTCAGCGAGGGACTCGGCACGGGCGAGCGTGGCGCTGACCGCGTAGAGCCTCTCGAAGTCGAGACGTTGCTGCTCGAGTTTCGCTTCCTTGCCGAATGATGTGACTGCCTCCTTCTCGAACTCGAACCCGACGAGAGCGGTGGCCGCAGCGACCACGAATATGACCACTATCTGGGCGACGACGTCGATCGCCTGTATGGCGCCTGCGATAGCGACTGAGATCAGTCCGATCGCCAGGGCGATGATCACCGTGACCAGGGCATGGGCCCACCAGGCGAGAAGCAGCCCGGAGACGGCTGCTATCCCGTAGAGGATGGGCTCGGCGGTCGGCTGCAATTCGGGTATGACCGCGAGGGCGGTGATCCCCGCGATCAGACCGAGCAGCCAGGCCGTCGCCGCCCAAGGGGCGGCGCCGGTGCGCATGATCCTGTCCCATCGAATCGCTGTCGAGAGGATCAGCAATCCGGCGAGACAGGCCATCGGGACGAAGAACCTGGGCTGGGTGAAGAGTTGGGTCCCCTCCTCGTCGACGGTGACCCGGACCGCCTGGTAGCCGACGATGATCAATACGACCCAGGCGACCGCCGAGGCGCGACGTAATAGAGACGCCCGGAACCGCGCCATCGACTCGTGAACGCTCACAGAGAGGTTCTCGCTAGTCATGGGATTGGGGTCTCACAAAAGTATTCTCGGCCTTTCTCCCGGTGTTATCGAGGATTGTTATTGGCTCTGCGTTCATTTGCTGACGGTGCGATCTTCGCCGAGGTATATGGGTCGAGCCCGCCGAGCGTCCTCGCCCTTCATGGCTGGGGTAGACGTGGAAATGACTTCTCGAAGTCCCTCGCTGGCCTTTCGGGCATCGCTCCCGACCTCCCTGGCTTCGGGGCCTCACCCCCACCAGAGGAGGTGATCGGGGCAGATGCCTATGCCGACATCGTCGCCGAGATTCTCGATTCCTTCGATAGGCCGCCCGTCCTCGTCGGTCATTCCTTTGGTGGCCGGGTCGCGGTATGTCTCGCCGCCAAGCAACCGGCGCGAGTCGGTGATCTGGTTCTCACCGGCGTGCCGCTGATCCGTCTCGAGACGGGTAAGAGACCGCCCGCCATATATCGATTCGTTCGCTGGTTGAACTCGATGGGGATCGTCTCCGACGAGCGCATGGAGCGTGAGAAGAAGCGACGTGGCTCGGCTGACTACCGGGCCGCCGACGGGGTCATGCGTGACATCCTGGTGAAGGTCGTCAACGAGAGCTACGAGGGGCAATTGGGCCGGATCGACAAGCGGGTCCATCTGCTCTGGGGCGCAGACGATGCCGAAGTACCCGTGTCGGTGGCCGAGGCGGCTTCGGCGCTCCTAACCGATTCCAAGCTCGAGATCCTCCCCGGCGTGGGCCATTTCGTCCCGGTGCAGGCGCCGGACGATCTGCGACGGGCCATCGTCGAGGCGTCGACATGATCTGGCTGCTCGTGGCGTTCTGTGCGCTCGCCGCGGTTCCCTCCGGGCTGCGTTGGCTCCGGGTCGCGCAACGGGAGCACTATCTGCCCGGGGAGGTCAGTGTCTTCGCTTGGCGCTGGTGGCGTTCGACGGTCCTCAACAATCTCCTCGACGTGGCCGCCACGACCGGCGTGGTTGCCTCGATCTTCAGCTATTGGTGGGCTTTTCTGGTGCCGGCGGCCCAGGTCGGCCCTATTGGTCTGTCGGTGAAGGGAGTCACGTCACCTCTTGCGTGGACCGATCGTCTCAGACGGCTCGCCATTCTCGCCGCCTCGTCCGTCGCCGTCTTCATGGTGGTGGGAGGTCTCCTCGACGAGCCCCTGCTCGTCGTCATCCCGATCTACCTGCTTCCGTTGCTGATCGACCTCGCCCTCTGGATCATGCGCCCACTGGAGAAACGTCGGGGTGACGAGTGGGTCGACAGGGCAACGGCCAAGCTGCAGTCAGTCGATCCGGACGTCGTCGCCATCACCGGCTCCTACGGGAAGACCACTACGAAGAACTACGTGGCACATCTGCTGAGCGGGTCGCGAAGGGTCGTGGCCAGTCCGGCCTCGTTCAACAACCGCATGGGTCTGGCCCGGGCGATCAACGAGAACCTGACACCCGGGACGGAAGTGTTCGTAGCCGAGATGGGCACTTACGGAATCGGGGAGATCGCCGAGTTGTGCCAATGGATCCCTCCAAGAGTCGCAGCCATCACCGCCATCGGGCCGGTCCATCTCGAGCGGTTTGGCGCGTTGGAGAACATCGTTCGGGCGAAGTCCGAAATCCTCGACCGTGCCGAGGTCGGTGTCCTCAACGTGGACGTGCCTCTCCTCGACACGCTCGCTTTCGATCGTCGTGATCGAATGCGAATCATCGAGGTGTCGGCCAAACAGGTCGATGCGCCGGATGACATCTTCGCCGGGAATCTCGCAGTCGCACTCGGCATCGGGGAGGCCCTCGGGGTGGGGCGCCAGGAGATGTTGTCGCGGGTCGCCGACCTGCCCACCGCGGAGCATCGACAGTCACTGATGACCGCCGGTCGGGGTTTCACCATCATCGACGACACCTTCAACTCCAACCCCGACGGTGCCACCTCGGCCCTCGACAAACTCCTTGCCGTCACCGACGGGGGAGAGAGCGCCGTGATCACACCCGGCATGGTGGAGTTGGGCTCCCTCCAGGACGAGGAGAACGAGAAATTCGCCGAGTTGGCATCCCGGCGTGTCGATCATCTCATCATCGTCGGTCGCACCAATCGCAAGGCTCTGCTGAGAGGTTCCGCCAACGGAAGGGCTTCGGTTACCGTCGTCGACACACGGGACGAAGCCGTTGCCTGGGCCAAGGAGCACCTCGGTCCCGGGGATGCGGTCCTGTACGAGAACGATCTTCCCGACCACTACCCATAGCGAGTACCCATCGATGACCTCGGCAGTCGTCTTCGGCGGCCCTTCTGACGAGCACGACATCTCGATACTCACCGGTCTCCAGGTGTCCCGGGCTCTCGACGGCATCATCGCCATCTATTGGTCGAAGGCGGGTGATTGGCATCAGGTCGACGCCGATCTGGAGGCGGGTGACTTCGTCGACGGCGTGCCACGGAGGTCGAAAGAGATCTCGTTCGTCGGAGCCCCGGGGCAGGGTTTTGTCGTCAAGAAGAAGCCGCTGGCCATCGACGCCGTCCTCATCGCCTGTCACGGTGGCCCTGGCGAGGACGGAACTCTGCAGGGGATGCTCGACCTGGCGGGGCTTCGCTACACCGGCCCCGGTCAGGCGGCCTCGGCTCTGGGCATGGACAAGCTGGCCTTTGGGGCGGCGATGGCGGCAGCCGGTCTTCCCACCTTGCCCAGGGCCCTGGTGACGGCGGGCGAGGAGCCCGAACCAGACTTCGATGGCCCCTTCATCGTCAAACCCCGGTTTGGCGGCTCATCCATCGGGATCGAGATCGCCGAAGACTGGGCAACCGTCCTCGCCCTGAAGACGTCCTCGCGCTACTTCGATCAAGGTGCTGTCGTCGAGCCCTTCATCTCCGGCAGCCGTGACCTCCAGGTTGCAGTGCGCACTTACCCGCAGTGGGAGCTCTCGGCCGTGGAGGCGCCGGCGCGATCGGGCGAGGGCATCTACAGCTACGACCAGAAGTATCTGGCATGGGGCGGTGAGGTCAGCGGGGGCAGGGAACTGCCGGCCTCGATCGATGAGGCGACGGCAAAGGGGATCCACGATCTGTCCCGGCGGGTCACTGACGTGGCCGGTCTGCGAGGCATCGCCCGCATCGACTACCTGGAAAGGGATGGCGCACTCTACGTCAACGAGGTGAACACCATTCCGGGCTCGATGTCGGTCTATCTCTGGATCGATCCCCCGATCGAGCGCGCACAACTGTTCAGGGACATGCTGGCTGAGGCGGTCGCCGGACCGACTCGTGTCTTCTCTACCGCCGGCAGCGACGGCACGGCGCTGAGGAGCGCCGGCACCATCGCGTCGAAACTGGGTTAGCTCTTCTTAGAGGTGTACGACCGGGCAGGTCAGCGTCCGGGTGATCCCGTCCACCGCCTGGATGCGGGCCACCACCAGTTTCCCCAGTGAGTCGACGTCCTCACTGCTCGCCTTGACGATCACGTCGTACGGGCCGGTGACATCGTCGGCGTTCTCCACACCGGGGATGTTGCGGACTTCCTCTGCAACGACGGCTGCCTTTCCGACCTCCGTCTGGATCAGGACATACGCCTGGACCAAGTGAGCCTCCTATCGCTCAGGTAGGTGGGCGACACTAGTGGAGGGATGTGGGAGGTGACGTGGCACGGTCCTCAGCCTGTCCGCGGGCAGAGCCTCGCTTGTGGCGCTACCCCCTGCCCGCGGGCAGAGCGACGCCGTGGATCAATAGCCGTCCTGGCCGAGACGCACCGAGCTGATGAAGGAGCGGCCGTCCTCGTCGACGACGTCGAAGTTGATGCGTTGACCCTGACGGAGGGTGCGGAACACGGAGTCTTTCAGAGAGCCCGGGCGCAGATAGACCTCGGAGCGGTCGGTGTCACGAACGACGATGCCGACGCCCGTCACCGGGTCGTATGTCTTGACGACGCCTTGGTCCATGAGCCGAAGCTTAGGTGGTCAGGCCTTGACGACCTTGCCGGCCCTGATGCACGAGGTGCATACCCGGGCACGACGTGTGTTGGAGCCGTCCTTGACCCTGATCCGCTGGATGTTGGGAAGCCAGCGACGGTTGTTGCGCTTGTGGGAGAACGAGACGGACTTGCCGTAGGCAGGTCCTTTCCCGCACACCTCGCAGCGATAAGACATGGCAATAACTCCTGAGAACTCCTGGGTGGTGACTCCTGAAAAGGTCAGAGTACATACGGGGAACCCCGCAGACCGAACCGGATGTTAGCGAGCGGGCCAGCCAAGTCCCATTCGCCAGGTACCGTCACTTTGGTGGCATCACTAGCCCGTCTCGCCACCGTTGGCGTCGGCCAGATCAAGGGTCTGGGCGGCAAACGCGCCTCGAACATGAAAGAAGCGGGCGTAGTCAGTGTCGCCGACTTCCTCCACCATGTGCCTCGTCGTTACATCGACCGATCACGCAAGGAGCCGATCGCCAGGGTCCCGATCGGATCGGAGGTCACCATCATCGGATCCGTGCGCTCGGTGAGCCATCGCCGCCCGCGACGCAACCTCCAGATCATCGAAGCGGTCATCGAAGACGACTCGGCCCGGATCAAAGCAGTCTGGTTCAACCAGGGCTACCTCGTTCGCATGCTGGAAAACGCCAACGAGGTGGCGCTGTCGGGTGTCGTCGAGTCGTTTCGCGGCTCCCTGCAGATGAAGACACCAGCGGTCGATGTGCTGTCCAGCGACACCGAAGGCCTGACGGTGGGCCGGGTGGTCCCGGTACACCCCGCGATCGGGGGAGTCAGCCCGGGTCATGTTCGGCGGGCCATGCACAACGCCCTGAAACGATCCCGTCCCATCGACGACTCTCTCCCCACCGAGTTGAAGGCCGCAAATGGCCTCATGGAGCGAGACAAGGCTTTCGGGTCGATTCACTTCCCCGACTCACTGGAGGAGGTGGAGCCTGCCCGAAAGCGTCTGGTCTACGACGAGCTGTTCCGTCTGGAGTTGGCCCTGGCCATGCAGAAACGGCACCAGATGGACACGGCCATCGGAATCGAGCACCGGCCCACCGGCGAGCTCGTCGATCGTTTCCTCGGTGGTCTTCCATATGACCTGACCCGGGCCCAGACCCGGGTACTCGGCGAGATCGAAGACGATCTCAGACAGAGGCACCCCATGCACCGTCTCCTCCAGGGTGAGGTCGGGTCGGGTAAGACGGTGGTCGCCGTCGCCACCTTGCTCCGGGGGATAGAGGGGGGATGGCAGGGGGCGATCATGGCTCCCACCGAGGTGCTGGCCGAACAGCATTACCTGGGTGTGAGGAGTCTGCTGGCGGATGCCGGTCTGTCACCGGCGCTCGGGGAGTCGCATCTGGGTATGGACAGTCTGTTCACCGAGAACAGAAACGGGCCCGCGGTGCATGTCGCCCTGCTCACGGGGTCGACGGCGACCACGAACTACAACGCAGACATCGGACGCACCGAGCTCGTCGACGACATTCTCTCCGGTCAGGTCGACCTGGTGGTGGGAACTCATGCCCTCATCCAGGAGGGCGTCGACTTCGCCCGTCTCGGCGTGGCCGTTGTCGACGAGCAGCATCGCTTCGGCGTCGCCCAGCGGGTCCGCCTCAAGGAGAAGGCGGAGACCGCCGAGCCCGACCTCCTCATAATGACCGCAACCCCGATCCCGCGCACTCTCTCGATGACGATGTACGGCGATCTCGAGGTGTCGATCATCGACGAGATGCCCCCCGGTCGCACCCCGGTGAAGACCAAGCTGATCTCCAAGGTCGAGGAGACGACTGCTTGGAAAGTGATCGAGTCTGAGGTCGCCAAAGGCCGTCAGGCGTTCGTGGTCTGCCCTCTCGTCGACGACAGCCCCAAGGTCGAGGCAGCGTCGGCGACCGCGGAGCACGAGCGGCTTGCAGCGCTCATGTCGGGGCTGAGGGTGGGGCTGATCCACGGCCAGATGCGTTCAGTGGACAAGGAAGAGGTCATGGCGGCGTTCCGTGCCGGTGAGATAGACGTGCTCGTCGCCACCACCGTCATCGAGGTCGGGATCGACGTTCCAAATGCCACCGTGATGGTCATCGAAGATGCGCACCGTTTCGGGCTTAGCCAGCTTCATCAGCTCCGGGGCCGTGTCGGACGCGGCGAGCATGCGGGTCAGTGCCTGCTGCTCGCCGATCCCACGACCGACGAGGGTGAGGAACGTCTGCGGGCCATGGTCGGGACCACCGACGGATTCCGACTCGCCGAAGAGGACCTCCGCATCAGAGGCCAGGGCACGGTCTTTGGCACCAGACAGTCAGGCGTCAAAGACCTGAAACTGGCGAACATCATGTCCGATTTCGACGTCCTCGTCGCCGCCCGCCGCGATGCCTTCGCCATCGTCGAGTCCGATCCAGCTCTGGCGGGTTATCCCGAGTTGCGTGAGGAGGTAGCCGCCATGCTGGGCGACGAGGCAGCCTGGCTTTTCGTCTCGTGAGGATCATCGCAGGAAGGGCGGGCGGCCATCGGCTGAAGGCACCAGAGGGCAGGGGGACGAGGCCTGCCACCGATCGTGTCCGCGAAGCCGTCTTCTCCTCCATCGGAAACTGGGTGGAGGACGCGGTCGTAGCCGATCTCTACGCAGGATCGGGATCGTTCGGTCTGGAAGCCCTCTCGCGGGGGGCGAGCTCGGCGGTGTTCGTAGAAAGCGGCCGCAAGGCGCTGCAGGCTCTCCGGGCCAACGTGAAGGCCATAGGTCTGGGTGGCACCGTCATCGACTCCACCGTCCAGGACTACCTGAAGAAGGCGAACCATCGGTTCCATCTGGTGTTTCTCGACCCGCCCTGGCCGGATACCACCGAGCAGATGGAGGAGGATCTCGCCGGTTTGGATCGTCTCCTGCTTCCGTCCGCAGAGGTGGTCGTGTCGCGGAGGCACACCGACCGTGCTCCCGTTCCGCCCAAAAACTGGCGGGTTGCCGCGGATAAACGCTATGGGGATACCAGAATCATCAGATACGAAAAGGTAGAAGACGTTGACGACGGCCCTCTGTCCGGGGAGCTTTGACCCCCCCACCAACGGTCACGCCGATGTGATCGGTAGGACGATCGCACTGTTCGACCGTGTGGTGGTTGCGGTCATCGACAATCCTTCGAAGAGCTCGATGTTCACGCCGGAGGAGAGAAAGGCCCTTCTCCTCGACATCCACGGCGACGCCATTGAGGTCACGGCGTTCGACGGTCTACTCGTGGATCACGTCCGCGAGGTCGGGGCCGACACTGTCGTCAAGGGTCTTCGCACACTCGAGGACTACGAATACGAGACGCAGATGGCGCAGATGAACCGTCACCTGACGGGCATGGAGACCCTCTTTCTGCCGACGCGTCCCGAATACAGGTTCATCTCTTCGTCGCTGGTGAAAGAAATCGCACGTCTCGGCGGATCAGTGGGCGGACTGGTCCCCGATGTGGTGGAGAAAGCACTGAAGGAGAAGCTGTCGTGACAACGTCTGATACCAGAACCGAGCCAGAGATCATGATCGACGCCACCGATCCGGCTGAACCACCAGCATCCCAGCCCGAGTTGGAGGACATCCTCGACATCGTCGACGATCTGATAGTCCATCTCCACGAGGCCAAGACGATGCCGCTGTCTTCCAATGCCCTGGTCGATCGCGAGTTGTTCCTCACGAAGCTGGAGACGCTTCGTGCCAGCCTGCCCGATGACTTGCGCGCCGCTCGGTGGATGGTTCGGGAACGGGAAGCCTTCATCTCGCGCACCAACGAGAAATCGCGTGAGATCGTCGACAAGGCGCGCACCGAAGCTGATTCCCTCGTCGCCGAATCCAACATCGTCAAAGAGGCTGTGGAGGAAGCGAACATCCTGGTCCGGCGGGCGGAGGGTGATGCTCGTCGTCTTCGTCTCGAGGCCGAGGATGACGTCGAGCGCAAGCTGCAGAAGATGGAGCATCTCCTCGGCGAGTTGACCGCTCGGGTGCACGACGCCCGAGCCGAGTTCCACCAGGCCCGTCCCAAACCGCCCGAGGTACCTGTCTGAGACTCACGGCGTTGCTTCTGACGCACTCGTAAAATTCGGGTGCGTGAGCAACTCACTGACAATCGACGTCTCCGACCTCGTCGGACACCCGGAGGCAGTCAGGAACTTCGCGGGTGATCATCCTGTCTCGCTCCGTCTCGGCGACGCGGTCGTCAAGGGCCCGATGCATGTCGAGGGAAGCGCTCGGGGCACTATCGACGGGGTCCTCGCCGAGTTCACCGCGGCGGCGACGGCTCACCTCACCTGTGTCCGGTGTCTCGCCGAATGGGAGGCTGTGATCGAAGCTGAGGGCACGCAGCACTTCGGAAAATCCCCGGACGAGGATGGATATGCCATCGAAGAAGGGTGTATCGACATTTCCGGCCCTGCCACCGACGAGATGGCGCTGGCGATGCCGGCCGCACCGCTTTGCCGCGAGAATTGCAAGGGACTTTGCCCAATCTGTGGAACCGACTTGAATAGTGACCCTTGCGACGGCCACGGAGAGGAAGCCGACTCCCCGTTCGCCGTCCTCAGAGATCTGTTCGATTTCTGATTTAGGCCAACCCACGAGAAGGAGTGCCCCAGATGGCGGTGCCCAAGAAGAAGATGTCGCGCTCCCGCACCAGGTCGCGCAAAGCCGCCTGGAAGGTGCAGGCGCCACGCTCCGTGGCTTGTGAGCAATGCGGCAAGCCCAAACTGCCCCATCGGGCATGCCGGGAGTGTGGGACCTACTCCGGCCGCGAAGTCATCGAGACCAGCTGACTAAGTGGCCCGCATCGCCCTGGACGCGATGGGGGGTGACCACGCCCCAGCAGAGACGGTTGCCGGCGCGGTCGATGCCGCTGCGGAGGGTGTCGACGTTGTGCTCGTCGGGGATCAGGCCCGGCTCGAGGCAGAGTTGACCAAACGAGACTCGATTCTGCCTATCGTCGACGCTCCCGATGTCATCGACATGGGCGACGACCCGGCGCGTGCATTGCGGGAGAAACCCAACGCTTCGATAAGCGTCGCCGCCAAGCTGGTTGGCTCCGGAGACGCCGACGGCTTCGTCTCCGCGGGCTCCACCGGTGCGGCGATGGCCGCAGCGGCGATCATCATCGGCCGGGTCAAAGGAGCTGCCCGCCCGGCCATCGCCACGATCTTTCCGACCCCGGGAACCCCAACGCTCGTCCTCGACTCGGGTGCGAACCCCGAGGTGAAGGCGGACCAGCTGGCACAGTTCGCCATCATGGGCTCGGTGGCGGCGACGGCGTTGCTGGGTGCCGATCCCGCCCGTGTCGGCCTCCTTTCCATCGGCGAGGAGAAAGGCAAGGGGCGTGATCTGGAGCGGGCTGCCTACGACATGATCGAGGCGGGCCCTGTTCATTTCGTCGGAAACGTCGAGGGACGTGACGTCGCCACCGACAAAGTCGACGTGATCGTCACCGACGGGTTCACCGGAAACGTCTTCCTCAAGGCAACCGAAGGCACGGCCTCTCTGCTCAACACTTACATCCTCGAGGCACTATCGACGCTGCCGTCCGAGATTCAGGCCGCAGTGATGCCCGCGCTGGCGAAGGTCAAAGAGAAGATGGATTGGGAGAGCTATGGGGGCGCCCAGCTGCTTGGCATCAAGAGCGCCGCCCTGATCGCCCACGGCAGCTCCAGTCGCAGAGCCATAACCAATGCGCTCATCATGGCTCGTGACAGCGCCGACAAGGATCTACCCGGCAAAGTGACCGCCGCGTTGGGGGAATCGGCCCAAGCCAGCCTGCTATGAGCTTCGAAGAGGGGCTGGGCTACACCTTCTCCCAACCTGCCCTCCTCAGACTCGCCCTGACTCACCGCTCCGTCAGCTCCGACGATCCCTCCCGCAATGACAACGAGAGGCTCGAGTTTCTGGGTGATGCGGTCCTGCAACTGGTCGTGACCGATCTCCTCTACGAGTCCTATCCACATCTCGCTGAGGGCCAGATGGCGAAGGTGAGGGCGGCGGTCGTCAGTCGGGAGCCACTGAACGAAGTCGCCCAAGCACTACAGCTGGGCGCCCACATCGAACTGTCCCCAAGCGAGGAAGCCACCGGAGGCCGTGAGAAAGACTCGATCCTCGCCGACGGGGTGGAGGCGGTGATCGGGGCCGTCTACCTCGATGGCGGGCTCGAGCCGGCGCGAACCATGGTCCTGCGTTTCTGGGCGGAGCGGGTCGCAGAGCGGGCGAAACGACCCGGCGTGAAGGACTACAAGACCCGTCTGCAGGAACTGGTGGCTCAGGACGGCCATCGCCCCGTCTATCGCGTGAAAGGGGCCGGACCGGATCACGCCCGCAGGTTCGTGGCGGTGGTCTCGGTCAACGGCACCGACTACGGCTCCGGTGAGGGTCGCTCCAAGAAGCAGGCCGAGCAAGAGGCGGCCGAGGTGGCCCTGAAAACACTCAGCCGAGATCCGACGTAGTCAATCCCTCACGTCTGGCGCGCAGGTCGATGTACCAGTGGGTGTACATGGCGGCGATCGCCGCCACCAGGAGACCCTGGGTGAGAACCCCCAATGCCGAGGCGATGGTCAGCGCTCCACCGCCGTTTCCGACGGTGGCAAGGGGGAGCGCCACCAGTTGTATCAACTGGATGGCAATGCCACCGAGAAGCCCGACGAGGAGAAGAAACCCGGCGGTGGCCCACCAGCGGCCCCTGACGAGACGCATGCTGCGTCTTATCGACCCCAAAACGCCCTGCCCCTCGATGGCTATCGCCGGGGTTGTCATAGACATCGAGACGGCCACCCAGATGCCGGGGCCGAGAAGGACGACCAGCAGGAAGAGTGCGACGAAGACGCTGCTCAGATTGGGGGTTCCGACGGACACGGCCGGCATCAGCCACACCATCGTTCCGAGACCGATCAGGACCGCCACCGTCAGCAAGATGAGCAGTGTCGACGCCAGGCCCACTGCATACCGTCTCAAGGCCAGACGTGACACCTCCCCTCCGTTGAGATGCTCTCCCCTCAGGTCGGCCGCCACCGCCCCGTGACTGGCGAGCGCAAGGAATACCGCGGCCAGGACCTGAAGGACCGTGGCTATGGCGAGGGCGACGTAGAAGGGACGAGCCAGCTCCCAAAAAACGTCGGTCGGCAACCCGGTCAGGTTCTGGGGGTTGTTGATTATCAGGTCGAGGAAGTCACTGCCCCCTGTGGCGCGAAAGACCACTGCTGTGGCGACGCTGACCGGTACGGAGACGGCGAGCGCGGGGAAGAGCACCGTCTTCCAGATCCGGCCCAGGCTGTTGACCGCGTCTGCCAAGACCTGCCCGAACGGGCGGGGGGATATGACCATGAGCGCGGGTACGGTAACCGCCTCCCGGCTGAAGCCGAGGCGTCCCGTCAACCGCCGGGAGGTTGGAGTTCCCTACGAGGACTCCCTGTAATTGGACAGAAGAGCCATGCCTGAATTGCCCGAAGTCGAGATCACGAGACGCCATCTGGAGGCGGCTTTCCTGGGTCGCGTCTTCGCCGAGGTCCGACTGACTCATGTCCGCACGGCCCGTCACAATGCCTCGCCACGAGAAGTGGAGACCAGATTGCGGGGCCGTCGGGTGCGGTCCGTCGGCCGGCATGGCAAGTTCCTAGAGATCGGGCTGGACGACGGTCAGGTGATGGTCGCCCACCTCGGTATGTCGGGTAGATGGTCGGTCGATGGCGAATCCGACGTGCCCCACACCCACTTCACCGCGGTGATGGACGACGGCACGACGATCAGGTTCATCGACCCGAGGACTTTCGGGTTCGTCGCCGTGTACGACGAGGACGATGTGATGACCTCGGGGCTGGGGCGTCTCGGTCCTGATGCCTGGGCAAACCCGCCGGATGCGGAGGAACTGGCCCGCCGTCTTTACGGTCGAACGGCCCCGATCAAGGCTCTTCTCCTCGATCAGGGGCCCATCGCCGGACTGGGCAACATCTATGCCGACGAGGCGCTCCATCGCGCTCGCATTCACCCGATGACCCCCGGCGGCTCCCTGACCGTCGACGACTGTCGGCGTCTTCTAGCCGCCACCGCCGATGTTCTCGACGCCGCCATCGAAAAGGGCGGCACCACCCTCGACGACCTCGCCTATCTGCTTCCGGACGGCCAGGCAGGGGAGAACATGACCCAACTGCTCGTCTACGGGCGTGAGGGGGAGCCGTGTGACAACTGCGGCACCCCGATCGAACGGGTCGTGATCCGTGCGAGGTCGACTCACTTCTGCCCCTATTGCCAGGAGACTCCGTGAAGGCTGTCCATGTCTTCGTCACCGGTCGTGTCCAGGGTGTCGGCTACCGACAGGGTTGTCGCAGCACGGCCCGATCGCATCATCTCGTCGGTTGGGTGCGAAACCTGGCCGATGGGAGAGTCGAGCTCTTCGCCCAGGGGAGCGACGACGGTGTCGATCGACTCCTCGACTGGGTCTGGGCCGGGCCCTCTGGCGCCCGCGTGCTCGGTGTCGAGTCCGATGTCGTGGCGGGTGACCCCACCCTCACCGACTTCTTCATCCAGCCGGATCAGCGAATCTGAGACCCTGAGGGGGACGACCCCCTCCGGCCCTTCGGGCCTACCCCCGCGGGCCGTCGGCCCGTCGGGCGAGCCTGACCCGTTCTGTGGAGATTGGACGCGAACAATTCGCGTTTCGCCTCCACGGAACGGGCCAAAAGGTCGGAGAACCCGGCGGATCTAGTTAGCCTGTGGCCAATCACACCGATGTCATTTGCCAGGTAGCGAGTTGTGTATCTGAAGTCTCTGAAGCTGGCCGGGTTCAAGTCGTTTGCGGACCGGACCCGGCTCGAGTTCCGTCCCGGGGTCACCGTGGTCGTCGGGCCCAACGGATCGGGCAAGTCCAATCTCGTCGACGCCCTCTCCTGGGTTCTCGGAACTCAGTCGACCAAGACCTTGCGCACCGGGAGGATGGAGGACGTCATCTTTGCCGGCACCGCCACTCGACCCTCGCTGGGCAAGGCGGAGAGCACTCTCGTCATCGACAACGCCGAGCGTCTGATCGACCTCGACCTCGACGAAGTGTCGATCACCCGCCGTCTCTATCGCGACGGGTCGAGTGACTACGAGCTGAACGGTGTCGGCTGTCGTCTCCTCGACATCCAGGATCTCCTCTCCGACTCGGGGGTCGGTCGTCACCAGCATGTGATCATCGGCCAGGGCGAGATCGGGCGTGTGCTGAACGCATCTCCCGAGGAGCACAGGGCCGTCATCGAAGAGGCTGCCGGGATACTCAAGCATCGACGTCGCAAGGAGCGCTCCGAGCGCCGTCTCGAACGCACCGACGAGGACATGGTCCGTCTCAACGACCTCCTCGGCGAGCTGAACCGACAGATGAGACCGCTCCGGCGACAGGCCAAGGCTGCCGAACGCTACGAGGGTCTCAAGTCCGAGGTGACTGCACTCCGTCTCTATCTGGGTGGTCGTGAGCTCAGCAGACTCGATCGCGACCTGACGATCGCCGTCTCCGAACGAGCCAAGCTCGTCGAATCCCTGGAAGCGAATCAGCGGCAGGTAAACGACCTCTCGCTGCGATTGACCGAGTTGAGCGCGGAAGCAGCCGATGTCGGTTCGGACCTCGATCGCGACACTGCGGCGGCGGCGATGCTGGAGACGACTGGTGAGAGGCTGCGCCGGGTGGCGTCTGTCGCCGTCGAGCGTGGCCGTGCCGTCTCGGGGCGTCGCGAGGCCGCGGTGGAGCGTCGCTCCGATCTCGAGGAAGAGGCGGCTGCGATTGCCGAGCAGTTGATCGGAATCGAAGTCGGACATCGCGAAGCGGAGTCCGTGTCCACCAAGGCAGAGGCCGCCTTCCGGCGTCTCGAAGACCAAGAGCGCGCCATCGCCACCCAGAACTCGTTGTCACCCGAAGGAGCCCTTGCCGCGGTCAGGGGTGAGCTGAGCGCCCTCGAATCGTCTCTGGAGCGTGACCGCCGGGAGTTGGAGCGGATCGTCCATCGCATCGATGTCCTCTCCGCCCAAGGCAAGGAGGAGCGTCGCGAGATCGATCGCATCAACGAGGAGATCCGGGCGATGGACACCTCGATCTCCGACCTGCAAGCCGACTACGACAAGACGTCGAAGACCCGGGCATCCCATCAGGAGAAGTGGTCGGTCGCCGAAGACGCTCGTGACGAGGCCCGCATCGAGAAGGCGTCGGCCCTGGCCCGACATGAGGCGGTCACCGCAGCCCTCGAAGGCCGTTTCGACGTCGATGCCCGCAACGCTGTGGAGTCGGCTCCTGGCTCACTTGGCTCCCTGGCGTCCCAGCTCGACATCCCCGAGGGTCTGGAGCCGGCGGTCAACGCCGCACTTGGAGTGTGGGCCGATGCCGTTGCCTTCAGTGAGGCCGGCTCGGTTCAGGAAGCTGTCGAGATCGTCAAGGGCGCGGGTGGGGGCTCGGTGTCTGTGGTCTCATCCAGTTTCGCAACCGCCACTCCGGCACGCGAAGTGGCACAGACGCTCGGACTGGAGGCTCTGATCGATCGGCTCGGCCCTGCCCGTCACGATGGGCTCGCCACCAGATTGCTCGGAGACGTCGTCCTGGTCGAGGGTTGGAGTGTCGGTTGGGACATGATCTCAAAGCACCCCGCCCTTCGTGCCGTGACTCCCGAAGGTGACGTCATCTCGGTGTCAGGTGTCCGCATCGCCGACCCAGATGGAGCTGGCTCTGCAATGCTGGAGGCGGCCGAGGTCGCGCTCGAGGGCGCCACCACCGCCCTGGCCAGGGCTGAATCGATTTACACCGCGGCCAGGAGGGACTTCGACAAGAGCCGGGAGGCCGAGCGCAAGTCGCTCGAGGCGCTGGAGCATGCCGAGAGCGTGATCGCGGGGCATTCAGAGGCCATGAAACGATTCCAGGCGTCGTTGCGTGGGATCGAGGAGGAGCACGCCAGGCTCGGCGAACGTCGAACTGCCCTCGAAGAAGCCATCGGGGAGGGTCAGACCCAGAGCGTCGTCCTGAAAGAGCGTCTCAACGCCCTCGAGGGCGAGGAGGCGGATCGCCTGGCCATGTGGGAGGAGATGGAAGCCCGACGGGCACGGCTGGCCGCCGACCGGGAGACGGCGCGATCTGAGTGGCAGGAAGCAGCCACGGCATTGCGGGGAGTCGTGGAGCGCCGCAGGTTGCTTGCCGACCGGAAGTCTCGCATCGACGACGAGTTGGGACGACTCGATCTCGGGGTTGTCTCCGACGTCGATCCCGCCCGTCTCGAGAAGGTTGGCGAGTACGCCCGCCGGGCAGTGACGATCCTGGAAGGGCGGGTGGAGGAGCTGAGGGAACGTCAAACGGCGCTACGCGAGGCCAATCAGTCGGTTCGTTCCGAGCTGGAGCGGGTCCGGGAAGAGCACGATATGCGTAGCCAGGACATCACCGAAGCCAGGAGTCGAATCGGCGAGCTCGACGTCCGCCTCATCGAGCTGAGGATGAAGAAGGAATCCGTGGTCGAGGCGATCCGGCGGGACGCCGACGCCGAGGTGGAGGACGCAATGTCCGCGGCCCGCCCGGACGTTCCCGAGGATGCCGATCTCGAAGAGCTTCTGGAGTCTGGTCTCACCCAGTTGCGACGTCTCGGCCCCATCAACCCGCTCGCGGCCCAGGAGTACCGCGAGCTCGAGGAACGGCACACGTTCCTCTCCGAGCAGATGGCGGATGTCGAGTCGTCACGGGCCGAGCTGCGCAAGGTGATCTACGCCCTGGAAACCGAGATACAGAACCGGTTCGACCAAGCGTTCACCGAGGTGGCCGTGGCCTACGAGAGATACTTCGCCGTCCTGTTCCCTGGAGGTCGGGGGCGGATCCGACTCGTCGAGCCCGAGGATCGACATTCCGGTGTGGCGATCGACGCCCAGCCTCTCGGCAAGAAGGTCTCCCAGATGACGCTTCTCTCCGGCGGTGAGCGAAGCCTGGCAGCTCTGGCGTTTCTCTTTGCGATCTTCGAAGCCCGCCCCAGCCCGTTTTATGTCCTCGACGAGGTCGAGGCCGCACTCGACGACGCCAACCTGCGGAGGTTTCTGCGTATCGTCGACGAGTTCCGTCAACGTGCCCAGATCATCATCGTCACCCATCAACAGCAGACCATGGAGGCCGCCGACGTGCTCTACGGAGTCACGATGGAACCGGGTGGGTCGTCCCAGGCGATTCGCAAGGACATGAGGGACGCGGTCGTCTCCGAGAGCGTGGCTTAGCCACCTAGATTCGGCCCACAGATGGACACCACAATCGTCGTCGTCTTCGCCGTCGTGGTCGTGGTCGCGGTGGTCGTGTTCTTTGTCATCAGACGCAGATCCGAACCCGACACCGTGTCGACGCCCATACCCGCTGCAACGCCGAAACCGGGTCTCGGGTCGGCGATTCGAAGGGCGTTGGGGTCTTCGATCGACGCGGAGACGTGGGGCCAGATCGAGGAGGCTCTGATCGCAGCCGACGTAGGAGTCGCCGCTTCGGCCGACATCGTGGCCCGAGTGCGGGGGGTCAAGCCGGAGACGGTCGACGAAGCTCGTATTGCGATAGCGGACTCGTTGAAGGAGGAGTTGGCCGACAAGGACCGGGAGTTGAACCTGGATGGCAGCCCGGCCGTGGTCCTCGTCGTCGGTGTCAACGGCACCGGAAAGACCACGACCATCGCCAAGTTGGCGAAAAGACTCCTGGATGAGGGTCGCACCGTGACTCTCGGTGGAGCCGACACCTTCCGGGCCGCGGCCGCCGAGCAGTTGGAGACGTGGGGGGATCGTCTCGGTGTGAGAGTGATCCGCGGCCAGGAAGGGAGCGATCCCGCCTCGGTTGCATATGACACCATCGACTCGGCGCGGGCACGAGATGTCGATGTCGCAATCATCGACACGGCCGGGAGGCTGCATGGCAAGAAGAATCTCATGACCGAGTTGCAGAAGATCCATCGTGTCTCGGGTGGCGACTCCGTGAGCGAAGTCCTTCTGGTCCTCGATGCCACGGCAGGGCAAAACGGTCTCACCCAGGTGAGCGAGTTCGCCGGGGCGATCCCCGTCTCGGGAATCGTCCTGACGAAGCTGGACGGGACGGCTCGGGGCGGGATCGTGATCGCGGTCGAGAGGTCGCTCGGGGTGCCAATCAAGCTCGTGGGATTGGGGGAGGGGCTCGACGATCTCGAGTCATTCGAGCCGGGTAGCTTCGTGGACTCACTCATCGCATGACCATGGACAGGACCGAACTCGTCGAGGCGGCGCGAGCCGCCGCCCTGAGCTCGTATTCGCCCTATTCCGAGTTTCGTGTCGGCGCCGTCGTCATCGGTTCCGATGGCGAGATCTTCTCGGGCGCCAATGTCGAGAATGCGGCCTATCCCGCCTCTTCGTGCGCCGAGGCCACAGCGATAAACACCGCCGTTGCCCACGGAGTTCGCAAGATCGACACGGTTGCAGTTGCCTGTATCGATGCGGGCGACGTCGACGGCGCATACCCCTGCGGGAGATGCCTTCAGATCATGTCCGAGTTCGACGTGGACAACGTCATCGTCACCGCCGGCGAGGGCTCGGAGGTGAGGGAACACACCTTCGACGAGCTCCTCCCATATCCCTTCGGTCTCTGAGCGTGTGCAGATACTGGCCTGACGGGCCAGTATCTGCACACGCTTGCCACGGCCGGCTAGCCCCGCCCCCCTGCGCCGGACGGCCACTCGGCACGATTCTCCTTGCGGACCACGAAGCGGAGACCGGACCAGGTCTCGTCGATGGCGCAGACCTTGTTGTCAACCATTCCGGAAGGTAGGAACAGCTCACGCAAGACATTCTCGGTCAGGTCGGTCTCCACACCTGAGGACTTCTTGGGCCAGGCGAACCAGATGGCACCGTCGGCGGGGAGACGGGTCACGGCGCGTTCGAATCCTCGCTCCGCCTCCGCGATCCGCGCTGCGAAGATCAGGTAGAGGTCGGCCCCTTCAGGGTCAGAGTCCCGGAGGACTTCGACGTCGTCGGGCAGCTCACCGAGATCGAAGTCGAAGAAGTTCGGGGCATTGAGCATGGCGACGGTCATGCCCTCCTCGATCCCGAGCTTCTTGGGGAGCGGTGTTCCGCTGTAGCCAGTCATCGACCACGATTATGGCGTTCATGGTCTCCGTCGACTCCCTCATGCAGAACGCAGCCCGCGTTCTGACCGCAACAATCGGCAGGACAGTTGACCTGGTCGATGCGATGGAGTTGGAGAGCGACAGCACTGTGATCAGGGCGACCGTCGTCCCGCCCGCCGGGGATCAGCCGGCCACGGTGATCGTAAAGCGCGTGACCGACCAGAGACTCGACCTGCCCGGCCATGACGGCCCGCCGTCACGGTTCCTCAACGAGTGGGCAGCCCTCGAGTTCCTGACCGACATCGAGGCCGACGTTGCCCCGAAGCTCGTTGCTGCCGACCGAAGTCAGGGGCTGACGATCGTGGAAGACATCGGAGATCACCCCACCCTGGAGAGCCGCCTCTTTGCGGAGAACAGCGAGTCGGCGATGGAGGGGCTGGCAAACGCAGGTCGGCTGCTCGGTCGTCTTCATGCGATGTCGAGAGACAGGGAGAGTGAATTCGCGGCCACACAAATGAGGCTGGGCACGATGTCACCATCGTCGGACTCGACTATCGACCAGAGAGGGCGGCAGCCCGAGTTTCTCAGCATCCTGGAGGTCTCCGGCATCGAGCGGGGTGAGAGCTTCGGGGACCAGATCGTGGAGCTGGAGTCGCTCATTCACGACGATTCACCATTCCGTTCGCTGATCCATGCCGACGCCGGCCCGCACAACGTGTTGGTCGCCGGTGACGACTCATGTCTGATCGACTTCGAGTTCGCCGTCTATCGAAACGTCTTGTGTGACGCGGTGGGCCCCAGACTCGGATTTCCACAGACCACGGGTGTCGGCTGGGTGCCGACCGATGCGGTAGACACCTTCGAGCACTCCTACAGAAGGGCCGTGGTGCTGGGAATCCCTCCAGCCGAGGACGATTCGGAATTCTCACGTCATTTGACGGCTGCCTGTGGCCACTGGGCCTTGAATCGATGGCTTCACGCATGGCGGGATCATTTGTCTCGTCTGGGAGCGTCACCGCCGGGGATTGGTGCCATCGAGGCCATCAAGGGCGTTTGGATGGTCATCGATGGCTTCGTGGATGCCTCCCGCCGGTTCGGAGAGTTCGAAGTCGTTGCTGACGCCCTGGGTCGATTCAGAGAGGAAGAGGTGAGGCGTTGGCCGGAGTTGGAGCCGGCACCCGTCTATCCGGCGCTTCGGAATCTGTGACTACGACCTCTGGTTGAGACGATCATGAGCACCCAAGAGCTACTGGACTTTCGTCGAGGCAAGGACGAGTTCTTCCGCACCAACCATCACTCGCCGTTAGGCCATGGGGATCGCTCCGGGTTCACAGGCCTCGACTACTTCGAGCCGAATCCAGACCTCGTCTTCACCGTTCCGATCGAGGAAGGCGACGGCTCCGAGGTGAGGTTCCCTACAACCGACGACGCGGAGAAGGTCTACACCAACGCGGGAACGGTCAAGGTCGAGGTGGACGGCGAGGAGGTCGAACTGACCCTCTACGAGACCGGGCATCCTGGCTTTTTCCTTCCTTTCCGGGATTCGACCTCCGGCAAGACCACCTACGGCGCCGGTCGGTATCTCGATCTAGAGCCCAACGACGACGGGACGGTCACCATCGACTTCAATTACGCCTACAACCCTTCTTGTGTCTACGGGGACGGGTTCTCCTGTCCGCTGCCACCGGTGAACAACTGGCTCCAGGTGCCAATCGAGGCGGGGGAGAAGAGCTACCCACCGGAGAGCTGACGCAGCAGCCCTCGGATGAAGGCCGCCCTCTCGTCAGCGTTGGTGTTGGGCACATCGATGGTCTCGTAGCCGAGACGGCCATAGACATCGAGGAGAGCGTCGTGAAACGCCTCGACCTGTTCGAACGTCGCCCGCCGTAGCACATCGGTCGTGTAGATCTCCCGCCAGGGTCGGGTCATGAATACCGGGGACTCGTAGCGATACTTCGTGGCGATTTCCAGCATGGGCTCTGCATCGAGGCCGAAGATGACGGCATAGGCGGCGCAATCAGGGAGACCACGATCGAAGATCGTGACGCCGGTGTCGGAAGCGGTCTCATAGTTGCCGATGGATCGTTCGATCAGCTTCTCGACGAAGAGCGCCGGCCGGTAGTCCAGGGTTCGCTCTCCGGTGGATTTGGTGTGCTCAGCAATGACCTCGCGGGCCGGCTCGGGAACCGTGGCGATGCTGCTGCTCAGCAGGGTGAGCACCGTTGTCTTGCCTGTTCCCGGTGCACCGGTCAGAACGAACCGTGGCATCTGTTCAACCGTTGATCCCTTCCAGTTGGAACCTCTCCAAGACTTTCGTGCCTCTTCTGCCTGTCTCGGTGTAGATGATCTCGTCGAGCTGGCTCGTTTGCTCGATGCCCGCCCCATTCATGGCCGCCAGAGCCTCCGACGACCACGGTGAGGTTCGCGGGTGGACGATGGTGACGTGTGGCGTCACCGGGTACGGTGCGAAGGGCGGGGTGAGGATCGTGGCTCTCAATCGGGACCAGGTGCCCGACTCGTCGACGACGCGCAGCCAAACCCCTCCCAGGTTGGACCGTTCTGCCCTTCCTGGCCTCACATCGAACGGAGCGGTTCGTGATGCGACCTCGGCGACTCTCTGCAACAGCAGCTCTTCGTTGTCGACCTCCTGGGGATAGATCAGCGTGAGGTGGGGTGAGATCCTCTCTGCCATGACGGGGTCCCATTCCCGTCGCATCCTCTGAACGCGTTCGGCCGCCTCACCGGTGAGCGCCAACAGAAGGTAACGACGTGGCATCGGGCCATTCTGGCTGGGCCTTGGACCGCTGCAAAGGGGCCCCAGGAATCAAGGGATTCGACCTCCCGGCCCTAAGATCCGCAGTTCCCCCGAGGTGGCAATGCACCGCTCAGGCATACAAATCGGCCCAGAGCACGACGCCTGCGGCGTCGGGTTCATCGCCGCCCGGGACCGTGTCGCATCGTTTCACATGACCCGACTGGCCGTCGAGTGCCTGCAGCGGCTCGACCACCGTGGCGCCAAGGCGGCCGACGGCACCGGGGACGGCGCCGGATTGCTCACCCAGATCCCCCACAAGCTGATCGCACGTGAGCTCTCAGCCCGGGGCAAAGAGATCGATCCGGAGCACGTCGGCGTAGTCATGTGCTTTCTGCCCCCGGACGACCCGGCCCCCTCTCGCTCTCTCGTCTCGGAGGCACTCGAGGCCGAGGGGATCAGGCTCATGCTGTGGCGGTCGGTGCCGATCGATCCCACCGTGCTCGGCGAGCATGCTCGGGAGGTGCTGCCCCTAATCGAGCAGGCAGTGGTCACTTCGCACATGGCCGGGAACGAGTTCGAACGCGCCCTGTTCCTGGCTCGCAAGCGGATGGAGCGGAGCGCCCCTCGTGGTCTCTCGATCCCTTCGGCGTCGAGTCGCACCGTGGTCTACAAGGGACTCTTCACTGCCAGCCGGATCGCGGAGTTCTATTGGGACCTCCGGGACCCTGATTTCGAGACGGCGTTCGCCATCTTTCACCAGCGCTTCTCGACCAACACCTTCCCGAGCTGGGACAACGCCCAGCCCTTCCGGGCACTGGCCCACAACGGGGAGATCAACACGATCCAGTCGAACCGCTCCTGGATGGAGGCGCGAGAACGGGGTGCCACGCCTGGAGTCTGGGGCGAGCGGCTTCCCGACGTCTTCCCGTTCCTCCAGCCAGATCTGTCCGACTCGGCGAGTCTCGACAACGTCTTCGAGCTGCTCTTGCAGAGCGGGCGCTCTCTGCCTCACGTAAAGGAGATGCTGATCCCGGCGGCGTGGGAGAACGTGGCAGATCTCTCTCCGGAGCTGTCGGCGTTCTACGAGTACCACGGCTTCCTCACCGAGCCCTGGGACGGCCCGGCATCTATCGCCGTCACCGACGGGATCTCGCTTCTGGCCGGGATGGACCGCAACGGCCTCCGTCCGGCACGCTGGGCCCTCACCCCCGACGTCGTCATCGTCGCCTCCGAGGCCGGTGTCTGCCCGGAGGAGGAGGCGCATGCCCTCGAGACCGGCCAGCTCGGCCCCGGTGAGCTCATCTTCTTCGACGGCGAGACCGGAGAGGTGGGGCGCTCCGACGATGTGAAAGAGAAGCTCGCCAGGGACTTGCCCTATTCGGATTGGGTCAACACCGAGACTCTCCACATCCAGGCTCCGTTCGACTCACTCAACGACGACAGGTTCGACGCCGGCGCCCTCACCAGGGTCTTCGGGTACACCGCCGAGGAGCGTCGACTCATCCTCGCCCCGCTGGCGCAAGGGACCACTCCGACCGGATCCATGGGCGATGACACCGGTTTGGCGGTTCTTGCCGAGCGTCCCCGACGACTCACCCGCTACTTCCACCAGATGTTCGCCCAGGTGACGAATCCCCCCATGGACCCGATAAGGGAGAAGTTGGTGATGTCGCTGCGAATCCAACTGGGTCGTCGTGGCTCCCTGCTGGAGGACTCACCGAGCCGGGCGCATCTCATCGAGCTGGCCAGTCCGATCCTCTCCGATGAGGAGCTCAACTCGATCGTTCGCACCGGGGATCGCCGGTTCTTCTCTCATTGGATCGCCGCCACCTGGGAGGCGGGTGATGGGCCGGATGGCATGAGGCAGCGCATCGACGAGATCTGCGCCGAAGCCGCCGATGCGGTTCGCCTCGGTGCCTCGATCCTCGTCCTATCCGACAGGGAGACCAGCGCCGTCGAGGCTCCGATACCCATTCTCCTGGTCGTGGGTGCCGTCCACCATCACCTGATCGACGAAGGAGTGCGTGGTGACGTCTCCCTGGTCGTCGTCTCCGGCGAGCCACGGGATGCCCACGACATCGCTGCCCTCATCGGGTTCGGCGCATCGGCTGTCAATCCCTATCTGGCGATAGACCAGGTGATCGACCTGGCTCGCTCCGGCATGATCGACGTCGACCCGGTCACCGCCCAGGAGAACTATCGGGCCGGTCTCGAGACAGGTTTGCTCAAGATCATGTCGAAGATGGGCATCTGCACCCTTTCCGCCTATCGCGGTTCTGAGCTCTTCGAGGTCATGGGTCTCTCCGAAGGTGTCTGTCACAAGGCCTTTCGCAACGCACCTCGGCGGCTCCGCGGGGTCGGCTTCGCACATCTGGCGAACCTAGCCCTGCAAACCCATGCCACGTACCGGTCAGGAGAGCCGATCCCGGGTGGGTTCTACAAGCATCGACGTGGCGAGGAGTTCCACATCACCGGTCCCAAGATCGTCCTCGATCTCCAGAAGTCGGTGCGCTCGGGTGAAGACGAGGCCTGGGAGAAGTACCTGAGCACGATCGGCGATCGGCCACCGGCCCTGGTCCGTGATCTCCTCACCTTTGTCGACGTGGCCCCGGCTCCTATCGACGAGGTCGAGCCGGCGGAGCGGATCATGCGTCGTTTCGTGACTGCGGCGATGTCGCTGGGTGCGCTGTCTCGGGAAGCACACGAGACCTTGGCCCAGGCGATGAACACGATTGGCGGTCTGTCCAACTCGGGGGAGGGCGGTGAGGACCCTGAGCGTTTCGGCACGCCGAGGAACTCCGGGATCAAGCAGGTCGCTTCGGCCCGTTTCGGCGTGACCCCGGCCTATTTGAGCTCTGCCGAGGAGCTCCAGATCAAGATGGCCCAGGGCTCCAAACCCGGTGAGGGTGGCCAGCTCCCCGGTCACAAGGTCTCCAATGAGATCGCACGGCTCCGTCACACCGAGCCCGGAGTGACCCTGATCTCGCCCCCTCCGCACCACGACATCTACTCCATCGAAGACCTTGCCCAGCTCATCTATGACCTCAAGTCGTTCAAACCGACGGCTCGGGTCTCGGTCAAGCTCGTGAGCGAGCCCGGCGTCGGCACCATCGCCGTGGGCGTTGCCAAGGCCGATGCCGACGTGATCACGGTTTCCGGGTCAGAGGGCGGTACCGGGGCGTCACCACTCGTATCGATCAAGCATGCCGGCTCTCCGTGGGAGCTGGGTGTCGCCGAGGCCCACCAGGCGCTCGTCTCCAAAGGGATGCGTTCCAAAGTCGTCCTGGAGACCGACGGAGGACTGCGCACCGGTCGTGACGTGATCGTCGCCGCTCTCCTCGGGGCGGAACGCTTCGGTTTTGGCACCCTTCCCCTTCTCGCCCTGGGCTGCAAGATGGTGCGTCAGTGTCACTTGAACACCTGCCCTGTCGGGATCGCCACACAAGACCTCGAGCTGCGGGCCAAGTACTCCGGATCGGTCGAGCAGGTGATCATCCTCTTCCGGCATCTCGCCGAGGAGATCCGACACCACTTGGCCTCCCTCGGCGCCCGCACCATGGACGAGATCATCGGACGGGCCGACTTGTTGCGTCCGATCGACTCCGCGCATCCACTAGCCGCCGACCTCGCCGCCATGCTCATCAGTGCCCAGGGACGGCGACGTCACGAGGGCTACACCCCGCACCCGTATTCGAGACTCTCCGAGCGCATCGCAGTAGACACCCAGAATGCGGTCGACACCGGTGAGCCTGTCGAGCTCATCTACCCGATCGAGAACACCGATCGAACTGTGGGGGCGAGACTCTCCGGGAGCATTGCCGCCCAATATGGCGATGCCGGGCTCCCCGAGGACACCGTCAAGATCCGTTTCAACGGGACCGCCGGGCAGAGCTTCGGCGCCTGGCTGATCAACGGGGTCACTCTGGACCTGCGGGGCCCGGCCAACGATTACGTCGCGAAAGGGATGGCCGGTGGCGTCCTGTCGGTGACTCCGCCACGCGGCAGTGGGATTCCCCACGCCGCCGGGAATGCCGTCCTCTACGGTGCGACCGGCGGGCGGCTGTTCCTCGCCGGCAGGGCAGGACAGAGATTCGCAGTGCGCAACTCCGGCGCCATCGCCGTCGTGGAGGGGGTCTCCGACCACGGCTGTGAGTACATGACGGGCGGTCTCGTCATCGTGATCGGCGATCCGGGCCGCAACTTCGCTGCCGGTATGACCGGCGGAAAGGCTCTGATCTGGGACCCCAAGCTGGCCCTGAAAGCCAAGCTCGCAGAAACCGCCCCGGGCATCCGCCGTCCCATGGGTACCGAGCGGGGCATGCTGACATCGCTGATCGAAGAGCACTACGACCGAACGGGTAGCCCGGTCGCCGGGAAGCTGCTCGAAGACGAGCACAGTCTCGACGAATTCTGGGTGGTCGAGCCCAGGGGAGACGTCGACCACCCGTCCGAGGTGATAGTCGAAGTGTCCGAGCCGGCTGACGTCGCAGATTGATGCCCGACCTCTCGCCGGTCGACAAGTACCTCGAGGGAGCACCAGAGCCGCATCGAAGCTCGTTGATCGCACTCCGTGAGATGTTGAGTGGACTGCTCCCCGACGCCACAGAGACCATCTCCTACGGCATGCCCGCATTCAAAGTCGGGCAGAAAGCCGTCGCCGGCTACGCCTACTACAAGAACCACTGCAGCTACTTCCCTCACTCCAGCGGTGTCCTGCCCCGACTGGCCGAAGAGATCGATGGCTACGAATGGTCCAAGGGCACCCTCAAGTTCCCACCCGACCAACCGCCGCCCCAGAAACTGGTGGCCCGTCTGGTCGCCGTCCGTCTCGACGAGCTCGACCAAACGCCCTAGCGGTTTTCCAACGCCTCGATGAGTTGGGGGAGGACCTTGTGGACGTCGCCGACGATGCCGAGATCGGCGACGGAGAAGATGGGTGCGTCGGGGTCTTTGTTGATGGCGATGATCGTCCCGGAGTCTTTCATCCCCACCAGGTGCTGCATGGCTCCCGATATGCCCGCGGCGATGTAGACGTCGGGCTTCACCGTCTTTCCTGTCTGGCCTACCTGTTTGGCGTAGGGAACCCAGCCGGCGTCGACGATGGCCCGGGTGGCACCGGTGGCGGCACCGAGGGGTTTGGCCACCTTTTCCACCAGCTCGTACGCGTCGGCAGACCCAAGACCGCGTCCGCCCGAGACGACCACCTTGGCATCACCAAGTTGTGGTCCTTGTCGCTCCTCGAGGTGTGACTCCGTGACTTCTGCCTCCGATCTTCCGGTCTCGGGCAGGTCCAGAGTCTCGACAGCTGGTGCTCCGCCACCTGCCGGCTCGGCCGGAAACGACTTGGGTCGCGCCAGGACGATATGGGGTCCGCCGGTCATGGTGGCGGTGGCCACCTGGACGCCGCCGAAGATCTCATGATCGGTCTCGACACCGCCTTCGGTGAGACGTACATCTGAGGCATTGGACAGGACACCCACTCCGAGACGGGCGGCCAGTCGGCCGGCGACGTCACGATCGGTGTATGCCTGGCCGAACAGGATCAGGTCGGGGGCGTTGGAGCTGGCCCTCTCGGCGAGTGCTGCTGCCAGGGGTGCCGAGGGGAGACGGTCACCGGCCGCTGCGTGCAGGACCGACGTCGCACCATGCTGGCCCAGGGTGGCGAATGTGTCGTCGTCGCCGGCCCCGAGGTAGATGGCGGTGACATCGCCCAGTTCACGGGCCTTGGTCAACAACTCGAGCCCGAGTTGGGAAGGCGAGCCCGTCCCTTCCACGAAGACCCAGACATTGGCCATCTCAGATCACCTTCTTCTGCTCGAGAAGCGCGACGATCTCGCCGAACGCGTCACCCTCGTCCTCGATCTTGCGGCCGGCCTCACGTTCGGGAGCGTCAGTGATCGAAGCCACCTTCTGTGTCTCGTTGCGCTCCGCCCCGACGTCGGACAGCGTCCTCGTCTCGACCGGCTTCTTCTTGGCGTCCATGATCCCTTTGAAGGTCGGATATCTTGGCTCGACGACACCCGCAGTCACAGAGATCACCGCGGGGAGAGCTGCCTTCACCACGTCGTAGCCCTCAACGGTCTGACGGTGAATGGTTACGACCGATCCGTCGGTATCGACAGAAGTGGCATATGTCAGGGCCGGGACGTCCAACAGCTCGGCAACCATCTGAGGGATGACACCTGAATAGCCATCGGTGGACTCGGTGCCGGCGATCACCAGGTCGAAGCCTTCGTCTTCGATGGCCCTGGCTATCACACGGGCAGTCGTCAGAGCGTCCGATCCTCGCAGACCGTTGTCCTCTATGATCACCGCTTTGTCGGCCCCCATTGCGAGTGCCTGACGGATGCCCTGGGCGTTGCCCGTGGGTCCCATGCTCACCAACGTCACCGTTCCCTCGTTGGCCTGGGCGAGTTGAAGACCCATCTCCACCCCGTAACGGTCCGTGTCGTCGAGGACCTGCTCGTCGGGCCGCACCAGCCAATTGGTGCCCTCCTCCAACGAATAGGGGGTGGCGGGGTCCGGGATCTGCTTCACGCAGACAACGACCTTCATTTCCGCATTCTCCTCTGGATCGGTTGCGTGGCGATGGTAACTACTGGCCTCACAATTGAGTATTCGCTCAAAAAGTGGTGGCATAGATACGTTCGGTGATCAGACGTGGCACCGCTCGTGTCTCCTCGGAGATCTCCCAGGCAGAGGCGAGATGTGACCTTTGGTCGGCCCAGCGTGACTCTTCGGTGTATCGGGTCACGGCAAGTGGATCACCGGCCGCCACCTGATCGCCGAGCTTGGCTTTGACGCTGATGCCCACCCCGGGATCGATGACGTCGTCTTTCTCGGTGCGTCCCGCGCCGAGCCGGACCCCGGAGGAACCTATCTTCAGGGCGTCGCAGCGGGTCACATAGCCGCCGTACGGGGCGGCGATCACCCCTTCCTTAGGGGCTCTGGGCAACAGCGATGGGTCCTCGATCACCCTCGCGTCTCCACCGTGGGCGATGGTGACCTCGATGAACTTGTCGAGCGCCGCGCCCGACTCGATCGCCTGGTTCAACCGGTCGCGGCCCCCGTCGATGCCGCCGAGATTGAGCATCGCTTCGGCAAACGCCATGGTGAGCTCGGTGACGTCGTCGGGTCCCGCACCCTTGAGCACGTCGATGGACTCTCTGATCTCGTTGGCGTTCCCCACCTCACTGCCCAGGGGCTGTTCCATGGATGTGATGAAGGCAATGGTGTTGACCCCGTAGGACTCTCCGATCTCGACCATGGTGTGTGCCAGTTTCCGCGACTGGTCGATCTCCTTCATGAGCGCCCCGGAGCCTGTCTTGACGTCGAGCAGGAGACCGTCGAGACCCTCGGCCAGCTTCTTGGACATGATCGAGCTGGCGATGAGGGGAATCGATGGAACCGTTCCGGAGACATCCCGGAGCGCATAGAGCTTCTGGTCCGCGGGGGCGAGACTGCCCGATTGGCCGGCCAGAACCACGCCGTGCTCTGTCAGGATCTCTCTGAAGCGATCGGGGTCGAGCCCGGTGACGAACCCGGGGATGGACTCCAGCTTGTCGAGGGTGCCCCCGGTGTGGCCCAGGCCACGGCCGGACATCATCGGGACTGCGACTCCACATGCCGCCACCAGGGGCGCCAGCGGTATCGAGATCTTGTCGCCGACGCCTCCTGTCGAGTGCTTGTCCACTTTCCTGGCTGCGATGTCGGAGAAGTCCATCACCTCTCCGGACTCCAGCATCGCCCGAGTCCAGGCCGCTAGCTCATCGGGTGTCATCCCGTTGAGGAGGATTGCCATAGCCAGCGCCGACATCTGATAGTCAGGGACACTCCCTTCGGTGTAAGCGGAGATGAGCCAATCGATCGCAGCGCGGCTCAGCGCGCCTCCATCACGTTTGGTCTCGATCAGCTCCACGGCCGTGAATGCCATGAGCTCAAGCTAGTGGTGGCTGAAGCGTCGTAGAGTCGGCTCGTGCCCAAAGTGACAGGAATCGGCGGCGTCTTCTTCAAGTGCGAAGACCCCAAGACCCTGCGCGATTGGTATGTCGAGCACTTGGGGCTGCCGGTCGACGACGAGGGATTCGTTGTGATCTGGTGGGGAGACGAGGTCAAGGGCTCGACGGTCTGGGGCCCGTTTCCCTCCGACACGACTTCATTCGAGTGGCCGCCCCACCTCCAATGGATGATCAACTATCGGGTCGACGATCTCGACGGGCTGCTCGAACAATTGCGCTCCAGTGGTGTGGATATCAGTGACGGGACGTTCGAAGACGTGAATGGGCGTTTCGGGCATTGTTGGGATCCCGAGGGGAATCGGGTCCAACTCTGGCAGCCAAACCCCGGGATGTAGTCACACACCCACTGGCCGCATCCATGGGACCGGCCGTCAATTGGGCCAGCGTTAATGTCACAGAGGTGAGCTCCTACCTGCGTTATCCCCACATCCATGACGGCCTGATCGCCTTCGTAGCCGCCGATGACGTGTGGTTGGCACCGGTGGAAGGCGGTCGGGCTTGGAGACTCACCGACGACAGAGAGCCCGTGCGCACTCCCAGGTTCTCCCCCGACGGGGCCAACGTTGCCTTCGTCTCGCTACGCGACGGCCACCCCGAGGCGTATGTCGTTCCAGTGGCCGGCGATGGAGCGGCCCGCCGGATCACCTGGTGGGGAGCCAAGAACACGCTGGTCCTCGGGTGGACAGACCACGGCAGGGTCCTGGTCGCCTCTCACGCCGGGGAGTTCAATCTGCGCCACACCGTCGTCAAGGCAGTGGGTCTGGATGGTTCTGTCGAGCGTCTCGACTATGGGCCGGCGTGGGGAGTGGCTGTGGCTCCAGATGGAGCGGTTGCTCTGAGCACGCCCGGGTCCCGTCCACCGTCGCACTGGAAACGATATCGAGGTGGAGCTGCGCCACGTCTGTGGCTCGACGCGTCAGACGACGGCTCATGGGTTCAACTCCTCTCTGACGAGCCGGCTTCGCTGGTCGATCCGATGTGGGTCGGGGGCCGTCTCGTCTTCGTCTCCGACCGAGCGGCGAAGCTGCCGGGGACCGCGGCCCAGGCCAGCGAGCAGGCCAACGTCTGGGCCTTCGAGGAGGGAATCCCGGACGAGTCGTCCCAGGCCCAGCAGATAACACATCAGGCGCCGGACGTCGGGTACGTCCGGGACGCGGCAACCGATGGCACGAGTGTCGTATGGCACAGCAGAGGAAGGATCTTTCTCTTGGACGACCTCGCCTCCAAGCCGCGCGAGATCGAAGTGTCCACTCCCGGGGTCGAACCGGAGACGTTCCAGGCGAGGCCGACGAAGAATCTGAGTCGGCCCGATCCCGACCACGGAGGTGACGCCAGCCTCGTCACCTGGCGCGGCAACGGCTACTGGCTCACTCACCGCGAAGGCCCCGCTCGCGCGCTCGCCGCCGGTTCCGGGGTGAGAGTCCGGGAGCCTGTCCTGCTGGGGCGAACCGGTTTCGGCGTGTTCGCCACGGACGCCGGAGGCGACGACGCCCTCGAGATCCACCACCTCACCGGGGAGGAGTCCCCCAGGACGATTGCTCTCGGTGAGCTGGGGCGGGTCCTCTCGATGGCCAGCGACCCCGAGGGAGAGCGGGTAGCCGTCATCTCCCACGACGGTCGCATCTCGATAGTCGAGATCGAGAGCGGATCGGTCGATCAAGTGGCTGTCTCGAGGGAGGGGGAGGCACAGTCCCCGAGTTTCTCGCCAGATGGCCGATATCTGCTCTGGTCGCAACCCATCGAGTCGTCGGTGGCTCTGCACCAGCTCATGATTCTCGACACCCGATCTGACGGTGACGTCGTTCCGCTCACCTCGGGAACGTTCCACGACCACGACCCGGCTTTCACCTTCGACGGCAAGCATGTCGTGTTCCTGTCCGAGCGAACCTTCGACCCCGAGTATGACGCTCACGAGTTCGCACTCTCCTTCGCCGGCAGCACCCGTCCCTGGCTGATCCCGATCTCGGCAAGTGAGCCCGCTCCCTTTGGGCCTAGTGCTGAGGGCTGGAGAATCAGCCCACAGGAAAAGGACGAGTCCAACAAGGCAGACGACAAGGAGGAAGAGCCGGAGGTCGAGACCAGCCCCGACCTCGACGCCGAGGGCTCGGAGGAGCGTGCCGTGCCCCTCCCGGTGCCATCGGGTGAGTACCGACTTCTTTCGACATGCCAGGCGGGGATCCTGTGGGTCCAGGAGCACAGGGAAACCGGGGCCCTGGGCACCCGACGCGCCGGGGTGAAAGACGAGCCGACGCCGGACACGATCCAGCTCTGGTCGCTTCACAAACGCGCCGTCGAGACGGTCGTGGACAAGGTGAGCGACTATGCGGTTTCCGGTGACGGGCGCAATCTGGTGGTGCGCTACAAGGAATCGGTCACGGTGACGCCCGCCGACCGGAAGCCAAAGGACGACAAAGACCCGTCGGTGGTCAATGTCGACCTCTCCCGTCTGCGTTTCGAGGTGGAACCGCGAGTCGAGTGGGGCCAGATGTTCGGCGAAACCGCCCGTCTCATGCGCGATCACTTCTGGCGAGAGGACATGGACGGTGTCGACTGGGATGCCGTGGTGGAGAGATGGCGACCGGTCGTCGACTCGCTGTGCAGTCACGACGATCTGGTCGATCTGCTCTGGGAGACCGTGGCCGAGCTCAATACCTCACACGCCTACGTGATCCCGATCGAGCCACCCGGTGACCAGAAGCGCCGTCTCGGTCTTCTCGGGGCCGACCTGTCACCGTCAGACGATGGGTGGCGTATCGACCGCATCCTTCCTGGCGAGTCCAGCGATCCGGCGGCGAGGTCGCCGCTGCGTGGTGCCGGGGTCGACGCCCATGAGGGTGACTCGATCGTCGCCGTCGACGGCAATCCGGTGGACTCCGAGTTCGGCCCAGCCCGTCATCTGATCGGCGCTGCCGGCAAACCGATCGAGTTGATGTTGCGACGGAACGGTGAGGACCGGCGCGTGGTGGTCGTTCCTATCGACGACGAGGAGGTGTTGCGCTACCAGGACTGGGTGCGGTCCCGGCGGGAGTACGTCGATGAGCGCTCCGGTGGTCGTCTCGGCTATGTCCACATCCCCGACATGATGAGCACCGGCTGGGCGCAGCTCCACCGCGACTGGCGACACGCCACCGAGCGAGAGGGCGTGATCGTCGACGTTCGCTACAACCGGGGCGGGCACACGAGTCAGCTGGTGCTGGCCAGATTGTCCAAGAAGCTGGTGGGCTGGACTGTCTCCCGGCACTACGAGTCAGCGGGGACATACCCGGCTTCGTCACCACGGGGGCCGGTGGTTCTGGTCGCCAACGAGTACTCCGGCTCGGACGGCGACATCATCAACGCCGCAAGTCAGGCGGTCGGTCTCGACGGGGTCGTCGGAAGACGGACCTGGGGAGGCGTCGTCGGGATAGACGGTCGATTCAATCTCGTGGACGGAACCTCAGTCACCCAACCCCGCTACGCCTTCTGGCTGGAGGGCAAGCAATGGGGCGTTGAGAACCACGGTGTCGATCCCGACATCGAAGTGGTCCACACCCCGGCGGACTTCTTCTCCGACGATGACCCCCAGCTCGATCGGGCGATGGAGGAGGCACTGTCGATCCTCGAGACCAAGCCGGCCCTCGTCCCTCCCTCGCTGCCAGAGCCCAAGGTTCGCTGACTCAATCCAGCCCGAAACGCACCTCGAGGGTGACCGTGATCGAAGCGGTGCCGGCCTCTATCGGCGTGGCCTCGGCCAACGCAGCTCGCATCATCGGTCTCGGCGGCATCATCTGACCGGCGGACTCGACGATGCTCACAGCCGGGCCCAATGTGGCACCGGCCAGCCGGGCCAGATGCTCGGCGCGGGCCAATGCATCACCCCACGCCGCCTCTCGGGCCCTGTCCCGCGCCGCGGTCTCGTCGTCTACCGAAAGCTGAACCCGGTTGATCGTCACCGGGTCGCCGACTGCCGAGATGGCGGCGTCGAGGATCGAGCCGGCCCCGGCAACGTCCCGTATCGTCACCGTCAGGTCGTTTGTCACCCGGTATCCGAGCAGTCGCTCCTGACCGTCGCGATGGTCGTATTCGGGATGAACCGAGAAGTTGCGGGTTGCGATGTCCTTGTGGTCCAGACCCCGGGCGGTCAACGCCTCGATCAGGGAGGTCGCGTGGGCGCGGGTCTGTGACGAGGCACTCTCGACTGTGTCAGACCTCACGGACACACCAATGTCGACGCTCATGACGTCTGGTGCGGTGTCTGCGGACCCGGTCCCGACGACCGTGATGCCGGAGTCGTGGTTGCTCAAAGAATGCCAGAGATCTCAGGCACGCCCAGGGCGAGGTTCAGGTTTTGCACCGCCTGCACGGCAGCTCCTTTCAGGAGGTTGTCCTCCACCGCTACCACCGTCAGACCCAATCCGTCGTCGCTGACAGTCGTTCCACCGATGAGAACCCCCATGCGTTCCGTGCCGTCCTTGAGCGTGGGGATCTCTTCCTGGACGTCGACCAGAGCTTCACTCGCATACGCCGAGGTGAGTCGGTCGTATGCCGACTCCACCGTGGTCGGTTCGCCCAGCGGCATGTGCGCCGTCACCAGGAGCCCGCGAAACGCCGGATGAACGTGGGGCATGAAGCGGACGGTTCGCTCCAGGTGGCGAATCCCTTCCTTCTCGTGGTTGTGGCCGGTCAGCCGGTATGGGATCAGGTTGTCCTTCAGGTTCTCCGGGTCGTTGCGTGGTGAAGGCGTGGTGCCCGCACCGGAATATCCAGACACACCGAAGACAGTCGGCACCCCCTCGATCTGGTCTACGAAAGGAGCTACGGCCAGTTGGAGTGCGGTTGCGTAGCACCCGGGGTTGGCGATGCGACGCGCGCCCTGGATCTTCTCCCGAAACATCTCGGGCAGCCCGTAGACCCAGTCATCGTCGAATCGATGATCCGCCGAGATGTCCACGACCACCGTGTCGTCAGCGATTTCATCCGTGTAGGGCCCTCCGATGCCGTCGGGCAATGCGAGGAAGAGGGCGTCGAGATCGCGGTTGGCCACGTCGTCGGGTCCCACGTTCTCGAACGTGAGCCCTTCGACCCCCGGCACCGGCTCTCCGGCCAGCTCGCGTGATCCGGCGAAGACGACTTCGACGTATGGGTGGTCGTCGAGCAATCGCATCAACTCGGCACCCGTGTGGCCCCGGGCACCGACGACGCCGACCCCGTAGGTCTCAGGCATGAGAGGTCTCTGGGGTGAAAGAGGCGGGCATCTCCGACAGACGTTTCACGGCACGACCGATCAGCTCGAAGTCATAGACGCCCTTCCAGAAGATGGTCCAGCCATTGAGTGTCATGGAACCGTCGGACTCCTTCTCGTAGAAGGGATTGAAGGGGTTGTCAGCGCGTGAACGCCACACGAGGCTCGGATAGTCCCGGATCATGTGATCCCAAACGGTGCGGGCCAGACCCTCTCCACGGGCGGTCTCGTCGATTGCGAACTTGTCCAAGTAGACGAACTCGTCGAGCTCGGCCACCACCGCCGCTGCCCGGTAGCTCTCGGAGACGTATGCGCTGAGCAGGGAGATCTCGTCCCACCAGGACGGCTCCAGCCTCTGTCCGAACGCGTCCTCGATGAGCTCGATGAGTCGTCGATTCTCTACCTGCTCCCTGGTGGCCAGCCGGTTGATGGGCTCACCCATGCGCACCAGCGTGCCGTCTCCGCTGTGTGTGAACAGCTCCCGAGCCAGAGCGCTCGGAGTCGTGATCGACACCGACGTTGTGAGGGGAGCGTCTCGGAGCAGTCGGTTGATCTCGGCCAATTTCAGCCGCATGCCGGAATGAACCCAGTCGGCCGACATCAGCTCCTCGTAGTCGGTGGCCAGGTTGATCGAGTCGATCACAAGGCCGTCGCCGTCGAGGAGGCCACCGGTGTCGGAGAGGAAGATGATCTTCATCGGCTGCACTTCGTGGACCAGGATGCGGGTGGCCGAGTCTGCGTTGATGTTCACCATCTGGCCACCGGGGACCACCCCGAGACAGGTGAGGATGGGTATGGCGCCGGACTTCACGATGGACCGCAGCAGGTCGAGATGCACCGAGGTCGGCTCACCCACCAGCCCGTACTTTTCGTGATCGACCAGCTCGGCGTCGAACACTCCTTGGGTGAGGCCGTGGGCATCGACGCCCTGGGCCCTGATCGCCTCGACCAGCCTGATGTTCTGGCTGGTGAACACGTCGCGCGCGGCATCCAGCACCGCGGGTGTGGTCACCCGGAGACCGTCGACTTTCTCGCTGGCAACACCATCGGCGGTGAGCTTGTCGTCGAGTTGTGGTCCGCCTCCGTGGATGACGATGGGTGTCAGCCCAACTGTGTGCAATAGGGCGAGAGAGGCGGCAGTCTCCTCGAGACGGTCGCGCAGAATGGCACCGCCGACCTTGATCACAGCAAAACGGGTCCTCTCCAGCTCGGAGAAGCGCTGGAGATAGGTGTGGATCTCCTTCCCGTCACTGACATTGGACAGGAGCTGAACGATCGTCTCGCGAATGTCAGGGGTGGGGGCCATCTTCTAGCTACCGGTGGCGAGGGTCTTCATTATCGCCTTCTGCACGTGTAGCCGGTTCTCGGCCTCGTCGTAGGCGATGCAGGCAGGGCTGTCGAAGACACCGTCGGTCATGATCACATTGCGTCGCATGGGGAGGCAATGGCTGACCACTGCCCCGTTGGTCTTGGCCATTTTCGATTCGTCGACGATGAAATGCTTGAAGCGGTCGCGCACCGGTTTCTCGTCGGCCCATCGGCCGAAGTAGGGGAGGGCACCCCAGCTCTTGGCGTAGACGATGTCCGCATCGGCGTAGGCCTCGTCGATGTCGTGAGTGATGCTGAGCTCCTGGCCGTTGGTCCCGGCGTCCGACTCGGCGATGTCGAGATAGCGCTGGTCGAGCAGGTACTCGTCCGTGGGGCAGAGCAGGGTCACGTCCATCCCGAACTTGGCCGCAGCCACCAGAGCCGAGTTGGCCACAGCCGTGTTGAGGGGCTTGGGGTGATAGCTCCAGGTGAGGAGGAACTTCTTGCCCTCGAGATCACCGACGTGATCCTGCAGTGCCATGGTCATAGCCATCTCCTGACAGGGGTGGGTGATGGTCTCCATGTTGATGACGGGTACCTCGGCGTGCTCGGCGAAGGCGTTGAGGATGAGGTCCTTGCGGTCTTCTTCCCAGTTCTCGAACTTGGGGAATGCCCGGATGCCGATGAGATCGCAGTAGCGGGAGAGGACCTTTGCCGCCTCCTGAGCGTGCTCCTCGGCATCACCCATCATGACCGCACCCTTCTCGAACTCCAATGGCCACATGCCGCCCGAAGGGGTGAGAACCACGGCGTGACCGCCCATGTGGTAGGCGCCGACTTCGAACGATGTCCTCGTCCGCAGTGAGTTGTTCAGAAAGAGAAGAGCGACCGTCTTTCCTTCGAGATCTCTCGAGTGAGGGGCGGTCTTGAAGGAGCGGGCGTCCTCGAGCAGAGCCTGTAGCTCGGGAAGTGACCAGTCGAACGTGTTGAGGAAGTGCCTGATCGGTACAAGTGTCGTGTGATCAGGGCGATTCGGTCAAGTCTGGGGGAGGATGTGACCCGCCAAACCGACAGCATGCGTAAGCAGTATCACAGTCGACATTTCATTTCCCATCATCCTGGGCCCTGATGGTCGTGTGATGGATGCATCGGGTGGCGCAGGCCTTACTCGACGAATGGAGCAGCATTGGGGCCGTGCGGTTCGACGAATTGCCCGAGCCGGACTGCCGCAACCTTCGACCCGCGGATCTTCCGCACGACTGAAAGAGGTTGCGGCATCCGCCGACGACCATCTTGTTTCTGTCGGGGGCGGGGTGTAGGGTATCGAACAAATGTTCGATCAACTGGTGAGTGAGGTCGAACTTCTGGAGCCGTTGGTTCCGAGCGGGGGAAGTGAATCGAGGTCGTGCGGCAATACGGTCAGGGTCCACATGACCGGACGCCAACTCATCGAGCGTGATGAGATAGGCCTGTTCCCCTTCACTTCGGATGCCGAACAATGTGATCTCGACCACCGCAAACCCGGCTCCCAGGGCGGTCGAACCCACAATGACAATTCGGCCCCCCTTTGCCGGCATCATCACATGACACGTCATCACACCCCGTGGGAGTAGCGGAGGCAACCGAACGGGATCAACTCTGGACCAGTCCTCTCGGTCACAGCTACATCACGAGACGTGGGCCGTCCGACTAGCGGGTCTCTTCTTCCTCGTGCATGTGATAGACGTTCTCATGCAGTGTCGGGTCGTTGACGACGAGCCAATCGATGACATCCCAGAATTCGGTGAGCATGGGATGCTGCAGTGCGGCTTCGCGATCGAGCTTCGTTCCGAATAGGGCGTGGTCCGACTTGCTCGCGCCGCCCGTCACCAATGAGGCAGCCGGCCCGTCCTGTCCTTCGACCGGGCCGAGCCGACAGCCGAAAGTCACCTGATCCGGATAGTCGGGTTCCTGCCACGGGCCGAGAACCACGTCGACGAATGCCTCCTTGCTGTGCGGGTACCAGTCCGCGTAATACACGGCGTGGGCCGAACTGTCTTTCAGGACGAACCCGGTGACCGACTCATGCTCGTTCCCGCAGTCGGGACATCGACGTCGATCGACAGTGGGTTCGCCGGAGAAGCTGTAGGTCATGTCCGCGTCACCCGGGACCACCTTTAACCACCCGTCCGTTGATCACCAACACGCCTTCGTCGGTCAACAGCCTGATCTGCCGGGCCGGGTCCGGTGTGCGGATCCGACCACCGGCCCCCACGATCCTCCACCATGCCAGCCCCTCGGAGTTGCGAAGCAATGTCCCGACGGCACGGGCCGCTCCCGGGAAACCCGCTTCGGCGGCCACCTCGCCATAGGTCACGACTTCACCCGGTCCCAGGGACGAGATCACCGCGGTGACCGCATCCTCGAAATCACTCACAGTGACCACGAGGGAGGACGACCCCCCTCCAGCCCCCCGCTCACAGGGTCCCAAAGAGACGGTCTCCCATGTCCCCGAGCCCGGGAGCGATATAGAAATTCGGGTTGAGCTCTCGGTCGAGCGCAGCGGCCACGATCCTGACATCAGGGTGCTTCGACTCGATCGTCTCGACACCATCGGGTGCGGCCACGACACAGCAGGCGACGATGTCGCGGGCGTCGTTCTCCTTCACTTTGTCGATGGCCCACGACAACGATCCGCCGGTGGCCAGCATCGGCTCGAGGATCAGCACTCTCGCCTTGTCCAGTGTCGGGAACTTCGTGTAGTACTCCATTGGCTCCGCCGTCTCCTCGTTGCGTTGGACTCCGGCGAAGCCAATTGCGGCGTCGGGCACCAGTGTCAACACGGAGTGAAGGAGACCGAGACCGGCCCGGAGCACGGCCACGGCCACCACCGGACGGCGTAGTTGGGTCCCGGTGGTGGCCTCCAGGGGGGTCTCGATGTCGACCTCATCGGTCGACATGTCGGAGAGCGCCTCGGCCACGAGCAGATAGCCGAGCCGTTCGGCGATCTGACGGAACTGCGGCGGCTCGGTGCGCCTGTCGCGAAGGATCGTCAGAAGATCAGCAGCGAGCGGGTGGTCGAGGATGGTGATGGCCATGCCCCGACATTACGGTGCACGGATGCCCGAAGTCACCGTCAACGACATCACCATCCACTACGAGCGGTCGGGCTCGGGTAGACCGGTGCTGCTGCTTCACGGTCTCGGCTCATCGGCCCAGGATTGGGAGAACCAGATCCCTGCTCTTGCCCCTAACTTCGAGGTAATCGTCCCCGATCTCCGGGGCCATGGTCGGAGCTCGAAACCGGCCGGGCCCTACAGCATCCGCCAGTTCGCATCCGACGTGGCGACGTTCCTCGACGAGCTGGATGTCGGCCCTGTTCGTCTGGTCGGGATCTCGCTCGGCGGCATGGTCGGGTTCCAGATCGTTGCCGACCGCCCGGACCTCGTTTCGAGACTGGTCGCTATCAACGCACTTCCGGCATTCGAGACCGTTCGGGTGTCCCAGAAGGTCCAGCTCGCCATCCGCAAGGTGATAACCAGATGGCTCAGCATGGAGAAGATCGGTGAGATCTTGAGCAACCGTCTGTTTCCCGACGAGGAGATGGCAGAGCAGCGGGCGAAGATGGTCGAACGCTGGGCAAGGAACGACAAGCCTGCCTACCAGGAGACTTTCCACGCCATCCTCGAATGGGATGGCGTGGCTGGGGAGATGTCGACCACCATGGTCCCGGTCACGGTCATCTCATCGGACTTGGACTACGTGGGACCCGAAGACAAAGAGCCCTACATCGAGGCCATGCCCACGGCAGAAATGGTGGTGATGCACGACGCACATCACGCTGTCCCCATGGAGTGGCCCGAGAGGTTCAACGTCGTGCTCGAGAAGACCCTCCGCTAACCGGTGTTGCGCATCCCCGCAGCGATGCCGTTGACGGTCAGAAGCAATGCCCGGTCGAGCTCCGGCGATTCCTCACCAGACCGGCTGCGGGCGAGCAACGAGACCTGCAGGTAGTTGATGGGATCCAGATAGACATCACGCACCGTGAGCGTCCTCCGCAGCAGTGGCGAGTTCTCGAGGAGCTCGTTGCCACCCCGCAAGGCCAGCACCTCCTCGATCGTGGTCTCGTATTCCGTTCGGATCAGGTCGAGCAGGGTGCGGTGTTCGGGGTCGACCAGCTCGCTCACATACGACTCCGAGATGTCGAGATCGGTCTTGAACAGTGTCATCTCCACGTTGGAGAGAAACGTGTCCATGAAGCTCCATTCCTCGGCCATCTCGGAGACGACGTCACCGAATCCGTCGTTGCGTGCCGCTCTCAAACCCGAGCCGACACCGAACCACCCGGGCACGATCTGACGGGTTTGAGTCCAACCGAAGACCCAAGGGATGGCGCGGAGGTCATCCACCCCACCGAGGGCGCCCGGCCGACGCGATGGTCTGCTCCCGATGTTCATCTTTCCCAGCTCTTCTACGGGAGTAGAGGAGAGGAAATAGGGGACGAGACGCGGATCCTTGGCTAGGCCCTGATAGGAGCGATAGGCATGATCGGCAAACGAGTCCATTGCCTCCGTCCAGCGGTCGAGAGTCTCTTTCGATCGTCTCGATTGACGATGCAGGAGCGAGCTCTCCAACACCGACGCCACCATCAGCTCCAGATTGCGGGAGGCGATTTCCGGGTTCCCGTACTTCTCCGAGATGACCTCACCCTGCTCGGTGATCTTGATGGTCCCGTCGACGGTCCCGAAAGGCTGAGCGAGGATGGCGGCGTGGGTCGGCCCGCCACCTCGGCCAATCGTCCCGCCCCGACCATGGAAGAGCCGCAGCGTGACACCGTGGTTCTCGGCAACCTTCCTCATCACCCTCTGTGCCTTGTAGATCTCCCACTGAGAAGCGGTGATGCCGCCCACCTTGTTCGAGTCGGAGTAGCCGAGCATCACCTCCTGGAGATCTCCTCTCAATGCGACGAGCCGCCTGTAGTGGGGGTCGCCGAGCAGGGCATCGAGCAGCGGTCCCGAGCCACGCAGGTCATCGATCGTCTCGACCAGGGGCACGAACCCGATGTCTGCGATACCCCGGGCGAGATCGACCAGGCCCGCCTCCCGGGCGAGGACGACCGCTTCGAGCACATGAGCGGGTGACTCGGTCATTGAGATGATGTAGCTCTCGATCACCTGGGCTCCATATCGCCGGTGTGCCTCTCGAATCGCGTGGAAGGTCTCAAGGGTCTCGGTGTTGTCCTCGTTCAGCGATGTGGTGGGCCCGGAGAGGGGTCGTGGCTCGACCAACTCCCTGGACAGAAATTCGAAGCGTTCCCCGGATGACGATGCGGCCATCTCCACCCCAACGTTGCCGAAAAGCTCGTCGATCGCGGAGGAGTGACGAGCCGAGTGCTGACGCACGTCGAGGATCGCCATCTGGAAACCGAGAGCCCGGACCGCCCTTCGCACCCGGGCGACCGCACCCGAGGCGATGAGCTCCCCCCTTGAGCCGCGCAACGAGTCTGCCATCAGGTCGAGCTCGGCGATAAGTCGATCCGGGTGGGAGTAGTCCTGTCCGGGAACGTGCGCCGACCCGGTCTTGATCCGTGACCGGGTGTTGAGGAGACGGGCGTGGATGTAGGAGCACTTGAGCCTGTATGGAGAGTCGGAGGTGCGGGACCGTTCCCGCTGCCAGACCTCAGGCAAGGACTGCCGGTCGGCTGCCAGAGAGTCCTGCAGGGCGGCACCAGGCTCGGTCAGTTGGCTGGACATCGAGAGCTCCTCGCTGAGCTCCTCGACCTGTTCGATCATCAGCGTCAGACCGCGGTCGTGCTGGAGTGCCAGGGTCTCGAGTGTCGTCTCGGCCGTCACTCCCGGGTTTCCATCCCGATCTCCTCCGACCCAGGTCCCGAATCGAAGCGGCGCGGGATGGGTCCGCGACGAGAGACGCTCCAGCTGGGTGTCCAGTATCTCTGTCAGCGTCGGCAGGACTTCCTCGGCCAGCGCGACCAGGTAGTAGAGGGCCGAGCGCGCCTCGTCTACGACAGTGGGACGCTCTGTGCGCAGCTCGTCTGTCTGCCAGATCTGGTCGATCAGCTCGGCGGAGCGGCGGTCGATCAGATCGATCATGTCCTGATTGGGAGCCTCGAGACGCGCAGTGATCAGGGTCGCGATGTCGCCGCGCTTGGTCAGGATGGAGCGACGAGCTGCCTCGGTCGGGTGGGCGGTGAAGACAGGTCTCACCTCGAACCGGCTCACCACGTCGTCGATCAGATCTTGGTCGAGGCCGGCTTCGAGGGCCCGGTCGACGGTCGCACGGAGATAGCGATCGTCGCTCGCCATCTCCTCGATGCGATGGACCTGTTCGGCCACGTTTGCCAGGTAGAAGTACGTGGTGAATGCCCGTACCAAGGGGATGACGTCGGTTGTGTCGAGCTTCCCCAGGAGGTCGTGGAGATCGCCGGTCGCTTCGGTGCTCCCGCCCCGTCGCGCCGACTTCCCCAGCGAGCGGATCTCCTCGACGAGATCGAGGAGCTCTTGGCCGTGCTGACGCACCAGTGCTTCGCCGAGCTGGTTTCCCAACCGCCGGATATCAGCGCGGAGGACATCGTCCCTGGTCGTCACGGGTGGTGACGATAGGTCGTCAGCACCCGGTCTCGGCCGTGGCCACCCCGAAGTCCGGCGCCGACTCCGGGTTCTCGACGGTGACACGGACCGCCTCCCGGATGCGCTCGATGTCCGGTATCACATGCCCGGTCGCGGTCCTGCCGATGCCCCACTTCGAGTCGAAGCCGATCACCCGGATCCCCGCTGCGCTGACACGCGGGGTGAGACGGATCAGATCCGGAATGGTCCCAATGGGGATGTCGGTGACGAGGTGGCTCTCTACTGCGTCGAGGAGATCTCCGAGACGGCCGAAGAGATCGAGGAGGTCCGCCTGCGCCGCCATCGAGGCCAGGATGCATCGCTGACGGCCCATGCGAACGTAGTCGGAGGACCCATATCGGGCGCGGGCATAAGCCAGGGCATGCGCCCCGTCGAAATGCTGGGCGCCGACGGGGATATGGATCATCTCGTAACCACCCGTCTCTATGTCGTAGAGCGGACCGTCGACGGGGACCTCGACGTCCAAGTCGACGCCGCCGAAGGCGTCGACAACGTCGGCGAAACCAGTGAGGTCGACCAGGATGAAATAGTCGATTTGGAGCCCGGTCACGTTCGAAATGGCATCCATCGTGGCTGCTGCGCCTGGATCCGGGCCCCCAAACTGGTCGGCTCGCCGGGCGCCCCACCCATACACGTGACCGATTTGGCTGACAGGCAGGGCAGTCCCGTCGGACAGTGTCACCCCTCCGTAGTTTCGAGGAATCCCGATGAGGGCGGCGTCGCCGGAGATCGGGTCGATGGACGCCACGATCATCGTGTCGGTGCGGAGCCCACGGCGTCCGGGCCCCGCATCACCGCCGAGAAGGAGGATGTTGAGCCGTTCGCGGCCGAATGGCTCCCAGCCGGCGGTCTTGGTGGCGTCGATCTGGTCGGCGGCCAGTTGGCCAGGGACGGTGACGATGGGGCTGAGGTCGATCGGCACCGTCGTCGACGTGGTCGTGGTCGAAGAGGTGGTGGTGGTGTTGGGCGGCTCTGCGGCCAGGGCGACGTCCCCGGCCGGGAAGAGTCGCAGCAGGGAGTCTCGTGTCTCGAGACCAATCCAGCCGATCGCGATGTGGGGGAGCGAGACCAGGGTCGCAAGGAAGATGGCGGCGAACCAGCGATGACCGCCACCGGCGCGCCAGGCCTGTTCGGTGGAGAACAATCGGACCACCAGGACCGCGATGTTGGCGAGGACGATGCTGAGGATGACGTTGGGGTTGGCCAGCCAGGCAGCGACCTCGACGGGCTCGACGAACAGGAACACGGTGAGGGCGGCGATGGCAGCCAGCCCGGTCAGGAAGACCAGGACCTTCCCGACAACGGTCTGCTCGGTGGCGAGCTGGCCCCAGCCAGGGATCAGCACCGACCGCAATGCCGCGCCCAGGGAACTGGGGCTTCGTCGCCGCATGGGCAGTCAACGAATTCGCGATCTGTCTTGGTTCCACGACGAGGAGGGGAGCCACCATGTGGCTCCCCTCCAGTCCCCTCTGTCGGACGGTCAGCTGTTGACATTGGGGTTTTCTCGTAGATGACAGAAGAGTTGGCGTCAGTGCAGAACGAGGCGCCCGGTGCCACTTCGTTCACGAAATGAAACGCCGGTCCGGCGCATCCCGGGAGCTTGGCGCCACCTGCCGCATTGGTCGCCCCTTCCTGAAACACAGTCCCTCTTGATGTGATCGCCGTGGACTTCGATCTGCAGGAACTCGACTTCGCTACAGGTAGGTGTCCCGTGCGCCATCGCGGCGCTGCCCGTGAGGATCGACGCGATCGGGCGAAGACGAGGACGACAGTCGATCTTTATCGCTTGCTCATGACGCTGCCCCCACGTAGAAGTACGGATCGAGGACGCTGATCTCCGATATCGCTGCCACCGGTAGCGAGTTGAGACCCGCCGCCCTTCGGATTGCCTCCGGCGACGGACCGTCGTAGATGCAGAACGTCTTCGTGTGATCGTCGGTCACGAAGGACTGGACCCAAGTCACCCCCTCGGTTGCGTTGTTGCCAACGACTCCGAGCATCGCCTTCTGACCTTCGGTCGTCGACGGGATCTCGAGACCTTTCGGAAAATCTCTCTCCACGATGTATCTGGGCATCGATTCCTCCTTCTCCAGCCGGGCCCTCCGGCGTGGTGGCGAAGGTATGGCCACGTCAACGGGACGACATCGGGGCCAACCCCCAGATCTGGATTCGCAGCCCCTATTTCTGGTGGCGAAACGCGGCCGCCGCCTCGGTGCGGCTGTCGACACCCAGCTTCGAGTAGATCGCAGAGACGTGGTGTTCGACGGTCTTCTTGGAGATGAACAGCCGGTCGGCGATCTCGCCGTTGGACAGACCGTCATCGATGAGCTCGAGAACCTCGACCTGTCTGTTCGTCAGCCCCGCAAGGTTCTCCCGTGTTGACCGGACCGGTCCGCGCGGGATCGATCTGACTCCGAGTGCCCGAAGCCGGTCGCGGACTCTGCCCGCCATGGGTCTGGCACCGAGAGAGTCGAATATCCCGACCGCCTCCCTCATGGCCTCGGTGCTGCCCTCGGACAGACAGAGCCCTACCTCGTAGGGACATCCGATCGCCTCCCAGATGTCTGCGGCTTCACGCCACCTCCCTGCCATCAGGAGGGCGAACGGCTCGGCGGACCCGTCGGGTGGACCGTCGATCTGTCCGAGCTTCCACATCCAATAGCCAATCTCACCACGGGCCCACTCGCTCTCGGTGTCCAATGCCCGCTCGAGACTCGAGCGCAGCAGGTCCAGGCCCGACTCGGGCGTGCCGCGGAGCCAGTAGTACTCGGCGCGGCCGCAGATCGCGTTCCATAGATGTTGCAGCTCGTGATGTTCGCCCTCGGTGGCCAACTCCTCCAAGAGGGCGACGCCGCCGGGGTCACCCCTACGCACCCGGACCCGGCCCAGAGCGCTCATCGCGGTGATGAAGGCGATGCCCTCGGAATCGGTAGTGGTCCCGGACACGAGCTCGGCATATCTGACCGTCTCGTCCCATTGCCCCCGCTCGTGCGCTATGCGGGCAAGCCATGATCTGCTGTAGGCAACGGAGTAGTCCTCGTCATGGGCCAAGCCGTGCTCGATCGACTCCGTCAGGGCAGCCACGGCCTCGGAATACAAACGTGCCTCTCCACCACCCGAACCGAGCATGGAGAGGGCAAGTGCCACCCTGACCGGATCCCCCAGCTTTTTCGCAGATCGCACGGATTCGAAGAGTCCCAACACGCCCTGATGCGCGCTTCCGGTCACGATGTGGAGCGTGCCGTCGAGCATGTCCATGTCCCAGGCCAGGTCGGGTGTGACCTCGTCGCCGGCGATTGTTCGGGCGGTTTCCAGGGCTGCTCGTCCCTCAGAACCATGTCGGGCCAGCATGTGGAGGTATGCGAGCTGGCAATAGGCCTCGGCGAGTATCCCGTTCTGTGACTCGTCGTAGGGCAGGCTCAGTGCCTCATCCAAGGCTCTCATGCCGAGGCGGTCTTCATTCAGACGCCAATGCAGACGGGACAACGTGGTCAGAGCGAGGCCGAGCTCACCGATCTCTCCCGCTTCGCGGAAGTAGGCGACGGCTTGCTCGGCGGACCCAATCGCCTTGCGGGTCTGGTCGATGGTCTTGTACTCGTCGGCCAGATCAACACGCAATCGGGCGGCGAGGTCGGTCTGTCCGGAACGATCGACCTCGGAGATCGCTGCCTCGAGAAAGGAAATCGCCTCACGATGTGCCCCTCGCCCCGAGGCTTCCCGTGCTGCCCGCGGGGCATGCTCGATGATTCGATCACTGTCGCCGGCCTGGATCGCATGATGTGCCATCCGGGCGAGATCAGGGCTGGAGTCCTCATCGAGGAGCCGGAGCATCCTCAGATGGAGGTTGAGACGTCTCGCTGGAGGCAGCGACTCCTCGACGGCCGAGCGTGCCAGGTCGTGCCGAAAACGAAGGGAGCGCCCGTCTCCGATGAGCACGCCGGCAGATAGGGCCGCGTCCACGTCCTCGGTGTCGGTGCCCACGAGGGCCATGGCGTGTTCGACGTCGAGCGATCTCGGAGCGATGGAGACCGCCTCCACGACGCGGCGCGGATTGTCATCGAGACGGGCGACTCGTGACAAAACGGCCTCCTGGACGGACTCGGGGACCATATATCCCGCAGCCAAGACCTCGGTGACGAAGAAAGCGTTCCCGTCCGTCGTCGACATCAGGGCATGGGGATCGACGTCGCTTCCCGAGGCCAGGGTGCTGATCGCGGCGATGGTCAACGATGGCACGACGAGACGATCGGTCGTCGGCAACGGGATCAGCTGCCCGAGCACCGGCCGGAGCGAATGATCCGGTCCCACCTCGTCGTCTCGGTAGCTGCACATGACCACCGCCTGGGTATCGCCCACCCGTCGTCCCACGAATCGGAGGAAGTCGAGCGTGGCAGCGTCGGCCCAGTGGATGTCCTCGATCACCATCACGATCGGTCTCACCGTGTTCTTCAGCCGATCGAGCACGGTCTCGAAGACTCCGAAGATGTCGGCTTTCCCGATGTCGAGTTCGGATATGCCGGACTGTGGCTCTGCTGCGAAATCGTGAAGCGGGCCCAAAGGTCGCGGAGTGGTGAGAGGGTCACACGCGCCCTGGATCGAGAGGGTCTTGTGACTCAGCGAGTCGAGGAAGGCGCGAATCAACGAAGACTTACCGGCACCGGCCTCGCCTGCGATGAGCACCAGCGACCCCTCACCTGCACTGGCAGCGTCGTGGTGTTCTCTCAACGTCGCCAGCTGTCCCTCTCGCTCCAGGAGCATCCCAATGAGCGTATCTGGCCTACCGTGCAGCCGGAGGTCGGTCAGCCGTCGGCGATGATGATGTCCAGGACCTCGGGCCGGGTCGAAAAGGATTGAAGGATGGCATCGAAGTCCGCGTCCTGTTTGGCCAGGACTTGAATCGACACGTGCCGGATGACCTCACCGTCGCTGCCGCTGCCGTCTTCGACGCGAAGGTCCTGGATGGTCGCTCCGGAGTCCTGAATGGTTCGGACGAGTGGGCCGAATGTGCCGTGCCCCTGGAGATAGTCGACACGCACGGATCGGGAGACCTGGCTCGTCAGCCAGGGCTTGAGCAGACGGAGGCCATATATGACCACCAGGGCGATTCCGGTGGCGATCATGGCGGGCACAACCAATCCGGCGCCGACGGCGACCCCGATCCCGGCACTGAGAAACAGGGTGGCGGCAGTCGTCAGGCCGGTGACCGTGCCACGGTGCTTCAGGATCACGCCGGCCCCGATGAACCCGATTCCGGTGACCACCTGAGAAGCAACGCGGCTCATGTCAACCGCCGGCCCGATGAATCCGATCGTCCCAGCTCGGGTCAGCAAGGCTGCGGCGAGTGCCACCAGAGCTTGGGTGCGGATCCCGGCAGGGTGTCCCCGGCTCTCACGCTCACCTCCGATCAAGGCGCCCAGCGCCGCTGCCACTGCGAGCAGCAGAAACCATTCCCACTGTTCTCCTTGGAACACGATCCCGAATTTACCTGGAACGGACGCCCGCAAACCGGGCGACATGGCTTCGTTACCGGTCGCCCCGCTGTTTGTGGACGCGGCCGTCGACACCGCGTAACGAGACCCCGCTACCGGCTCCATACCGCACGAGTGTCATCTCGGCCAGAATCGACACCGCCACCTCCTGAGGGGTCTCCGCACCGATGTCGAGGCCGACGGGGGAGTGGATGCGGGCGATGTCGTCGTCACCGAAGCCGAGGCTCTGGAGACGCTCGGTTCTCAAGTTGTGTGTGCGACGGCTGCCCATTGCCCCGATGTACCGGGTGTCGGCCTTGAGCGCAGCTTCCAAGGGTGGTGTCTCGTGACGCGGGTCGTGTGAGAGGACGACCACCCAGGTCCTCCGGTCGAAAGTGAGCTGGTCCATCAGGTCCCGGGGCCAGCCGACGAGCAGCCTGTAGGCCGTGGGAAACCGCTCCTCGGTCACGAATGGCTTCCTGGAGTCGACCACGGTGACTCGATAACCCATCTGGGTTCCGAACGACGTCAATGCCTGGCCGATGTGGACTGCCCCGAAGATGATCAGGTCGGGTGGTGGTGCCAGTGTCTCGATGAACACGGAGTGGTCGCCATACTCGAGCGTCCTGTGCTGCTCGTGGTGCATGAGAGTCAGAGCGTCCTCGACGACGTCTGATGAGATGTCTCCGGGTAGCGAACCGGCGAGCACGGTCCCCTCGGAGTCGACCACCGCCTTTTCGCCCACGTTGGGTCCGTCGACCAACGTGACCACGGAGCCAAACAACTCCGCATCGAGGAGAGACTCGATCGCCTGGTTGATGTCGGTCACGGGATTTGGGCTACCACGGCTCGATGAAGACGTCGATGGTGCCCCCACACGACATCCCCACCTCGAAGGCGTCCTCGTCGGCGATGCCGTACGTCACCTTTTTCGGCTTACCCGACTCGATCACCTCCTGGGCGTGGAGATAGACGTCGTTCTCGACACACCCTCCGCTGACAGAGCCTTCCATGTCCCCCGTCGATGAGACGAGGAATTTGGAGCCCTCGGGGCGGGGTGCGCTTCCATGCACCTTGATGACGGTCGCCACGGCGACCTTCTTGCCCTCTTCTTTCCACTTGTTGCGCAATGCGAGCTGATTTCTCATCTCGCTCTGAACGGTAGTTGGGCCCGGCCGGTGTCGCGGGCCGGCCGTAGAGTCCTCGCCGTGTATGGCATAGCAATGACAGTGGCTGCATGTCTGCAAGCCGGAACCCGCGCCGACGTGGCCTGGTTGATCGCCGTCGACGGGCTCGAGGTGAGGGACTGGTCGGACGCGGTGGCCTTCACCCCTGGTGGCGGGAAGGCGGGATCGCTTCTCAGGGGCAGTCTCGACGGGAAGCTGGCCGAGGAGGCTGGACGGCTCAGTTCAGGGAGGCTCATCGATGTCGAGATAACTCAGGTCGACGCCCTGATCGCCGACCTGCCCTCCACGGGAACGGCTCGATGCATCCTTGCGCCCGCCGACACGTTGCCCGCAGATCTATGGCCCTTGGCCGCGTCCCGGGAGCGACTCTGTTTGGTGCTCGCTCTGGAAGACGATCGGGTGAGCGAGGTCAGCGTCTATTCACGGATGACGATCACGGGAGCCGATGCCGATGTTCAGGCCGCGTTTTCCGGTCAACCTGCGGGCTCCACCATCACCGAGGACAGGGTGGTCTCCATATTCGTTGCCGTGCCCCAGATGGTCATCGTGGGGGGAGGCCCGATTGCGGAGGCTCTCGCCGAGCTGGCGCCTCTGGTGGGATGGCAGGCCCACATCACCGCAGAGAGGGACATGGCCACCGGGTTGATCGCGCCACTCTCCGGTCATGACAAGGTGGTGATCGCTGCCCACGACCTCGAGCTGGCCGGTGCGGGCTTGACGGCGGCGCTGGAAAGCAGCTGCGGATACATCGGGTCTGTCGGAAGTCGAAAGATGCAGTCCGACCGTGCCGACTGGTTGGCCTACCGAGGAGTCTCCGATCTGAGGCGGGTCCACGGGCCGGCCGGTCTAGACATTGGCGCATCGAGTCCGGGAGAGGTCGCGGTGGCGATCGTGGCCGAGGCGATCGCGGCCGCCAGGTGAGTCGAGTTCGTGGTGGCAAGGGGTCGGCTGTCACTAGACTTGGTGGTCTTCAGCTGATTCCCAGGAGGAGCTCGCGATGACTGCCCGAGACGAGACCACGGCCGACGTGCTGCAATCGGTGTGGCTGGTCAATCATGACCACTACGAGCTCGACGAGGATTGCAGTCCAACCAAACCATGCCGCAACATGAAGGGTGTGAGCTTCGACGGTTACGCCGAGCCCGGCACCGACATCGGCGCTGCCTGGCGGGCCCAATTGGCGCGCGAGGGGAAGCTCGACAAGTCCGCCGGGACGATTCGTGACCTCGTTCTCGGCGAGGGTGGGTAGCTGAGCCCCGCACCCGGTTCCCCGGCGGCGCCTTCGGATGTCGCCGAACTGACTCAACTGCTCCGCGGTGGCGACTACCTGGCAGATCGCGGCCTTGCCACTGCCGTCTTCGTCGCCATGAGCCTGGGCCGACCCCTCCTCCTCGAGGGTGAAGTGGGTGTGGGCAAGACGGAGTTGGCCAAAGCCCTGGCCGAGGTGTTCGGCAAACAGCTGATCCGTCTGCAGTGCTATGAGGGAATCGACACCAACCAGGCGCTCTACGAGTGGGACTATGCCAGGCAGATGCTGCAGATTCGGGCGCTCTCGGAGCAGCAACTCGCCGACGATGACCAAGTCGACCAACTCTTCGGTCCCAAGTTCTTGCTGGAGCGCCCGCTGCTCGCCGCGGTTCGGGCCGGAGACAGCGCAGTCTTGTTGATCGATGAGATCGATCGAGCCGACGACGAGTTCGAGGCTTTCCTCCTGGAGCTGCTGTCGGACTTTCAGATAACCATCCCCGAGATCGGGACCATCTCCGCAAACGCGCCACCCATAGTGGTGCTCACCTCCAACCGGACCCGCGAGCTGCACGATGCACTCAAGCGCCGGTGTCTCTACCACTGGGTGCCCTATCCGGACCCGATGCGTGAGGTCGACATCGTGCTCGCCCGCAACCCGGGAGCCACCGAGACCATCGCCCGCAAGGTGGTAGCAGCCGTCAACCGTCTTCGCGGGATGGATCTGGCGAAGCCCCCTGGAGTCGCAGAGACCCTGGACTGGGTGGCGACCCTCGAGGTCCTGGGTGAGCCGGAACTGGACGGCGAGACCGTTCGGGACACCTTGGGTGCCGTGGTCAAGGAGCGGGACGATCTCGAAGCCGTGCTCGAACACCTCGAAGAGCTCGTGCCCGATGGCTGATGGATCGCCGATCGACGCGGAGCTGGCACAGGGAGGCCCATTCGTCGAGATGATCGTGAGCTTCGGTAGGGAGCTTCGCGCCGAGGGCATGCCGGTGGGCTCGGGGGAGTTGCTCATCTACTGCGCGGCCATGGCCACTCTCAACCCTGGCGATCTTCTCGACCTCTACTGGGCCGGACGCTCCACGCTCATCACCAAGCACGATCAGATCCCGATATATGACAGGGTATTTCGCCGATTCTTCCTCGGCTACGACCCTGCCATCCCCGAGTCGTTGCGTCGGGAGCTGAAACGCTCCCAGATCGAGAACGATGCCGTTATCGAGATACCGGCGACCGAACCGGGTAAACCAGGCCATGACGAGGAGGAAGCCAGGCTCGGCTTGAACGCATCGGACATCGAGATCTGGCGTGACAAGTCTTTCCCGGCATGCACCGAGGAGGAGCTGGCGGCGCTTCGAAGGATCATGAATCGGATGAGGCTCATCCCGCCGCGGCGTCGCACCCGTCGGACCCGGCCTTCCCGTTCGAAGAGCCGTCCTGATCTTCGTCGCACCGTGCGCGCCACGATGCGCCAGCACGGGGAGCCATCCCAGTTGTTCTGGCGTGCGCGAAAGAGAAAGTCGCGCCCGTTGGTGCTGATCCTCGACGTCTCGGGCTCGATGGCGGAGTACTCGCGCAACCTTCTCCAGTTCGCCTACTCGGCACGACGGGCCAGCGCCAGAGTCGAGGTCTTCTGCTTCGGGACCCGTCTCACCCGGATCACTCCGTCCCTGGAGCGCCGCCGTCCCGACGAGGCGCTCGACCGCGCCGCCAAGATGGTCTTCGACTGGGAGGGAGGCACACGGATAGGCGATTCCATCGCGACTTTCGTGAAGCAATGGGGTCGACGTGGGATGAGCCGCGGCGCCATCGTCGTCATTTGCTCCGATGGGCTCGACCGGGGCGATCCGGCCGTCCTCGCGAAGGCCATGGAGCGGCTGTCTCTCCTCTCTCACAGGGTGGTATGGGTAAACCCCCACATCGGTGATGAGGGCAGCTACCGGCCCGCCACGTTGGGCATGATGGTTGCCAAGCCTCACATCGATCTCTTCATGTCGGGCCGCGATCTGGCCGGTCTCGAAGAGCTCGCTCACCAACTCCCAGCGCTGCGATGAGGTGGATCGTGGCCCTCCAGGCCGAGGGTGATCGTGAGATTCGCCTGGAGGAAGTGGTCGAGCTGGCCGATGCCGTCGCCCCCCAAGAGGGAGTGGCCACGGGAATGGGGACCAACTCGTATGGGGCCCAGATCGTGGTCGAGGCCGGGACGAGCGAATTGGCGGTGGAGCGTGCCATGGCCTTGTTCACATCCGCGGCTGCTGCAGCAGGTCTTCCCGATTGGCCGGTGATGAGTGTCGAGACCGAAGGTCATGAGGAGAGCTTGGACTGGTATAACCAGATCCCGGAGGGCCGCAGTCGGGATCGAGGAGAGGGAGAAGATTGATCCGTCTCGGCACTCTCGCCGGGTATGCCTTCGAGGGGCCTCGGCTGCTCGCCGGCTTCACGCCACCGAGTCGTCCCGCCGTCTATGCCATCCTGTACAGGCCGAAGCCGGACACCAACCCGGAGCGATATGGTGTTCTGTACGTGGGTCATTCCGATGACCTGTCCCGGGAGCACTTTCCGTTCAATCACCCTGCGGCCGGTTGTTGGCTCAAGCGCGTCGAGGGCGACAGGTTCAAACTTCACATCTGCTACCTGGAAGCTCCGGGAGCGCTGGCGTCACATCGGGAGCAGATCATGCGGGAGCTGATCGCGATCTACGAGCCGGGCTGCAATCCCGAGCAGTACGACCAGTCCTGGAAAGACCACTGGATTGGCGAGTATGAGACCCCTGGGACCACCGGCCCCCTGACCACGGACCGCAACCCCTCGAAGAGAAGGGTGTAGCCCGCTCTACTCCGGCTTGTAGCCGACCGCGTCGAGCAACCTGGAGCGCCGGGTACCCGAGGCGGGTGCCGCCGGGCCTCTCTCCGGGACGTTGTCGGCGTCGTAGGTGGCTCCCGTCACGATGCCTTCGGCCATGTCGTAGAGAAGAGGGAGAGCGCCTGCGATCACGCCGCCCGTCCGATTCACATGCTCCAGGTTGCCTTCGATCGTCTCTGCGTTGGCATTGATCTGGCGAACCAGGTCATTGCACTCCTCCAGATTGGTGGCGACGCGGGTGAGCTGGCCTCCGACGATCCAGAGGTAGATGGCCAGCCCGGCGATGAGGAGCACGACGTCGATCACCGTGAAGACGATCAGGCCGTTCATGAGCGCACCTTCCCGAGGACTCTGCCCAGGAACAGGTGATGCTCGAGACCTTCGGCGAGAACCATGTCGACCCCGGCCGAAGTGGTATCGAGCAACTCGGCGTCCGCGGTGTTGGCCTCGGCTTCTGTGAGTGTCGCCTTGATCGCGACGACACGACGGTCGATGGTTCGGACGAAGAGCACGAGGACGGTGAGGAGTGCGGCCACGGCCACGACCACCGCCAGACCGGCCCAGTTGGCTATCTGCCAGAGAGTCTCCTGCGACTCTGTGAGGGCAAATGTCATTTCAACCTCCCAGACGCTGTCTGCCGCGCTTGAGGCCCTCGATGACGTTTATCGCCATGGTGTTTGTCGCGTTCAGCTCGTTGAGAGCCGCCGTGTTTTGCACCGACTTCTTCAGACTGTCGTCGATCAACTGCGCCTCATTCCCGATCTTGCGAGCGAGAACGAGAATGGGGACGACCAGCGCCACGACCACCAGGACGATGACCAGACCGATCACATAGCCGACCAGCCAACTCGTGTTTCCATCGAAGAGTTCGCTCATCACACTTCTCCTAGATCGACTCGGCGAAATCGCTGACTGGCTTCAGGTTGGCGTTGACCGACGAGACCACTGCCGGGACCGTGCTCGTCTTGGCGGCCACCACCTCGACTCCGCCGGTGAGGGCCCTGAGGGTGTCGAGGGTGGCCATGAGGTGGCCAATGACCCGAATCAACCCCAACGCCGCGGCGGCGATGATCAACGCCGCCAGGACCAGAGTGACTACTGCTGCTGCAGGCATTTGCGTCCTCCTAACCCAACAACTTCGCCACGGAGCCGGCATATCTGACCGCGCCCTTCGAGACATCCGCGATGGTCCTGTCGGTCGTTTCCAGGAGCTCGGGGACTCTGTCGACCTCGCCGATCAGCTGAACGCCACCGGCGAGTATCTCGTCGGACGCTTTTCTGATTCGCTCCAGGGCGGCCAACACCCTGTTGAGCAGCGCCACGAGCACCGGCACGATCACCAGGAGGAGCACTGCGTTTCCTATCCACCACCAGACCATCAATCTCTCCTCACACTCGGTTTGGCTCGTAGGGGAGGAAGAAGCGCCTTGCCACCCTCTTCAGGGCCATCCAAGCTGCCCTGAGGCCAATGGCCAGACCACTCGCCCTCTGGCTCCCCTGAATCTCGTGGGCTGCAATCCCGCGCTCGAAGGCGTCGAGCCGGGTCTGCATGTTCTTCCCGAAGTCGATCATCAGCACCTGGGTGACGTCACCGATCATGCCTCTCCCGAACTGTGCCGCCGCTCCCGAGAGATGGATCTCCTGGGTGACGTCGAGATTTGTCCCTCGTCCGTGTGGAGCCAGCTTCACGGTCAGGTCGAGACTGGCACGATCGCCGCCGGTCTGGTCCATGCCCACGGCATCGATGACGATGGTCTTGTTCTCCTCATCCCGCTCCAACACCTTGGCCTCACCGGCGAACTTGAGTCGCACCGGGCCCATGTTGATGGCCACTGTGCCCGCATAGTGGTCGGGCCCGAGCTCCTCGTTGAGATCGGCCCCCGGGAGGCAGGCCGCCACCTGTGGCACGTCCTGGCAGAATTTCCAGACGTCCTCGATGGGGTGGGGTACGTGAATCGAGCTCTCAATCAGCACGGACGGTCTCCTTGATGAACTTCTCGGGTTCCTTTTCGAAAGCGGCCCGGCACCCCGGGGCGCAGAAGTAGTAAGTGGTCCCCTCGTACTCGAGTGGGCGGCCGGTCTCGTCAGCGGTGACAGTCATCCCGCAGACGAGATCGATCGCGGTCTCGGGCGCGGGAGCCGCCGTTCTCTCGGGTGGGGTCGGGCCAAACTCGCCCTTTGCCTTGAGAGCCACGAGCTCGGCGAGGACGGCGACCGCTATCTCGGTGTGGGAGGTGTGACCAAGGTCGATACCTACCGGCACTCTGACCCGCTGCAGCTTCTCCTCGGGCACTCCACGGTCGGCGAGGTATCCCAGGACCGACTCGCCCCTTCTCTGTGAGGCGACGAGCCCGATGAAGGCGGGGCTCGCGCCCACCGCCGTTTCCAGGGTGTCCTCGTCGTCGTGACCCTGTGTGGCCACGATGACAATCGAATTCCCATCCACCAGATCGGCCCTGAAATCAGACGAATCGATCAGATCGGCCCGCCAACCGAGAACGGTGGCCAGCTCGACGAGGGTGGTAGCCATGGGGGACCGACCCACGACCAGCATTCGAGGGGTGGACAGCACCGGCTCGATATAGAGCTCGAGAGCCCCCTCGGACTGACATGCCATCGGAACCGACACCACCCCTTCCGGCACATGGCCGAAATCGCCCGGCTCACCGAGCAGGATCAACTGAGGGTGGCCTTCGGCGATGACCCGCTGGCCTTCCCGGATCACAACCGGTTCGGCGCAAGCACCGCCGATCCAGCCGTGAATCTCCCCGTCGGCGGTGATGATTGCCCGGGCCCCCTGATGCCCCGAAGAGGGGGCCTGGCGCCACACCACTGTGGCGAGGGCGAGCTGCACTCCTTGTGCGGCGAGCTGGCTCGCCTTCTCCAGAATCTGCCATCCGTCGCCGGGGGATTGATTCATACTCCCACTCTCACCGGTGGAGCCCCGCTCACATCATCGCCTGTCTGGATCGCCTGATGGACCCGATCGGGGAAGACGGGCATGTCTATGTTGCGGACTCCGGTGTCTTTCAGGGCATCCATCACCGCGTTGACGAAGGCGGCAGGCCCGCCGACGGCGGCGCACTCCCCGATGCCCTTGGCCCCGATCGGATGATGGGGGCAGGGTGTCACCACCTCGTGGAGCTCGAATCCGGGTGTCTCCCACGCCGTGGGCAGCAAGTAATCGGTGAAGTTGGAGCCTATGCAGTTCCCGTCCTCGTCGAAGGTTATGAACTGCATGTTCGCCATGGCGTATGCCTCGGTGAGACCCCCCATGATCTGTCCTTCGACGATCATCGGGTTGATCCGCACCCCACAGTCGTCGACAGCGACGACCCGTAGCACGTCCCAGACACCCGTGTCGGGGTCGACCTCTACGGTGGCGATGTAGCAGGCAAACGGCCAGGTGAGGTTGGGGGGGTCGTAATAGGCCGTGTTCTCCAGCCCCGGCTCCATCCCATCCGGCATGTTGGAGTACGCCGCGGCGGCTGCCTCCTGGATGGTCACCCCACGGTCGGGCTGGCTCCTCACATAGAAGCGGCCCAGCTCCCATTCGACGTCCTCCTCGGAGATCTCGAGGAGGTGGGCGGCGAGTTTGCGGGCCTTGGCCCTTATCTTGCGTGACACCATGGCGACCGCGGCGCCGGCGACCGGCGTTGAGCGAGAGGCGTATGTGCCCATCCCGAAGGGTGCGGTGTCGGTGTCTCCCTCCTCCACGATCACGTCCTCTGCGGGGATGCCCAGCTCGTGGGAGACGATCTGTGCCCATGTGGTCTCATGTCCCTGGCCTTGAGAACGTGCCCCGGTTCGAAGCAGCGCCTTGCCGGTCATGTGCACCCGCAACTCGGCGGAGTCGAACATCTTTATGCCCAGGATGTCGTACTCACGGCTGTTCCCTGCGCCGAGAGGCTCGGTCATCACCGAGATCCCGATCCCGAGACGGCGCCCCCGTTTCGCAGCGTTCTCCTTCTCTTTCAGGAAGTCTTGATAGCCGATGGCCTCGAGACCCACGTCGAGGCACTTGGCGTATTGGCCAGAGTCGGTGAGAAACCCGAATGGGGTGCGGTGGGGGAAGTCATCATCACGAACCAGGTTCTTCCGCCGGAACTCGGCTTGGTCCATCCCCAGGTCGTCGGCGGCGGCTTGGACCATGCGCTCCTGGAAGAACATCGCCTCCGTCACCCGGAACGAGCAGCGATAGGCGACTCCGCCGGGGGCTTTGTTCGTGTAGACCCCCTTTGCCACCAGATGGGCATTGGGAATGTCGTAGCAGGCGAACGCCGAATGGATCAGACCGAGTTTGAACTTCGAAGGTTGGGCGTCTGAGAAGAATGCGCCGTGGTCGGCGAGGGTGTTCATGCGGACCCCGAGGATCTTCCCGTCGCTACGCAGGGCCAGCTGGCCCTTCAGGTAGATGTCTCGGGCGAAGCCTGTCGAGATCAGGTTCCCGGTGCGGTCTTCGATCCACTTCACGGGGCGTTCGAGGAGGATCGAGGCGAGGATCGACACCACATAACCCGGATAGACGGGCACCTTGTTCCCGAAGCCTCCTCCGATGTCCGGTGATATCACCCGGATCATCTGCTCGGGCAACTCGGCCACGAGGGCCACGGCGGCTCGGATGATGTGTGGGGCCTGAGTCGTCATGTAGACGGTCAGCTTCTCGGTGGCCCGGTTGAAGTCGGCGATGGAGCCGCAGGTCTCGATCGGCGAAGGGTGAGAGCGGGGGTAGTGCAGTTCGATCTCCGAGACGAGATCCGCTTCGGCGAAGGCGCGGTCGGTCCCTTCCTTGTCGCCCACCTCCCAGTCGTAGATCACGTTGTCGGGCTGGTTCACCTTGTCGTCGCGGATCAACGAGGCGCCCTCGGCGAGAGCCTGTTCCGGGTTGATGATGACGGGCAACGGCTCGTAGTCGACGACGATGGCTTGACAGGCATCCTTGGCGGTATAGGGGTCATCGGCGATCACACACGCCACCTCCTGGCCCTGGAATCGAACCTTGTCGGTGGCGAGAACGGCCTGGGTGTCGTAAGAGAGCGTTGGCATCCAGGCCAGGTTTCGCGCCGCCATCATCTCACCGGTGAGAACCAGCCTGACTCCGGGCATGCCCATGGCCTTGGATATGTCGATCGAGTTGATCTTGGCGTGGGCCACGGGGCTGCGAAGTATCTCCATGTGCAGCATCCCGGGCAATGTGATGTCGTCGAGATAACCGCCCTTGCCCCTGATGAACCGGTTGTCCTCGACCCGGCGACGACTCGCGCCCAGACCACCGATCTTTCTCTCGTCCAGGGCCGTCACGCCGTCACCTCCGCATCGTCGTCTTCGTCTTCCGAGGCCTCGGCGGCGCCGTCGAGCTTCGCCGCCGCCCACATCACGGCTTTCACGATGTTCTGGTAGCCGGTGCACCGGCACAGGTTCCCGCCCAAGGCCCAGCGGATCTCGTCCTCGGTCGGGTTCGAATTCTCGTCGAGAAGTGCCTTGGAGGTCATCATCATCCCGGGTGTGCAGAAACCGCACTGGAGGCCGTGCTCCTCTTTGAAACCCTCCTGGATGGCGTGCAGCTCGCTGGGGCCGGCGAGACCCTCGACCGTCATCACCTCGTGCCCGTCGGCCTGAACGGCCAACATCGTGCAGCTCTTGATCGGCTTGCCGTCGAACAGAACCGTGCACGCCCCACAGTTGGTCGTGTCACAGCCGATGTGGGTGCCGGTGAGCTCGAATCCCTGTCGGAGCAGGTGAACGAGCAGAAGACGGGGCTCGACCATCGCCGATCGCTGCTGTCCGTTGACAGTGATCGTGACCTTGCGCACAGGGACTTCGTCGAGAGATGATGGCGTTGGAGTGATCTCTTCGAACAGGCTCGTCATTCAGGCAGCCTCCTCTCCAGATGTCATGAGACCGGTGAGCAGACGTCTGGTGAACACCCGGACCAGATGCCTCTTGTATTCCGCACTTCCCCGATGATCGCTGTGGGGATGGGCCGCGGCAGCGGCCAACTCGGCCGCCTCACCGATCGCCTCCGCGGAGAGCGGCCCGCCAGTGAGGATCGCGGCGGCCTCATCCGCCGCGATGGTCGAGCCACCCACGCCCGTGAGCCCGATCCCGGCTGCGACGACGTTGCCCCCAACGCGGTCGACTGCGACGGCGACGCCGACGGTGGCGAAGTCGCCGACACGCCGCTCCAGTTTGATGTAACCACCCTCGGCCACTCCCTGTGGGGCGGGGACCACCGCCTCTACTGCCACCTCGTCGATCGCGAGCGTGTTCTGAAAGGGACCACTCACCAGGTCTCTCATTGCGATCGTCCGCTTTCCCCGATTGCTGTGAACGACCACCGATGCATTCAACGCCATCATCACCGACGCCCAGTCGCCCTGTGGGTCGGCATGGCAGAGAGATCCCACCAATGTGCCACGATTCCTGACCACGGGATCGGCGACCAGAGGAGCGACCGCCATCATCGTCGGCTGGTGCCGAGCCAAGAGTGTCGACCTCTCCAGGTCGGCGTGCCGACACAAGGCTCCGACCCGGATCGTCCCGTCGGCATCACGCTCGTGGTAGCCGAGACCGGGGAGCTCATTGATGTCGACCAGCATCTCGGGCGAGGCGAACCGAAGCTTGAGCATCGGGACGAGGCTTTGGCCCCCGGCGAGGATCTTGGCCTCTCCACCGCCGTCGGCGAGGAGCGAGCTGGCCTCTTCGAGAGATCGGGGAGCTTCGTATCTGAGACGTGCGGGATACATGGCTGCCTCCTCAGTACGGGTTGGCGTCGTCACCCGGTTCTCGCGCCGAATGAGGATCGGGCACTGCGACCGGCAACGACTCATCGCTGGGGTCGGGTCTGGGCTCTTGATGCGGCGGCCAGGGACCCTGGACGGGCTGGCCGGCCACTTTGAAGTAGTCGATCACCTGTGGCCAGGCCCAAATCGTTGGGCTTGCTCCCTCTTTTGGCGAGTTCTCGATCAGCTCGTAGATCTTGGGGTTGCCCCGCATCGAGCCCATGCCCTCGGCGATCATCTCCGACCCTCGGTGACATGACGCACCTCATCGAAGACCCAGAGAAGAACAGCGGTCACAGCCACCAGGGAACCTCCTCACGCTCGACCCTGTCGTCTGAACAGTGTCGCTGGTCACCATACACACCGGCCCGTGACCGCGACGGCGGGAGCGGCCACAGCAGAGTGTGAGCTACGGGCAGTGATCGTCTCGAGAACGCTGTGCAGTGGCACTGAACGCCAGTCCGCTCACCGCGTTTGCATCGAGTCGAGAAGTCGAACCACCCCGCGTAGATCCACCACACTCGCCGCCGGGAGGAGGTGGTCGATGTGGGGGAGGACGGCCTGCATCCCGCGCGTGGCGGGTCGATAGCCGGCATGGGCGGCTAGGGGGTTGAGCCAGATCACTCGATGGACCGTCCGCGCCAACCTCGCCATCTCCTGGCCGAGAACTGAAGGGTCCCCACAGTCCCAGCCGTCGGAGAGGATGAGGGCGATGGGACCCCCTCTGGTGAGACGGCGGCTCCATTCACGATTCCAGGTAGCCAATGCATCACCGATCTTGGTTCCCCCGGACCAGTCATGAACCGTGGAGGCCACCCGATCCAGGGCAACTTGCGCACTGCGCCGATTCAGGTCGTCGGTTATCCGGGTGAGCTCGGTGGAGAAGGTGAACACCTCCACCTCATCGATCCGCCTCTGGGCGGCGTGGGCGAACACCAGGAACACGTCGGCGTACTTCTCCATCGAGCCCGAGATGTCGGCGATGACGATCAGGGGACGTTGTCGCTTTCTGCGGGCGCTCCTGACAATGGGAATGAGATCGCCTTCGGGACGTGTCGTGCTGCGAAGGCTGCGCCGCAGGTCGGGTCGGGAGCCGGTGCGTGAGGGGAACCACCTCCTCGTCCTCACATCGCTCGGTTGCCACATCATCGCCATGACCATCCGGCGCGCCTCGGCCAGTTCGTCATCGCTCAGGTCGGCGAAATCCCTGGTGGCAACCCGCTTCGTGGCCGATGTCCCTCCCTGAGAGCTGGTCTCCTCCTCAGAATGCCCTTCGGGTGATCGTGCCACTGGCTTGAGCGCAGCCCCACTGGTGGAGTCTCGCTCCTCCCCGGGCCGACCCATCGGGTCGAGCAGACCTTCGAAGAAACGGGCGAACTCCTCGTCGAAGGGTCCCCGCTGGTCCGGATCTGTGATTGCCAGAGACCTCAGCGAGGCCCGGACCTGTGAGCGTCTGGACGGATCTACCAGGGTTAGCGCCCGCGCCATGTCGGAGACCTGGTCCGGTGTGACCGTCAGTCCCCGCCGGCGGAGAGCCGTGGCGAAACCGGTCAGGTCGGTGAGAGCCCCTCTCATTCACCCAACGAGCGATTCGAGCCCGGATTCCCTGACGGTGTCGATGTCGTCTTTGTACTTCAACACCACGCCGAGCGTGCGCTCGACCATCGTCGGGGTGAGCTCCCCGTCGTGTAGCAGTTGAAGGGACTCGGCCCAATCGAGCGTCTCGGCGACCCCGGGTGGTTTGAACAGCTCCATCTGACGGAGCTTGGCCATGGCGGTGGCCAGACTGGAAGCGAGATCCTCTTCGATCCCCGGCACCTTTCGGGACACGATCGATGCCTCGAGGTCGGGGGTGGGATAGTCGATCCAGTGGTAGATGCAACGTCTCTTGAGCGCGTCGTGGATCTCCCGCGTGCGATTCGAGGTCAGCACGACGATCGGGGGGTTTTCCGCCTTGATGGTTCCGATCTCGGGGATCGAGACCTGGAAGTCAGACAGAAGCTCGAGGAGGAACGCCTCGAACTCTTCATCCGCCCTGTCCAACTCGTCGATGAGGAGCACGGGGCGACGTCCGCCGCGGGACGCCTCGATCGCCTGGAGTAGCGGTCTGGCGATGAGGAACTCACGGCTCATGATGTCCTTCGCGGTTGCTCTCTCCCCTTCACCACGCGCCTCGAGCAGCCTGATCTCCATCATCTGCAGTGCGTAGTCCCACTCGTACAGCGCGTGATTCACGTCGAGGCCTTCGTAGCACTGGAGTCTGATGAGCTCCTCTCCGGCGAGAGAGGCGAGGACCTTCGCTACCTCGGTCTTGCCGACGCCGGCTTCTCCCTCGAGAAACAAGGGTCTCCCCAGCTGGAGGGCGAGGTGGATGGCGACGGTGAGGTCGTCACCAGCGAAGTAGTCCTGGCTGTCGAGAGAGCGTTTCAGCTCTTCGATCGTGTTTGGGATCACGTGGTCAGATTAAGCATCCGGGCGCCCGTAGATCGCTCCAGCTCCGGATCGGCCATATCCTATGTGGCCGATGTTCGACACGCTCACAGAGAGATTCGAGTCGGTCTTCTCCGCGCTTCGTGGCAAGGGGAAGCTATCCGAGAACGACGTGGATGCCGCGCTCCGGGAAGTCCGTCTGGCCCTCCTCGAAGCCGACGTCAACGTATCTGTGGTCAAGACGTTTCTCGGTCGGGTCAAAGAGCGCGCGCTGGGGGAGGACGTTTCGAAGTCGATCACCCCCGGACAGCAGGTGATCAAGATCGTCCATGAGGAGCTGGTCAAAACCCTCGGAAGTGACACCGCGAGCCTGGTCAAGACCTCTCCGCCTCTGGTGATCCTGATGGTGGGCCTGCAAGGTTCGGGCAAGACGACGACGGCAGGCAAGCTGGCCAAGCATCTCCAGTCCAGGGGGAAGAAACCACTTCTCGTCGCTGCCGACCTGCAGCGTCCCGCGGCAATCGACCAGCTGGAGACTCTGGGTAGGAGAGTGGATGTCCCGGTGCTCATCGACCGCAAAGGAAAGGCTCCCAAGCTGGCCAAGGCTGCACTCAAGGAGGCAGAGAAGACCGGGCATGACGTTGTGATCATCGACACCGCGGGACGTCTCCAAATCGACGATGCCCTCATGAAGGAGCTCGCCGCCGTGCGTAGGGCGGCCGAAGCCGATGAGGTGTTGCTCGTGGTCGACGCCATGACAGGTCAGGATGCAGTCAACGTCGCCGAGGGGTTTCAGAGCCAGATAGGGGTGACCGGTCTGGTCCTGTCCAAGCTTGACGGCGACGCCAGGGGAGGAGCCGCAATCTCGGTGCGCGAGGTGACAGGGGCGCCGGTCAAGTTCGCCGGCGTGGGTGAGGGTCTGGATGATCTCGAGGCGTTCCACCCCGAGCGCATGGCGAGCCGCATCCTCGGGATGGGGGATGTGCTGACACTGATCGAGAAGGCTGAGACCGTCTTCGATCAGGAGAAGGCGGAGAAAGCCGCGAACCGGCTCCAAAAGGGGGAATTCACTCTCGAAGACTTCCTCGAGCAGTTCGAGGCCATGAAGTCGATGGGGCCTCTCCAGGACATCCTTGCTATGCTGCCCGGGTCCGGATCGCTTCTACGTGACGTCGAGGTGGACGATCGCGACCTGAAAAAGGTGGAGGCCGTCATCCAGTCGATGACACCCGAAGAGCGCCGGGCCCCCAAGATCATCGGCGGTAGCCGCAAACGCCGAATCGCGTCCGGGTCGGGCACTTCGCCCCAGGATGTGAATCGGGTCCTCAAGCAGTTCGCCGAGACACAAAAGATGATGAAGACGTTTGCCGGAGGCAAGGGCCTGCCGTCACTCGATGCCCTCACCGGTGGCAGACGTCGCAAGAGATGACCCGATAGAGGTGAATTGATGGCTGTCAGGCTGAGACTGATGCGGATGGGCAAGAAGAAGCAGCCCGTGTACCGCGTCGTCGTCATGGACCAGCGTGCCCCGCGCGATGGTCGGTACATCGAGCAGATCGGGCGATACGACGCCCGGGAGGATCCGTCGATCGTCGAGATCGACAATGAGCGCGCCGTCGACTGGTTGTCCAAGGGTGCTCAACCTTCGGAGACCGTCGAGAAGTTGCTGAACATCTCTGGGGCAATGAACACCATGAAGATCCAGGCGGGTGGGATTCATGTCGTGGGTGTCGACAAGCAGACCGCCCCGACCGCGGTCGCTCCCGTCGTCGACGAACCGGCCGAGCCCGGGGAGGTCGCAGACTCTGACGAATCACCGACCGGCGACGCCGGCACCGAGGAGGAGTGAAGGTGGCCAAGGGAGAGATCGTCGAACGAGTCGTCACCTACGTGGTGAAGAGCATCGTCGAAGACTCGGACGCGGTTCAGGTCACCCTGGTCGAGCAGGGGCCTGACGAGTTCGTTGCAGAAGTCCGCACCGCCAAGTCGGACATGGGACGCGTCATCGGCCGTCGCGGTCGTGTCGCCAAGGCGATTCGCGCCGCCGCCGGCGCAGCCGGCGAGGAAGAGGGGATCAACGCTGGGGTCGAATTCCTCGACTGAAGACCAACAGCCCTCATCCCGCAGCGAAGCCGCGGCGGAGGGTTCGAGGGGGGTCGTCCCCCCTCATGTTGTCGGTTTTCTAGGCAAGCCCAACGGGCTGGACGGGTTCATCGGGATCTATGTCGACGACGAAGACCTGGTTCATCTCCAGCCGGAGAGCACGGTCCGGGTAGGCGGAGAGCCCTACACAGTCCGCGCCATCCGACGGGGCAAGAAGGGCCATCAGATCGCATTCAGCGAGGTGACGTCACGCGAAGGGGCCGAGGCCATCAGAGGGAGCGAAGTCTCGGTTTCCGAGCGTCGGAGTCTGTCCGAGAGGGAGTACTGGCCGGAGGACCTGGTCGGGCTCGAGGTGCGGCCCGGTGGCGGTGTGGTCACCGCGGTGAGTCACGGTCCGGCACAGGACCGACTGGTGATCGAGCGAGCGGGCAACACGTTCGAGGTCCCGTTCGTCGACGAGCTCGTACCGGTGGTCGATCTCGACGAGGGCTACATCGAACTGCTCGAGATCGAAGGGCTCAGCTCACCGTCAGATCGAGAATCACCCCACTGAGACCGCCGTTCTCGGGGTCCGACTCACCGAGAAACACCTCCGTGTTGCCCTGGGGCAGGATCAACTCGACCTCGAACTCTCCCCAGCCGTCAGATGAGTCGGCAGCAGTGGTCGTTGTCTCGGTGATCACCGTGTCGCCTTGGGTGACGATGACCATTACAGCCGAGTCGACGGCGCGGGTGTAACCAGAGAATGTGGTCACGTTGCCGACCTCACTCCCGGTGGGCGGGTCCACCAAGACCACGAGCTCATTTCCCGTCGACACTCCGTTGAAATCCAGGAAACCCGGTCTCAGGTCGATGGTGAGTACGCCAGGGGAGGATTGGACCCTCGCTCTCGCCGCTGCCGGGGTCTTCAGATGGAGGTCTACGAACATCGCACCGTCGAGCGACGTCACGACATAGAGGCGATCGACCGTGTCGGTCTCGACCAGTTGGTCCGTGATCACCGACGAGGTGACGCCCATCGAGATCCGGATCACCTGCAGCGACGGGAGATGGTCGACGGAGATGTCCGGGACAGACGTGGCCGGTGCTCCCTCCGAGGTCTCGAACTCGAAGACGAAACTCTCGCATTGCTCCGACCTCTCCCATGACAGTCTTCCGAGTCGGGTAGCGTCCGAGCCCTCCTCCTCCACCCGTGCGATTCCGCTTCCTTCGCCGAAGTCACCAGCTCCGGGACAGTCGACGACAGGAGGGAGTGTCGAGGTGGGTGTCGGAGAAGATGTACTGATGGCAGCACTAGTTGTCGAGGTCGTGATGTCGACGCCGGCGCAGGCGCTCGTCGCCAGCGCGACCAGTATCCAGACGGATCTCCTCCTCATGCCTCGCAGAGTATGCCTGCCCACTAGAGTTTGAGTGCTCGCTCAAGATCGTCTGGATGAATCGAGGTTCAAGTGTCCACCGCAGTCATCGTCGCCACTGCCCGCTCTCCGATCGGCCGTGCTTACAAGGGATCGTTGATTGACGTCAGGGCGGACGACCTGGCCGGATTCGCCATTGACGCGCTGATGGAGAAGGTTCCCGAGGTCGACCGTGGCTCGGTCGACGATGTGATGCTCGGGTGTGGTCTCACCCACCACGAACAGGGCTTCAACCTCGCCCGACCCGCTTCGTTGCTCGGGGGCATGCCGGACACGGTGCCGGCAACCACTGTCAACCGATTCTGCGCCTCGTCGTTGCAGACGATTCGCATGGCATACCACGCAATCGAAAGGGGAGAGGGCGACACCTACGTCGCGGCGGGAACCGAGTCGGTGAGCCGGACCTATGGCAAGGCCATGGACTCCGACGACCTCAACCCCCGTTTCACCGACCCCGACCGTGATGACTACATCAACAACGTCTACATCCCGATGGGGAACACCGCCGAGAACGTGGCCAAGAAGTACGGGGTCAGCCGCGAACGTCAGGACGAGTTCGGGAAGCGCTCCCAGGACCGAGCCGTGGAGGCTCAAAAGAACGGGTTCTTCGACCGGGAGATAACCCCGATCGACCTTCCCGACGGCCGCACCATCAGGGACGACGACGGTCCCCGTCCCAACACCACGTTGGAGAGGCTGGCGACCTTGCCCCCGGTCTTCGACCCCCAGGGAACTGTCACTGCAGGCAACTCGTGCCCACTCAACGACGGGTCGGCGGCTGTCCTGGTGATGGCCGAAGAGAGGGCTGCCGAGCTCGGGTTGCAACCACTGGCCCGCATAGTTGCATCGTCCGTCGCCGGTCTGGAGCCGGAGTACATGGGGATGGGCCCGGTCTTTGCGGTGCGCAAGGTGCTCGACATGACCGGGATGACCCTCGATGACATCGACGTCGTCGAGCTGAACGAGGCCTTCGCCGCCCAGGTGCTCGCCTGTGTCGGTGAGTTGGGGATCGAGATGGACAAGCTCAACCCCCACGGCGGGGCGATCGCGCTGGGCCACCCGTTCGGGATGACCGGTGCCCGCATCATGGGCACGCTCCTCAACGATCTTCGCACCCTCGACGGCAGTCTCGGTCTCGAGACCATGTGTGTCGGCGGTGGCCAGGGGATGGCAATGATCGTGGAGCGTCTGAGCTAACAGCGTGTGCAGATAACGGCGTCACAGCAACGTATCTGCACACGCTCGAGACGCGTGCCCTGCGTCCTACCCTGCGGGCGGTGAAGATCACCGTTGTCACCATGTTCCCCGGCTACTTCGACGGGCCGTTGCAGACGTCCATCGTGGGAAGAGCCATCGAGGATGGTGCTCTCCAGGTCGACCTGGTCGACCTGCGTGAACACGGGATCGGGAAGCACCGACAACTCGACGACACACCGTTCGGCGGCGGGCCCGGGATGGTGATGATGGTCGAGCCGCTGGCAGCCGCGTTGCGGCCACTGGACGGCACTCATCGTGTTCTCTTCTCGCCGTCCGGGCGACCGATGACCCAGGACACACTGGACGATTGGGCGTCCGCCGCACATGTCACTTTCGTCTGTGGGCGCTTCGAGGGGGTCGATCAGCGGGTGGTCGACCGTTACATCGACGAGGAGACAAGCCTCGGCGACTACGTGTTGGCCGGCGGGGAGGTGGCGGCCGCCGCGGCCATCGAAGGGGTGGCGCGACTGCTCCCCGGCGTCGTCGGCAACCCGGAGTCGACCGAGAAGGAGTCGTTTCGGAATGGGCTTCTCGAGGAACCGGTGTACACACGTCCCGCCGAATACGAGGGAATGAGGGTTCCAGAAGTCCTGCTGAGCGGTGATCACGCCCTGATCGAGAACTGGCGTGAAACACAGCGTTTGCAGCGAACCAGAGAGCGTCGACCCGACCTTCTCTCGAATGGCACGGATTCCGATAGCTGATAGAATTCGCCGACCGGGACCCGATCGACCTCTCCCGGATGTTCCTAGGAGCTCTCCATGAACGATCTTCAAGCCGTAGAAAACGCGCATGTTCGCGACGACATCCCCGAGTTCAGGGCTGGCGACAACGTCAAAGTCCATGTGCGCGTGGTGGAAGGCGGCCGGGAGCGCATCCAGGTCTTCGAAGGTGTGGTTCTGGCCCGCAACGGCAGTGGGTCCAGGGCCACGTTCACGGTGCGAAAGCTGAGCTTCGGCGTCGGCGTGGAGCGAGTGTTCCCGGTCCATGCCCCGATCATCTCGAAGATCGAAGTGGTCCGTAAGGGTGACGTCCGCCGCTCCAAGCTGTACTACCTCCGTGATCGGGTCGGTAAGTCCGCCCGTATCAAGGAGCTCCGCGACTGAGTTCCGGACAGCGCGGTCGCCACTTGGAGGGCTACGAGCTCGACCCGGCTGAGGAATCACGACCGGATGAGGCGGCCCCCAAACGTCGACGGGCCAAGAAGCGGTCGTTCTGGGCGGAACTGCCAGGACTGTTGCTCACAGCCCTGGTCATCGCGGTACTGATAAAGACCTTCCTCGTCCAGCCTTTCTGGATCCCTTCCGAGTCGATGCTGGACACGATCCACGTCAACGACCGGGTCATGGTCAACAAGCTCGCCTTCAGATTCGGTGAGCCGCAACGGGGAGACATCGTCGTGTTCCGCGACCCGGCTGAGCCGGAAGAAGAGGAGTCGATACCCGAGGCGGTGATCCGATCCGTCATGGAGGCGATCGGGATCCGCACACGTGGTCACGACGATCTGATCAAACGGGTGATCGGGCTTCCGGGTGACACCATCACGATCTCGGACAGTCAGGTCCACATCGACGGTGTCGCCCTGGCGGAGCCCTATCTGGACGAGGACGTCATCATGCCTGACGCCGGCCCGTTCACGGTGGGTCAGGATGAGGTGTTCGTGATGGGGGACAACCGCGAATTCAGCTTCGACAGCCGACGGTTCGGCAACATCGAGTACGAGGCTCTGGTTGGCCGGGCCTTCGTCATCATCTGGCCCGTATCCAACTTCGGTGGTCTCTGAGGTCCGTCCCGGGCCGTAACCCTGGAAATCTTCCCTGGATACATGTAGTTGTTAAATCCTGGCCGTGCATATCATCGCCCGGCGGTATCACCTAGCTGTGAGAGTCGAGGAGACAATGGACGAAGACCTGGAGCGTTACGAGACCGAGGTCGAGCTCAAGCTCTACAAGGAGTACCACGACGTCCTCCCGATGTTCGAGTTCGTTGTCGAGACCGAGCGTCGCTTCTACCTCGCCAACAAGGTCGATGTCGAGGTGAAGAACACCGAGGGCTCGACGTACTTCGAGGTCACCATGACCGATGCCTGGGTCTGGGACATGTTCCGGCCGGCACGTTTTCTCGAGAAAGTCCAGGTGCTCACATTCCGCGACGTGAACGTGGAGAAGCTGGAGAAGACAGAGCTCAAGCTCTGACGGATCACCGTCCTCGGATCGGCGCGGCCGGAGAATGGATCGCGGCACACTGGCTGACCGAGCAGGGACTCATCATCGAACGGCGCAACGTCATCCTCGACGACGGGGAGATCGATCTCATCGTCCGCGACGAGGACATTCGGGTCGCGATAGAGGTGCGCACTATCACAGGGTCAGGGGATCCGATCGACGCCGTGAACAGAGCCAAGCGACGCCGGGTCGCTTCCCTTGCCCGCAAGCTCGGTGTTGCCCGTGTCGATCTGGTGGGCGTCGGCCTTCGTGATTGGGGGGTGGAGGTTCATTGGGTGCCCGGTGGCACGTGGTGAATTGTTGACCGGATGACCGTTTCCTATCCTCTCGCTTCGATGTCCACGGGATCCCCCGTCGTCAGGGTCAGCAATCTCCACAAGCGCTACGGGTCCACGCAGGCCCTGAGTGGTCTCGACTTCGAGATACCCGGGGGCCGGATCACCGGGTTCCTCGGTCCCAACGGGGCCGGCAAGACCACGACCTTTCGCTCGATACTCGGTCTAACCCGCCCCGACGAAGGCGCCATCGAGGTGCTAGGGATGGATGTGCCGTCAGGTCTCCCCGAGATCGTGAAGAGGATCGGGGTCATCGTCGAGGAGCCGGGTCTTGTCAAAGCGCTCAGCGGAAGGGTGAATCTCGAGGTCGCCGCCGACACCCTCGGCTTCGGCCACGACCGCATCGACGACCAGCTCGATTTCGTCGGTCTCACCGCCGACGCCGGTCGCAAACTGGGTGACTACTCCAAGGGGATGAGACAACGGCTCGCTTTGGCTGCAGCCATGCTGGGCGATCCGGAGCTGCTGATCCTCGACGAGCCCCTCGACGGGCTCGACCCCGCCGGGCAGATGGCGTTTCGAGCGCGTCTCCGCTCCCTTGCCGATGAGGGAAAGAGCGTGGTGGTGAGCAGCCACGATCTCGCCGATATCGAGGCTCTTGCCGACTATGTCGTCGTGATCAGCCAGGGACGTCTCGTGTCGCAGGGGCCCCTGGACCAGCTCCTGGGCGACGGTCGGATACGCGTGGTCGTTGCCGACACGGAGGGTGCAGTTCGAGTCCTCACCGCCCAAGGGATGGGAACCTCCGTCGACGACCAGGGGGTGCTGGTCGAAGCCTCCGACGGCTCAGACATCGTGAAAGCGCTGGCCGATGCGTCGATTTACCCCAGTGAGGTCAAACAGGCGCGCAGCACCCTGGAGTCGGTCTTTCTGGGCATAACTGGTGAAGGTGACATGTGAGCCTGCTCCACGCCGAGTATCTCAAGGTCACACGTCGCAAGCTGTTCCCCGTGATGACCCTGATCCTCGGGATCCTGATGGGCTTTTTCGGGGTCTTGTTCTTCCTGGTGCTGCCGGCGCTGCCCGAATCGGCGGGAGGAGGCGGAGCGGCGGTCGTTCCTCAGCGTCCTGCGGCCTTCATCTTCGGAGCCCAGCAGGTGGCCGGGCAGGCCTGGTGGTTTGCAGTCATCCTCGCCACTGCGGTGTTCGGAGGCGAGCTGGCGACCACGGCGTGGGCGACTTCGCTGGCCCGGGAGTCGCGCAAGTTGCGTCACATAGTCTCGAAGTTCGGGGTCTTCACCGTCGGTTCGTGGTTGGCCTTGCTGGTCGGGACCGCCGTCTGGTCGATTGCGACGTTCCTCTTCGCCGATGGAACCGGTTCATTGGCGGTCTCGGAGTGGCTGGGGCTGGTGTGGAAGTTCCTGGTCATCGCAGCGGCCTGGACATCGATCGGTCTGGGTGCCATAGGGTTGACCCGATCGATCCCATCCGCCATGGCGATCGCGCTCGGTCTGTCGTTCGTGGACTCGATCCTGGCCCCCTTCGTCGAGTTGTACGAGAACATCTCGCTCAGCGCAGCCACCAATGGGATCTTCGGTCTCGCCAGCGACAGCCCGTTCGGCGCCCTGATCCCGGGCGGCGACATGTCACTCTTGCAGGCCCTTCTGATCATGGCCGGGTGGGTGCTGTTGGGTCTCGGCCTGATGTGGTGGGGTCTTCAGCGACGGGATGCCTGAGCTCGCCCGTAGATACGCCGCAACTCCTTGTGCCAGCACCCGTGGTGCCAGTGACGACGCATGTCGACGGCATCGTCGGGGATCACCACGAGGTGGAAGGTCCCGGACGGGATGGTGTTGTCACAGCCCGGGCAAACGTACTCTTTGACCGCCTGATAGGGCTGGATGGGGATGACGGTCACCCCGAGAATATCGCCCATGCGATCACCGCCACGGTGGCGAGAATGGCGAAAACGACCATGACGATGTCGAGCGTGGTCTTCTCGTGCTCTCGAAACGGATTGAAACCCACGCCGAGACGGTAACCCGATCCCGGGCCTGTCTACTGTCACGTCCGTGGAGTGGCTCAGAATCGAGACGAGGGGCCGCGTTCGGTGGGTCGTGATCGACCGGCCCGAGCGCAAGAACGCGATCCCTTCACCCGACGGTTGGCCGGTGCTCGCCGAGGCCTTCGAGGAGTTCGAGGAAAGCGCCGATCGGGTCATGGTGGTGACCGGCGCGGGCGGGGACTTCTGTGCCGGGGCGGATCTCGACCCGGAACGTTTCAAAGCCGGCGACTCCGTGGCAGACGGGCACCGCCGGATGAAAGTGGTGGCCCGGGCCGCGACCGCCCTTCACCGGACGACCAAACCGACGATCGCCGCCGTCGATGGCGTGGCGGTCGGTGCCGGCATGAATCTCGCTCTGGGTTGTGATGTGGTTATCGCCACCGAGCGCGCCCGATTCTCCGAGATCTTCGTTCGCCGCGGGCTGAGCCTCGACTTCGGCGGCACATGGCTTCTCCCCAGGATCGTCGGTCTGCAACGAGCCAAGGAACTTGCACTGACCGGGCGGCTGGTCGGCGCTCAGGAAGCGGTCGAGCTCGGTCTGGCGCTGGAGGCCGTGCCGGCGGCGGATCTGGAGTCACGGGTATCGGAGGTGGCGGAGTCGTTCCTGGCCGGAGCGCCCATCGGCCAGATGTTCGCCAAGCAGGGTCTCAACGCTTCGTTCGAGACGAGCTTTGCCGATGCCCTCGCCTGGGAGGGGCAGTCCCAGTCCATTGCATTTCGCACCGAGGATCTCGCCGAAGGAGTCGCGGCCTTCAATGAGAAACGCGATCCGGAATGGAAGGGCCGTTAGCGGCTGTCAGCTGTTCGGGTTCGTTTATCAGACCGAAACAGAATCGAAATACTCGAGTCCTAGGTTTCTGGCATGGATGTGGCGCTGATCCAATGGCCGTCCGACGAGTCATTGCGTGTCCATCTCGCCCGGGAGGGTCATCCTCGCCTCCTTCTGGTCGCTCCCGAAGCAGAGCCCCCGATCTGCTTGGACGTGCTCGAGGACTGGGTGCGTCTTCCCGTCTCACGAGCCGATCGCAATGCTCGTATTCGGTCTCTCGAGGAGCGCACCGGACGTCGTCGCGACGAGCTCCCGGTGGTCCATCAGGGCGGCACCCTCGAATACGAGGACCTCACCGTTGAGCTCTCCGCGATTCAGACACGGTTGGTCACTCCGCTGATCGAGCGATTCGGCGCCGTGGTGGGCAGGGAGGAGCTCTGTGAGCGGGTCTGGCCAGGACTCGAAGCCAGCGCCAACAATCTCGATGTCAACGTCGGGAGACTCCGTCGTCAGCTCGAGACGGTGGGTCTTCGAATCAGGACCGTCCGGTCCCGCGGGTACCTGTTGTGTCCCGCCGAGGAGCGTGGCTAGCCCAACAACGCGGGTCTGAAAACGAGACAGATAGCTGTCAGGTAGATGTCAGAAAGCCGTCCCATCGTCGTAACACGAGCGCCACGAGCGTGAAACCGGTCGCCTCTACTTTGCTGACACTGATCGAGCAAGCCAGACCGCGATCTCACACAGAGCCGCGGTCGTGGAGGAGGCAGATAGTGAAGAGAGCCAAGAGAAAACTACTGATGGGCACGGCGCTGGGCGCCCTCCTCGTCTTGGTCGTCGCCAGCCCGGCGATGGCTCAGGAGGACCCCGGCTTCGCCACTCAGTTCGTCCTGGACAACCTGTGGATATTCATCGCCGGTGTCCTCGTCTTCTTCATGCAGGCCGGCTTCGCGCTGGTGGAAGCAGGTCTGACGAGGTCGAAGAACGTGGCCAACATCATGATGAAGAATCTGATGGACATGTCGGCGGGTGTCCTCGCCTTCGCCCTGGTCGGGTTTGCCATCGGATTCGGGGGCAGCGAGCTGTTGGGCGGATGGTTCGGCTGGGGTCTAGGGATCGCCGGTGTGGAGGAGACAGTCGGTGATCCGTTGCTGCCGGCGACGTTCTTCTTCTTCCAGGCGGCGTTCGCAGCGACGGCAGCAACGATCGTGTCCGGCGCGATGGCGGAGCGAACGAAGTTCAAGAGCTACTTCGTCTACAGCTTCTTCATCACGGCGTTGATCTATCCCGTCGTCCTCCGCTGGACGTGGGGAGGCGGCTGGCTGGCCCAACTCGAATTCCCGTTCTCGGACTTCGCCGGGTCTACGATCGTCCACGCCACCGGAGGATGGGCGGCGATGATGGGTGCGATCATCCTCGGTCCCCGTATCGGCAAGTTTGGCAAGGACGGCAAGCCGCGGGCCATCCCAGGACACAACATCGCGTTCGTTGTGTTGGGTGCGATGATCCTGTTCATCGGGTGGTTCGGCTTCAATCCGGGGTCGGAGTTGTTGGCCGACGAGTTCGTGCCGCAACTCGCCCTCAAGACGCTGCTCGCCGGATGTGCAGGCGCGGTCACCGCCATGATCGTGAACTGGTCCAAAGACGGGAAGCCCGATGTCTCGATCGCGGCCAATGGTCTGCTCGCCGGTCTCGTTGCCATCACCGCACCTGTGGGGGCCGTGGAGACCTGGGCCGCCATCGTGATCGGAGCGATCGGCGGTCTGATCGTCGTCTTCTCCGTGTCGATGTTCGATCGGCTCAAGATCGACGACCCGGTCGGGGCGATCTCGGTGCACGGAGTGGTCGGCACCTGGGGCACGCTCTCCATAGCGCTGTTCGCGGTGTACGACGACGCCTTCCTCGGTCGGGAGAACGCGGGTCTGTTCTACGGCGGTGGTCTCGACCAGCTGTGGACTCAGCTGATCTTCGTGTTGGTCCATTTCGTTTGGGTGACGGTTGCCGCAGGACTGCTCTTCCTGGCGATCAAGGCAACGATCGGGCTCCGGGTCAGCCCCGAAGAGGAGCTCGCTGGTCTCGACGTCGAGGAGCACGGGTCGCCTGGCTACGGTCATGACCCGGCCCATGTCGGCTCCGGTGTCGTCACCGCAGCGTTCAGCGGGGCGGGCCGGGAGCCCGTCCCGACCTCGGAAGGAGGGAACGAATGAAGCTCATCATCGCCTTCATCAAGCCGTTCAAGCTCGAACAGGTGGGAGAGGCGCTCAAGTCGGTCGGCGTCTCCGGGATGTCGGTGGGTGACATTTCCGGCTTCGGGAGACAGGCAGGTCAGACCGAGGTCTATCGAGGTGCGGAGTACGAGGTCGATTTCGTGCCGAAGATCCGTCTCGAGGTGCTGGTGACCGATGATCTCGCCAGCGTGGCCGTAGATGCCATCGAGAAGTCGGCCCACACCGGTGAGATCGGCGACGGCAAGATCATCGTCGTGTCTGTCTATGACGCCGTGCGAATCCGCACGGGGGAGCGAGGTGCCGACGCCGTCTGAACCGGGGAGCCGATCACTCGACGCATTCATCGACCTCCGCGACTCGCTGCATGAACAACGCATCGGTCGCGGAGGTCATGACGTGTGTGCGGCTCTCACCCGGGGGCTCGACACTGCGATAGCGGCGATGGTTCAGCCCCTTCCCCAGCGGGTCGCGATCCTGGCACTGGGTGGGTACGGGCGCGGTGAGCTAAGCCCTCACTCCGACGTGGATCTCATGTTGCTTCACGACATCGAAGATCCCTCGGCGTTGGCCGCTCTGCTGTTTCGCCCCCTGTGGGACGCCAAGCTGCGAGTCGGGCACTCGGTTCGAACCGTGAAGGAGTCGGCTGCGGCGGCCCGGGAGAGATTCGACACCCAAACCACCCTTCTCACGAGTCGTCTCGTCGCCGGTGATCCCGATCTCCACGGGACGCTGATGGAGACCGTCACCGCCGTCACCCGAGCCAGGCCCCTACGCAGACATCTTGTCGCCGAGGAGCGACGGAGACGGGAAGAAACCCCGTTTCTGCGGATGGCCGTCAACGTCAAGACGGGTAGGGGTGGTCTGCGGGTTCTTCACGGCTTCGAGTGGGAGCGACGTCGGGAGTCTCTCATCGGCCGGTTCTCCGCCGAGCCCGGAACGGGCGAAGACGAGGCCCGTGAGACACTCCTACGTGTCCGCAATGCGATCCACGTTGCCACGGGCAGACGTCACGACGAGCTCTCGGTAGATCTGCGAGAACCGGTGGCCCGGTGGCTGGAGGCCGAGGTTTTCGACGTCGCCGAGGAGTTGGTGAGTGCGCTGCAAACCGTCGACTGGATGGCGGGAGCGAGATGGCCCGAGGTCCTCGAACCAGATGAGGGCGTTGGTCGCCGTGTCTGGCTCCGCATCGCAAACAGGGCCGATGCTCTTGCCCTGGATGGTGTCCCCGGTATCGACGAGATTCTGTGGATCCTCGAGACCGGCGACAGGGGACGGGTCTCATTCGAGCGTCTTTGGGCGGGGGGCCTGCTCGACGACGTACTGCCTGAGTGGGGGGTGGTTCGAGGGCTCCCTCAACTAGCTCCGTTCCATGAGCACCCGGTCGACGCCCATCTCTGGAGGACTGTCGCCGAGATGCGAGCCCTGATGTCCGACGATGGCGAATACCATCGGGTGGCGAGTGATCTCGGTGAAGACGGTCTTCTTCTCCTCGCCGGGTTCCTCCACGACGTGGGAAAAGGCCAGCACAGGCCACATGCGGAAGCAGGAGCCGAGATCGCTGCCAGATTTTGCCGACGTCTCGACGTCGAGGCGGTCTGGGCCGGGGACCTCGAACATGCCGTGCTTCATCACCTCCTTCTGGCAGAGACTGCGACCCGGAGAGATCTCGACGACCCGGCCGTCATCGACGAGATCGCCGACACCATTGGCAGCATCCGTCGACTCCAACTCCTCTACCTCTTGACGGTGGCGGATTGGAGAGCGACCGGTCCCACGATGTGGAGCGAGTGGAAGGCCCAGCTGTTGCGGACATTGTTCACGCGCGTGACAGCGCGCCTGGAAGGCGAGCGAACCATCGGGACCACCCGTCGTCAGGTCGTGGTCGCCGCCGGCGAGGACAGGGCCCGGGTGGAACAGCACATCGACGCCATGCCGGCCGACTACCTGTTGGGCACAACCTCAGATGATGTCCTGTGGCACGTCGCGGCGATCGCCTCCCGACGGGGGAGGTCACTCGTCGCCGTGCGCCAGGCCGGGTCCGTGGAGCGGGCCGTCGTGGTCGGGCAAGCCTCGCCCGAATTCAGACGCCAGGTGGCCGAGTCGTTCGCAGCCAACGGGATAGATGTCCTCACGGCCAGGATGAGCACCAGGTCGGACGGGCTGGTGGTCGACACTTTTGACGTCCGTCACGATCGCACCGGCGGCGAGATCGGCGAGGAGCGGTGGACACGGGCCAGGGACGACATCGAGGCTGCGGTCCGTGGCGAGCTCGACACCGTTGCCAAGGTCGAGGCTCGGGCTTCGGCCTACGAGTCGGGTCTGACCCCCGCTCGGAAGCCGTCCGTTGAGTGCTCAGTCGACCCGGCGACGTCCGACGTGGTGGTCGTCGTCAAATGCAGCGATCGGATCGGGCGTCTCGCCGAGATACTGGGGGCGATAGGGGAATGCGGCCTCGACGTGCGTCTGGCCAAGCTCGACACCAGGGGAGATGAGGTCGTGGACACGTTTCACGTTCGTGTCCACGACGATCTACACGAAGACGAGTCCGTGGAGGGGTTGGGCCAGCTGCTCGCGGCCGCGATAACACCCTGATCAGGTCTCTCCGATGTCTTCGTTCCAGAGCTCGGGATTGTCGGCGATGAACACATGCATCATCTCGATGCATCGCTCATCGTCCAGGACCTCGACCTCGACTCCTCTCCTCCTCAGTAGATCCTCTCCTCCGATGAATGTCTCGTTCTCACCGACGACAACCCGGGGGATTCCGTAGAGGAGTATGGCGCCGGTGCACATGTCGCAGGGTGAGAGGGTGGTGTAGATGGTGGCCTCGCGGTAGATGGCGGCCGGCAGACGTCCCGCGCTCTCGAGTGCGTCCATCTCCCCGTGCAGGATCGCCGACTCTCTCTGGATACGACGGTTGTGGCCCCGACCCAGCACCTCATCCCCGATGAGGAGGGCGGAGCCGATTGGAATGCCTCCCTCGTCCCGGCCGAGTCGGGCCTCCGCCACCGCGATGTCCATCCCTTTCACGGTGAGGAGCCTAGAAGCGCAACATCGGGTGGAAGCGAGCCGCTTATCCTCCCGCTGTGCCTCGAATCGCCGTAGCGGGACCGTCGAGCGTCGTCACGGACGCCGCGGTGGCCGTGGGCGAGGAGGGCGGCTCGGTGGGAGACGTCGCCATCGTGGCCGCGCTGACCGCCATGTGCACCGAGCCGGGGGTGTGCGGTCCTGGCGGTGGCGGGTTCCTGGCCATCGACATCCCCGGTGAGGACCCAGTCGTCGTCGACGGCTACATGTCGTTTCCCGGCATCGGGTTCGAGGGTGAGGCTGTCGTGCGGGAGGTCTCGATGGCATACGGAGGGGGAGTCACCACCCTCGTCGATGCGGGCTCGATCGCTGTGCCGGGCGTCTTTGCCGGTCTCGATCTCACCTCGAAGATGTTCGGCCGGGCCCCCTGGGCTCTGCTCATGGATGTCGTGGCGGCAGCGGTCGACGACGGTTTCCCTCTGAGCGCTCCTTGCTACCTGTATCTGAACGACGGGGCCGCTCCGATCTACACGAGTGATCCCGTTGCCCGCGACGCCCTGTTCGTCGGCGAGCGGTCACATCCTGAGGGTGACATCATCATATTCCCCGGTCTCGCCGGGACCCTACGGCAAATCGGTGAGGAAGGCGCTCGAGTCTTCTACGAGGGTGAATTGGGCAGGGAAATGGTGAAGGACCTGGCGGAGCGGGGGAGCCGGCTCACCATGGCCGACATGGAGTCGTACCAGGCCGTTGCCAGGGAGCCCCTGATCAGCCATTTGGGCAATTGGCGGCTGGCCCACAACCCTGCGCCCGCGATTGGCGGAATGACCGTCGCCCGGGTGCTCGATCTCGCCCACAGCGGAGGGACGAAGGCCCGAGCCATGGCCCTGGTGCAGGCTTTCGAGGAGCGACTTGGCGCTACCGGCCTCCGGTCACCCTCGACCGTCAGCGTGGCGGCAGTGGACGAGGATGGGGGAGTGGCGGCCGCTTCTCTCTCAGCAGGGTACGGGTCGGGGATCATCCCAGCGGGAACCGGCATGCTCATGAACAACGCCCTGGGCGAGTTGGAGCTGGTTGACGGACCGGGTGTGCCCGGCGAGAGGCTCCCATCGAACATGGCTCCTACGGTCGGCCGCTCCGGCGACGACGCGGTGGCCCTGGGATCCCCCGGCGCCGACCGAATCACCACGGCTGTGGCGACGACTCTCCTCCGGCTCGCCGAGGGGGACAGTCTGCAACGGGCCATCGACCATCCCCGTGTCCATCCTGAATTCGGTGACTTTGGAGTTCGGCTCGCCGCCGAGCCCGGTCAAGACCTGGACCACATCGCTCTCGAGGTCCGTGAGTTCGAGGCCCCGCACATGTACTTCGGCGGTGTCAACGGCGCCGCCCTCCTCGACGGCCATCTCCATGCCCACGCCGACGCCCGTCGCACGGGTTCGGTCGCCTTCACTGTGTAGGCGGGCACCCTCCTCTGTGGTGGAAAAAAAGGTGCGCCGAGGGTTGTCTGGCGTCCCACTGATCGGGTGGTGGTTTGTGCAGTGCAGCAATGTGCGTTCATGGTTGTCTGGAGACCCACAGATCGATCTGGCCGAGAAGAGTGGATCTGACGACCCCCTAGAAGCAGTCGCCCGGTGGACGTACGTTCGTCAGCATGTACGCAGCGACCACGTCGGTGGCGCTCGTCGGGGGAGACGTCCGAGCTGTCGAGGTCCAGGTCCACGTGGGAAGACAGAACGAGACGTTCAAGCTCAGCGGGCTGGCGGACACCGCGGTGCGGGAAGCCAAGGATCGGGTGCGGGCCGCAGTTGCCTCCTCCGGCATCCAATTCCCCAATCGAACCGTGACGGTGAACCTGGCCCCGGCACATCTGCCGAAATCGGGCACTGACTACGACCTGGCTATCGCGTTGGGGGTTTTGGCCGCCAGCAATGAGATCCCCGGCCCCGGGAGAGCGGTTGTCGTTGGAGAACTGGCCCTGGACGGGAGTGTCCGCTCCGGGCCGAGCACACTGGGCGCCGCTGTCCTGTCGGCACGATCGGGTATCCCTTGCCTGGTGGGGAAGGGTACTGCTGCCGATGTGGCCGCAGTACCCGGCTCGCGTGTGCACGGTGTCGGGTCTCTGGCGGAGGCGGTCGAGTTGTTGCGTCGAGGATTGGACACCGCCCCGGGGGTGGCGCCTCACCCGAGTGACGGGGCGGCCGAGCCCGAGGACATGTCCGAGGTGAGGGGCCAGCCGATGGCTCGTCGGGCGATCGAGATCGCGGCCGCCGGTGGTCACCATCTCCTGCTTCACGGGCCTCCGGGTGGTGGCAAGACGATGCTGGCCCGCCGTCTCAACGGGCTGCAGCCGCCTCTGACCGATTCCGAGGCGGTCGAGGTCGCTCTCATCCATGCCGCCGCAGGTCTCGAGCGCGGGCTGAGCCGGAGGCGGCCGTTTCGGTCTCCCCATCACACGGCGTCACGGATGGCGCTCGTGGGTGGTGGCTCGGGGGTGGCGGTCCCGGGTGAGGTGTCTCTGGCCCACCGGGGGACGCTATTTCTCGACGAGATGGCCGAGTTCCCCCGGGGCAACCTCGACACGCTGCGGCAACCGCTGGAGGACGGGAAGGTGACGGTGGCGCGAAGGGGAGTGACGGCAACGTTTCCCTCTTCGTTCCATCTGATCGCAGCGACCAACCCCTGCCCATGCGGCTATCTCGGTGATCATCGCAAGCCGTGTGAGTGCCGGCCCGCTGCCATCGCCCGATATCGGCAACGTGTCTCGGGGCCTTTGCTCGATCGCTTCGACCTCGTCGTCAAGGTCGACCGGCTCACTGCCCGGGCCCTGGGCGAGCCCGTCGAGTCGACCGAGGAAGTCCGTCGACGTGTCGTCGCCGCCTCGGCGTTGTTGGCGCAGCGACAAGGGCAACTCACCGAACTTGCCCGTGGGCATCTGACCACAGCCCTCAAGAACGGGTACCTCACCGCGCGCGGCGTGGACAAGATACGTCTCGTCGCCGGGACGATCTCCGCTCTTGCGGAAATGGAGACGATCGATGAGGACCACATCGCCGAGGCGATGGCTCTGAGGGCTTCGTGGTGAAGCCCTTCCAGATCTCCCCCGGCTCCGACGGCTACCCCGTCGGTCTCGGTGACCTCGAGGACCCGCCGGTGCTCTGGCAGAGAGGGACTCTGCTGGAGAGACCCGGGGTGGCGGTGGTGGGCACCCGGCGGTGCACACGCTACGGAGTGGACCTCGCCGAGGCCTTCGGGATGGCGCTCGCTCGGGCGGGGTGGACGACGGTGAGCGGTCTGGCCCGTGGCATCGACACGGCGGCCCACAGGGGCTGTCTCCTTGTCTCCGGGCACGCCGTCGCCGTGCTCGGCTCCGGGATCGATGTGTGCTACCCGAAGGAGAACAAGCCCGTCTACGACCAGATCCTGAGCTCCGGTGGCTCCCTTCTCTCCGAGTATCCGCCCGGAACACCGCCGGATCGCTGGAGATTCCCGGCCCGCAATCGCATCCTGGCAGCGATCTCGTCTGCGGTCGTCGTCGTCGAGGCCGCCGCCACCGGTGGTGCTTTGATCACGGCGCGTCTGGGCGCCGAGCTCGGGCGACCCGTGTTCGCCGTTCCCGGGGACGTCGACCGGGTGATGTCCGAGGGCTGCAACCGTCTGATCAGGGACGGGGCACACCCCGTGTTCGGCAGTGCCGATCTGATCGAGGAGTTGAGCCTCATCCTTGGTCCGCCTGCTCCCGCACTCGACACCGAGCACGGAATCCCCTCCGAGGGAGTCGAGATAAGGGACCTGCCCGCTCTCTGGTCACTTACCGTGACCGAGTCGCTGATCAAGCTGGGTCGGCTCGAGATGGAAGGGAGGGTCAAGCGATACGGCGACCACGTGATGCCAGCTTGATTCGCCAAGATCACAGGGAACTCCAGCTCGCCCAATAGCATCAGACCCATGCGTGTCCCCGTGATCCCCGACTGGGCCGGTCCCGACCTGAAGAAGTACCTGGCCCGTCTCGGCGATCAAAGAGGATTGTCCGATCACACGATCGATGCCTATCGCCGCGACCTCTCTCAGTTCTTCGACTACTGCGAACGTTCGGGGCAACGCAGCATCGTCGAGCCGGACCGTCGCACAGCCCGCCGCTATCTGGCGTTTCTGGACACACTCGGGTATTCGCGAGCGACCATCTCACGAAAAGCCTCGTCGATTCGAGCCTTCTACGGAGACGCGGCCACCCGCGGGTTGGTTTCGGCCAACCCCTTCGAAGGCGTCTCCACACCAAAGCTGAACCGACCACTTCCCCATGCGATCACGGCGCGGGCGATGGCGGCGGCCATCGAAGCCATCGACACGAGAGACCCGGTGGGACTGCGTGATCGGGCAATCGTCGAGACTCTCTACGCGACGGGCCTCCGTGTCTCCGAGCTGGCCAGCCTGACCACCCGGGATGCAGATGGCGACCTGATCCGGGTGCGGGGGAAAGGGGGGAAGATGCGAACCGTCCCGCTGGGACGTCCGGCGCAGGAGGCTCTCCGCCACTATCTGAGCTCGGGAAGATCACGACTGGCGGGTGAGGCGGCCGGCAACGCTCTCTGGGTCGGCTCTAGAGGTGCTCCGATGACCCCACGCAGCCTGCGACGGGCAGTGACCCGACACCTCGCCACATTCCCTCACGCCCTCCGGCACAGCTTCGCCACCCACCTGCTCGAAGGTGGGGCCGATCTGCGAACCGTCCAGGATCTGTTGGGACATACCGACCTGGCCACGACCCAGATCTACACTGCCGTAACCCGAAAGCACCTGAGAGGAATGTATGACCAAAGCCACCCAAGGGCCTGAGGAATCTCAGGTCGACGGGCTTTGGGAGCGTTTCAAGGCCTCGGGCGACGGAGACGCACGGGAGCGTCTCATCCTCCACTACTCACCACTGGTGAAGTACGTCGCCGGTCGTGTCGGCACCGGTTTGCCCCGGTCGGTGGATCAGAACGACCTGGCCAGCTATGGACTGTTCGGCCTCATAGACGCCATCGACAAGTTCGACCTCGAGCGCGGGTTCAAGTTCGAAACCTACGCCATCAACAGGATCAAGGGTGCCATTCTCGATGAGTTGCGCGCCCTCGACTGGGTGCCCCGATCGGTTCGCTCCCGGGCCCGACGCATCGAGACTTCGATCGCAGAGCTGGAACACAAGCTGCAGCGGCCTCCCACCGAGGACGAAATAGCCGCAGACCTCGAGATGGACATCGAGGACTTCCGGGATGCACTCGCCCAGATCGGACGTTCTGGAATTGCCGCACTCGATGAGTTCGTATCCAACGACTCCTCGACCTCGATGGGGGAGATGATCGCCGATCCCCGAGGAGTATCGCCTGAGGCAGAATTCCAGGCCGAAGAGACCCGACGCTCCCTGGTCGATGCCATCAATCGGCTCCCCAACAGAGAGCGGCTCGTCATCACGTTGTACTACTACGAGGGAATGACCTTGGCCGAGATCGGTGACGTCCTCGGAGTGACCGAGTCACGAGTCTGTCAGATCCACGCCAAGACGATGATGTCGATGCGCAACCGTCTCGGCGACCCGGCCTGGGGTTGACGGCTCAGTCGACGGCGATATCCGCCACGACCGCTCCTGTCAGATCGATGAGAGTGGCGGGATCGATGCCGATCAGAAAGCCACGGCTCCCTGCGTTCACATAGACGGTGTCCAATTGGGTCAGGGTGGTCTGGGCGAAGATGGGGAGCTCGGTCCGCATCCCCAACGGCGACGTGCCGCCAAAGTGATAGCCGGTGAATCTGTCGGCCTCACGTTGCGTGGCCGGTCGCACCGACTTCACCTGCAGCTCACGGGCCAGCTTTTTCACCGAAACCTCCAGGTCACCGTGCATCACACCGATCACACCCCCGCCCATGTCGGTGGTGAAGACGATGGTTTTGGCGGTCAGATGCGGGTCGATCCGCAGAAACTCGGCTGCGCCGTCCGCCCCCGGGTACCGCCTGTAATCGAAGACATGCTCCGTGTAGTCGACCCCGGCCTCCCTCAAGACCCGGATGGCATTGGTCGACGGGGCTCGTTTAGCCGCCATTGGGCACTCGCAGCATCATCAACGCCATTTCCAGCTCGGCACGACCGTCTGCAACCGTTTCTCGGTCGTAGGCCTCACGCAAGGCGATCCACGCGCCCATTCCCAGGGATCGGGCCAGTGCCCAGTAGGCATGACCGCGGACCAGGGAGGAGCGATGGCCGAAATGATCGTGGATCGCTTCCACGGCCTCCTCCTCTCCGGAGTTCCCTGCGGCGACCAGGAGGTTCCGTCTCAAGAATCTGGCTTCCCGATGAGGGATGTAGAACCAATCGAAGCGTTCGATCAACTCGTCGTCAGAGAGCCCCAGGAGCTCGGCGAACGAATGCTCCTCGGTCCTGGCGGGAGACGCCACCATTGCCGGTGAGCCCGGGGGGCAGGAAGTGAGACAGTCGTCGCAGCCGTAGATTCGACGTTCTACCAGTGGCCTGACCCAGTGCGGTATCGGCCCCGAAGACTGCAGCCAGGTCGAGATGCACAGCCTGGCGTCGACACCGTCCTCCGTGATCGCGCCGGTGGGACAGGCCGGGATACAGGCGACACAGCTTCCACAGGTGCGTCCCATGGGCTTGGTCTCGGCGAGGTCGAGATCTGTGGCGACCGAGCCGAACAGCTGCCACGGCCCGTGACCCGGCGTGAGCACCATCGTCGATCTTCCGATCCAGCCCACACCCGCCCGAACGGCCGCAGCCCGGTCGACGAACCTGTCGTCGTCAACCACCATGTCGGCGCGTGCCCCCGCCGCCTCGATCAGGCTTATCACGGCGGCGGCTGCCTCGCGAACCCGTCGATAGTGGTCGCGGGTGGCGAACAGGCCGATCACGGGCCCGAACTCGGCCGGCGGTGGGGCGTGGTCGATGTAGCTGGCGCCCAACACGACGAGGCTGCGAGCCCATGGGAAAGTCCGCCGGATGTCGGTCGATGCCTCCGGCTCTTCGTAGGTGAAGTGAAGGGGTCCGGCCATGCCCTTGTCTTTGCGACGTCGCAAAGTGACGAGTGCTTCCGGGAAGGGGTCGGCAGAGGTGAAGCCGACGGTGTCGGCTCCGGCTGCGAGGGCCGTTTCCCGGATGATCCGGTCGTCCACTGTCACCACCCTCAGAGTGTGCCAGCCTCGGCCCAAGCCGGATTACTGAATTTCGCCCGCCACCCATAGAATCACGTCTATCACGCACGCCCGAGAACTCCCTCTCTGGTGCCGTCTCTCGTCGAGAGTCGGTTGAGGAGGGGCTGCATCCCGGATGCGGGGGCCCTCGGATCGAGCCGATCGATCAGGCCCGCCGGGCGGAGGAAACAACCAGAAAGGAGCAATTGTGGCTGAAGTCACAATGAAACAGCTCTTGGAAGCCGGTGTCCATTTCGGTCATCAGACCAGACGCTGGGACCCCAAGATGCGTCCGTATATCTACGGAGAACGCAACGGAATACACATCGTCGACCTGCGTCAGACGGTCACTCAGGTGGCAGATGCGATCGAGTTCGTCAAGCAGATCGCCATAGACGGAGGCTCGGTGCTCTTCATCGGCACCAAGAAGCAGGCCCAGTCGGCGGTCGAAAACGCCGCCCGGCGATCGGGCATGCCCTTCGTCAATTACCGATGGTTGGGTGGCATGCTCACCAACTTCGCGACGATCCAAAAGCGCGTGTACTACATGAAAGAGCTGCGTCGTCTCGAGGACACAGAAGAGATGAACGCCCGTCCCAAGAAGGAGCGTCTCAAGCTGCGGCGCGAGCTGGAGAAGCTCGAGCAGAACCTGGGAGGGGTTTCTGAGATGGCACGTCTCCCGGACGCGGTCTTCATCGTCGACGTCAACACCGAGGAGACCGCGGTCAAAGAGGCCGATCGTCTCGGAATCCCGATCATCGCCCTCGTCGACACCAACTCCGACCCGGATCCCATCGACCATGTGATACCGGGGAACGACGACGCCATCCGCGCCGCCGACCTGATCGCCAGTGCCCTGGCGGACGCCATAGTCGAAGGCAAGGAGATCGCATCCAAGAAGAAGCCGGCGAACAACGACGAGAAGGCCAAGGCCGAGGCCGGCGTCGAGTCGTGAACGAGGTCTGCAGAGAACGATGAGTGAAATCACCGCCAGGGACGTCCAGAGACTCCGCCAGCAGGCCGGGGTCGGCATGATGGACGCCAAGCAGGCCCTGACCGACGCCGACGGCGACTTCGACAAGGCCTTCGAGCTCCTGCGTGAGCGTGGACAGGCCAAGATGGCCAAGCGTGCCGACCGTGAGGCATCGGAGGGCACCATCGGCAGCTACATCCACATCCAGAACGAGCGGCCCGTTCTCGGGGTGCTCGTGGAGTTGTCCTGTGAGACCGATTTCGTCGCCAAGAGCGACGAATTCCGACAGACCGCCGACGACATCGCAATGCATGTCAGCTGGGCCAGCCCGGGATGGGTCACCCGTGACCAGGTCGACGAGGATGTGGTGGCCAAAGAGCGAGAGCTGATAGGCCGACAGGCGAGAGCCGAGGGCAAACCGGACGATGTCGTCGAGCGAATCGTCGATGGCAAGATCGAGTCGTGGTACGGCGAGAACGTGCTCTACGACCAGAAATTCGTCAACCCGGAGCGCTACGACGGCACCGTGGGCGATATGGTCGGCGCACTCGGCGCCAAGATGGGTGAGAACATCTCGGTGCGCCGCGTGGCGCGAGTCGCCGTGGGCGGATAGGAGCCAGCTTGACGCAGCCAGCCAACAGACGGGTCCTCCTGAAGCTCTCGGGAGAGGCGTTTGCCGACCCCGAGGTCGGATACGGGATCGATCCGGACATGGTGCACCGGGTCGCAGCCGAGATCGCCGAGGCGCAGAAGAACGGTGTCGAAGTGGCGGTCGTCGTCGGCGGAGGCAACATCTTTCGCGGTGTCTCCCAGGCAGCACGGGGCATGGATCCGGCCAACGCCGACTACATGGGGATGCTGGCCACGGTCATAAATGCCCTGGCTCTTCGCGACGCCCTGGAGAACGCCGGTGTGCCGACACGGGTCCAGAGCGCGATAACCATGCAGGAGCTCGCCGAGCCGTACATCAGGCTGCGTGCCATGCGACACCTGGAGAAGGGTCGTGTCGTGATCTTCGCCGCAGGCACCGGAAACCCGTTTTTCACCACCGACACCACCGCAGCCCTTCGCGCCATCGAGATCGGCGCCGAGGTCCTGTTGAAGGCTTCCAAGGTCGACGGCATCTACGACTCCGACCCCAAGACCAACGACCACGCCTCGAAGCTCACCGAGCTCACTTACATGGAATTCATCTCCGGAGAGCTCCAGGTCATGGACACCACCGCAGTTACGATGTGCAAGGAGCACAAGGTTCCGATTCATGTCTTCGACATGTCCGTCCCCGGCAACATCGTCAAGGCAGTCAACGGCGATCAGATCGGGACGATCGTCCACTGAGGAAGAGTCTGGGAGCGCCGACGAATGATCAACGATCTCTTGACAGAATCCACCCAGAAGATGCAGGCCGCCGTTGATCACGTGGCGTCTGAGTTTTCCACGGTCCGCACGGGACGGGCCAATCCGCAACTGCTCCATCGCATCCACGTCGAGTACTACGGATCTCCCACGCCTCTGCAGCAACTCGCATCGATAGCGGTGCCCGAGCCTCGTCTCCTCGTGGTCCAGCCATTCGACAAGGGGACGGTCAACGACATCGAAAAGGCGATCCAGAGCGCCGACCTCGGGCTGAACCCGACAAACGATGGAAATGTGATCCGCATCGCCTTCCCGCCGCTGACCGAGGAGCGGCGCAAGGAGCTGATCAAGCTGGTTCGACACATGGCCGAGGAGGGAAAGGTCTCGGTCCGCAACGTGCGCCGGGCCAGCAAGACCGACATGGAAGCTCTCCACGGGGAGATCTCCGACGACGACATCCGTCGAGGTGAGGACGAGTTACAGAAACTGACAGATCGTTTCACCGAGCGGATCGATGAGATCCTCGGCAACAAAGAAGACGAGCTCTTAGAGGTCTGATGTCAGATCGGGAGCACACCGAGGGTGACGAGAAGACCGACACGGTCTCTGACGAGCTCCCCTTCGACTCCGACGACGACAACGATGGCTCAAGGACAGAACGGCCCAAATCTCGCACCGATCCCAAGATCCCAGAGGATGGCGTCGCCGTCGACGACGGAGGGCCGGACTGGGAGGCGATGGCCGGTGGCAATGATCTCGACGACTTCACGCCTGAGGAGTATCTGAAAGGCACCACTCAGGAGTATCGAGGGCTCGCCGAGGAGATCGAGCGAGCCTCTGCGGAGGAGTGGGAGCAGCAGGCGGTAGCCGCCAGTCTTCCCGGCGTCGAGTCCGGTCTGGTCGGCTTTGGGGACGTCTCCGGCACCGAGTTCGAGTCCGAGGAGTCCTACGAGGCGGTCGAGCAGGCCGCCAGCTCGGATCTCGCCATGAGAATCGGCTCTGCTCTCGTGATCTTCGGCTTGTTCCTGGGCAGTCTCGTGCTCGGTGGCTGGTGGTTCACGATCTTCGTGATCCTTCTCATGGTGGTGTCGGTTGGAGAGTTCTACGCCACGGTGCGCATTCGCGGCTACAAGCCTCTCGCACTGTTCGGCTTGTTGGGTGTCACCCTCATGGGGGTGGGGGCCCAGACCGTCGGGCCCATGGCGATCGGAGGCTGGGCGGCCGCCGCCACCGCGGCCACGATCCTCTTCTTCTCTCTTGCCCCGCGTACTCACGCACTGGCCAACACGGCGATAACGGCTCTGGGTATGGCATGGGTCGGGATGCTCGCCTTCGCAATCCTCATCGCCGATGGTCCACATCCCGTGGCCCACATCATCTTCCTGGTCCTGGTGATCGCCGCAAATGACGTCGGCGGCTACTTCGTGGGCCGGTCGTTCGGGCGTCGGCCCCTCGCTCGCAACGTATCTCCCAACAAGACCGTCGAGGGTTTCATCGGTGGCCTCGTCCTGAGTTCGGTCGTGGCTGCGATCCTCGCCGTGTTCCCGCCATGGGAGGAGATCGGCATCCCCAGGGCTCTGGTGACGGCGGTCTTGATCGGGATCCTGGCTCCGGTGGGCGATCTCGCCGAATCGATGGTCAAGCGAAACCTCGGAGTCAAGGACATGGGCTCGGTCCTCCCCGGGCACGGCGGGATGCTCGACCGCATCGACGGATTTCTCTTCGCCGTTCCCGCCGTCTACATCCTCTTCCGGGGCTTCGGTTTGCTGTGATCGCCCCTCTGGTCGTCCTCGGGGCGACCGGCTCCATCGGCACTCAAACGCTAGAGGTCGCCGACAATCTCGGGCTCGAAGTCGCCGCCCTCGCTGCGCGGCGCCCTTCCCCGGAGTTCGCCGGGCTCGCCAGACGCTATCCCGATGCCCTGCTGGCCGTGGCCGGTGGCGCCGGCGAGGAGCGTGATCGGCTGAGGACGTCGGTGAGCAATGAGGTCGAGTTCGGTGCCGACGCCGTCCTCTCTCTGGCTGCGGAGCCCGGTCGCACCGTGATGAACGGCATAGTCGGCGCGGCGGGTCTCCGGGCTACCGTGACTGCGCTGGAAGCCGGGAATCGGGTCGGTCTCGCCAACAAGGAGAGTCTCGTCGCGGGCGGAGAGGTGGTGAAGCGAGCGCTTCACTCCGGCGGCGGCTCCCTGATTCCGGTCGACAGTGAGCACTCGGCACTCCTGCAATGTCTGGAAGGTGAGTCGCGGGCAGGGGTTGCCCGGCTCATCCTCACCGCCTCGGGAGGGCCATTCCGCGGGCTCACACGGGACCGTCTGGCCGGGGTGACCCCTGAAGAGGCGTTGCAACACCCCACCTGGGACATGGGCCGACGAATAACGATCGACTCCGCCACCCTGTTCAACAAGGGGCTCGAGGTGATAGAGGCCCACCATTTCTTCGACGTCGACTACGACCGGATCGAGGTCGTGGTCCATCCCCAATCGATCGTGCACTCGGCCGTCGAGTTCGTCGACGGCTCCTGGAAGGGACACATCGGATACCCCGACATGAGGATCCCCATCCAGTACGCCCTCACCGCGCCGGAGCGAATGCCAACACCGACCGAGCGGTTCTCCCTCGTGGGTCGCAACCTGACCTTCGAAGAGCCGGATCGACAGAACTTCCCGGCACTCGACATCGCATACGAAGCCGGCAGAGTCGGGGGCTCGGCTCCCGCTGTGATGAACGCCGCCGACGAGATCGCCGTCGAGGCTTTTCTCCAGGGGAGACTTGGGTTTCTGGGAATACCTGAGATGGTGTCCCGCACCATCGAGTCCGTGGAGTGGCGACAGCCCGAGTCGGTCGACGACGTGGTCGCGGCAGACCGCGAGGCACGTGAAGTAGCCGCATCGCTGATCGCGTCCGTCTGCTGATAAGGACCTGACCGGCTGTACCCTTCGGCTCATGTTTGGGGGCATCGCCGCCGCCGTCGCCATCATCTTCTTCGTGACCGCCCATGAGGCCGGACACTTCATCGCGGCCAAGGCAACGGGCATGAAAGCGACGGAGTTCTTCTTCGGTTTCGGTCCCCGCATCTGGTCCACGAAAAGGGGAGAGACCGAGTACGGAGTCAAGGCCCTGCCGCTCGGTGGCTATGTCCGAATCATCGGGATGAACCCTCTCGAAGAGGTTCCCCCCGAGGACCTGGGACGCACCTATCGGGAGAAGAAATTCTGGGAGAAGTCGGTCGTTGTGCTCGCCGGCGTCGGCACCAACTTCCTGATCGCGTTTCTCATGTTCTGGGGTGTGTTCTACTTCAACGGGACCAACGAGCCCATCCCCAGCGTGAGCACCGTCGTCGACGATTCGCCTGCGGCCGCCGCCGGTCTCGAGGAGGGCGACCGGATAACGGCCATCGGGGATCACCAGGTCGGGAGTTGGGAGGAGGCAACCGCGGCCCTCGCCGATGTTGGACCGGGACCGACCACGATCGTGGTCCAGAGAGGCTCTGAGGAGATCACTCTGAATGTGGATCTCGCCGAGAACGAGAACATCGCCGGTGTCGGTTTTCTGGGAGTCACTCCACAACTCCAGCACAACAACGTCGGAGTTTTCGAGGCGGTGGGCATGGCCGGTCAGGCGATCTGGCAGGGCATCGGTGACACCTTCTCCTCCCTCTATCAGATGTTCCGCCCATCCAGCCTTGCCTCGTATCTAGGAGTTCTCGGTGGCGACACCGATGTCCCCGACGAGATCCGCCCGGTGAGCCCGATCGGCATCGTCTCCATCGGGAGCCAGGCCACCGATGCAGCCGGTTTCGTGGCCATCCTCGCCTATGTCAACGTGATCCTGGCCACCATCAACCTCCTCCCCCTGTTCCCCCTGGACGGTGGGCACTTCGCCGTCGCTCTGTACGAGAAGATCAGCGGGCGTGCCGCCAACATGCGCAAGCTCATGCCGGTGGCGGCAGCGGTCATCGGCGCCCTCTTCTTCCTCGGGTTCGTGGCGATCATCCTCGACATCGTCAATCCGATCAGCCTCGGATAGGGCTTCCTCGCTGCGCACGCAAGGTTGGAGTTTTCTCCGAAAACTCCCCTAGCCTCCCATCGTGAGCTTCTCGAGGAGAGAAACGCGTCAATTGAACGTCGGCAGCGTGCCGGTCGGTGGAGGCGCCCCGGTCAGCGTGCAGTCGATGACCACGACGAAGACCTACGACGTGGACGGGACACTCGCTCAGGTCTATGCCCTCGCCGGCGCCGGCGCCGACATCGTCCGCATCACCTGCAACGAGGTCGAAGCCGCTCAGGGCCTCGCCGAGATCGTCCCCCGCTCGCCGGTGCCGATCATCGCCGACATCCACTACCAGTACCGGTTGGCCCTCGCCGCCATGGAAGCCGGGGTACAGGGACTGCGTCTCAATCCCGGGAACATCCGTAAAGAAGATCAGATCAAGACCGTGGCCCGAGAGGCCCGTGACCGGGGTCTCCCCATCCGTATAGGCGTCAATGCCGGGTCTCTCGACAAGGAATTGTTGGAGAAATACGGGTCGGCGGTCCCAGAGGCTCTGGTCGAGTCGGCGCTCATCGAGGCTCGATACCTGGAGGAAGTCGATTTCACGGAGATCAAGATCTCGGTGAAGCACTCCAATGTGCGTCTCATGGTCGAGTCGTACCGTCTCCTCGCCGACACCGTCGACTACCCCCTTCATCTAGGCGTCACCGAGGCCGGCCCCCCTCCGGCCGGCATCATCAAGTCGGTCGCCGGCATCGGGACCCTCCTCAACGAGGGGATCGGCGACACCATCAGGTTCTCACTCACCGCCGATCCGGTGGAGGAGGCGAAGGCAGGTCGTCAGCTCCTCGAGTTCTTGGGATTGCGGGAACGCAAAGGACTCGACCTGATCGCATGCCCCTCATGCGGTCGGGCCGAAGTCGACGTGATCGATGTGGCGACAAGGGCGCAGCAAGCTCTGGAGGAGGCCAATCTTCCCATCCAGGTTGCGGTGATGGGATGTGTGGTGAACGGGCCAGGAGAGGCCCGCGAGGCCGACATCGGCATCGCAGCCGGGCGGGGAAGAGGCCATCTCTTCATCAAGGGCCAGGTGGTGCGGGTGGTACCTGAGGCGGAGATGGTCGAAGCACTGCTCGACGAGGCGGAGAAGCTGGTCGCCGAGGGTCTCGAGGCGCGTCTGGCGCACGCCGAGGCCAACGCCGAGGAGATCGCCGCCGCCGAGCGGCGTCAACTCATCGAGATCCGCGGCGACGCCAACCGGTCAGAGGAGAAGAAGGCCAAGGTGGCCGAGGTGGCGGCAGGGGACTGATTCCAGCGTTGCTATAGCATCGTGTTGCGGATTCCGAGACGTGGTGCACGCGCAACCCGGTGAACACGCAACGCCTTATCCCCCGCTCGCCGGGTTGGCCCGATCTTTCTAGGGGCGCCGCCCCCTCTCACCACCACGACCGTTCTCAAATCCGTACACCGACTCCGCAACCCGCAAAGGACTTGCCGCTCGCGCCGCCCCAGTCTCCAGGTCGACACAGATCACTGCGTATTCGCCCTCGTCCAGGAGGGTGCTGTCCGCGATGCCGTCGATTCCATCGGTGTCGCTCAACTCGACCTCGATCACAGTGCTCGTCCATTTCGATCCGCCACCGAACTCATCTCCTTGCTCGAGATGAGCTGCCAGCTCGTCGTAGGAGTGCCCGCCCACCAACTCCACCAGGAGCGCCTTTGCGTTTCCCAGACCGTTCAACGACAGACTGAAGCTCGCTTCACCCGGTTCCATCTCGGTCGTCCCTCGAAAAGTGCAATCGGGCATGCTCACGGTGAGGAGCACGGGCTCGACCTGACCGCATGAGGCCACGACGATGAGCAGCGAGAGCACTGCAGACCGGGGGATCGTCCGCATGCCTTCAAGGTAGACCACGTCACCGATCAGCCCCGGAAACCACCCCGGCTAGCCAGGTTCCACTGACTACCGTCCTCACCCGATGCGTTGGTCACAAGCCTTCATCCCCACTTTGCGGGAAGCCCCGGCTGACTCCGAAGCCGTCAGCCACAAGCTGTTGGTCCGGGGCGGGTTCATCCGTCAGCTCGCCGCCGGCTCCTACACCATGCTGCCCCTCGGCCAGAAAGTCTGGCTCAAGATCGGTCAGATCATCCGTGAGGAGATGAACGCAATCGGCGGACAGGAACTGATGCTGCCAACGCTTCACCCTGCTGAGATCTGGAGGAAATCGGGCCGCTACGAGCTGATGGGCGACAACCTGTTCAAGCTGCAGGACCGCAAGGGCGCCGACCTCGCCCTGGGTATGACCGAGGAGGAGATCTTTGGGATTCTGGCCAGTGAGCTCTTCTCCTACAAGCAACTGCCCCAGATCTGGTACCAGATGCACACCAAGTTCCGGGACGAGCCTCGACCCAAGTCGGGTCTGCTTCGGGTGAGGGAGTTCACCATGAAGGACTCCTACACGCTCGACATCGACCTTCCCGGGCTCGATCGAGGGTTCGACAAACACCACGACGCCTATGTGCGGATCTTCGCCAGGATGGGTCTCGACGCGGTCGATGTGGAGGCCTCTTCGGGTGCGATGGGAGGCTCGGAGTCCATCGAGTTCATCCAACGCAGCGAAGCCGGTGAGGCCTGGGTTGTCACATGCGAATCGTGCGACTACCGGGCCAACGTGGAGCGGGCGGTCTCGGCGCTCGAGACGATAGATGACGGTGAGACGTCCGAGCTGGAGCGATTTCCCACCCCCGGACTGCGCACCATCAAGGCACTGGCCGAGTCCCATCCCGACATCGCCGCCCCGGACCGTCAGATCAAATCGCTGGTATACGTCGTGGACGGCGAGCCGGTGTTGGTCTTGCTGCGCGGTGACCACGATCTCCAGGAGCAAAAGCTGCTCGACGCCGCCGGAGCTCCGGAGGACGGGGCCCGCCCGGCTCGACCCGAGGAGATCCGGGAACTGCTCGGAGCCGACCCCGGAAGTCTCGGGGCCGTCGGAGTCACCGGCATCGAGATCATCGCCGACCGCGCCCTCGAGGGACGGGTCAACATGACGACCGGCGCCAACGAGGACGACTGGCACTACAAGGGCGTCGATGTCGGCCGGGACATAGGTGTGACCAAATGGGCGGACCTGCGTGAGGTCACCGATGGCGAGCGTTGTGTCAAAGATGGCGGGCGGCTCGAGCTCTGGAAAGGCATCGAGGTCGGTCACATCTTCAAGCTGGGCACAGAATACTCAGAGGCCTTCGGTGCTTACGTCCAAGATCCCGAGGGTGCCAGCCACCCGATCATCATGGGCTCCTACGGCATCGGGCTGGAAAGGGGCATGGCGGCGGTGGTCGAGGCCTCGAATGACGACAACGGCATCATCTGGCCGGTCTCGGTGGCCCCATACGAGCTCGTTCTCACGGTCATCCGGCCCGACGACGAGGCGACCATGGCCCTCGCCAACAAGTTGTACGACGACTTTGCTACTGCCGGTGTCGATGTGCTCCTCGACGACCGCGACGAACGTCCCGGCGTGAAGTTCGCCGACTCGGAGTTGATCGGGATCCCCTATCGGGTGACCGTGGGCCCGAAAGGGGTCGAGTCGGGGGTGGCAGAGATCACCGAGCGCAAGGGGATGGTGAAAAGCGAACTCGTCTTCGACGACTTGGTCGCGGCACTGTCCGATCGCATCGAAGAGGCCAGATTCGGCATTTAGCCTGGCCATCGGCCCGACCTATAATCGCTGTCTACAACAGGGACGCTTTTCGGTCAGGTGGGCGCCTTTGGGCACCCACCTCTTTGTTGTGGAGTGACTGACCAGATTGGTGAATCGCAGTGATGGAGATTGCAGACATCTGGAGCGTGGTAGAGCCCTACCTCGCCGACGAGAGGCTCGAGCTGGACGATCTCGAGCTGTCCGGCCGCGGACGCGGCCGCATTCTGCGTGTCACGGTCGACGGTCAAGATGTCAATGTCGATCGTCTCGCCGAACTGTCCCGGGGGCTCTCACGCCTTCTCGACGACGAGCCTGCGCTTCAGGACACATATCAGTTGGAGGTGAGTTCTCCGGGTCTCGAGCGCAAGCTGCGACGACCGTCTCACTTCCGTAAGTCCCTGGGGCGGGAGGTGGTCGTGAAGACCACCGTGGACGACCACAGGGCCACCTATCGAGGCACATTGACCGATGCCGGCGACGACCGCTTCACCGTCGACGCCGAGCAGGGCGTCACCGAAGTTTCCTATGACGACGTAATCAGCGCCAAGACAGTCTTCCGGTGGGAGAAGGCGCCGAAGCCAGGCCACTAAGGAGAGAGATGCAACTCGACAGCATGATGGAGGCGATCGAGGTACTCGCACGGGAGCGAGGCGTCGAGGTCGACGCGATCCTCGATGCCTTTGCCAACGCCCTGGTTGCCGCGTACAAGCGAAGCCCGGGTGCCGCCGAGGAGGCTCGCGTAACCATCGACCCCGGTTCGGGCGAGGTGACGGTATACGCCCAGGAGCTCGACGAGGACGGCAATGTCATCGACGAGTGGGAGGACACACCAGAGGGAGAGGCCTTCGGCCGCATCGCCGCGCAATCGTTCAAGCAGGTCATGCAGTTCAAGCTGCGTGAGGCCAAGCGGGAGAAGGTCTTCGAGATGTACGAGGGTCGCGAGGGTGACCTCGTGACCGGGATCGTCCAACAGGTCGACTATCGCTCGGTGATCCTCGACCTTGGTGACGCCGAGGCGATACTTCCCGGCAGTGAGCGGATCCCGTTCGAGCGTCTCGACCGGGGCAACAGGGTCAAGGCCCTCATCCTCGAGGTACGCAACGAGACCAAGGGCTCACAGATCGTCGTATCCCGCAGCCACCCCGACCTGGTCCGTCGTCTGCTGGAGTTGGAGGTTCCCGAGCTCACCGATGGGACGGTCGAGATCGTCAACATCGCCAGGGAGCCCGGTCATCGCACCAAGATCGCCGTCATCTCCCACGACCCCAATGTCGACCCCAAGGGGGCATGTGTGGGTGCCCGCGGGTCGCGTGTCCGCCAGGTGGTCAACGAGCTGCGTGGGGAGAAGGTCGACGTGGTGCAGTGGCGTGAGGACGTCTCTCAGTTCATCGCCGAGGCCCTCGGCCCGGCGAAGGTGAAAGAAGTGCACATCGACGAGGAGGAGAAGACCGCCGACGTCATCGTCTCCGAACATCAGCTCTCCCTGGCAATTGGCAAAGAAGGGCAGAACGCACGTCTTGCAGCACGGCTCTCGGGGTACAAGGTCGATATCCGTTCCGACAACGAGGGGGCCGAACCGGCCGAGCCGGAAGGTGGCGAGGAGGAGAAGACCGAGGCGGGAGACGCCGGTCAGGCCACCGGCCAGACCGATGCCGAGATGGCTGCCGCGGTCGCCGAGGATGAGCAGACGGCTGAGGACGCCGATCAGCCCGAAGCGTCGTTGCCTGAGGTGAGCGAGGTCGAAGATTCCGAGACAGACACCGAGAGTGAGTGATTGTTGCGAATGAGGGTTTATGAGCTCGCCCGCGAGCTGGGCATCGAGTCGAAGGACGTGTTGTCGCTAGCCGAGGAACTCGGCCTGGACGTCAAGACCGCTTCCTCGGGTTTGGACGACGAGGGAGCGGAACTGGTTCGTCTCGCCCTCGCCCCCGATGAACAAGTGACAGTGACCGAAGAGGCCGGCGCCGAGGCCAGTCCCACCGAAGAGACAGCCCCCGTGTCAGACGCACCCGACGAAGTGGATGCCGGGGAGGAGGTCTCAGAAGAGCCAACGGAGACCGAGACGCCGGGCGCCGGCGCTCCCTCGGATGAAGACGGGGCCGCCGACGAGATCGAGATTGCCGCTATCACCGAGGGGGCCACCGTGGCCGAGTTCGCCGAGGCGATAGGGCAGGCCCCCGGTGAGGTGGTCAAAGCACTGCTCAACAGGGGGGTTCCCGCCGGGGCCCAACAGACCATGCCGGCGGATTTGATCGATGAGGTTGCCGAGACTTTTGGCTACATCGTGGAGGTGACCGAGCCCGAGGCACCACCCGCCGTCGAGGAACAGCCTGAGTTCGACGACGCCGAGGAGGACCTGACGCCGCGACCCCCGGTCGTGACCGTCATGGGCCACGTCGACCATGGCAAGACGACGCTGCTCGACACCATTCGGAAAGCGAATGTGGTCGAAGGCGAGGAAGGCGGCATCACCCAGCACATCGGGGCTTATCAGGTCGAGGTCAACGATCGCAAGATCACTTTCGTCGACACTCCTGGTCACGAGGCATTCACGGCGTTGCGCGCCCGCGGCGCCAACATCACCGACATCGTGATTCTGGTGGTGGCGGCCGACGATGGCGTGATGCCGCAGACGATCGAGGCGATCTCTCATGCCAAAGCAGCCGGTGTGAAGATGATCGTCGCGGTCAACAAGATGGATCTCCCCGGAGCCGACCCGCTGCGTGTGCGCACCGAACTGACCAACCACGAGGTGGTTGTCGAAGAGCTTGGTGGCGACGTGCCCTCGGTCGAGGTCTCGGCCGTGAACGGCACCGGCGTGGACGATCTCCTCGAGGTCGTCGACCTCATAGCCCAGCTCGAGGATTTCAAGGCCAATGCCAAGCCAGGCGCCAGCGGTGTCGTGGTCGAGGCCCAGCTCGAAGTGGGCAGGGGCCCGGTGGCAACGGTCATCGTCCAGCGTGGGACCCTCAGGCAGGGGGATGCCTTCGTCGCCGGACCGATCGCAGGCAGGGTACGCGCCCTGATGAACGATCAGGGCGACCGGATCGATCAGGCGACACCATCCGACCCGGTCCAGATCATGGGTTGGGACGACGTCCCGGCCGCCGGGGATTTCTTCGAGGTCCAGAAGAACGATCGCGAGGCGCGCAAGGTCGCCGACGAGCGGCAGGAAGAGATGCGACAGGAGGCCCACGTCGCCCCTTCGGCGCGAGACCGTCTCCAGGGGCTGTTGGACCAACTTCGATCAGAGGACGCCACCCTGAACGTCATCGTCAAGGCAGACGCCCAAGGATCTCTGGAGGCCCTGCGCGAGTCGATCGCAAAGATCGAGCGCGAGGGGGGCAAGATCCAGATAGTCCACACCTCGGTCGGCGGGATCAGTGAGACCGATGTGACCCTGGCCGAGGTCACCGAGGCCGTGATAGTCGGTTTCAACGTCCGACCCGAGCCGAAGGCGAGGCGGGCAGCCGAAGAGGCCGGGGTCGAAGTGCGCACCTACGGCGTCATCTACGAACTGCTCGACGAGATCGAACAGCTCCTCGTGGGTCAGCTCGCCCCGGATCAGCAGGAGGTCGTGCTGGGCACCGCAGAGGTCCGGGCGATATTCAAGGTGCCGCGAGCCGGCACGATCGCCGGCTGCTATGTCCTCGAGGGCATGGTCCAGCGTGGTGCCAAGGCACGTCTCCTCCGCGACGGGGTGATCATCCACGATGGTGTGATCTCATCTCTGAAGCGATTCAAAGACGATGTGCGCGAGGTCCAATCCGGGTTCGAATGCGGTATGGGGTTCGAGGACTACAACGACATCAAAGAGGGCGACAACATCGAGGTGTACACGGTCCGCGAGGTCGCCCGCACCTGATCGACGGAGCATTGTCACTCATGAGCGACCGCATGATGCGGGTCAACTCGACGCTGCGCGAGGTGCTGGCCGAGGAGATCGAGAGGATGAGTGACTCGAGACTCGAGCTGGTTTCTGTGACCGCGGTGGACACCGCGCCCAACCTCAGGAGTGCGATCGTCTACGTCGACGTGCTCGGCGACGCCGCCCGCGAGCCGGCGTTGGCCGCACTTCGAGGAGCGGCCAAGCGGCTGCAAGCGGTGATCGGAGCGCAGGTTCGCATGAAGTACACCCCGACCCTCGAGTTCATGATCGACCCGGGTATAACGGGGGGAGAGCGCATCGAGCGGATCCTGCGAGAGTTACGTCAGGAGGAAGAGTGACGATCGATCCCGGAGTCCTGGACCGCGCCGCAGAGGTGATAGGAAGCGCCAAGCGCATCGCTCTCGCCTGTCACATCGGGCCGGACGGAGACGCTCTGGGCTCGATGCTGGGGTTGGCGATCGCCGCCGAGAACGCAGGCAAGGAAGTTGTCGCCAGTTTCGGCTCTCCCCACTCGATGCCGCCCAGCCTCGGCTATCTTCCCGCCCACCTGCTGGTGCACCCGGACGAGTTTCCGGAGAGCCCCGAAGTGATGGTCGTGCTCGACGCCGGCTCTCCCGACCGTCTCGCCGAATTGGGGAGCAACGCATCGGACGCCGAAACGGTGGTCGTGATCGACCATCACGTCACCAACGAGGGCTTTGGAGATGTATCGGTGGTGGATCCCGGGTCGGCGGCCACCGGGGAGCTGGTCTATGCGATCCTGCGACGGTTGGGTTGGGAGATCACCCCCGAAGTCGCCCAATGCCTGCACACCGCTTTGGTGACCGACACCGGTCGATTCAGCTATGCCAACACGACTCCCCGAACCCTCGAAATCGCTTCCGAGCTCGTCGCCGCCGGCGCCGAGCCCGCCGTGATCGGCCGTCATGTCTACGAGGAAGCGCCCTTCGGCTATCTCAGGGCGCTCGCGGTCGCCATGGGCCGGGCCGAGCTCGACGAAGACCTGCGCGCCGTCTCCACCCACATCACAGAGACCGACCTGGCCTCGCTCGGGATCGACTGGGGTGATACCGAGAACCTCATCGACGTGCTTCGTCTCGCCGTCGAGGCGGACACAGCAGTGCTCATCAAAGGTCATGACGATGGCTCGGTGAAGGTCAGCCTCCGATCGAGAGGCGACACCGATGTCGGTGGGCTGGCGGCAGCCCTGGGAGGAGGCGGTCATCGTCTCGCCGCAGGATTCAGCACTGACGGCGACATCGAAGCCGTCCGGGAGAAAGTCCTCTCTCTGGTCGAGGACTATCGGTGACCAGGGGGTTTCTGATCGTCGACAAGCCGCGGGGCATCACTTCCAACCAGGTGGTGGGTGAGGTCAAGTCGGCCACCGGGATCAAGAAGGTGGGTCACGCCGGCACGCTCGACCCGATGGCCACCGGGGTAGTCGTTGTAGCCGTCGGGGACGTCACCCGTTTGATCAAGTTCGTCCAGGACCGGCCCAAGGAGTATCTGGCGACGGCGCAGTTCGGAGTTGCCACAGACACCCTCGACGCGGACGGAGCGGTGCTCACCAGAGAGCCGATGGACATCACCACCAAGGACGTCGAGGACCTGGTTCCCCGCTTCACCGGTGCCATCTGCCAGATCCCCCCGATGGTCTCCGCGTTGAAGAAGGACGGGAGACGTCTCTATGAACTGGCCCGGGAGGGCGAGGTGGTGGAGCGGGGGGCCCGCTCGGTTCTGGTTCACGATCTCGAGATACTCTCAGTCGGGGTGCCGCCATACCCCGAAGTGGAGTTCCGGGTGGTTTGCGGGAAGGGAACATATGTCCGTTCCCTGGCCGACGACATGGCGGGTGCGCTGGGTGGCTCGGCGCACCTCACCTCGCTGAGACGAACCCGGATTGGCTCGCTTCGTGCCAGCCAGGGTGTGACCATCGACGACATGCACAACTGGGAGTCCTACTTTCTTACCCCTGAAGAGGCGATGAGCGATTACGTGATGGTCGACGTCGACGACGAGACCGCTCGTGGTGTCCGCAACGGGGTTCGTTTCTTGGGCGGCCCACTTCTCACCGGCCCGAGCGACGAGCCGTTTGGCGTCCTCGACCCGGGGGGCGACCTCATCGCCATGTACCGGTTGACCGGTGAGCGAGCCGAGCCCGACGTGGTGCTCCCCTCATGAGAGTCCTCGACGGGTCATGGACCGATTGGGAGCCGCTATCACAAGAGAGCTCGGTGACCATCGGCGTCCTCGACGGTGTTCACCTCGGGCACAGGGCCCTGCTGTCCCATCTCGACGATCGGTTGATGCGGGTGGTGCTCACGTTCGACCCCCACCCCCTCGAGGTCCTCCGACCGGGCACACACCCGCGTCTGATCACCACCATCCCCGAGCGAATCGACCTTCTGGGGGCGGCCGGTGTCGATTGCGTCGGCGTACTCGACCTGGCTGAGATCAAGGAACAGACCCCGGAGCAATTCATCTCCGAGATCCTGGTGGGCAAGATCGATGTCGGGCATGTGGTCGTCGGCGCCGACTTTCGCTTCGGCAAGGATCGCGCCGGAGATGTGGAATTGTTGAAGACCGCGGGCAAGGAGCATGGTTATTCGGTCGAGCCGATCGAGCTCGTGGAGAATCTCGGCGCGCCGATCTCGTCGAGCCGGATCAGGGGGCTCATCGAGTCCGGCCATGTCGACGAGGCAGCTGAGCTCCTCGGTTCGAGGTTCACCCTGACCAACATCGTCGTCGATGGCGACAAGCGGGGTAGGGAGATCGGTTTTCCGACCGCGAACCTGCGGCCGCCACAACGCAAGCTGATCCCGGCGACCGGCGTGTATGCGTGTTTCGCGCGGGTGCGGGAACAGGTTCACCCGGCGGCAGTCAACGTCGGAGTGCGCCCCACCTTCGGTGGTGAGGAGTTGCTCATCGAGGCATTCATCCTCGAGTTCTCCGAGGAGATCTACGGCGAGGAAATGACAGTCGAATTCGTCGAATATCTCCGTCCCGAGCTTCGTTTCGATGACGTGGATGCCCTGGTGGACCAGATGGGAGAGGACGTCGCCCGGTCCCGGGACATCCTCGCCGGGACGGGCTCGGGAATGTGAGTTTGCGTCGTCGGGGTGGTAACGTTTGCCACGATCCCCGCATCACTCCAGGTTTTACGCGCAATGAAGACAACCACTGAAATCGTCGAAGAATTCGGAACCCACGGCAGCGACACAGGTTCGCCCGAGGTTCAGGTAGCCCTCCTCACCGAGCGGATCAACCACCTGACCGAACATCTTCGCGACCACAAGCACGACCACCACAGCCGTCGTGGTCTTCTGCTCATGGTCGGAAAACGTCGCAGGCTCCTCGACTATTTGCGTCGAGAAGACGTCGAGAGGTACCGAAGCCTCATAGCCAAACTCGGTCTGCGGCGCTAGAGAATTCGTGAGGAGCGGTTCGGCCGCTCCTCATGTATGTGCGGGGCGGCAAGCCGTCCCGTCGAGACAGAAGGGCCCCACAAGGGCCCACGAATGAGAGTCGCCCCGGTTGTCAGTGGCGGCGTCTTGGCCAGGGCCCCCGATTCGAAGCATCGGGAGAGTCCCGGCTGTCGGCTGAGACGCGACCACTGCCAACAGGCGGCGGCTCCTCAAAACCCATGAAGGAGCACAAAGTGCCCGAGACCTCTGTGAGAGGCGACATCGGCGGCAAAGAGCTCATCCTGAGCACCGGCAAGATGGCCGGCCAGGCCAACGGCGCCGTCGTAGCCAAGATCGGCGGGACCGAGATGCTGGTCACCGCCACCGCAAACGCAAAACCACGTGAGGGGGTCGACTTCTTTCCCCTCACCGTCGACTTCGAGGAGCGGATGTATTCCGTGGGACGGATCCCCGGATCGTTCTTCCGCCGCGAGGGCCGCCCATCCGAGCAGGCCATCCTCACCTGTCGACTGATCGACCGGCCACTGCGCCCGTCGTTCGCAGATGGATACCGCAACGAGACGCACATCGTGGTGACCTCATTGTCGGTCGACCAGGAGAATCCGTTCGACGTGGTTGCGCTCAATGGTGCCTCCGCCGCACTGAGCATCAGCGGGATGCCGTTCGAGGGACCGCTGGGCGGGGTCAGGCTCGGTCTCAAGAAAGGCGAGTGGATCCCGTTCCCGACCGAGGACGACCTCGACGAGTCGGTATTCGAGCTCGTCGTCGCGGGTCGCCGCAACGAGAGCGGAGAGATCGACATCGTGATGGTCGAGGCCGGTGCCACAGAGAATGGTGCCCGTCTCGTTGCAGATGGCGATCGAGCCTCCGACGAGGACGCCGTCGCCCAGGGTCTGGAGGAGTCCAAGCAGTACATCGCCAGGCTCATCGACCTGCAAAACGAGCTGGTGTCCAAAGTCGAAGTCCCCGGCTTCACCTGGGAGCCGGCTGTCGATTACTCCGAGGACATCCTGAACAGGGTCGAGTCGGCTGCATCTTCTCGCATCGATTCGGTCCTGGAGATCCCTGGCAAACACGATCGGCAGGACGCCGAGGTCGAGGCTCTCGACGCGGTAATCGCCGAGCTCGAGGTGGCAGAGGACGACGTCGAGACTCTCAAGCAGGTCAAGAACGCGTTCCGCTCGATCTTCAAGAACCGGTCCCGCAAACGTGTCATCGACCAGGGTGTCCGCATGGACGGCCGGGGCGCATCCGACATCCGACCGCTGACCATCGAGGTGGGGACGGTAGAACGCACCCACGGCTCGGCTCTCTTCCAGCGTGGGGAGACCCAGGTGCTCAACGTGACCACTCTCGGCATGCTCAAGATGGAGCAGATGCTCGACACACTCGACATCGCCGAGGGCAAGCGATACATGCACCACTACAACTTCCCACCGTTCTCCACGGGTGAGGCCGGGTTCATGCGCGGACCCAAGCGTCGTGAGATCGGTCATGGCGCCCTCGCCGAGAAGGCGCTGCTCCCCGTCATCCCGAACTCGGACGATTTCCCCTATGCGCTCCGTCTCGTCTCCGAGGTTCTGGCATCGAACGGCTCCTCGTCGATGGCGTCGGTGTGCGGATCGTCACTCTCCCTCATGGACGCCGGTGTGCCCATCAGTGCACCCGTAGCCGGCATCGCCATGGGGCTGATCAACGAGGGAGACCGGTTCGTGACCCTCACCGACATCCTCGGCGCCGAGGACGCGCTCGGTGACATGGACTTCAAGGTGGCGGGCACCGCCGGGATGATCACCGCCCTGCAACTCGACACCAAGATCCAGGGGCTGCCGTCGGAGGTCCTCCGCGGCGCTCTCGACCAGGCGCGCGAGGCCCGTCTCTTCATTCTCAACGCCATGTCCGAGGTCATCGCCGAGCCCAGAGCCGAGATGAACAAATGGGCTCCGCGCATCGAGTCGATCGAGATTCCGAAGGACAAGATCGGTGAGGTGATCGGTCCCAAGGGGGCGGTCATCCGTGAGCTCGAAGAGGAGACCGGGGCCAACATCGAGATCGAGGAGACCGACGGTGTCGGCATCGTTCGTATCGCTTCCAGCGACGGAGAGGCCCTGGCCGCGGCCAAAGAGCGCGTGACGCAGATCGCCTTCCCCCCAGAGGCCGAGATCGGGGAAACCTATGAGGGCAAGGTGGTGAACATCACCAAGTTCGGTGCCTTCGTCAACATCCTCCCCGGCCGCGATGGTCTGCTCCACATCTCCAAGCTCGACGGCTCGAAGCGAGTGGAGCGAGTGGAGGACTACCTCTCGGAAGGTGACGAGGTCCAGGTCCGTGTGCGCGAGATCGACCGGGGCAAGGTGAGTCTCGAGCTGGTCGAAGCCCTTCCCGGAGCCACACTCCCCAACGGTGACGGCACTGGCGGTGGTGGCGGTGGTGGCGGCGGTCGCGACCGCGGCAAGCCGGACAATCGTGACAACCGGGGCCGCGGTGACAGGGGCGGCAAGTCCCAAGATGGTCGTCACCAGCGTCGTGATCACGACGGTGCAGACAACAAGGGCCGACGCAAGGCGGCGCAGAGCTTCTCCGAGACCTTCGAGCAGATGGACGACTGACCGTCCGACGGCTACGTTTCGATACGAAGGGGCTGGTCTGCGTACCGGCCCCTTCACTTTTCCACACTTACAATTCTCCGAGTCGAGTCGAGCGACAGGGGACCTGATTGGTAGTCGAGCTGGACGGAAACGTGAGAATGCGCGGGGACACCGGCCCAGGTGTGCGGGTCCAGGTGGTCGCCGACGGCCAGAGGCTCCGTCTCGTTTCCGGCAATGAGCTCGTGGGCGATTGGCAGATCTCCGATATCGGGATAGTGGTCCTGCACGAGGGGTTCAATGTCAAGGCGGAAGGCGAGGAGTTCGTGCTGCGCACCGAAGACGATGTCGCTCTGGCCGAGGAGATCGGTGTTGCCGCCGCCTCTCCCAGGATCGCACGGCAGATCGCGGCGAGGCACAACCCCGAAGCACGGCCCGAGCCGGAAGAACCCGAACCGATACGGTCCAATCTGGGCGCGGTCGGGTTCGCAGTCGCCGGGGGGCTGATCGTCCTCGGCGGCTCGTTTCTCAACATCGACGCTGAGGCCGCCGCAGCCACTTCAGCCGGCGATTTTTGGATTGCTTTCGTGATTGGGGGCGTCCTCATGATCGGTGCCGCATTCGTGATGTCGATCGGTGCCCGATTCGCTCGGATAGTGGCAACTCTGCTCCTCGTGGCGATGATCGTCCTCTTCGGCTTTCTAGTCGGTGACGCCGGCGGGGATGCATCCGAGTTGACGGCTTACGGGTTCATTGCCGGAGGACTCGTCGTTGGCGTGGCGGTGTTGTTCAGCGGGAGCCTGCGACAGCCGGAGTGAGGGTTAGCGTGGCATCATGCCCGAGCTCCCCGACATAGTCGTCTACCTGGAGGCCTTGCACGCTCGGGTGATGGGGGAGACGATCACCGGCATTCGTGTCGGGTCCCCGGCCGTATTGCGAACTTACGACCCTCCCTACCACGCCCCGGTCGGGAAGAAGGTCACATCACTGCACCGGGTGGGAAAGCGCGTGGTGTTTGGCCTGGAGGACGATCTCTTCATCGTCATCCACCTCATGGTGGCGGGTCGGCTGCGTTGGGAGGCGCCGGGCAAGCCGATCCCTCGAAAGGTCGGTCTGGCCGCGATCGACTTCGACGAAGGCACCCTCATCCTCACCGAGCAGGGAACCAAGAAGCGGGCCGGAATCTGGATCATTTCCGGTTGGGATGCGGTCCTCGGTCTCGACCGGGGAGGGGTGGAGCCACTCGATGTGAGCCGAGCGGGGTTCGGTGACGCCCTCAGGGCCGAGAACAGGACACTCAAGCGGGCTCTGACCGACCCTCGCATCTTCTCCGGTATCGGCAACGCCTACTCGGACGAGATCCTCTGGTCGGCGAGGCTGTCCCCGGTGAAACGCACCGCCCAGATGACCGACGACGAGGTAGCGAGGCTCCATGAGGCGGTCGTCACGTCTCTGCAGGATTGGACCAATCGTCTCCGCGACGATGTCGGTGACGGTTGGCCGACCAAGGTGACGGCATTCCGTGACGACATGGCTGTTCACGGCAAGTTCGGCCAGCCCTGTCCCAGATGTGGCTCCAAAGTGCAGCGCATCGTCTATTCGGACAACGAGACCAACTATTGCGCGACGTGTCAGACGGAAGGGAAGCTGCTGGCCGACCGCTCGCTGTCGCGACTGCTCAAAGACGACTGGCCCAAGACGCTCGAAGAGCTCGAGGGCTAGCCGGGATCGCTCAGGTCTTGATCTGCCGGGCCCCTATGAAGGCCATGACCGAGGCGGCGTAGACGAGCAGCGCTGCGATGACAGCCCAGATCTCGTCGTACACCTCGAATCGAATGTCCTCGAGCAAGGCAAAGACACCTGTGACCGCGATGCCGTAACCCAGCACCTTCATGACCACCGACACCGGTGCGATTTGCTCCACAGTCATGCGGTTGACCCTTGGAGTGACGGCGGCGGCGACAGCCATGATGAGCCCGGTCCAGTACACGAAGTACTCGGTAGCCAGGATGGTGAACACCAACCAGGTGGCGACGAGGACCAATCCGGCGAAGGCGACGAGGCCCTCTCCGCTGGTGAACTCACCTGCCCCTGCGAGAACGGTCTCAGGGTGATGCTCCTCGACCTCCTCGTCCATGGGCGGCGGTGGTGCGGGCGGTTCTGAGGGCGGCTGCGCGGGGTCCCGTGGGTACTCGTCGGTCATCTCTTCTCCTCGACCGTGACTTCGGACCAGCGGACTCTATCCGGTGGGAGCCGTCCCTGTCGGCTTTGCCAGGTTGGCGACACCTCGCCTCTCCATGTTCCCCCAGCTACGAGTCGCATGGCCACCCAGCAGGGCCCTCATTCTCCAGACCACGGTCATTTGACGGGGTCCGAAGTTCTCGAGGAGTGCCATCGCGACCAGACGAGAGGTGTCGGCCGGGCTGTTGAAGTAGCCGTAAGTTTCGTCGAGGAGGAGCGCCGTGAGTGAGTTGGCCAGCCCGGCGCCGAATGCGAGGACGAGCATCCAGACCAGAGAGGTCGTGCTCAGAGCGCCGAGGACCCAGGCGATGGGGACCACGAACCAGCCGATGAACTCGATGATCGGGGCCAAGTACTCGAAGAGAAAGAATCCGCCCCAGGTCAGTGATCCCAGTCTTCCATAGCGCGGGTTGAAAGTCATCCCCTTGAAATCTCTGATAGCGGTCATCAGACCGCGGTGCCATCTGATTCGCTGTCTACGCAGGACCCGCATGGTGTCCGGCACCTCGGTCCAGACGACGGCTGCGGGCTCGTAGACGATCCGGTACTCGTCACCCCGATCGATGTGCATGCGGTGAACTCTCATCGTGAGATCGAGGTCCTCGCCGAGGTGTCCCCGTGCAAAGCCGCCCACATCGACCAGAGTGGAGCGCTTCCAGATCCCGAACGCGCCTGACACCAGGGGAAGCGCGTTGAGCCGCGACCAGGCAGGTCGGCTGGCGAGGAAGGTGCGAACGTATTCCAGAACCTGCATGCGAGGGATGAGGCGAGTCGGGACACTGGCCGAGATGAGATGACCCAACTCGATGCGACTGCCGTTCAGCGGGCGGACGTTGCCGCCAACGCCCACGGTTCGCTCTCGATCATCCACCACCCGCCGCATGGCGTGGACCAGGCAGTCGGGCTCGAGTATCACGTCGGCGTCGGTACAGAACACATAGGGATAGCGGGCGGCATTTATCCCGGCGTTCAAAGCGTCGGCACGACCCCCGTTCTCCTTGTCGATCACTGTGATGTCGACACCTGAGCGGCCTTTGTAGATGGCGCGGATCGGCTCCGAGGCGAGGTCGGGACGGTACGGGATTCGGACCTTCTCCAGCCGGAAGGCCTGGATGAGAACATCGAGGGTGGAGTCTTTCGACCCGTCGTTCACGACGATGATCTCGAATCGCGGATATTTGACTATCGACATCGAGCGGATGGCGTCGCCGATCCCGGCCTCTTCGTTATAGGCGGCGATGACGATGGAGACAGGTGGGGCGTTGGTGCTCGAAAGCATGGCCGTGCCCCGGTTGAAACGACCTAGATGGTGGCTGCGCCGAAGCACGAATCCGGAGACCACCGTGAATCCGAGCAGGTAGAGCTGCATGGCAACGAAGTAGAAGACCGTGGCGTAGCCGAGCCAGGCCATGAGCTCGCGGAGCATCTCAGTCCCCGCTCTCCATGTGGGCCAGCAGGGGCTCGACGACGCTGATGCCCTCGTCGACGCGGCGGCGGGCGGCAACCAGCTCGCCGGAGTCGGCTAGCGCCTCGGCCGCTGCGTCGGCGGCATACACATCGTCGCCGTCGAGGGCCCGGTACAGGGCAAGCTTCCCGTCGGGTAGACGGGCAAGTGCGGCAGCGGAGTTGCGTCTGACCCAGAAGTTGGCGTCGCGGATTGCCTCGGAGAGAATTGGAATGGAGGATCCGTCCTCCAACTTCCCGAGGGCAGTGGCCGACTTGGCGCGCACCTGCCAGCGCTCGTCCGCAAGCAGCGATTGCAGTCGTCTGGTGCTTTCCGGGCTGGCGATGTCGCCAAGCGCCTCTATCGCCGCGATCGTCACCTCGAGACTGGGGCTCTCTGCCAGGACTTCGTGGATGGCGCCGGCGGCGGCCAGCTCGCGGATTCGGCCGACCGTCCTGAGGGCGAGGGCGGGTCCGGCATCCTCCGAACGGTGGTTGACCCGTACGTAGGCGAGCAGCGGCCAGGTGGCGCTGGTCCCGAACCCGATCAGCGAGTCGGCAAAACGCGCTCGCACCGTTGTGTCCTCGATGGCGAAACGGGCCACGATGTCGTCGATGGCCGGTGTCCAGCGGAGACGTGCCAGACCCCGAGCACACTCGATCCTGACATCCGGCTCTCGGTCGGATAGATGAAGGACCATCGCCGGGGCCGCCGACTTGTCGCCGATCTCGGCGAGCGCCACTGCGGCTCGAAGACGTCGCCCCAGTGGAAGACGCGAGGCCAGATACCTGGTCAATCTCGCACTCACCCCATGCCGGGCAACGATCTCCTCGAGATTGCCCAACTCGTGTCCCGACAGGACTTCTCGCACGTCGATGAGTGCATCGAGAAAAGCCGGGTCTTCAGCCATACGCGGTGTGATGGGGTCGGTGCAGTCGGCGTAGGAGACGTGGCGACTCAGCATCCCGAGATACTCCTGGCGTCGCCGATCGTGGCTGTGGACTCGTCTCCGATGGACGGTTTTGATGCCGACCAGAGCCAGGAGAAGGACGACGTCGATCACGTAGATGACGAAGGTGCCGATCTCGGCGATCCTGATGTCGACCATTCCACCGTGGATATCGGTTGTTTTTCGATTTGTGTGAAGGGAAACACCCCGATCGAAGCGAGTGTTCTGGTCCTAGAGACGGCTCTTGATACGAGCCAGCAGCTCGTTCATGTCGAATGGCTTGCGTATGTAATCGACAGCTCCTCGATCGAGGCTCTCGGCGGCCGTGGTGCCGTCGTCGACGCCGGTGAGCATCAGGACCGGCGCAGCCACTCCGTCTTCACGAAGCTGGCTGATCACGTCGAGGCCGAGCAGCCCCGGCATCAGCTGGTCGAGGATGATGAGATCGAAATCACCTTCCTTGGCCATCGAGTGGGCGGTGGGGCCGTCACTCGCCGTGTCTACTTCGTAGCCGGCGCGGCCCAGGGCGGTGCGAAGCAAGGTCCTGATGGTCTCTGAGTCGTCGGCGACGAGGATCTTGGGCATGTCCCTGTTGGCGAAGGCTAATGCGGAGGCGGAGCCGGTGGCCTGTTGCTACTCGAACATATGTTCGATATGATGGATCGCCCTCAGATTGGAGTCAGTTTGCGAATCGAGGGTGTGACGACGGCTGGTGTCGCTTCATCCGAATTGGGTCTGACCGGAGCGGTTTCGTCGAGGTCCAGTGGTCTCCTCGATCTCCAACCCGGTCGTATCACCGAGTTGATCGGTGATCCCGGGACCGGGCTCACCCGACTCGGTCTCGAGTTGATCGCCCCTTATTCATCGCATGCGCCTGTGGTCGCTCTCGATACGAGAGGGTGGATCTCGCCGGAGGCAGCGTGGGAGACCGGTGTCGCCGGTGATCGTTTCGTGGTCGTCAGATGCGACGACCCGGTGCTCTGGGTCAAGGTCATGGCGTCTCTTCTCGAGGGGGTTCGCGCCGTTTACGCGGAGGTCCCCGCCCGGGTCCGTGATCACGATTTGCGTCGTCTCGCCGCCCTGGCCCGCGCCAGAAGGGTGGCGGTGGCGATGCGGGCTATGGGCAGCGGGTTGCCCGGGGGAATCTCCTTCCTCAGGTTGAGGGCGTTGGGGGTCACCTGGGAGGGCGCCGACCGTGGTCATGGCCGTTTGACCCGTCGTCGTCTCGTCCTGGAGGCGAGTGGTAAGGGGGTGGCCGGAACTCTCCGGCGTTTCGAGGTGGAAGATGAAGGTACGGACGCTATGCGTGTGGTTTCCGATGTGGTCGTTGGCAGTCGCCCGGCAAACGCGGCCAGACGCGCCGTCGGATGAGTCGGTACTGGTCGTAGACGACCGGGTGACGGGAGCGACCGCTGATGTCCTCGAAGCCGGGGTCTCCCTGGGAATGCCACGACGGGAGGCCGAAGCCCTCGCTCCTTTTGCCACCGTGCTCAACCGTGACATCGGTGAGGAGACCAGAAGTTTCGAGCCCGTAGTGGCACTGGTCGAGGATCTGGTGCCACGGGTGGAGGTGGTTTCCCCCGGGCTGATGTTCGTCCCCGTCGCCGGCGCCGTGAAGTTCTACGGGGGTGAGGAGGCGCTTGTGGGGAAGATCGATGAGGCGTTGCACGACAACCGCGAGGGAACT
>DASPGH010000130.1:0-4306 GCA_035620735.1 Acidimicrobiia bacterium | reverse complement strand
TCGCCACCGAACAGGTTGTCGATGGTGACACCGTCGGTCTCGATCTCGACGAAGTCTTCGGGCACAAGGGTAAGCCAAATCGAACCGTTCTCGAAGGCGTAAACAATACGCTCTGCCTGATCCGGCGTGACTTCCAGCGTGAACACCGTGGAGTTGCCCTGATCTTCGCCCTCGGCGGGCGGGACGGTGTCGGTTGTAGTGCCATCGCCAGTGCCGGTGCCTGTGCCTGTGTCCGTCGCCGGAACCTCACCGGTCTGGTCCCCGTCCTCTTCGAGACGAACATCACGTCCGGCGGCCAGGACATTCAGACCTTGAAGCACATAGCGGGTGTACGTAACGGTCACCACCTCCTCGGTGGGTGTGGTTCCGTCCGTGGTGGGCGGCTCGGGCTGTGGCAGTGTCGGTGTACCTTCAAGTGGGATGAGATCGAACTCGATGTCGAGGGTGATGATCATATTGATCCGGTCACCGGCCTCGACGAACCCATTGATCCCCTGGATGTTGGACGTCGAGATGGTGATGGCCTGATTGCCCGATGCGATTTGCTCTGAAAGCGGAACGACCTCGACGGAGATGCTCGTCCATTGGGAGCGGGTGAGGATGGCATTGCCCGAGATCGGGCCGGCGGCCAGGCTGCCGGTGAGCACCTGACGCAGCTCCTCTTCCGTCTGAATGGCGTCCGACGGCACGTCCTCGAGCTCATCGGTTCCTTCCGAGACCTGTGCGTCGGCACCGCCCAGGTTGGACAGAACGATGGCACCCTCGGTGCCCTCGGCGATCCCGTTGGCGCCGGCACGGAAGACGGTGACCTGCTCCTGGCCCGCTTCTGCATCGCTCTGATAGTTCTGCAGGAAATTCCAAACGGCCCAGGCGGCCAAACCGGCCAGCACCAAGGCCACCAGAAGAACGATTGCTCTCCTACCCATTGAGTCCCCTTCGGTTGTCCCCTTCCTTGCTCGTCACGCGCTCCGCGACGAGGGGGAAGGGCATAGTAACGGCGGGCCGCAGCCCACCACGTGTTTCAGGTTCGATAACAAAGAGATTTTCGGACCTGTCCCCGACAGTCTTGAGGTTTTCGACCATAAATCTATGGGTTGATCGGATCAGTCCCCGACCTCGATTCGCGAAGACCCCCGGCCGCCGACGCGCTCCGGGGGTCGTCTCAACAACTCGATCGGCGATCAGCGACGACCGATCCCCCTCTCCTTGAGCTCCTTCAAAATCGCTTCCAAAGAGGCGTCGACGGGCATCGGTGGACGCTCCTCGGCCTCCGCCCCGAACTCCCGCTCGAACTCGCGGGGACGCTTCGGCTTGCGCCGGTCGTCCTGCTCGGCGGCCCGCTCCTTGTAGTCGGGCAGGGCCTGCTTGATCGACAGCGAGACCCGGCGACGCTCGTCTTCCTTCTCGGTGATCTTGACCCGGACGGTCTGGCCTATCGAGAGCTCCAACTCGGGTGACTCGACACGATGGACGGCGATCTCGGAGACGTGGACGAGACCTTCCACACCGTCGGCCACCGACACGAAGGCACCAAACGGCACGGTCTTCGTCACTACGCCGTCGACGACGTCGCCAACCTCGTTCTCGTTGGCGAAGACATCCCACGGGTCTTCGGTCGTCTGGCGGATCGAGAGCGATATGCGCTCACGATCCCGATCGACCTCGAGGACCTTGATCTTGACCTCGTCGCCCACTTTCACCAGCTCGCTGGGATGGTTGACGTGTTGCCAGGAAAGCTCGGACACGTGGACGAGACCGTCCATGCCGCCGAGGTCGACAAATGCGCCGAAGTTGACCACCGACGACACGGTGCCGTCCCTGATCTCACCTTCGTGGAGGTTGTCGAGGAACTCGGTGCGCTCCTCCGCGAGAGCCTCCTCGAGATGGGCACGACGGGAGAGGACGACGTTGTTGCGGGCCCGGTCGAGCTCGATGACCTTGGCGGTGATGGTGTCGCCGATGAAAGGGTCGAGGTCGCGGACCCGACGCAGGTCGACGAGCGAAGCGGGGAGGAACCCGCGTAGCCCGATGTCCACGATGAGACCGCCCTTGACCACTTCGATGACTGTGCCTTCGACTGTGGCGTCCTCGTCGGCGATCTTCTGGATCTGGCCCCAGGCGCGCTCGTACATGGCGCGCTTCTTGGAGAGGATGAGACGACCTTCGTCGTCCTCCTTGTCGAGGACGACCGACTCGACACGGTCACCGACCTCGACGGTCTCCTCGGGGTCGATGTTGTTGCGAATGGAGAGCTCGCGGGTGGGGATGAACCCCTCCGACTTGTAGCCGATGTCGACGAGGGCGCCCTCGGAATCGACGTTGACGATGGTTCCTTCCACGATGTCGCCCTCGCGGAACTCGAGCACCGTGGCCTCGATGGCCCTCTCGAAATCGTCACCGATGTCGTCGGGTAGGTCGCTCAGATCGGGTGCGACCAACGCTTCACGTTCGACGTACTTGCGCGGGGAGCCCTCCTCGTCGGAGTCATCGGAGGAGGTGTCCTCGCCGGCCTCCGCCTCGCGTGCGGGCTGGGAGGTCTCGGAGGTGGGTGAGTCGTCGGCTTCGGGTGTCGCCTCGGGCTCGGGGGTGGTGGCGGCTGCCTCTTCTACGTTGTCTTCGGCGGCCGGGGTCTCGGGCGCTTCCACCGTCTCCTCATTGTCGGGAGTGGCTACAGGCGCGTTTTCTAGGGGGTTGGACATGTGTGGATAGTTACCTCTTGGGAAGATCTCTACCGGGCGCTAGCGGCCGGTAGGCAATCGAAGTGTACGCACGCAGCAGGTTTTCGCCAACCCCTTATCGGGGGTGAGCGGTCTCCAGCGTGTGCAGATGCCGTGGCCTGGCCACGGTATCTGCACACGCTTGTCACACCTTGACCGATGCGAGGTCCTTGCCCCAGGCGATGTCGACCTTCAGGGGGACGTCGAGACCGGTGACGCCTTCCATGGTCTCGGTCACCAGCTTCTCGGCCACCACCTTCTCCTCCTCGGGCACCTCGAGGATGAGCTCGTCGTGGATCTGGAGGAGCAACGTCGTCGCCAGCTTCTCCTCGCGCAGAGCGGCGTCGAGCTCGATCATCGCCGCCTTGATGATGTCGGCGGCGGTTCCCTGCACAGGTGCGTTCAGCGCCATCCGCTCCCCCATCTGCCTGATGCGGAAGTTGTCCGACTTGAGCTCGGGCAGATAGCGACGCCGGCCGAACAAGGTCGTGGTGTACCCCTGGTTGCGGGCCAGCGTGACCACCGACTGCATGTACTCCTTGACATCGGTGAACTGGGAGAAGTAGGCGTCGATGTGCTCCTTCGCCTCGTCCCGGCTGATCCCGAGCCGGTCGGCGAGCCCAAAGGCCTCCATTCCGTAGAGGAGGCCGAAGTTGATCATCTTGGCCGTGCGCCGCTGGTTGGCCGTGACCTCTTCGGTGGGCACCTGCCACACCCTCGACGCCGTGGCGGTGTGGATGTCGAGCCCGGCCTGGAACGCCTCGATGAGAAACGGGTCGCCACTCATGTGTGCCAGCACCCGCAGCTCGATCTGGGAGTAGTCGGCGACGAGGAACTCGTGGTCCTGACCGGCGATGAAAGCGCGGCGGATGGTCCGACCCGACTCCGAGCGCACCGGGATGTTCTGCAGGTTCGGGCTGTCGGAGGACAACCGGCCGGTGGTGGCGGCCATCTGGTTGAACCGGGTCCGGATCCGCCCATCGGCGTCGACCAGGGGGAGATATCCATCGACATACGTCGACCGGAGCTTCTCGAGCTCCCGATACTCGAGAAGGGCGTCGACGAGAGGATGCTCGAGCTTCTTCAGGACCGACGCGTCGGTAGAGGGCTTGCCGGTGGACGTCTTCTTGAGGACCGGTAGCTGCAGCTGGTCGAAGAGGATGGCGCGCAATTGGTCGGTGGAGTTGACGTTGAACGGCTCACCCGCCAGCTCGTGACACTTCTTCTCCAGGATGGCGATCTGGGTCCGGAGGTCGGACCCCATCTCCTCCAGATAGGTCCGGTCGACACCGATGCCGGCATGCTCCATCCGGGCCAGAACGGGCACGAGAGGGAGCTCGTAGGTGTTGAAGAGGTCGAGCTCCTCACGCATCTCCAGCTCGTCACGCAGGGTTTCTACCAGTTGGCGTACCGCCTCGACGCGTCGCCCCTCGAGGTCGACGTCGGGCCCCTGGTCGAAAGGGAGCATCCCTTCGTTGTCCTCGTCGTCGGGTGACATCAGCTCGAGACCGAGCACACGCTCGGCGATCTCCTCCAGCTCGTAGGTGCGCTGGCTCGGGTTGATGATGTACGAGGCAAGGGCGGTGTCC
>DASPGH010000129.1:0-27486 GCA_035620735.1 Acidimicrobiia bacterium | reverse complement strand
GTCATGGTGACCCACGATATCGAAGAGGCGGTGACCATGGCCGACCGGGTTTCTGTGATGTCGGCTACACCCGGTCCGTTCATAGCCGAAGTCGAGGTCGGCGTGCCGCGACCCCGGAGCCAGGTGCCACCCGACGATCGCGGTCTGCTCGATGCCACCGCCCGGGTCTGGGCCGCTCTGGAGAACGGTCAGCGCTGAATGCACGATACATCTTGCAGTATCTACCCTGAGCCGGCATGCGGTTGACACGTTTCGAATCTGACGGGACACCACGTCCCGGGATCGTGGACCCGGTGAGCGGGGAGATCATCGACCTCACCTCGCTCGGTGATGAGATCGTGGGGATCATCGCTCGCTGGGATCGGGCAGAAGTCGAGGCGGCCGCCGGCGTCGCACCCCGCGTCCCCCGCGACGAGGTGAGGATGCTGGCGCCTCTGATCCCCCGCAAGAACGTGATCGCCGTCGGTCGCAATTACCGTGACCATGCCGCCGAGTTCTCGGCTTCGGGCTTCGACGCCTCCGAGAAGCAGGTCGTGCCCGATCACCCCGTGGTGTTCACCAAGGCGCCAAGCTCTGTGATCGGCCCCGGCCAGCCGATAGTTCTGTCCAACGACCCGACCGGGACCACCGACTACGAGGGCGAGATGGCGGTGGTGATCGGCAAGGAGTGCAAGGGAGTGACGAGGGATGACGCCCTCGACCACGTCTTCGGGTGGACGATCGTCAACGACGTCACCGCACGCGATCTGCAGAAGCTGCACGTGCAGTGGTTCATCGGCAAGAGCCCTGACACCTTCTGCCCGATGGGACCATGGATCGTGACAATCGACGAGTTGCCCGACATCGAGGCTTCGTGGATGCGAACCCACGTCAACGGGGAGCTGCGTCAGGAGGCCCCGATATCCGCTCTGATCTTCGACGTGCCCGAGCTCATCTCGACGCTGAGCCGGGTCATGACTCTCGAGCCGGGTGACGTCATCGCCACCGGGACCGGTGTCGGTGTCGGGATCGGATTCGACCCACCCCGATATCTCCAGAGCGGTGACGTGGTCGAGGTCTCCATCGACCGCATCGGCACGTTGCGGAACCCGGTGCAGTGACCGACCCCACCACCCCGGCCGGCTGGATCGAGGCCTGGGCCCCGACCGAGTCGCGCCTGAAGCCGGCTCGCACCATCGATGTCCACTCCCATCTCATGGTTGCGGAGTCGGTGGAGATGACCCGACCTCACTTCAAGCCGGAGTTCGAGCCCCGCACCTTCTACTCATCGCCCGTGACCAAAGAGATCAACAACGAGTTCTATCGACTGTCGACCCCCAAGTACACAGACCCCGATACTCGACTCGCCGACATGGACGACATGGGCATCGACGTCCAACTGGTGGCGATCACACCGTTCCAATACTTCTACTGGGCGGACGCCGACCTCGCCCCCAGGGTCGCAGCTGTGCAGAACGACGCGATCGCCACTTTCGCCGCGCAAGGACCCGATCGCATGGTCGGGGTGGGCACTCTCCCGATGGCCCACCCGGAGGCGGCGGTAGACGAAGTCGCGAGAGTGGCGGAGCGTGGAATGCCCGCCGTCGAGTTGGGTGCCGACGTGAACGGGGCAGATCTCGACGATCCCGCCCTGGAGGGAGTGTGGGCAGCGCTGGAAGAATCGGGCATCGCCGTGATCCTCCACCCCTCCGGGTTCACCGAGGCCCGACGTCTCACCGATTACTACCTGGTGAATGTGATCGGCATGCCACTCTCGACGACTGTGGCGGTCACGCGGCTCATCCTCGCCGGCGTCTTGGAGCGTCATCCCGGCCTGAAGATGGTGCTGGTCCATGGTGGTGGCTACCTCCCCTTCTACTGGGCGAGGACCGATCATGCCTTCCGGCATCGTCCCGAGATGCGGAGCCGGATCGATCGTCTCCCCTCCGAATACCTGGGCAGCATCTACTACGACCTCACCGTCTTCGACCCGTCCTTGGTCGACACTCTGGCGGATCGGTTCGGGGCCGACCATTTGATGGTGGGCACCGATTATCCATTCGACATGGGCGAGACCGACCCGTTGCGGCTTCTCGAGCAGACCAACCTGACCGCAACGGAGATCGAGACCGTCGCCTGGGGCAACGCCACCCGGGTCTTCGGTCTCGACGATTCCGGGTAACATATATCTTGCATGATGCAACTGATGGGAGCCCTGGCTTGAGTGTGATCGATATCCACTGCCACCGGGAGTGCGGGCCCGCTGCAACCCTGGTCAGACCGGAGGCGGAACGTCTCGGTCGAGCGCCCCTCGCCGTTGGCAACGAGCTGACGAAGCGGGTCAATCGCAGACAACTCGAGGAAATACGTCCCAAGATGGATTCGGTCCAGATCAGGATCGACGACATGGACGCCATGGGAGTCGACGTTCAGGTCCTCAGCCTCTCGCCGTATCAGCTCTTTCATTGGGTGACAGATGGCGATCTGACGGTTCGCGCCTTCCAAACCATCAACGACGACCTGGCCGCCCTGGTTGCAGACCATCCCGACCGCTTCCTCGGGCTCGGTGCCGTACCCATGCAGGCCCCGGGTGCCGCTGTGGAGGAGTTGGTTCGCTGCTCCCGGGAGCTGGGGTTCCGGGGTATCGAGATGGCAACCCACATCGAGGGTGTCGAGATCTCAGACTCCCGATACGACCGACTCTGGGAGAAGGTCGAGGAGTTGGAGATGGTGGTCTTTCTCCACCCGACAGGATTCACCGAACCGCAACGTCTACTCGACCACTACTTCATCAACACTATCGGCCATCCCCTGGAGGAGACCATCTGCGCAGGACGATTGATATTCGATGGGGTCATGGAGCGATTCGGGGGTCTCAAGTTCGTTTTCGCCCACGGTGGCGGTTACCTGCCGATGTATGCCGGGCGCTTCGACCATGCCTACCACGCCCGCGAAGACGTGCGTCATGGCCTTCCCAGGCCGCCGAGCGAGTACTTGCGTCTCTTCTACTTCGACACCATGGTCTTCGAGCCCGACCAACTCGGGTACCTGATCGACAAGTACGGTGCGGACCGCGTGCTGCTGGGCACGGACTATCCCTACGACATGGGGGAGACCGATCCGCTGGGTCTCATCGGTGACGTGGAGGGGTTGTCAGACGACGAGCGCTCCCTGATCACCGGGGGCAATGCCACCCGTATCCTCGGGCTCGACGCATGAGCATCGGACTGGCAGTCATCGGTTGCGGGACAGTCGGCCGGATTCGGGCGGTGCTGGCGCGGGAGCACCCCGCAGTCAGCTGGATCGGCCTGTGCGACATCGACGAGGTGACGGTCCGAGGTTTGGCCACCGATGTCGAAGCCGACTTCTCAACCACCGACCCAGAGGTGTTGCTGGCCCGACCCGAGGTCACCGCCGTGATCGTGGCGACCGCGGAAAACGAGCATGTCGAGCCGATCATCGGCGCTGTCGAGCTCGGGGTCCCGCTGTTCATCGAGAAGCCGCTCGCCACGGACCCCGTGGAATCGGCCCGAGTCCTCGCTGCGATCGAGGCCGGGGGCGTCGATGCGGTCGTTGGATACACACAGCGTTTCCGACGTCGCTTCCAGGTGGTCAAGCAGCGTCTCCGCGACGGCCAGGTCGGCGAGGTCACCAGCGTGGTGACTCGCGCCTTCATGAACCGCATGGTTCCCGATGCGACTCTGCGCAAGACCGAGGAGCGGTCCACCCTCACCCCGATGGTGGTGTCGGGGACCCACAGCCTCGACATGACGCTGTGGCTGATGGAGGGCAAGACGCCGGTCGAGGTGTACGCCCGGTCCACCGACCTCGTCCTGGCCGGCCTGGGAACCAAGGACTCGACCTTCGGCGTGTTCACCATGGACGACGGCGCCATATGGAGCATGAACATCAGCTGGGCTCTGCCGACGGTCTGGCCAGGAGCGGTGTATGGGCTCGAGATCGGGATAGTCGGCACCAAGGGAGTGATCGACATCGAGGACACCCACCGTGACGTGATCCTGGCCACCGAGATCCCCCAACCGGCCGGCTATGCCTCCAAGGGCTACCAGCCCGATTCGCAGCGCTACGTCGACTTCCTGGGCAGCTACCCGCCGGGTGACATCTCGGGCGGTCTTCTCTGGGGCCCGATGCGTGAGGAGACGATGACCTGGTTTCATCGCATCGTCAACGGGGTGAGCACGCCGCACGCCTCCGCCCAGGACGGGCATCGCAACCTCTTACTGACCATGGCCATGGACAAATCGGCTCGCACCGGCAGAGCGATCGAGCTCCCCGTCGAGCCCGAGGAACTCCTCGAAGACTGAAAGGAACCCCGAGTGGAACAGATCAAGGTCGGAATCATCGGAACGGGCTGGTGTGGGGGAATCCGCGCCTTGGCAGCGGCAAACTCGGCCATGGTCTCGGAGTTGCACATCGCCGAGATCAAGCCAGACCGCCTCGCCGAGGTAGCCGCTCTCACCAACCCGGTGACCGCCACGACCGACTGGGAGTCTCTCGTCTCCAATCCCGAGATCCAGGCGATCATGGTCTCCGCCACCCCGGAGTCGACCCATCACCCGATGGCCAAGGCGGCACTCGAGGCCGGAAAGCACGTGCTCCTGGAGAAGCCGATGGCACTCACCCTCGACGAGGCCGACGAGCTGATCGAGACCGCCGAGACGAAGGGTCTCAAGTTCACCATCGGCTACTCGCAGCGATTCAACTCCAAGCAGGCCTTGGCCAAGCGGAGTATCGACGACGGGACTCTGGGCGACCCGGTCAGTGTCCTCGTGAGCCGTCACATCTCCAGGTCTCTCGGGGGAAAGATTGGTTCCCGGACCAAACTGTCACCGGCGGCGATGGAGGCGACCCACGACATCGACTTCGCCATGTGGTGTCTCGAGCCCCGGAAGCCGATCCGGGTGTATTCCCAGGTGGCATGGGGAGCGAGACGAGCCGAGCACGGCGTGCCGGACACGCAGATCGTCGTCATCACCATGGACGACGGTGTCACCGTGACCATCGGCGCCGGATGGTCGCTCCCCCCGGGTTATCCCAACTTCTCCTCGTCCTGGATCGAGTTCCTGGGGACCGACGGGGCTCTCATCATGGATGCGAGCCACAAAGACATCATTCTCAACACCATGGACAACGGGGTCCAGTTCCCCCTGTCGACGATGCCGGGCGAGTACGTCGATCACGTCTACGCCGGTCCCATGGAACGGGAGACCCTCCACTTCCTCGAGGCGGTCTATCGCGACGGGCCCATCATGGTCGAGCCCCGCCTCGCCCGGATGACGATGGAGATCTACATGGCTGCCGACCTGTCCGTCGACCGGAACCAGGTGGTCGAATTGCCCCTCGATCGCCATTTGGTCGGTGCAGGATCGGCCACCGAGGGCAGCGACTGACCGGCCCGCCCCCCCGGCTGGGCGACGGTGAGACAGAACGAGGCGACCCTGGCTCACATCCCTCCCCGGTGGTGAGGGCGCGAGGACTCATCGAAGGGTGTGGCCCAGAGCGAGCCGAAGAACGTGTAACGCCGCTCCTACGGCGAAGGCACGCACCCGCTCGTCATCGCCACCCAGCTCGAATGTCCGCCCGACCTTGACAAGAGGTGTCGTCACATCGACCTCGACGGTCCGCGTTGTCCCACCGTCCTCAGGCATCGGACCGATGGGGCCCAAGTGGACCACCACGTCGGCTGTCGGAGGCTCCAGAGCGCCCGACCCCGGGATGACCGCTCCAGCGAAGAGGCCGCCCGGGTCGGCGGCATGTAGCCGCGCCGCCACCAGACCGAAGGTGGCCGCATCGACAACACCCACACTCCATTCGGCGAGGCTGAGACTCTCGAACACCAACCTCTCGACCGTCTCCTCGTCCGAGCCGAACACCAGGTCGCCGAGCCGACGCCTCACCTCCTCCTCCATTGCTGCGATTCTGGCCACGGCGGCTGTCTCGTTGCGATCCTTGGCGGTGATGCGAACCAAGACCTCCATGTCGTCGACGAGATAGGAGAGGGATGGGTTGGTCGAGGAGAAGAGATCCTCGAGACGATCCCCGATCGCTGCCTCACCGAGCCCCCAACAGCGGAGGGTCCGCGTGAACAGCGTCGCCGGTGCGCCCGCCAACCTGCGCAGACGGGGCATCACCTCCCCGTCGAGCATCGGGACCAGCTCAGCGGGGACCCCGGGCATTGCATATAGCCAGCGGCCATCGATCTCGAGGGCAACCCCCAGCGCCGCACCGCTGGTGTTGGGCATCGGCTCGGCTCCGGCGGGCACGTCGGCCATCCTCAGCGCACTCGGTCCGGGTTCGCTCCCCTGGGAGCGGATTCGCTCCCCCAGCCAAGCGGCGTGAGCCTCGTCGCGGTGGAGGTCGACACCGGCCAGGCCGGCGAGGGCCTCTCTCGTGAGGTCGTCGTTGGTCGGTCCGATGCCCCCGGTGACGATCACAGCGTCGGATCTGGCGAGGGCGAGACGTAAGGTCTCCACGACCCGGGCCAGGTTGTCTCCAACCACCACATGGAAATGGACGTCGAACCCGTCTTCCCTCAGCCGCCGTCCGATGAGGGCGGCGTTGGTGTCGACGATGTCTCCCAGAAGCAGCTCGGTCCCGACTGAGACGACCTCGACGATCAATTGCCCGGCTCCCAGAGCCCGAACTTCCACTCGGGGTCACCAGGGACCATCCTCGACTCGAACTGGCTGGCAGTTCCCATCTCCCTGGTTCGGGCAAGCGCCGTCCGGCCTAGATCGAGTTGGGTCGGCTCCCACGTAGCCAGGGCCCGGTCGACGTCACCATCACACGACGCCAGCGCATCGCGCAGCGCCCAGGCGTCGGCACATGCCTTGGCCTGACCCGCGGCGACATGAGGACGCAACGTGAACGCGGCGTCGCCAAGAAGACAAACCCGCCCAAACGCCATCCTCACGCTCTCCACGTCGAACACCGCCTGGATCAACGGGAGGTCGCAGCCCAAAACGATCTCACGGAGCTGTGGTGCGAGAAGCTGTGTCGCAACCGAGCGCATCTCGGCCAGGTGCTCGGGGCGAATCGAGCCCGGCGGCATGGTCCCGGTCCGTCGATTGCCCTCCTCGTCGGTCATCAGATCGTCGAACTCGGGGCCCGGCGGGTAATTGCGATACCAAACGAAGTTGATGTCGCGCTCGGGAGGCTCGGTCTTCCCATCTCGAGACGGGATCGCGTACACGAGGATGTGCCCGGGATCGAGAACCTGATACACCATGGAGTCGACGATGAGCGAGCGGGTCGCAGCGGAGAGAGAGCTCTCCGGGACGGTGCCCCGCCAGGCGACATAGCCGGAGTATTCGGGTTGGACGGCCGGTGCCAAATGTGACCGGCCGGTGGAGCCCATTCCGTCGGCGAAGACCAGGAGGTCGCCCTCGTCAACACCGCCGTCGGCAAGTCGGACCTCGACCCGGTCACCGCGGGTCTCGAATCCGACGACCTCATGCCCGAAGTGATAAGCCGTCCGCCCGAACTCGTCGAGCAAGGCCCGGTAGATGGTGCTCCAGCCCGAGAACCGGAAATGATCGGCAGCGGCGTCCAGGGTGACTCCTTCGGCATCGACATAACGCCAATAGGTGAGCTCGAGACTGACTCGCTCCTCGTGACCGCCCCCAGCCGCGAAGTACTTCTCGGTGATCGGTAGCACCACTATCCCGGCCCCGCGATCTTCGAGATCGGTGTCGGCGCGTTCGTGGACCACGACGTCGCACCCGAGATCGCGAAGCAGCACAGCAGTGGTCAGACCCCCGATAGAGCCGCCGGCGACGATCACACGAGGCCAGGCCACGGACAAAGCTCAGTCGAGGAGTTCCACGGTGACGAAGCGGAGCCGGGTATCACCCAGATTCTCGAGGTCGTGGATCAAGGAGTCTTTCTCACTGTGTTCCAGGTATCGGGTCTCACCCACTTGGTAGTCCCGGATCACATAGGTGCCGTCCGAGAACCGTTGCAGACCACGACTGCCCTCGACGACCGTCCAGAAGTAGTTGGTGGTGTGGGCGTGGAACTCACCTCGCTCGCCAGGGCCCAAGAGCACCTCCCAAACCCTGATCCGGTCGTTCTCGAACCAGACCGAGGTCCCCAGCCGTTTGTTCCCCGGCGCGGCGTCGAGCTCCTCCCGGTAGTCGGTCGGGTCGAATGTGCCCTTCTCGACGAAGTCGGATGCGGCCTCCATCTCAATTCACCCTGTAATCGGGCTCTTGTCCTGTCAGGACCTTGATGACCTGGGTTGCCGCCTTGCGTTGGGACTCCTCCAATGCCTCCTCGGAGTAGTAGGCCATGTGAGGAGTGACGATCAGGTTGGGGACGCCCTCGATACGATCAGGGTCGACCGGCTCGACGTCGAAGACGTCGAGAGCCGCTGCGGAGAGCGAGCCGCTGCGCAACGCCCCACCGAGAGCATCGAGGTCGACGAGGGGTCCGCGCGACGTGTTGATCAGGATCGCACCCTCTTTCATCACGGCCAGGGTGGACTCGCTCACGATTCCCCTGGTCTCCTCGTTCAATGGGAGATGTAGTGAGACGATGTCCGCCATACTGAGCAGCTCCTCGAAGCCGAGCAGATCGGGAATCTCCGAGGACGGTTTCAGATACGGGTCGTGGACGACGATTCGCGCTCCGAGTGCGGCCAGGGGAGCGGCGATTCGGCGTCCGATCCGGCCATAGCCAACCAAGCCGACCGTGAGGGTCGACAACCGGCGGATGGGTCGGAATCGATCGACAGTCCACGCACCGGCTCGCACGGACTGGTCGGCGGGTATCACCTTGCGTAGCGCTGACAAGATCAAGGCCAGCGCATGCGTGGCGACTTCCTCGACCGAGTAGTCAGGGACGTTGGTGACCACGATTCCGGCGTCGCGGGCTGCTTCGAGATCGACATTGTCGAAACCGATCCCGTAGCGGGCGATGATCTTGCAGCGCTGCAATTCGGCGATCGACCCCGCCGTCCACGGCAGATACGTGTTGAGGATGGCGTCGGCGTCCGCCGCATCGTGAAGGACGTTGGCCACATCTCCGGTGGCCACCACCAGCTCCGCATCGATTCCGGAGAGGAGGTCACGCTCGATCTCGACACTGGGGAAGACCTGGTCGCTCACCACCACTTTGAACGTGCTCATGAACCCTCCATGAACCCGACGACGTTGGACACGAAGCCGTCCGGGTCCTGCAGCTGGGGAGCATGGGCGACACCTGGCATGGTCACCAGGGTTGAGTTGGGGAGGAGCTCATCGAGCTGTCTGGCCATGGGAGGCGGTGTGGCAGCGTCTTCGTTGCCGACGACGATGAGGACCGGACAGTCGATCGACCCGGCCTGGCCGGTGAAGTCGACGTCTCGGAGTGCCCTACAGGCTGTGACGAAGGCCTCGGGATCGGTGCGCATCAGGACCTCCGTGCGCTGGGCGGCGGCCTCGGGGTGTTCGTCGAGATACTGCTCGGTGAAGATCCGGCGCAGGGCCATCGGTGCGACGGCGCCCATGCCTCCTTCCTCCACCAGGGCGGCCATGTTGGCGAAGGCGGGGCGCGCCGGCTCGGGGAAGGTGGCACCACAACCGACGAGGATCAGCCGCCGGACAACCTCAGGATGACGAACCGCGACACCCAACGCGACGAATGAGCCCAGGCCGTTGCCGACGACGGTGACCGGCAACTCCCCGGCACACGCAGTGGCGATGCCCGAGGCCATTGCGTCGGCGAACCCCGCGATGTCGTCTTCGGGGTCTGTCATCCCGAATCCCGGGAGGTCGAAAGTGAGGGCGCGACCCGGCAGATCGTCGAGCACGGTGTCGAAGGCGGTTCGGTCGGTGAGCAACGAGTGCAACACGGCGAACGGAGCACCGGCACCGTGCTCCCCGAAGGACACACTCCCGCGCCCGGTGCTGATCGTCTTGCTCTCTGAGTCCATCCCGTGATCCTATATCATGCAGAATCGACTTTCAGATCGGAGGGGTCAATGTCACGGGTTCGGTTGATCGACACACGTAGCGATGCCACGGACACCCAGGTAGAGGTTTTCGACCACATCGCATCGAGTCGAGGGGGCCGCATGCTGCGGCCCTACGCGGCGATGCTCCACAGGCCCGAGATCGCCCGAATCACAGCCGACCTCGGCTCGGTCATTCGTTTCTCCTCTCAGCTCAGCGATCGTGATCGAGAGCTCGTGATCGCGACCACCGCCATCGAGCGGGGATGTCGGTTCGAATGGGACGCCCATCACCCACTTGCTGTGGAGGCAGGAGTAGCGGCGAGCACGATGGAGGCTGTGGAGGCGGGGACCGCCGTGACTGACCAGCGGGATTCGGATCTGGTCGAGTTCGTTCGCTCGCTGTGCCGAACAGGGGCCGTCGACGACGCCCGGTTCGGGGCCGTTTCCGAACTGCTGAGCGAGGAGGAGACCGTTGAGCTCGCCGCCGTCGTGGGTTTCTACTCGATGCTCGCCGTATTCATGAGCGCATTTGACATCTGCTGATCGGTTCCCGCCCTCAGAGGGTCATCAGCACTTTGAGTGAATCGGGCTCGACTGCTCGCTGGAACGCCCGTTCCGCCTGATTCAACGGCAGACGATCAGTGACGAGATTCTCGAGGTCGAGGTTCCCGGACGCGGCCAGACGGACGGCCTCGCCATAGTCCTCGATAGTGGCGGCCCGCGGGTTGAACAGGGTGAGCTCCTTGTGATACAGCTCGTAATAGGGCAGGCCCTGGCTGCCGCCGGTGATGGTCCCGAAGACGAGCACCTGCCCCCCAGTGGCGGCCGCCGAGATGGCCTGGCTGAGGGTCTCTTCCTTGCCCACGGCTTCGACCACGATCTGTGGGCCGCGACCCGACGTCACGTCGTTCAACATGGCCGAAGCAGATTCCGGCCCTGACGTCGCTACCACCCCGGACCGTTCGGCCAGCTCTCTCTTCCACTCCGATCTCGTGATGCCCACCACGGCTATGCCGCGAAGAGTGAGGAGTTGGGAGATCAACTGTCCGCCGACGCCCAAGCCGATGACAGCCGCCGTCTGCCCCGGGGAGGTGTCGATCGCCTCCACGGCGTGAACACAGGTTCCCAGCACCTGCAGCAGTCCGGAAGCGCCGTCGGTGATCGCCGCGGGCACCCCGGTCAGCCGACTCTCGGGTACCGCGGCCAACTCTGCGAAGACACCGTCGACGTCACGGCCGACCAGCCCACCGTCGAGGCAGATATTGGGTCTCCCGGCCGAGCACATCGCGCACTTCCCGCACGAGACCGCCGGGTCCACCAGCACCCGGTCTCCGGGGGCGAAAGACGACCCGACCGGGGCCTCGACCACCACGCCGACCATCTCATGCCCCAGGATCCGCGGATAGACGACCGGGATCTTCCCCTTCAGGATCTTGACGTCGGTGCCACAGATCCCGACAGTCGAGGACCTGACCACCACGTTTCCACCGGCATCGGGCTCCGGGGCATCGGTCACCACCAGCTCCCCGGGAGCTATCACGCACACGGCTTTCATCGTCCACGATGCTAGAAGCCGTGCTCATGGGCGAATCGGAGGGAGTCGGGGGTCGCCATGGGTTCCGGTACCATCTGCGATCATGGAAGCCCCACCCGAATTCCGAATCGAAGGCGCAGGACAGGGGTTCCCGGCAAGCCGCCAAACCGCATATGAATTCGTGCTAGGCGTCCTGCGGCGCGCCATCCTCAACGGTGAGCTGAAGAGCGGCAGCCGTCTGGTTCAGGCCGATCTCGCCGCCATGCTCGATGTGAGCACCACCCCTGTGCGAGAGGCACTACGCGACCTGGCGACAGAGGGTTTGGTGCAGTTCGACGCCCACAGAGGTGCCATCGTCTCCGAGCTGAGCTCCGACGAGGTGCACCAAATCTATGAGATCCGCATGGTGCTCGAGCCGCTGGCCATGCGTCAGGCCGTCCCCAACATCACCGATGCCCTGCTCGACAGGTTGCGCAAGCTCCACGAGTCGATGGTGGCCGAACCACACGCTGTGGATTGGGTCGACCGGAATCGAGTGTTCCACATGGCCGTTTACGAAGCATCTTCATCTCCCCGGCTGGCATCAATCATTCGCAATCTCCAGGACGCTTCGGTGATGTACATCGGAGCGTCCCTTCAGCAAAGACCCGAGCTGCGCGACGAGGCGAACCGCGATCACGCTGCGATCCTCGAAGCATTGGAGAATCGAGACGCGGAAGCCGCGGTAGCAGCCCTGGGCGGTCATCTCCGCACCTCGATCGACGCGTACGAGAGTCAGATCTCGCCTGACTGAGCCCGCTCCCGCGGCAAGACCTCCGCAGCCTCAAAGCCATCGGAGAGCAGGTTGATGGCGACGCCGGCGATGATCAGGACGAGGCCGACGAGCAATGGAATCGTTATCGATTCGCCGACGAGGATCGCCGATGACACCACACCCACGACCGGGACGGCCATGAGAGTCAAGTTGGCCGAGACCGCTGCCATGTTGCGCAGGATCGTTATCTGCGCCCAGAAGGCAACGCCGGTGGCGAGAACACCCTGATAGGCGACGACAAAGCCGAGCTGGGGAGTCCAATCGATGTACGGGATTCCTTCCCTTATGAGTGCGATGAGAGCCAGGAGGACGAAGGCGCCGCCCAGTTGCCAGGGAATGGCCTGCAAGGGAGTCATGGTCCAACGGTGGCCCCGGATATGGACCGCCGTGGCAGCGTTGGTGATGGCGGCGAGGATGAGCAGCAAGTGACCTAGAGCCACGCCCGGATCGTCCCAAGCAAGAGACCAAGGCTCGAACAGGATCACGACTCCGGTGATGCCGAGGGCCAGCCCGAGCCAGCGTTTCCCGATCATGTGCTCGCCGAGGAACACGGCCGCGATAGGCACGGTCCACAAGCTGGCAGTCCAAACGATGACGGATGACCGGCCCGGTGGCACCAGTTCGAGCCCGGAGAACAGAAGCAGGAAGACGAGGGTGAGTCGGAAGACGGCAAGCGACACCAGGATCGGGAGGTCGGATCGCTTCGGGCGCCCCAGGTTCCCGCTCAACAACGTGACCGGCACGATCACGAGCAGTGCTCCAGACACGCGGAACACTCCCATCCACACCGGGCTGATCGAGGCCACCCCCGTCGCCATCACGGGCCAGTTCAGACCCAATATGAGCGTGACGAGCACCAGCAGCCCGTACACCGCGGGACGGGTCAACCGGCGGGCCTGGGATTTCTCCGACGTCGACCGTAGCCCTCTCGGCACCGTGTTTCTCAAGGCTCGAAAGACCTGCACGCATTCGATAGGCTCCCCCGCCCACACCCCGACCCAGTCAGAGGATCATGAGCACCATCGACGTCCATTGCCATCTCGCCACCCCACCCAGCCGTGTGCTCGCCGAGCCTCACCGCCGCCGCGAGTACGAGCCCTACGACTACTTCATGGGCGCCGACTCCGTGAGCCACAACCAGGTGATGTTCCCATCGATCTCCGAGCAGCTGGTGGAGCCCCCGGCCCGCATCGAGCACATGGACAGGATGGGGGTCGACATCCAGGGCCTCGCCACGTTCGTCTCCGAGTACTTCTACTGGGCCCCCGCCAGGGACACCGCCCGATCGGCGAGGATTCAGAACGAGAGGATCGCCGAGGCGGTTGCCGAGTTTCCGGATCGCTTCATCCCTCTCGGCGCAACGGTCCCTCTCCAGGATGTCGACCTCGCCATCGCAGAGATGGATCACGTCGTCACCGAGCTCGGGTTCAAGGGCCTCCAGATCGGCGGCACCGTCGACGGGCACAACCTCGACGAGCCCCGCTTCCGACCGTTCTGGGCTGCCGTGGAAGACAGGGGGGTCCCGGTGATACTCCATCCAAACGGGTACCCCGAGAGCCACCGATTCGGTGACTACTTCCTCACCAACTGCATCGGCAACCCCCTCGAGACCATGGTGGCTGCCACGCGCATGATCTTCAGCGGCCTCTTCGAGGAGCATCCCGGGATCAAACTGGTGTTGCTCCACGGCGGCGGCTATCTGCCCTTCTATTGCTCCAGGGCCGATCACACCTGGGAGGTGCGACCCGAGACACGGGTCGCGATCCCCGACCGACCACCCAGCGACTACATGAAGATGCTCTACTACGACACCATGGTCTTCCAGCCGATCTATCTCCGCCACCTCGTCGAGATAGTGGGGCCGGACCGCGTGATGCTGGGCACCGACTACCCCTTCGACATGGGGGAGACCGATCCGGTGGGACTCGTGGACGCCACCGAAGGACTCAGCGAAGCCGACCGCGACCGCATCAAGGGAGCGAACGCGGCGCGGCTGTTCGCCCTGTGAGACCGCACCTGGCAACGAGCGGCGGAGACCGCTTCCACCCCTACTCTCCGCAGGTTCCGGCGTCCGATGGATCACGCGACAACACCTCGTCTCTGAGGCCTCGCCCGCGCAACGGTATGACGACCCGGCACTCGGGAAGCTGACCTTCCTCCCCTGAGTCTATTGGGCCCGGTCGCGGCGACTACCTCTCTGAGTGACCAACTCTTCACGCGCGATGACAGACCTGACCCATTGTGATGACAGGGGATAGTGGGTGATGCGCCCGGGGTCGAGTCCAATGGCGTGCTCGACCGCGGAGACCACAGCTGCCGCCGCCGGGATCGTGCCGCCCTCACCTGCCCCCTTCGCGCCCAGGGGATTCGTCGGTGACGGCGTCTCCGTGTGCAGTTTCACCAACTCGGGCATCTCTGCCGCCGCCACCAGTCGGTAATCCATGAAGCTGGTGGTCAAAGGCTGACCGTTGTCGTCGTGGACGATCCGCTCCGAAAGGGCATTTCCCAGCCCATGTGCCACACCACCGTCTATCTGGCCGTCGACGATCATCGGATTGAGGAGAGTTCCACAATCGTGGACCACGACATAGCGGAGCACTCCGACGTGGCCGGTTTCCGGATCGATTGCCACCTCGGCGACATGAGTGCCGTAGGTGAAGGCGCTGCCGCCATAGCGGAGCACCTGCTCGGCGGCCAGACCCGGGCGGGTCTGTCCCTCCGGGAGGGATCCTCCAAACGTCGACTGCGCCCCCGCGGCCAGGGCGCCGAGCTCGATCTCACTTCCCGGCTGGCCCACCACCATGGCCACTCCTCCAGTCAATGTGATGTCCTCGACTGCGGCTTCCAGACGATGGGCGACCATCCGCTTCACGGTGTCCGCGAGCTCCGCGGCTGTGGTTGAGACTGCCGAAGCGGTGGTCTGGCCGGTGCGACTGGCCACCGTGGGCACACCTTGCTGATACCGGTCCGTGTCGCCACCGACGACGCGGACCCGCTCCGGATCGACTCCGAGACGGTCCGCGCAAATCTGGGCGAAGACGGTGGCATGGCCCTGACCCTGCGAAGAGACGCCCACCTCCACGGTCACCTCCCCATTGGGGAGGATCTCGACCCGGGCACCGTCATAAGGGCCCACACCGGTGTCTTCGACGTACGAGGCGATCCCGAACCCCAGCAGCAGGCCCCTGGCGGCCGAGGAGTCGCGCCGAGACGGGAAGCCGTCCAGATCGGCGGCGGCGAGAGCCGACTCCAAGGCGGCGGCGTAGTCGCCCCCGTCGTAGGTGACCGGCCGGCCGTCGGAGGCTGTGATCGCCACAGAGTATGGAAAGCGATGGGATGGTATGAAGTTGCGCCGTCTCACCTCGGCCCTGTCCAGAGACAGGGCGGCAGCAATGGCATCCATCACCCTCTCCAGGATGAAGATCGCGTTGGGACGACCCGCTCCCCTGATGGCTCCGGTGGGTGTCTTGTTGGTGTAGACGCATTCGATCTCGACATCGAGATTCGCGATCATGTAGGGCCCCGACATGAGCCGGAGGGTCGTCATCGGGACGACAACCCCATAAGGGGAGAATGCTCCAAGGTCGTGTATGAGCCGGGCCTCGATGGCCTGAACTCTCCCGGTGTCCGAGTAGGCGACACGCACCGAGGCGCTCTGGCCCCGCTGCTGGATAGTCGATGTGAAGTGCTCGCGACGTCTCTCGACCCACTTCACCGGACGTTGCAATGACCTCGACAGGGCAGCCACCACCACCTCCTCGGGGTGTACCACCGCCTTGGGCCCGAACCCTCCTCCGACGTCGGGTGTAGTAACCCTGACGAGGGCCGGCGAGAGGTCCAGCATTTGAGACACCATTTGACGCACCGCATGCGGCGACTGGCTGGATGTCCATACGTGGAGACGCTCTGCGACGTCATCCCACTCAGCCAGCACCCCGCGGCCCTCCATTGACGCCACCGCGCCTCGATGCTGATCGAACTCGAGTTCAAGGACGTGGAAGGATCGTTCGACGTCCGAGAAGCTCGCACCGAGTCGCGCTCTCAAGGTGGCTGCACGGTTGCTCGCGGCGCCTTCGTGAACCGGAGGAGCGTCGTCCAACAGGGCCGTCCGGTGTTCGCCGCAGACCGGGAGCGTCCTGTAGTCGACCAGCACGGCCTCGGAGGCGTCAACCGCCTCCGCCGCCGAGCCGGCAACGACGACGGCAACCGGCTGACCCACATAACACACCTCCCCAACCGCGAGAGGTGCCTGAGTCACCGGGACCTCGAGTGCGGGCGACGGGTTCTGCACCGGCATCTCCCGGGCTATGCCGAGGTCCTCGGCCAGGAACATCCGCGCCGTCGAGCCGGGGGCCGGTCGAAAGTCGACACCGGTGATGACGGCATGCGCCTCGGGGCTCCTAACGAAGACAGCGTGGAGGGCTCCGGGCCGGGAAACGTCGTCCACGTACCTCCCCCGCCCGGTGATCAAGCGGGGATCCTCGAGACGACGGAGGGCGGCGCCGATCATCGAGTGAGGCCGGCCATGCGCTCCAGATGCCGGCAGAGGGCAGCAGCATCGAGCTCGCCGAGACCGGCTGCAGAGGCCTGGCGATACACATCTACCGCCGAGTCGAGCAATGGCGTCGGAGCCCCCACCGACCTGGCGTAATCGGAGATCAACGAGGCATCCTTCAGGATGATGTCGAGTCTCGCCGCCGGCGGATAGTCGTCTGCCACCATCATCGGCCCCCGGATCTCGAACATCTTGGAGGATCCGACACCGTCTTCCATGACCTCCTGGACCACTTCGGGGTCGAGACCCGATGCCAGACCGAGCACATGGGCCTCAGCGGCGGCGAGGGTGTGAATCGCCACCAAAAGGTTGGCTATGAACTTCATGGTGGACCCATGACCGAACCCGCCCAGGTAATGGCTGGACCGTCCGATTGCCTCGAAGATGGGGAGACAACGCCGGTAGGCGTGCTCCGTTCCCGAGGCGAAGACGACCAGCGTCGCGTCGGCTGCCTGGAGCCCGGTGCCGGACAGTGGGACGTCCATCAGCTCGATCCCGGACTCGGCGAGGCGGTCACGGGCCTCTATCTTGGCTGCCAGCGGCAGCGTCCCGGTCTCCAGAGCAATGAGATTGCCGACCCCGGACACGGCGAGCTCGTCGGTGACCACACCGAGAGCATCGACGCTGGGCAGTGAGAGGATTGCGACCTCAGACCGGGCGGCCAGCGCCGCAACACTCGCCGCAGAGGCAACGCCTCGATGTGAAAGAGCCTCGAGTTTGGATCGATCAACGTCGAAAGCGACTACCTCATGGCCGGCCCCGGCCAGGTTGACGGCCATGGCGCCGCCCATGATGCCGGCACCGATCACTCCTACGCGCATCGCTCAGACCTCCCAGTCGAGATCCATCGTCGCCACCTCGCCTCTGTCGCCGTCGATCGCCACTATCGCACCGCATTCTCCCTCGATGTCGACCCCGCACACCGCGGGGACCCGCAACGCTCGTGCCGCCTCGAAGAGATGTGCGGCCGGGCTGCCGGTGGTAGTGACCAGACCGCTGGCATCCCACAACAAGCTGGCCAGGGCCGGAACCGGGTCCGCAGCAGTGAGGACAACCCGGCGCCGGGCTGCACCTCTCCCCGGCCGGGAAACGTCGAGCCGGAGACCGGCGCCGACCCCGGAAGAGGCCGGGATCCCGCGACTTCTCGCGCCCGAGGAGAGAACGAAGTTGGCCACCAGCGGTTCCCAATGTCCCACACCGACCCGTGCCGGGGCCGTCCTTCGTCGCCCGTCCATAGAAGCTCCCAGTTCCTCGAGGCTGAGATGCCATGCCTCTCCCTCGTCGGCGACCATCCCGCGGTCCGCCATCTCCGTGCGCAGCGCCCGCAGCGTCCCCAGGAGGGCACCCGCCCGGACCGCATCGGGGCGTCGGAGCTTGCGAAGCGCGGGCAGCGCCTCGTCGACGTCGCCGCTACGAAGTGCTGACATCAGCCGGGCGGCGGCGGGCCGGGCCAACGACCAGGGGAGCCCCCAGACCTCCTCGGTCAGCTCCCGGTTGAGACGGTCGACGAGCTTCACAGGATCCGAACCCAGCGACATCTGGGGCACGTCGACATGAGACAGCCCTGCCATGGCCCACGGCAACACCACCTCCTCACCCAGTGCTCCGGGCGCCGCTACCACGCATCGAACCACGTCGGAAAGCTCTTCGGGAAAGGTGACGACGGATCGTTCGATCTGCGGCCGGCGCCTGGACGGCGATGCGCCCAGCTGGAGGATCCAGACGCCCCCGTCGACGGCCCACTCACAGCGGCTGGCGCCGGCAGCCTCCGCCCCCAGAGCGAGAGCGTCCCTGATGGCCCCGATATGTCCCGGTCCGACCAGGTCGACCAGGTCACCCGTCCAAACGCCGTCGAACCGTGCATGACGACCACTCGCCCAACCCCGAAGCAGAGGCGCTGGCGACCCCTCGATGCCGTATACGTCGACGGTTCCGTCGGCGGAGATCTCGGCCCAGCCGCCACTCTCGGGCTGGAGTGAGCTCTGGATGAGCACTGCCATCGTCCATGACCCGGGGACGATGCCGGCGGCACGCTGCCGGTCGAGGGCGGCCACCGTGAAAGCCGAGGCCCAGCAGCCGGCGACGGCCTTGGGCAGGTGGGCAGGATCCAAATCGACGTACGAGGCGAAGGCACCAGACCACTCCCCCGACGACTCGAGAAGAGTCGACGAACGTGCCACCGTTTGGCTGCCCAGACGCGAACCGATCTCCATCAGCTCGTCGGCGAACTCGACAGGCTCCCCCGAGACCTCGAGACGGGCGCCACCCGAGCCGCGGGTCTCCAGTGCCCGGGCCCCGATCGACATGTGGTGCGTCGACGCCATCGACTCGACGACGAAACCCGTCAGGACCGGGACCCCCGCACGTCTGGCGACGGCGAGAGTGGCTGCCTTGCTCCCTACCCTGACCGGGTCGAGCCCCGCCGGCTCGTCGAGATCGACGAACAAGGGGTCAGGTCACCGAGATGATCTCGTGGGAAGCGTACGAGGACACCATCTCGATGCCGGTGTCGGTCACGTAGAGCATCTCCTCGAGACGCACTCCGTGGTCGTGGAGCTTCCCGTGCTGGGTCTCCAGGGCAAACGTCATGCCGGGCTGGATCTCGACGGGGTGGTCGAGAGACCAGATCCGCGAGATGACGGGCGGATCGTATTGGGCGAGACCGAGACCGTGGCCCCAGAAGTTGGCCGCGGCCTGGTCCTCTTCCTCGTATCCCCAGACCTCCTTGGCGCTGGGCCATTTGGCGGCCACGTCGGCCGTGGTCACGCCTGGCTTGGTCGCCTCGATGGAGTCCCAAAGCCATTTGTGTGCCAGGTCGTAGGTTTGCTGATGCTCGTCTGTGGGCTTACCGCCGACGCAATACGTGCGGTAAACGCACGACTTGAACCCGTTCCACGTCAGCGCGGCCAAGTCGATGATCACCAGCTCTCCCGGCCTGATCATCCGATCGGAGAAATTTCGCCAGTTGGGCCAGGCATTGGGACCGGACGAGACGATGACATCCTCGACGTCCTCCATCCCCGCGATCGAGTACAGCTTCTCGAACCCGAAGGCTGCAACTTCGTTCTCGGTGAGACCCGGCTTGATGAAGTTCGTGATCTCGTAGTGGACGTAATCGCAGATCGCACCCACGATCGAGAAGGCCTTGATCTCATCGGGGCTCTTGATCGCTCTGGCCTCCATCATGGGGCTCATCCCGTCGGTCCAGGTGATCCCGCGTTTCTCGAACTCCTTGATCAGGTTGATGTCGATGAAATCGACGCCCAGTGGCATGTCGCTGACCCCGGCCTCTTCGAGATCGTTCATGAGTGCGTTGACGAACTTGTTCACCTGCTGGTCGGCCGCCGGCCCCACGGCGCCCTTGATCCAGGCATACGAATAGCGGATGTTCTCCTTGGGGATCCAGGGGTTGTGCACCTCGAGGTGGAATCCGATGTCACCCTGCTCGTAGACGATCGGCTTCTTCCCATTGGGGATCACCACGTAGCGAAGACCCGGCTTGAGACGGTTCCAGCCGGGGGTGAGAGTCGACGAGACGTACCGCATGTTCTCGTCGTAGAAGAGGAGCATGGCACCCAGACCGTGACGCTCCATCGCCTCATGAGCCCGCTTCAGCCTCCACTCACGGACGTTGGCCCAGTTGATGCCTTCTTTCCAGTCGGTGCTCAAACCGAAGAATGCTTCTCTCATCGTCTTTCGTCTTCTCCCTGCTCGTGTTGCTCAGTCGACCCTGCCCGGGAGGATTTCCCTGACTATGTCGAGGAACTCGTCGTCGTCGAGGAGGCCCTTCTTGGCGAGAGACTTCCCCTTGACCTCGGCGAGGATGGCCTCGATCTCTTTGGTCTCGGCGTCGAAGATGCCGTGCCGCCCCAGCCAGATCGCCACGGAGTCGAGACCCGACCCCTTGCCCAGCACGATCTCCGGGGAGGTCTGTCCGACCAGCTCGGGACGGAAGGGGAACGGCTCGATGAGATCATCACCGACGTTGTTCACCCAGGTGGCGATGATGCCGGACTCGACGTTGTAGAGACGCTCGCCTGTGATCGGCCGGTTGGCCGGTTGGACGACACCGGACAGGTCGGCGACCAGTCGGGCGATGTCGGTGAAGCGCTCCGTTTCGATCCCGGTGTCGATCCCGTACATGGTGAGCAGGGCCAGCACTGTCTCCTCGGTCGGGGCGTTGCCCGCCCTCTCTCCGATGCCGCTCACCGTGGTGTGGATCACCGATGCGCCCTCGGCCACCGCGAGGATGCTGTTGGCCACGCCCATCCCGAAATCCATGTGGAAATGAGTCTCGAGGGGGACATCGAGACGCTCTTTCACGCGTTGGGTGTAGTAGCGAATGGCATGCGGCGACGTGACCCCAAAGGTATCGACAAGGGCGATGTTGTCCACGTGCCCGTTGGTTGCCACGGTCTCGAGATCGTCGAGAAGCTGAGTCATCGTCGATCGTGTCGCGTCGATCGGGAAGAATGTGACCTTGAGCCCGTTCTCGTGAGCATGTCTCGTCGCCTCGACCGAGGCCTCGATCGCCTTCTCGACCGGCCAGCGGTAGGCCTTCTCGATGAGGTGGTGGCTGGCCGGGACCTCCATCACAACACCTTCGACCCCGGTATCCAGGGCCAACTCGACGTCCGGAACCATGCACCGGGAAAAGGCATAGATCTCAGTGGGGAGCTCGGCGGCGACCATACGCTCGATCGCCTCCCTGTCGGCTGGAGAGACCGCAGGCAGCCCGGCCTCGATTCGATGGATCCCGGCATCGGCCAGGGCCTCGGCGATGCGGACTTTCTCATCGGCGGTGAACTCCACGCCGGCCTGCTGCTCGCCATCGCGAAGAGTTACATCGTGGATGGTGACCTTCTCCGGGAAGTTGAAAGACTCCGTTACCTCAGGCAGGTAGTTCCACGGGCTGGAGAAGAACTTCTCGGTCTTCCAGGGCTCATCGGCCATCGGTTCTCCACTTCTCTTCGACAGATCCATTCTACATCATATACGATGCACGAGCCGTTCGACCCGGGGCGTGCGGTGTTTCCAGCCAGAACGTGGGAGAGTCGATGACATGACCCTACCGAATGAGGTTGCACGGCTGATCGAGTACGCCAAACAGGACGTGGTTGCTCGAGGAGACGGCATCGAGAGCGTCCGACTCACCCCCCAGCCGCTGGCCGGGCAGGGCTTCAGCATGGGGATCACCAGCTTTCCCCCCGGAGCGAGCATCCGGTTACACAGTCACAACACCATCGAGCAGGTGACGGTGGTCGAAGGAGCAGGAGTCGCCGTGATTCAGGGCGAGGAGTTGCCGGCTCGACCCTACGACACCACCCAGATCCCGGCTGGTGCATTTCACCGCTTCGTCAACACCGGTGACACCTGGATGAGGATCTTGTGGGTGTACGGGAGCACCCATGTCACGCGAACCTTTGCCGACACCGGCGAAACCGTCGACCAGTTCGACTCGTGAGAGTCCCACTCACTCGTCTCCACAGCTTCGTCACCGACGTCTTCCGGGCCGTCGACGTGACCGCCGAGCATGCCGCAACCACGTCCTCCCGGCTCATCGAAGCCGATCTGCGGGGCAGGACGGGTCACGGCGTGATCAGGGTTCCCTCCTACGTGGCCCGAATCCAGGCCGGTGGCATCAATCTCCGCCCCGATATCGTCGTCACCAGACAGACGCCGGTGAGCGGTCTGGTCCAGGGAGACAACGGTCTCGGGCAAGTGGTGATGACCCTCGCGGTCGAGACCGCCATCGAAAAGGCAGCCGAAAGCGGCATGGCCTGGGTGGGGACGGTCCGATCGAACCACGCGGGCGCAGCCGGCGTGTACACGGAGATGGCGGCGGCACAGGGAATGATCGCCGTGTACCTGGCGGTGGCCAGCGCCAACGTGATGCCGCCATGGGGAGGACGGGACCGCCTGCTCGGCACCAACCCGATCTCCATCGCGATCCCCGGAGTCGACGGTCCGGAGTTCCTCCTCGACATCGCAACCACCGTCGCATCTCACGGAACGATCAAGGTCCTGGCACAACGCGGAGAGCAGATGCCGGAAGGGTGGGTGATGCGTCCCGACGGAACGCCCATAACCGACCCGCGACAAGCCGACGAGGGCTTTCTGACGCCGATCGGCGGCTACAAGGGCTCGGGGCTCAACATGGCCATCGGTCTTCTGGCGGGCACGCTGAACGGGGCTGCCTTCGCTGGGGACGTGATCGATCATCGCGCAATCCCCGACCGGGAGGCGAACACAGGACAGGCGATATTCGTCATGCGACCCGATCTCTTCCGCGATCTGGGCGAGTTCACGGATGCCGTCAGAACGTCTCTCGCCGAGTTGCGTTCAGCGGGTCAGCCCCATTCGGTCAAGATCCCAGGTGATTTGGCCCGGGACAGACAGAAACGCCAGCTCAGCGAGGGGGTCGAGCTCTCCGAAGCCGTGGCCGCCGGGCTCGATTCCGTGGCAGACCAGCTCGGGTTGGGTGTCGCGCTCGGGGATTAGGACGAGTCTTCGGGATGTCCCTCCAGGGGCAGACTCACATGGTCGTACTGAATCTCGACGGCGGCCTCGAGATCGCCCTCGGCGAACGCATCGAGCAATGCGTAGTGATCTGCGACCGCACGCTTTCTGATCTCGGGATGAATTCGCTGCGCCTGTGCCACGAAAACACCGCCCGCGCTCTCCAACGACTCCACGAAAGTCGCCAAGCGCTTGATCGGGATGGCGCGGTGGAAGACGGAATGGAACTCACTGTTGGCCTGCACCCAGGTCCCGATGTCGACATCGCCCGCCAGCTGATCGGCGAGACCGCGAGCCTTTTGCAGCTCCGGCGGCTGGATGTTGGCCATGGCCCGCTCCAGCGCCAGCCGTTCCAGAGCGCGCCGGATCTCGACGATCGACTCCATCTCCTCCCAATCGGGCTTGCGAACTGTTCCGATCCGATGGCTGTCGAGAGTGATGAGACCCTCGCTGGCAAGATCTCGCATGGCCTCTCGGACCGGTGTCGTGCTGACTTCCAGCTGGGTCGCTATCTCGGTCTGCACCAGACGCGTGTCGCCCGGGAGGTCGCCACGCAGGATCGCCGATCGGAGGGTCTCCCGGACGAGGTCGACTGCCGTCACCCTACGAGAGTTGGACGCGGCTACCAGGCTGACTAACTCGTTCCCGACCAAAGCGCCCCTTTCAGAAGGTGATATCCGTGGCAGAACGTCGTCACGGCGTCCTGTACTATACCGACTACCGAACCGGCTGCCGAGGCAACCCGATCGGCAAATTCGACGTCATCGCAGCGAGGAGCGCGCCATCGCCGGTTACGCAAAAGGCCCATTCGCGGTCGATTGGGAGGATAGGTACGACTTCGGGCGACTCCGCGAACATCGAGTGGCCAGGACCCTCGAGGCGCTGGCCGGGTCAGAAGCCGACATGCTCCTGGTCTGGAAGGACGAGAACGTTCGCTACCTGACCGGCTTGCGCGCCCAGCTCATTGCCGGGAAGACCACCTCGCTCAACGGAGCTTTCCTGGCTCGAGGGGAAGAGCCGGTTCTCCTCGGCTCCGGAGGAGAGATCGACAAAGCTCGATTGGGGATGAGCTGGATCGGAGAGGCGCATGCGGTCCCCATCATGGAGCAGAGGGAGATGGTCGAGGGCTTCGTGACCGACATCCTGACCCCCCTTCTCGCGGAACGGGGCCTCACGTCAGGACGTCTCGCCGTTGACCAGGCAAATATCTCGCTCATCAAAGCCCTGGGGAGCCATCTCCCGGATGTCGAATTGATCGACGGTGACACGATCATGCAGCAGGCGCGCTGGGTCAAGAGCGATCTCGAGGTGGAGATCATCGAGGAGGCATGCGCCATCGGTGACTCGGTCACCCAGCGAGCACTGGACGAGACCCGCGCCGGCAGACGTGAGATGGATGTCGCCGGCGACGCCATGCAGACTTTGTTCCAGCTGGGCGGGGAGATGGCACATGTCATCACGCCGTTTGTGGCCTCGGGAGAGCACATGTCCCCACCGCACCGGCTGGCGACCGACAAGATCATCCGGAACCAGGACCTCTGCTTCATCGACATCGGAGCGATGTGGAACGGCTATTTCGCCGACATCGGCCGCACCACGATCGTGGGTCGTCCCACCAAGCTGCAGAAGCGGATCTACACCGCTGTCTACGAGGGGCTCATGGCAGGTATCGAGATGATGCGACCCGGATTCACGAACAAGGAGTGCGCGGATGCGATCATCGCCAAGATCTCCGAGGCTGGCTTTGGCGACCACCTCTTCAGTCTCTTCATCGGTCATGGAATCGGCATGGGGGCCAACGAGCCCCCATACATAGGCGAAACCCTGCCCGGGGCGACGACGTATGAGTTTCAGCCCAACATGGTCTTCGCCGTCGAGCCGCTGGTGTGGGTGCCCGATGTCCGTGGGGGTGGAGGTGTCCGCATCGAGGACATGGTCCTGATCACCGACGATGAACCTCATCTCCTGTCGAGGGTGGAGTACGAGGAGCGTCTCCTCGACTGATGTCAGTCGACGGAGAACCCCGCCTCCGTCACACCGAACGCACAGATCTCCTCGTCGTCATCTCCCCTGCCACCGCTGGCCCCGACCGCGCCGAGAATCGTGCCCCCGCTTTGGTCCCGGATCAGGACCGCGCCGGCTTGCGGTAGCAGCCGACCCTGTGAGGTTGCAGAAAGAGAGAGGAAGAAGTTCGGGTTGTGCTCGGCTCTCCCGGCGAGGGCCCTGCTGGAGACACCGAACGCGACCGCTCCCCAGGCCTTCCCGAGCGCGACATCGACTCGAAACATGCTGGCTCCGTCTTCGCGCTGCGCTGCCTTGATGTCTCCCGCCTGATCGACGACCACCACGGCCATCGGGGGATATTCGGCCTCCGCTGATCGGCGAAGCGCAGCGGCGATGATGGCGTTTGCGTCGGAGAGGGTCAGATCGGGCATTGCTATCGGGCGGTTCTATCGGGGCCGATAGGGACAGCCCGTCCTGTCTCTGCGCTCTCGAGTACTGCCTCGAACACCTCGACGACACTGAGCGCCTCCGGACCGCCCGTCTCGGGTCTTTCTCCGGTCTCGATGCACCGAACGAACTCGGCGAGCTCTTCGACGAGAGTGTCGACTGGCTCGAGGGGCACCTCGACCCGGTCGAGACTGCCCCGGATCTGGCGATGAAGCCTGGTCCCGTCATGCTCGGCCCACAGCACCTGCTCGGTGCCGAAGACTGTGACCGTCTGCACCGGGCCGGTAGCAATGAGAGTGCTCAGCGTCGCCAGGGGACCCGTGGCGAGCTCGAAGAGACAGATCGTGCTGTCGTCGAGATCGAGACGGTCCGTCACTCGTGTGATCATCGCCATGACCCTGCTGATGTCCCCGCCCAGGTACTGGATCGTGTCGATCATGTGCACACCGAGGGGGGTCATCCCTCCCGCAGGCAGATGCTCCGCCTCCTGCCGCCACTGGGGCAGATCGGGTTTGTACACCAGAGGCAGCGATATCTCGGTCTCTATCGCCTGGATCTGACCCACCTCGCCGGCGTCGATCGCGGTCTTCATAGCTCGAATCGCCGACTGTCGTCGCTTGTTGTGTCCCACCTGCAAGATGACATTCGCCCTCCGGGTGGCCGTCACGCATCTCTCGGCTTCGGTCACCGTCAGTGCAAGTGGCTTCTCGACGAAGACATGCTTGCCGGCGGCGGCAGCAGCCTCCACCAGCTCGGCGCGAACGCTGTGTGGGGTGGCGATGAGCACCCCGTCGATGCTCGAATCGGCCCAGATCGAGTTCAGATCCGGGGCCGCCTTCGCCGAGTGACGGGCCGCAAAATCGTCGCGAGCCTGCTGACTGCGGGCGTAGACCTGGGAGATGCGGGCGACGGGGCGAGCTGCGGTGGCCAGCATCTCACCCCACCAGCCGAGACCGATCGAGGCCAACTGAATCTTGTGGTTCTCCGTCATCCGGCTTTCTCCGCCCGCTGGGTCTACAAAATCGATAGTACAGGGACAACGCTCGACTGGTAGGTTCCGGCCGATGCGAGAAGACACCAGGCGGGTCATGAAGCCAGGGTCGGATCGTGTCCTGGCCGAAGGTGACCTCGCCCCCTCATTCGAACTGAGACGCACCTTCGACGAGAACGTGGCGCTCCAAGACCTCCTCGCAATCGGACCGGTGCTGCTCGTCTTTTACGTCTTCGACTTCGGCCATGTCTGAGGGCACGAGCTGGCCCAGTTGGGCTCACTCACCCCCGAGATCCGGAGGATCGGCGCCGAACCGGTGGCGGTAGCGGTAACGGCGACCTTCTCTCAGATGGCATTCTCCGAAGCCCTCGGAGTGGACTTCCCAATGCTCTCCGACTGGGAAGGAGTCACCGCTCACGCCTACGGCGTCCAGTATTCGGTCTGGAAGGGCCACAGCGGTCTGGCGAAGAGATCGGTGTTCGTCATCGACGGCGACCGCACCGTCCGCTATCGCTGGGTCAGTGACGACGCTCTCGTCGAGCCTGATTTCGACGAGCCGATGGCGGTCCTGAGGGAGATGACGTCCGTCGGTCCGGACCCCTGACCTTGCGCCCGATCCCGGCCACGTGGAGGTGTGCGGGCAAGAGCACGTCACGACCCCGAACGAAGTCGCAGCGACCACCGGCAA
>DASPGH010000128.1:0-8966 GCA_035620735.1 Acidimicrobiia bacterium | reverse complement strand
CTCCGCCTCGACGAGACAGAAAACCTTGCCGGCCGCCTCATCGACCCAATACCGGAGATATTTCACCCCATACCGGGACTGGGTCGCCAGATCCCGAGCATGTGCAGCCGCCACATCGACTGCCGCTACACCTCCCTCGATGGTGTGGATGTCCATGAATAGTGGCACTGTCTCTCTCCTCTCTGTTCCGCCGCAGGGGGCGCATGCAGCCGAACGTAAGACGTGAGCCGGCGGGGCACATCGGGCGAATTCCCTATTTACCGTGCTTCCGAGTGCCATCGAGAGGGTTGGGGGGACGATTTGCCTAGTTGGACGGGGTGGATCCAACTTTCGTGCAATCGAGCCAGCTTCGGCTCGTTACCGGACGTTGAGCTTGCGCCAGGTCGCGGAAACATGGTGGCTGGCCGTCTTCTCCGATATGAAGAGGTGGTCAGCGATCTCTGAGTTGCTCAATCCGGCCTCGATGAGGGCCAGCACCTCGAAATTGTCGACGAGTGAGCTGACCTGGGGCAGTGCGGGTCGCGGCCCGTGGTCGCGTATGTGGCACTCATTGAAGGACCCTTGAAGGAGATCACTGAAGATTGGGAAGACGACCCAATGCTGAGGCTCTTCGCCCGTCACGGGGAGCTATGCCGCAGAGACCACAACGCCGCTACAAAGGCTGGCACATGAACCAACTCAGCCTGGGCAGACAACGGTGGACCAACCCCCTCGGCCGGGTCAACATCCCGGCGGACACAAGCCACCAAGGTCATCTTCACCCGCGCACGTAGGTGACACCATCCAGAAAGACGCGTCGAGTGCACGGATCGATCGGCTCGAGCGCAGTGAAGGTAAGAGTGTCACCTTCTACCACCCACCGATAAGTCCAGGCACCCTCGCAAACGTACATCGAGAAAGTGATCGTGTCACCGACCACTGAGATCGTGCCGCCCTGCGACTCTGGTCCCCAGCTCGCGCCGTAATTCGTGCCGTTCAAACTCAGGAAAACCCGATCCATCGGTGGCTCAAACCCACTGAGCTCGGCGCGCCAAGGCCCGCGTATCTCTGGCGGAGCCGCGTCGGGAGCCGGCGTCGTCGTCGGGGCCCCGGTCGTGGGCACAACCGTCGTGCTGACCTGGCTCAGCGTCGTCTGGGTGATGGCAACCGTGGTCGCTGCAGGCTGACCGGCGCACGCCGCAAGTGCTGTAAGCAGTGTTAGCAGTGGGGCGAGAAGCTTTGTTGCCGATGCAAATCGGGTCACACGTCCTCGCTTGTCTTCTGGATCGGTTTGGCGTCGGCGGTCATTGCAGATCTCCCTCCTCGGGTCTGTTTCGCGGCATTGGCGATCGCTGCCACCGTATGAAATGGGCCGCCAGGGCACATCGGGCGAATTCCCTATTTACCGCGCTTCAAAGTGCCATCGAGAGGTCTGGGGGACGACTTGCCTACTTGGACGATGGGGGTGGATCCAACTTCCGTGCAATCGAGCCAGCTTCGGCTCGTGACCGAACGTTGAGCTTGCCCAAGATCGCGGAAACATGGTGGCTGGCCGTCTTCTCCGATATGAAGAGGTGGTCAGCGATCTCTGAATTGCTCAGGCCGGCCTCGATCAGGGCCAGGACCTCGAGTTGCCGACGAGTGAGCTGACCCGGGGCATCGCGGGTCGAAGTCCGTGGTCGGGAGGGAACGCCCCTGATTCCGGAGCTTCGCATCGCGGCCCGGAGCCGGTCTCCGGCCGCTTCGGCGCCGAGTTCCGAGAAAATCCTCAGGGCCTGTCGCATGGCAGATTCGTCGCCATCAGCCAACGCCTCCGCCTGCTCATAGGGGCAGCCGATTCGCTTCCACTCGCGCGCAGCGCCTTCCCAGTCGCCTGACATGTGGAGTGCAAACGGCCCAATGATCGAGCCTGGCGGCTCGGCGAGCTCACCGGCACGCCAGAGCCGGAAGGCGAGCTCGCTGGCGACCCACGGCACACGGACTCGGTCGAGTATCTCCCGTGCCACGGGGACGAGACGGGCCAGTTCTTCTTCGCTCCCGGCGAGCCAAGCTGCCTCGACATATCCCGTTATCGCCTCGCACTGGACGCCCAAAAAGCCCAGGGCGCGCGCCGTCTCCCAGGCTCGGGCCAGCGATCTTCTCCCTTCCTCAAGGCCACGACGGGCGAGGACGCGACCATTTACATAGAGGGCAGAGTTTCCCCCGGGAAATATCTTGTCGTTCATTGCGGTATTCGCCAGCTCCTCCGCCTCTTTCCAAGAACCTGTCTCCAAGTGGATACGACCAATCCACGCCATGGCTTCCGCGGCCCAGCGGTCGAGGTCGCGTTCACGTGCGAACGTCAGAGCCTGCTCGAGAGAGACGAGAGCCTCTCGGTAGCGCCGTACCACCATGAGGCTGGCCCCCAAATTGAGGAGAGCCAGGGCTGCGTTGTGGTCATCACCCAAGGCGAGGGCGAGTGTGTGGCTCTCCGACAGCTCATCGACGCCGTCGAGGTTCTCATGGAAGATGACGTCCACTTCGCCTTTGACCTGAAGGGCAAGGCTGAGGGCACGCGGTGCATTGATGCGGGAAGCGAGTTCGATAGCCCTCGATGCCCGGGTGACCGCCTCCTCGGCTCGGTAGTCCATTTCCAAGATGTAGGCATGCTGGGCATGGGCAAGTGCCAGGTCAGGCGACTCTCCGATCTCCTCGAGGAGCCGCGAAGCCGCCCCCGCCATAAGCTCAGCCTCGGCGTAGCGTCCGCTGAAGCTGAGAGCGCGGGCGAACTTCACAAGCGCTACACCTTCACCAAGCCTGTTGCTGGCGCGCCGATGCAGTTCGACCACCTGAGCCCTGACGTCCGCGACTCGAAGGGGATCCTCGAAGTTGTGTGCCTCGTCTGCCCAGGCCGAGAGAAGGTCCCCGAGCTTCGAGGAGCTCAGGTGCTGCGCATGTTCGATCGCCTTTGCATACTGACTAGCAGCCTCACGATGCGCCCCGCGAGCGGAGGCCTCCCTCGCCGCCGCCTGGGCATACCGAAGCACGCGCTCACCGTCCCCCGCCGCGTAGGCATGATGGGAAAGCCGTGCCACGCTGATGGCGGGTCGACCCTCGAATATATCCAGCAACCTGAGATGCAGGCGTAGCTTCGACGCCGTTGAGACCGACTCCTCTACGGCGAGACGAGCGAGCTCGTGCCGGAAGGTGATGAGGTTGCCGTCTCTGATCAGGACACCCCGCTCCGCTGCCTCATCCAGCGCCGATCCGCCGTAGGGAATGACCTCGAGCATCACGTCACTCTCGAGACCGCCTGGTGCCGTTGAGACGAGTTCCAACAGATCACGCGTCTGAGGGGAGAGCCGTCCGACACGAGCCAGCACGGCGTCCGACACCGTATCGGGAAGGGTCGCACCCGGCGTCGCCAAGATCTCGGTGACGAAAAAGGGATTGCCTCCCGTGATTTGATGGAGGTGACCTGGTTCGATCGCCTGCTCGCCCACCAACCGGGCTACGCCCGCCTCGGTGAGCCGAGGCACCTTCAATCGCTCACAGCCGGTCGCAGTCGCCAGGTCTCCGAGTGTCGTTCGAAACGGATGATCGGCTTCGATCTCATCGTCGCGGTATGTGACGATGAGCAGCCCACTACTCGATTCGACCCTTCGGCCGACGAACCGCAGGGCGTCGAGTGTCGCCCCGTCGGCCCAGTGCGCATCTTCGACGACCATGACAGTCCGCGGTGATAGCTCATCCAGAATCGTCCTCAGCACGTCGTGGCGTTTCCGTTTGGGGCGAATGACCGCCGCCAGGCGCTCCATATCGTGAAAAGGAGCCAGAGGCCGGGGAGTCGACAGCGGATCGCAGGTACCCCAGAGCACGCGCACATTCGAGTCGAGATGCTCGATGAAGGTTCGCACCAGTGAGGTCTTCCCGGATCCGGCCTCGCCGCCGACGAGCGCGAGTCGTCCCCGACTCTTCCGCGCTGTCTCAAGGAGGTCGGTCAAACGGCCGAGCAGCTCCTCCCGCTCGACGAGCTCCATCCGGTCAACGTACGCGGTGCGAGAGATAGCAGCAACGGACTTTTGTCGAAGTCATCGGTGCGCGCCGCGGCCCTGACGACCGGCGAATCGTCATCTTGGTAGGTCGGTTTCGGCTTACCTCCGGTTACACCGTCTCACGTCGCTCGCTCCACAGCCGTCCCACAAAACCCCGCCAGAGACCTGTTTCACCTGGTCAGAGCAGTTTGACCGCATCTTTCGCACCGAGGGGGTCACGGGTTCGAATCCCGTCAGCTCCACCAAACACCCTGGTCCCAGGTCGACCGCATGCCGGATCCAGATGACAATCGCCGTGTCTTGGCTGTGGTCGCTCACCTCGACTCGAGTCCTGATGCTGCCTCACAGGGTTGATTGACGCTCGGCCCCTCGAGCAATGGTCATACCGAGACGCCGTTGGTGCCCCATGTGTTCGTCATGAGGACTCCACGCCAGCCTTGGCCTAGATAGAGCTCCTGCTCCTGACTTCGGCACCGTGGTGCTCCAAATTGGCGGGATGGGGTCCCGCGACACCCGTACGCCAAACGACTAGCAGCAGGACCGGGCGCCCTTCTGCTGTTTCGGTCGGATAGTGTGCGGACGCAGTTCCGAGGAAAGGCTTGCCATGGACATGATGAACGCCGTTCGGCTCCACGGCTACGGCGGGCCGGAGATGCTCATCTTCGAGGAAGCCCCTAGGCCCGCTCCTGGAGAAGGGGAGATCCTTATACGAGTACATGCGGCGTCGGTCAATCCCTTCGATGCAGCGGTCCGAGCTGGGTACATGGTCGATTTCTTCAGCCACGAGCTGCCGTTGATATTGGGAACCGATGCTTCAGGAGTCGTCGAGGAAGTCGGACCGGGCGTGCAGACGTTTGCGCCCGGCGATGATGTGTATGCGAGGGCTGGAGTTCATCGGGACGGCTCATACGCCGAATATGTCGTTGTTGCCGCCGCTGACGCCGCCATCAAACCTCAGACACTTGACTTCATCCATGCAGCGGCGATTCCCCACGTCGTACTCACGGCCTGGCAAGGTCTCTACGAAGCGGGCGATCTAGCTGAGGGGCAGACGGTGTTGATACACGGCGCAGCTGGCGGGGTCGGACATATCGCGGTACAGCTGGCCAAGCTGCGAGGCGCTACCGTGATTGGTACCGCGTCGTCCAACCTCGCGTTTCTGGACGAACTCGGCGTGGATCAGGCCATCGACTATTCGACTTCCCGTTTCGAAGATGTTGTGTCGGCGAGGTCGGTCGATGTGGTTCTCGACACGGTAGGTGATGACACCCAGGAGCGATCATGGAAACTTCTCAAACCGGGCGGGGTGCTCGTCTCGGCAGTGCGACAGCCATCTGAAGAGGACGCAACAGCCAATGGTGTCCGTCAGCACATGATCTATGCCGTGCCCCCGATAGGGCCCACCCTCACGGAAGTGGCCAAACTAGCCGACTCAGGACAGATAGTGCCCGAAGTCTCCACGGTCGTTCCGCTGAGCGAAGTTGGGTCCGGCCATGAGCTCATCGAAACAAGACACACGAGGGGCAAGATAGGTGTTCAGGTTGCCGCGTGAGATTGAGTCAGGGCCTAGAACCACGTGAGGATCTAGTCGGGCCTACAACAGACGTTCCGCTCAGGTCGCATGATCAGAGGCTGAGAAACCGGGCGTCACACCAGCGATATCAAAGGATGCCAAGACTCGAGTGCGTGTCAGGCTTCGGTGGGTGCTGAAACACCTAGTTGCTGCATCATGGCCATCGAATCCCAGTTGACCCATTCTGAGATGAGCTGACCGCCGCGAACCTCCCAGATGCTCACCCCCGGGATCGTGAACGATCTCCCGGTCGCCGGCATCCCCATGAAATCACCCTTGTGGGTGCCTGTCATCGTGACGACGCTCACGACCTTGTCCCCCTCTGCGATCTGTTCATCGACCGTAGCGGTGAGGTCTGGGAACGCGGTACGCAGGCCGGAGATCAGTTCCTTGGTACCTTCGATGCCACGAGGCGCGGGGTTGGCTACCCCTTTTATCATCTCAAAGTCCGGATGACAGACGGCGCAGATGGCATCGAACGTGCTCAGATCGCCCTGGGACACAACTTCCTTGAACCAACGTTGGACCAGAGTCTTGTTCTCTTCAGTGCTCATCGGCCTTCCTGATTGTCAGAGGCTGCATCATACACGCGGCGCAACCACCCATCTCCACGATCCGAGCCTCGACCTTCTCCGACATTTGATGAGGACAAGAAGCCGGTCTCGAGGTCTATCGACCAGCCCGGCCAACCCCTGGTCGGCGTAACGACGCAGCCACCCATGCACCGTCGCCGTCTCAATCCAGAGGCTGTTCGAGACGTCGAAAAGGTGCTCCTCCCCAGCGACCGCAACGCGGTCACCGCTCGGGAGGCATCTGCCCGGCCCGCAGAGGCAGTGGATCGGTCAATGACCACGCCGTCCTCCAGGTCGACGAGGCTGAAATCCTCGGCGCCATCTGTGAGGGCGATTGCGGTACCTACCGTCGGCCCCGTCGAATCTTAGGTCCCTATCAATCCGACAACCCTCTGAGTCGAGAGGTAATCGAGAGGGAGGTTCGCCGAGTCCTAGGAACAAAGCGTGTTTGGATTCCTACAAGCAGTGGCGCCCGCCGGGTTCACGACTCGCTGGGCTCGGGGAGCCTGGCGAGGCTCACCACGTTCTCTCACGTCGCTCGCTCCACAGCCGCCCCACAAACCCACAAGACAGGGCTGTCTCGCCTGCTCACGAGGTGTGACCGCATCTTTCGCAACGAGGGGTGGGGGGTTCAAATCCCCCAGCTCCACCATATCCCCTGGTCAAAGCGATTTCCGATCCCGTCCGGGTGGCCGCTCCCGGCGGTTGCCGCCGTCTCGCGCTCCACGGATGGCCCACAGGGTTCGCGTCATGACCCCCTCATTTTCTGCGAGGTGCTTTCTCACTCCACCTCACATCGATCCGAGAGGCGCAATGCGATGCCTTGTGGTGGTCCCACAGGCTGCCCCAACGGGCGAGTGACGTAGGTCTCTCTGCCTGGACGGTCGCCTCTTTCAGTTCGTCCAGGCCCTTCTTGTCGTACCGATGCTTGAGGTGGATCTCCACATCCACAGGGCGCGCGGTCTCCTATTACGGCTGCTGATTAGTCCTGGAACAGGAGGACCGATGCCATGGAGGCCCGCGGTTTGAAGGGTCTTTGTCCTCTGGGATGAGCTGATTTCAGGTGACACGATCCTGGTATGGCAAGGCTTAACGCTGGCAGGGCAACTGGCGTCGTGATCGCAGGCGTTGTTGCATATCTTGTCTCCCGTTTTCGCCGTGACCTGGCAGAGGCACGCCGTCGTCTCGATGCAGTCGACCGTGAGGTCCTCTCTACGCCGTTAGGGACTGTCGAATACGCTGTGCGCGGGACAGGAAAGCCGATGCTGGTGAGTCATGGCATCTTTCAGGGCTGTGACGGTGCTCTTCTTTCGGTTCGAGAGCTGATGCCGAAAAGACGTGTGATCGCTCCGTCTCGGTTCGGGTATCTGGGATCCGACCTGCCTCCTAATGCCACTCCGGCCGACCAAGCGGACGCATTCGTCGCGGTGTTGGATCATCTGGAAGTTGGCCGAACCGACGTCGTGGGGATTTCGGCGGGTGCCACTGCTGCCCTGCAGTTTGCACTGCTTCATCCCACCCGTGTCGAACATCTGGTGCTCATTTCAGCGAATCTGCCGGGCAGCACAACCGCGGTGGCTCAACCGTCGTGGGCGAGGTTCCTCAACAGGGACATCCCAATTTGGATGCTGAGACTCTTGAGCCGGCGACTCCTCGTCCGTATGGCGGGCGTGCCGCCAAACTACCGTTGCACCGGCGAAGACGGACGATTCGTCAACGATTTCATCGACAGCTTCTTTCCCATCGCCGCAAAGGCAGCAGGCATCGACTTCGACGCCTTCACGTCCAACCCCGCAGTCAACAGCTGCCCGCTCGAACGTCTCACCGTTCCAACGTTGCTGATCCACGCTCGAGATGATCCCTTGGTTCTTCATCAGGCAGCAGTCGAAGCAGCCGGACGTATCCCAGGCTCGGTTCTCACAACTCTGGAGTCAGGGGGCCATCTTGGACTCGGCCAGGCCGGCCGCATACGAGCCGAGGTCGATGCGTTCACTCTTGGTCAGGTCACGGGTGTGATGGCTCAACCCGATGGACTGAACAACATCTCGAATGGGCCTGCCGAGGTCGGTTTACGGGGCTAAGGGCCCTATCCACGCCATGCCGCGGGCCGCAGTATTGAAGAGAGACACGAACTCAATCGAACCCTGAGATCAGAACCGAAAGAGAGGCTGTGAAATGAGAATCGAGTACTACCACGCTTCGAGATTTGGCAATGGGGCGATGGTTGCCGAAGAGTTCAAGAGGCAGGCAGACGCGCTCGGTGCGACAGTCGATGTACACCACATCCGTGACGCCGATCCGAGAGACCTGCCGCCAGCCGACTTGTATGTCTTCTCTTCGCCTGGCCAGTGGGGCAAGCCGATCAAGAGGGTCCGGCGCTTTCTCAGTCAACTGACACTGCCGTCCGAGACGAGGTACGCGATCTTTACGACCGAGATCGCCCCCCGACCGGACAAGACGACCGGTGCTCTCCCCACCGAGGAAGAACAGGCCAAGTGGCAACGGGTACGTCCCATAATGAATGAGCTGCTCCAGAATGCCGGACTGACCAAGGTCGCTGAGGACCGAGTCCTGGTTACCGATATCAGGGGACCACTTGAAGACGGATGGGAGGCCAAGGTCCGACTCTTCGCCGAACTGGTGCTCAAAGAATCGACGGGTATCAACCGGTAGTAGCGGAGGCCCTTCAAGGCAGGTCTTTCGACTCTGACTGTCTGCCCTCCTCGAAACATATCGTCGGGGTATGAGCGACAAGACCCAGGGTGTGGTTGCGGTCGTTGCGGCGTTCCTGGTCCTGTTCAGTGCAAT
>DASPGH010000127.1:0-22596 GCA_035620735.1 Acidimicrobiia bacterium | reverse complement strand
TGAGCACACATGTCCTCGACACCGCGAGCGGCGGGCCGGCTCGCGGGATGAGAGTTCACCTGGCCCGGTCTGGCGACGAAGGTTGGGACACGGTGAGCGAGTTCGACACCGACGAGGAGGGACGTGTCTCGAGCTTTGGCGATGTCCCGGGCGGGATATACCGGCTCGGATTCGAGACCGGGGAGTGGGGCAACGAGTTTCTGCCGTTCGTGCACGTCGTCTTCACCGTCGACGAGGACCGCTCCCATTACCACGTCCCACTGCTGTTGAGCCCGTTCGGCTACACGACTTATCGGGGGAGCTGACTTGCTGCTGGGAGCCAACCGCTGGGGAAAGTCCGAGATCAGGATCTCCAAGGTCTTCCGCGGCCAGGTGGCTGACGACTTCATCGACCTCACTGTCTGGATCTCGCTCGAAGGGGACGTGGCAGCGGCGCACACCGAAGGTGACAACTCCTCGGTCCTCCCCACCGACACCATGCGCAACACCGTGTACGGGTTGGCGCAGGACCACCTGACGCGTGACCTGGAAGGTTTCGGTGAGCTGCTGTGCGAGCACTTCCTGAAGCGTGACGACGTGCACGCCGCCGAAGTGACCATCGCCGAGCGTCTGTTGCAACGCGGTTCCCCAAGTGGGTTCGTTGGTGGTGGGTCGGAGCGACGGATCGCACGGTTGCGTCGCGGTGAGACCGAGGTGAGTGCGGCGGGCGTCGAGGGTCTGGTGGTGTTGAAGACGTCCGGATCGGCCTTTGAAGGTTTCCCCAAGGACAGGTTCACGATGCTCCCCGAGACGTCGGATCGATTGCTGGCCACGTCGATCACGGCGGAATGGACCTACTCATCGATGCCGGCCAATACCTCCACCACGTGGGCGTTGGTCCGAACCACCCTGGTCGACCGCTTCTTCGAGGATTGGTCTGCGTCGGTGCAGCACCAGGGCTATCTGATGGGTGAGGAGGTGCTTCGCTCGGTGCCGGAGGTGTCCGAGATCAGCTTCCGGCTTCCCAACCAGCACCACCTTCCTTTCGACCTCACCCGCTTCGACATGCCCTGGAACAACGTCGTGTTCCAACCCGTCTCCGAGCCATACGGCGACATCTACCTGACGGTCACCCGCTGACACAGAACGGATTTGTCACGCTCAACTGTCACTTCGCGGCGAGCCAGCATTTCCTGGTCTCACGCCAGGCTGATCGGCTCGATGATGACTTGGTGAGGCAGAAACGAGCTGATGAATCTCGGTCTCGAGATTCGTCGCTTCAGCGCCCGCAGAGTCCGTCCGCGACCCAGACGGCGTTGTGGAGGAGATTCGCCGGTTCCTGGAAGACTGACTCTCGTTTCTGTGTCGAAGAGCGGCCCTATAGGGGGAGAAGATCGACACAGAAACAGGTGGGGGTCCGCTACCCGATTCGCCAGGGGGTCCGCTATCTGCTTCGCCCCTCGAGGATCGTGATGAAGGAGCGGGTGCGGATCTCGTCGACGGTGAGACCGGTGCGGGAGACCGCCTCTTCCTCGGAGATGGCTCCGCAGTTGATCGCCCGGAGGAAGTAGTTGAGAAGACCCTGCCCGGTGGCGGCGTCGTCGAAGACGTCGCCGACCAGGGTGGCCTTTGCGGCGGACTCGACGAAGTTGGAGAGGCGGGCACCGGCGGCGTCGAGACCCTCCAGAAAGAAGGCGTACACCGCGGCGTACCGGGTCACCAGTTGTGCCGGGTGCAGGTCCCACCCCTGGTAGTAGGCGTGGGAGAGTGAGTGTCTGATGTGGTCGTAGTGGAGACGCATCGCCCCATGGACCACGGAAGGATCGTCGCCGACCGGCATGACGTTCGTGGCGCCGTCGGATATCCACACACCGGTGCCGGCGAGACTCACTTGCTGGGCGAGCCGGGCGAAGTCGCAGGCGGGATGTTCCATCGATTGATAGGCGGCAGTGATGTTCAGCGAGGCGGTGTAGTCGTAGGTGCCGAAGTGGGCGCCGCGAACCCGCCCGTCGCCCGCCTCGACCCACTTCCTGACCCCGGCCGTGCCATCGACGTCGAAGATCATCTGCGGTGTCTCCACCATGAGCTCCATCGGTATCCGCTCGATCCCCAGCCCCGACTCGAGCTCGGTGAGAGCCTCGGAGATCACCTCGACCTGGGCGACGTCCTGCAGCTTGGGGATCGTCACACAAAAGCCGTCCGGCAGAGACCCGGTCTCGTCGACCAGGGTCGTAACAAACACGTCGAGGGTGCGCAGGGCTCTCCGGTGTAGCTCGTAGGACAAGGACTTGACCCGGATCCCGATGAAAGGGGACAGCGTCCCCTTGTCCATGCCTGCAGCGACTTCGCGGGCGGTCGACGCGGCGTGGGCATCCTCCTCGTCGTCAGGACGATGGCCATAGCCGTCCTCGAAGTCGATGCGAAAATCCTCGACCGGCTCCCTCTCCAACTTCTCGACGACGGTCGGATGAACACGCACTGCGAGCGCCGGGTCCATGTCGAGCACGTCGACGAGTGCACCCGGGTCCCGGGCCCATCGGTGCATGAACTCGAGTGCGAGCTCTCCGAGCTTGGCCGGTGTCGATGACGAGAAGAGTTGGGCCCCCCCGTACACCGTGTGTACCGGCTGCCTCTCCGGACCATCTCCCGGGAAATCGGCAGAGATACGGGCTGACGTCTTTGCCAAACGCTCTGTCCAGCCAGTCATTGATTCAGTGTTGAGAGTCATGAGGCGCCCGACTCTATGGCCCCGGTTAGCTTGATGCTCATGTCGACGTTGCTCGTGCGGAACGCCCATATGTTGGTCACGATGGACGGTCGGGAGATTCCTCGTGGCGGCATGTTCATCAGAGACGGCTGGATCGAGAACGTCGGCCCCACTCTCGACATCCCCGCAGTGGCTGACGAGGTCGTCGACCTCTCCGGCCACCTCGTCCTGCCCGGCCTGGTCAACACCCATCACCATCTCTACCAGACCCTGACCAGGGCCTTTCCCGGGGCTCAGGACACCCGGTTGTTCGACTGGCTCCGCACGCTCTATCCGGTCTGGGCGCGAATGACACCGGATCACGTCCGCACCGCCACCCGTCTCGGTCTCGTCGAATTGGCTCTGACCGGGGCCACGACGGTGTTCGATCACCAATACCTGTGGCCCAACGGATCGGGTATCGACGACCAGTTCGAGGGTGCCGCCGGGCTCAACATTCGTTTCCATGCCGCCCGTGGCTCGATGAGCCTCGGCGAGTCGGACGGCGGGCTGCCACCAGACTCCGTCGTCGAGGCACATCACGAGATCCTCGACGACACGGGCCGCTCCATCGCCACCCACCACGACGGCTCGAGGGGAGCGGCGCGCAGGGTGGTGGTGGCCCCGTGCTCGCCGTTCACCGTCACGCCCGAGTTGATGAGGGACTCAGCGGCGCTCGCCCGGGAGACGGGCACCAGGCTTCACACCCATCTCGCCGAGACCAACGAGGAGGAGGAGTTCTGCCTCGAGCGATTCGGCCTGCGTCCCGTGGCCTACATGGAGACCGTCGATTGGGTCGGAGGGGACGTCTGGTATGCCCACGCCGTTCACGTCGCCGACGACGAGGTGGCGAGGATGGGTGAATACGGGACCGGTGTGGCCCACTGCCCGACTTCCAACATGCGTCTGGCCTCGGGCACCGCCCCCATTTCACGCTATCTCCGAGCTGGGGTCCCGGTGGGACTGGGCGTGGACGGATCGGCATCCAACGACTCTTCTCACATGATGGCCGAGACGCGTCAGGCCCTTCTCCTCAACCGTTTGGCCGCAGCTGCATCTGGTGCTGCCCTGATGACGGCTAGAGAGGCTCTGCATCTCGCCACGGCTGGGGGGGCAGCAGTCCTCGGTCGCGACGACATCGGCGTGTTGGCCCCCGGCATGGCCGGCGACTTCGTGGCTATCGATCTCGAGCGTGTCGAGTTCGCCGGTGCTCTGCATGACCCCGTGGCCGCAGCCGTTCTCTGTGCTTCTCCCAGAGTCGACCACTCCTGGGTAGGGGGTCGACCCCTGGTGGCCGAGGGGCGGGTCGTTGGCGTGGAGCTGGGGGCCCTCATCGAGCGCCACAATCTGCTGAGTCGCGATCTGGCCGAGTAGTTTGCTGGCAGTGCAGGCCCATCATCCGACAACTCTGGACGAGGCGGTCGCCGCTGTGGCGTCGGGTGCGAGACCCCTGGCCGGGGGCACCGATCTCATGGTCGAAGCCAATTTCGGGCACACCCGACCCGAGCACGTGGTCGGTCTGCGACGCGTCGAGGAACTCAGGGAGTGGGAGGGGAGACGAATCGGTGCCGCCGTCACATGGCGTCGTCTCGAAGACCGCGGTCCACGAGCGCTGGCGCAGGCGGCGCGCACCGTTGGCTCGCCGCAGATAAGGAATGCGGGGACCATCGGTGGCAATCTCGCCACCGCCAGCCCGGCGGGCGACGGTCATCCCTTCCTCGCCGCGGTCGACGCCAGTATCGAGCTCAGATCGCCGGCGGGCACACGCCAGGTCCTCTGGGACGAGTTCTTCACCGGGGTGAAGCAAACTTCGATGGCGACTGACGAGCTGATAAGCGCCGTCGTGCTGCCGGACGAACTTCCCGATCGTCACGAGTTCGCCAAGGTCGGCGTCCGAAACGCGATGGTGATCTCGACGGTGTGCGCGGTGGTCAGTCGGCGGGATGACGGACGGACCACAGTGGCGCTCGGATCGGTGGCCCCGACCCCGGTTCGGGCCCTACGGGCCGAGGAGATGATCTCCTCCGTGGCCAGACCATCAACGAGCGATCTGGACGAGTTTGTCAGGCTGGTTTCTGCAGAGATCCGCCCGATCACCGACCACCGCTCCACCGAGGAGTATCGCCGCCATGCTGCGGGCGTCCTATGTAGGCGGTTGCTGGAGAGGTGCCTGAGGTGATCGTCGAGTTCGCCGTCAACGGTGAGCCGGTCTCCGCCCGGGTCCTGACACCGATCAGCCTCCTCGACGTCCTCCGCGACCAACTCGAGCTGCCCGGGTCGAAGAATGCCTGTGACCAGGGCGAATGCGGCTCCTGCTCGGTGCTGCTGGACAGCACGCTGGTGTGCTCCTGTCTCGTGATGGCGGCCGACGTGGCCGGTTCCGAGGTGACGACGGTTGAGGGGGTCGCCGACGGAGGAGTGCTCAATGCGGTTCAGCAAGCAATGCACGAGTCAGGAGCGGTGCAGTGTGGATTCTGCACACCGGGCATTGTCGTGGCCGCCACCCACCTCTTCCAGGTGAATCCGAGCCCGACGCGGGCCGAGATCAGAGAGGCCCTTGCCGGGAACATCTGCCGTTGCACCGGCTATGGCGCCATCGTTCGCGCTCTCGAAACAGTGGCAGGGGCCGAGGCATGACCACGAGGACCACCCGCGCGCCATCCCGGGTCTCGGGTGGAGTCGGCGAGTCAACCCTGCGTCCAGACGGGATCGCCAAGCTCGAGGGAAGTTTCGAATACGCCCAGGATCTGCGGGCCGAGAACATGTTGTGGGCGGCGACCACCCGAAGTCCTCATCCGCGCGCTCGGATCGTCTCGATAGACATCGCGCCGGCCCTCGCCATCGGAGGGGTTCACGCCGTGCTCACATCGGACGACGTGCCGGGCAGGGGCGTCTTTGGTCTCGAACACGCCGATCAGCCGGTGCTCGCCTCCGAAGAGGTCCGGTACTGGGGTGAGCCGGTGGCGGTTGTGGCGGCCGAGGACGAGGACACAGCCCGGCGTGCCGCCGCTGCCGTGGTGGTGGACTACGAGACCATGGAGCCGCTGGTCGATGCGCTGGTCGCCGACGACGAGGACGAGGTGTTCCGTCGCATGAGGATCCGACGCGGAGATCAAGACGTCGATGGGGCGGTGATCGTCGAGGGCTACTACGAAGTCGGAATGCAGGATCAGGCTCCTCTGGGCACCGAGGCTGGATTGGCCGTCCCCGATGGCCATGGTGGAGTCGACCTCTACGCCACCAGCCAATACGTGCATATCGACCACTCGCAGGTGGTGGCGAGCTTGGGACTTCGACCGGAGCAGGTTCGCGCCCATCCGACCGGGATCGGCGGTGCCTTCGGCGCGCGGGAGGACGTCAACCTCCACATCCACCTCTGCATGCTGGCTTTGCACACCGGCCAACCCGTCAAGATGGTCTACGACCGCGCCGAGTCGTTCACGGGCCACGTCCACCGGCATCCGGCACGGATGTGGTATCGGCACCACGCCGATGCAGAGGGACGTCTCGTCAGGGTCGAGGCGAAGGTGGTGATCGACGGTGGTGCATACGCATCGACCACCTCGGCGGTGCTGGCCAACGCCTGCTACTTCGCCGCAGGCCCCTATCGGTGTGACTCGATCGCCATCGACGGGGTCGGCGCCAGGACCAACAACCCGCCGTGTGGTGCGATGCGGGGGTTTGGCGCCGTTCAGGTGTGCCTCGGCTACGAGGCGCAGATGGACAAGCTCGCGGACGAGTTGGGAATCGAGCCGCTCGAGCTCAGGAGGCGCAACGCCCTCGCCACCGGCGACCACATGCCTACTACCGGACAGCTCATCGAAACTCCCATGCCTGTCATCGACGTCATCGACTCACTGGCCGCCATGCCCATGCCGGGGGGAGGCGACGAAGCGGCGCTCCCTGGCGGGAGCGGTCTCACCACGGAGCGCCAGCACGTTCGTCGTGGTGTCGGCTACGCCCTCGGCATCAAGAACCTCGGTTTCTCGGAAGGCTCCGACGACTATGCCGTGGCTCGGGTCAAGCTCACCGAGCAGGGTGCGGTGGTGGAGACGGCGGCCATCGAAGTCGGTCAGGGTCTGGTGACGGTCCTCGCTCAGATCGCCCGGTCTGCTCTCGGCGTGAGCAGTGCCGAGGTTCGGCATGTCGACACCTCACAGATCGGCTCAGCCGGGTCGACGTCGGCATCCCGGCAGACCCAGATCTCGGGCGGGGCGACTCTGGAGGCGGCCCAGAAGCTCAGAGAGCGCATACTCGAAACCCACGGCGGCGACGATCTGACCGATCTCGGAGTCCTCCGCGCCGGCGAGGTGCTGGTTCCGATGGCCATGCTGGCAACCGAGGGGTGGGAAGAGACTGTGACGTTCCGCCATCCCCCGACCGAGGAGAGCGATGAGGACGGGCAGGGAGTTGTCCACGCCGACTTCGCGGTCGCCGGCCATCGCGCCGTGGTCGACGTCGATGCCGAGCTCGGGCTGCTGACGGTGGTGAGGATCGACACCGCCCAGGACGTGGGCAAGGCTCTCAACCCGGAGTCGGTACGTGGTCAGATCGAGGGCGGCATCCTCCAGGGAGTGGGCCTCGCCATCATGGAAGAGCTGATCATGGACGGGGGTGTCATCAAGAACCCCACCTTCACCGACTATCTACTCCCCACCATCCTCGATGCACCGAACGTAGAGGCATTGCTGATCGAACAGGACGGCTCGTGGGGGCCTTTCGGTGCCAAGGGGGTCGGTGAGCCTCCCACGATCTCCTCGACGGCAGCTGTCGTTGCTGCGATTCGTGATGCCACAGGCAAAGAGATCAACCGGGCGCCGGTGCGACCCCAGGACATCGCCCTATGAGTCATCGAGGCCATTAGCTTCCCGGAATGGAAGAGTTCGTCAGGCGGCTTCCCAAGGCCGAGCTCCACGTCCACATCGAAGGGACGCTCGAACCGCAGTTGATGTTCGACCTCGCCGCCCGGAACGGCTACGAGCTGCCCTACCCCGACGTCGAGTCGGTGGCCGCCGCTTACCACTTCAAGAATCTTCAGTCCTTTCTCGACATCTACTATCAGGGAGCTGCGGTGTTGCAGACGCCAGAGGACTTCCACGACCTGATGTCGGCATATTTGGACATGGCCGCAGCCGAGGGCGTGAGACGCGCCGAGATCTTCTTCGACCCTCAGACGCATCTGGAGCGGGGTATTGGCTTCGGGGTCTTCATGGAGGGCTTCCGCTCCGCCATCGCCGATGCCTCCGATCGACATCGACTGTCAGCCGACCTGATCATGTGCTTTCTGAGGCATCTCGGCCCCGAGGCCGCTCTCACAACGATTCGGGAAGCCGAGCTGCACCTGGAGGGGGTGATCGCGGTTGGGCTCGACAGCACCGAGGTCGGGTTTCCTTCCGAGTTGTTCGAGCGTGCCTTCGCCCATGCCCGCGACCTTGGCCTGAGAGCGGTGGCTCATGCCGGCGAGGAGGGTCCCCCGTCCTATGTTTTCGCCGCCCTCGATGTTCTGGGGGCGGAGCGGATCGACCATGGTGTTCGCAGTCTCGAGGACCCCACCTTGGTGCGACGATTGCGGCGTGATCGCATCCCGCTGACGGTGTGCCCTCTGTCGAATGTGGCCCTCCGCGTCGTGGACAAGGTGTCCGACCACCCTTTACCCGACATGATGCAGGCCGGTCTGTTGGTGAGCGTTCACTCCGATGATCCGGCTTACTTCGGGGGGTATGTGTGCGAGAACTACACCGTTCTCCACGACGACCTCGGGTTTGGCGAGCAACGTCTCGCACTTCTGGCAGCCAACTCGATCGAATCCTCGTTCCTCGACGACCGTGAGAAGAGCCGGCTTCTCGAAGAGGTCCAGTCGGTCGGTCTCTAAGCCCAGTCTCCCCCAAAGAAGCTGATATGGAGTTGGTGCACGCGCTCTGTCAGCTCATCGGCCGGGCCATCCACCTCGGCGTCAGGAAGAACCTGGTGGACCGGGAGTGTCGCAACCGGCGGTGGAGGCACACCGAGGTCGGCGAGCCACTCCGTCAGTTGTGCCGACGAGGAGGCATAGACGATTCGGCCGAGGCCGACCCAGCCGTGAGCCGCTGAGCACATCGGGCAATGCTCACCCGAGGTGTAGACGATCGCCCTGGCTCTCTCGTCTTCGGTCATGTTCTCCGCGGCCCATCTGGCTATGGCGAACTCGGGATGACGGGTCCTATCGCCCGATGCCACCCGGTTGTGATCCTCGAACCGAATCTCGCCGTCACCGTCGACGAGGATCGATCCGAATGGCTCGTCCCCAGATTCGAGAGCCTCCGTTGCCAAATCCACGCAGCGTTCCAGGTGCTGAAGGTCGACGCGATTCATGAGTTTCGCGTTGTAGATGAGCGATGTTGCCCCGTATCCGGGCCGAGGAACCCCGGGTTCGGGTAGTGGAGGGGTGTCATCGGGGGACCAGGGCCAGTTGGCGGGAGATGGCGACGAGGCCGTCCTCGTCCCAGATCTCGCCGTCCTCTTCGAGCATGCCGCCACTGACATACCGGGTCGTGTACTGGCAGGCGAGCCAGCCGACAGGTGCCGGGTTCCTGATCTGGATGGTCATGTCGACAGTCGGTGTCCAGCCGACGGCAAGATTCGAGAAGAAGATGGCGGGAGGGAAAGAGTCGGTGGCGAGGACGACGGCGTGTGCGTTCAAACCCTCGCCATCGCGGAGACGAAACCATCCCCTGCTGCGCGCCTCAGCCGCGGTACCGAAGACGGCTACGTCCTCAGATGGCACACGGAGCTCGACTTTGCCGGTGAAGGGTGGGGGTATCGGAGCATCACTGGCCGGCTCGGTCGCTATGCAGTCCTCGGGAGCAGGCATGGAGGGAGGCGCACCCCGGGTGAGTGTCGCATCGTTGATCGGACGTCCAGGATCGGCGTAGACCCCGGTGACGTAGACGAGGTCGCGGTCCTGGCGTGAAAGTGTGGCCCGGAGCGTGCTGAGGGTGCGCCCCCGCTTCAGGGCTTCCACCGCGACCTCGACCGGGCCCGGGGTCGCCGGGTTCATGAAGCTGGCTGTGGCAGAGATCAGCTCCCTGCCGTCGGTCTCCGCCTCCATGGCCCGGGTGGCGATCGACATCAGATAGCCCCCGTTGGTCACGCCGAATATGTCCCAGCCTTCCTCGAGTGTGGCAGTCCAGGTGCCGGGACCCCCACTGATGGCCGTTGCCGACGAGAAGCTCAATTGATGGTCACACCCTCTCCTACGGTTACCCGGCCGATGACTCTCGGGTCGTGGGGGTTCGTGGCGGCGAGCACGTCGTTTACCGCGCCGTCCGGTACCAGCAAACAGAACCCGACTCCCAGATTGAAGATGCGACGCATCTCGTCTTCGGACACACCGCGGGAGGCGATGGTGTCGAATATGGTCGGGCGCTCCCAGGTGGAGGTGTCGATGGTGACGCCGAGCTCGGCGGGAAGTACCCGTGCCAGGTTGCCGGCGAGCCCGCCACCGGTCACGTGAGCTGCGGCGTGGACCTCGGCTCGCTCGACGGCGTCGAGCACCGAGGGCGAGTAGATCACCGACGGTTCGAGAAGACTCTCCGCCAGATCCTCCACTTCGTCGCCGAAGACCTTGCGCACCAGTGAAAACCCGTTCGAGCGGATATTCGGGGAGGTCAGGCCGACCACGACGTCCCCGCTACGGACTCGAGCCGCGCCAAGCACTTCCGACGCCTCGACCACCCCCATCACAGCTCCGGCGAGGTCGACTGCGTCAGCGTCCATCACGCCGGGGTGCTCCGCGGTCTCACCACCGAGCAGGGGACAACCCGCCTGCAGACAAGCAGCGGCCACCGACTCCAAGATGACACGATCGCGTGCGGGTTGAAGCGAGCCGACCGCCATGTAGTCGACGAACCCGATCGGTCTGGCACCGGCTGCGGCGAGATCGTCGACACACATAGCCACCAGGTCGTGGCCGACGCCATCCCAAAGATGAGCACGACGTGCGATCTCGAGCTTGGTTCCCACGCCGTCGGTTGACATCATGAGCACCGGATCCTGATAGCCGGGCGGTACACGCACCCCGGCGGCGAACCCTCCGAACCCGCCGATCACGTCGGAGTCCCATGTCGACATGACGGAGAGAGCTATCGATTGGGTGTGCCGGTTGGCGGCGTCCAGGTCGACCCCGGCATCCCTGTAGGAAGTCATCGGGCTAGGAGCGCTCCAGCTGGAACTTGTCGGCGGTCTCGGGAACAGCCGTGGGGTACACACCGGAGAGACAGGCAGTGCAGAAGCCTGCGTCGGCGACACCGGTGGCACCGAGCAGGCCCTCCAGGGAGAGGTATCCGAGCGAGTCGGCGCCGAGGTGCTCCCTGATCTCGTCGACCTCCATGTGAGCCGCAATGAGGGTCGATCGATCAGAGGTGTCCATGCCGTAGAAGCACGGCCAACGATATGGGGGGGACGAGACCCGAAGGTGGACCTCAGCCGCGCCCGCCTCCCGCACCATCGTCACCAGCTGCCTCGTCGTCGAGCCCCGGACGATGGAGTCGTCGACGAGGACCACACGTCGGCCGCCCAGGCTCTCGGGAATCGGGTTCAGTTTGAGACGGATCCCCTGGTCGCGGAGCATCTGTGTGGGCTCGATGAAGGTTCGGCCCACATAACGGTTCTTGACCAGACCGTCGGCATAGGGGATGCCTGAAGCTGCGGCGAAGCCTTGCGCCGCCGGAATCCCGGACTCGGGCACCGGGACCACAACGTCGGCTTCGGCCGGATGCTCCTCGGAGAGGATGCGGCCCATCTCCTGACGGGCCCCCTGGATCGACCGGCCGTACATGTGGGTGTCGGGGCGGGCGAAATAGACGAACTCGAACAGGCACAGCCCGGGTTTGGTTTCCTCGAACGGGTAGTAGGACTTGGGGCCCACGGCGTCGATGACGACCATCTCGCCCGGGGAGATCTCACGTACGAACTTGGCCCCGACCAGGTCGAGGGCAGACGACTCCGAGGCTAGAACCCAGCCGCCGTCGTTGAGAGACCCGAGGCAGAGGGGTCTGAAGCCGTGAGGGTCTCTCAACCCGACGATTCGACCCTGATCCATCAACACGAGAGAGAACGCACCCTCCCATGTCGGGGCCACCTTCATCAGAGCCATCTCCAGCCCGCGTGCATCTGACCTGTTGTCGTCGATGACCCGGGCCACGCCCTCCGCCATGAGGTCGGAATCCGTGGTGGCCCCCGAGATTCCGAGAGATGCGGCGAGTCTTTCGGTGTTGGTCAGATTCCCGTTGTGGCCGAGGGCCACGCTCGTGTTCCCGACCTGACGGTGCGCCGGCTGGGCATTGGCCCAGTTGTTCGATCCTGTCGTCGAATAGCGGGTGTGGCCGATGCCAAGATGGCCGTCGAGACCGGCGAGCGCCGGCTCGTCGAAGACTTGGTTGACCAGCCCCAGATCTTTGAAGACGGTGACCGTCTCTCCGTCAGAAGTGGCGATGCCGGCCGACTCCTGGCCCCGGTGTTGGAGCGCGAACAACCCGAAGTAGAGGAGATGGGACACGCGCTGCGTGGTGGAGTATGCGGCCATGACCCCGCAGGCCTCGCGGGGCCCTTCCTGAAACGAAACCGCTGCCTCTTCGGGCACGAGCCGATGGTAGGGCCAGGCCCGGCCAGTTCACAGTCACGAGACCGGGGTTTCAGCCGAAGATTTCGCGATATGCCGCGGCGAGCTCCAGGTAGTGGTCGACCCCTTCATCGGCGTGGGCAACCTCGTCGTCGGTGAGCTCGCGCACCGATCTGGCCGGTGTTCCCATAGCCAGGGTCCATGCCGGGATCGTCTTGCCCTCGGGAAGGACGGAGCCGGCCGCCAGCCATGCGCCTTCGCCGACCGAGGAGCGGTTCAGGGCCATAGCGCCTATCCCGATGAGGGCGCGATCTCCGATCTCGGCGCCGTGGATAACGGCGTTGTGCCCCACGGTGACCCGGCGTCCGATCAACGCCGGAATGTTCTCGTCACAATGGAAGACGCAGTTGTCCTGGATGTTGGTCTCCGAGCCGATCACGATCCGGTCGAGCTCGGCCCGGATCACGGCGCCGAAAAGGACGAAGACGTCGGAGTCGATGGTCACGTCACCATATATGTGCGACCCGGGCGCGATGACCGCGGAGTCGTGGACCTTTGGCTGGGGAATGTGTGGCGTTTTCAAGTGCCGGCCGCTTCGCCGACGCCTCTAATGCGATCCCGGATCGTTTCCGCCGGCGTCCACCCTCGAGCCAGGAGGGCGAGTCTTCCGTCCTTGAGCTCTCCCACCAGCGTCGGGAATCCGCTGATCCCCCAGTTGCGGGCTCGTGAGAAGTCGCCCCACGCCAGCTTCTTGGCCTCGTCGCTGGTGAGCGCCTCGGCAAACGTCTGCCGATCGACGTCGTATCCGCTGGTGAGATCGGTGAGCACCTCGAAGTCGGTCACGTCCTTGCCATCGCCATAGAACGCCATCTGAACGTCGGTGAAGAAGTCGAGCGCTCTGGGCTCGTTCATCTCACGCATCTGCGTCACTGCGATCGCGGCTGGTTCAGTGTCGTAGACCCATCCGTCGCGCCTATCCAGGAAACCGGTGTCGAAGGGTTGGCCGGTACGCTCGGCGATTTCGACCCAGTGATGGCGGAGAAAGCCCGACATTCGCTCCTCCAGTGGTTGCGCCATGGGACCCGGTCGGAGACCACCGACCACGATCTCCACCGGGAAGTCCCCGGCGAGCGACTCGATCTCGGGGGCGAATCCCCAGCACCAGGAGCACATGGGGTCTCCTACATAGATCAATCCGGTCACGGTCTCTCGCATCTGTGCCAACCTTATTTGCTCGTCTCCCATGTCTGAGATCAACACCGCCATCGAGACGGCCTTCCGGGACTCCTATCCGCTCGTGGTGGCATCGCTGTCGCGGCAGGTACGGGACATCGATCTCGCCGAGGAAGCGATCCAGGACGCGTTCGCGGAGGCGATGAGGTCATGGCCCGAGACCGGTGTTCCCTCCAACCCCGGTGGCTGGATCGCCACCGTCTCCCGTCGTCGGGCCATCGACCGGATCAGGAGGGAGAACACCTACGTCCGGAAGAGGGAGCTCCTGGCCACTCTGGAGAAAACCGAGGCGGAGCGCCCCGACGATCCCACGACCGAGGTCGTCAGCGATGACCGTCTCCAGATGATCTTCGCCTGCTGTCATCCTTCTCTATCGGTCGACAAGCAGGTGGCGCTCACGCTGCGAACGTTGGGCGGTCTCACCACTCAGGAGATCGCCGACGCTTTCTTGGTCTCCGAAGCGACGATGGCGCAACGTCTGGTGCGGGCCAAGGCCAAGGTCAGGGATGCGGGCATCCCTTTCTCGGTGCCCACCGGGCGCGATGTCGACGATCGGCTGGAGGCGGTCCTTTCGGTCGTCTACCTGATCTTCAACGAGGGCTACTTCGCGTCATCGGGGGACAGCCTGGTGCGAGAAGAGCTGGCGGAGAACGCAATCGAGTTGGGTTACATGATCCACCAGCTCATGCCAGAGGCCACCGAGATCCGTGGGCTCCTTGCCCTGATGCTTCTCCAGCACTCCCGACGAAAGGCGCGAGCCGATGACGAGGGAGATCTCGTCCTGCTCGAGGATCAGGACAGGTCTGTCTGGGATCGGAGCGAAATCGAAGCGGGTCTTGGTCTCATCGACGGTGTGCCTGACGACGGCTCATATGTGATCCAGGCGAAGATCGCGGCCTGTCACTCATCCGCCGTCTCTTGGGAAGCGACCGACTGGGACCGGATCGTCGCCTTGTATGACCTGCTCTGGCCCCTCACCGGCTCACCGGTCGTGGCGCTGAACAGGGCGGTGGCGGTTGGATATGCCTTCGGGCCGGAAGCGGGTCTCAGCGCACTGCGTGGGGTCGATCTCGACGGTTATCACGCCTGGCACACCACGAGAGCCGAACTTCTGCGACGGTCAGGAGATTCTCATGGTGCCCGCGCCGAGTTCGAACGCGCCTTGCAACTCAGCGCAAACGATGCCGAGCGGAGACTCATCGAGTCGCGACTGGCGAGCCTCACCGGTTGACCAGCTAGACGCCGAATCTGCCCAACCCGGTCTTCAGAGCGTCCTCACTGTCCACGCTGAACCAGGATCTCCCGTCTTCGCCCCAGGATCTCCACTCATCCGGAGTCACCGGGCGAAACGACACGCTGTCCAGGAGTGTCTGGATCGATCCGCCCGTTTGCGCCTCGTCGGTGGCTGCGGCCGCGATCGAGGTTGGGTAGATGGCGCAGGTCACCTGTCTGGCTCCCGTCTCGTCCACGGGGACAATGGGAAGATCGGACTCGATGTCGATCATTCGTCCGATGGTGGCGGTGCGCACGAATGGCTGATCGACGGCTACGAGGAGAACCTGGTCCGATGTGGCCCGGGCGAGTGCGGTGGCGATGCCGGCCAGAGGGCCTGAGGCATGCACGGCATCAGGCCAGGTCTCCCACCCTTCGCGGTCAGGTCCCAGCAGCACTGTGCGGCTGACATGCGGAGCCAATGCCTTGCTGACCCGGGAGATCATGGTTTCACCCTGAACCTCGACGTCGGCCTTGTCCCTCCCCATGCGGGTGCTGAGACCCCCGGTGAGGATCGCTCCGAGCGGCTGTCCTGTCACGGAGCGGAGGGTAGGAGATCTGCTCAGGTGAGATAGGACCCGGCGATCTCCACTCTGCGTTCGAACTCATCGGCGTGGGCCGTCTCCCCGAACCGCAGATATTGATCTCTCGCCGCGGCCAGGTCGTCCCGCTCCAGCGCGATGATTCGAGCGATCTCAGAGTCGGTCACAGCTCGACGCTCGACGTCGTGCCCGAGACCGGTCTTGGGGTCGTAGTCGTATCCCTGCCACTCGACCGGGACGGCACCGGCGTTGTCGATCGCCGCGATCAGGGACCGAATGGTGCTGACTCGAACGGGGTCTCGCTCCCTCATTGCCACCACGAGATCCGATTTGAGTCGGTCTGTGATCGTCACTCGCCCAGAGAGATCCCGAGATGGTGGGCAGTGTCTATCCAGGGGTGGTCGAGCGTGACCGACTTCTTTTTTCCGGCAACCTTCTTGAGGGGAACCGCTTCGGTGGCACCGCCCTTCGAGGCAACCAGAACACCGTGGATCCCCTCGGCGATGTAGTCGGCGCATGCGGTCCCCAGCCGGGTGGCCAACAAACGATCGGTCGGCGTCGGTGTGCCTCCTCTCTGCACATGACCGAGAATCGTGATCCTCGACTCCAGACCGGTGAGCCCGCTCAGAGTGGACGCCAGCTGGGTCGTCCCTCCCACCCTGGCGCTTTCGAACTCTCTCATCTTCTTCTTGATCGACTTCTTCACAGATCTGTCGGCGGAGTTCATTTGCGCTTCCATCGAGTCACGGATGGCCGCGTCATCTCTCGAAATCGCCCCCTCGGCCACCGCCACGATCGAGAACGTGGAACCGGCCGCCCGCCTCGCCGCGATGGACGAAGCGACGGCTTCAACGTCGTAGGGGACCTCCGGGATGAGAATGACGTCGGCCCCGCCGGCCAGCCCCGCTCCCAGAGCGAGCCAGCCGACGCTGTGGCCCATGATCTCGACCACCATGATGCGGTGGTGGGAGTGTGCCGTCGAGTGGAGACGGTCGATGGCCTCGGTCGCGATGTTCATGGCGGTGTCGAACCCAAATGTGATGTCGGTGCCGGCAACGTCGTTGTCGATCGTCTTGGGCAGCGTCAGCACCGGCACGCCCACATCGGCGAGCTTCAGGGCATTCTTGGCGGTTCCGTCGCCACCGAGGCAGACCACTGCCTCCAGTTCGTGACGTTCCACGACATTGCGCATCTGCTCGCGGCCGTCGACCTTCCTGCCGTCACCCTTGTCCACCCTGTCGACCTTGATCCTCGACGTGCCCAAGACGGTGCCACCACGGGTGAGGATCCCGGACAGGTCGTCTGAGCGCAGTCTCTCGTACCGGGCCTCCATGAGACCGAGAAAACCGTCCTTGAACCCCAGGACCTCCATCCCGTAGGCCCGCTGCGCCGCCTTGCCCACGGCCCGAATCGCGGCATTGAGACCCGGGCTGTCACCGCCCGCGGTGAGGATGCCGATGGTTCTGACCACACAACCACTGTATCCACTCAATCCACTGCAACGGCCAGGGTGGTTTCGTTCTGGCGGTTTCGTTCTCGTGGGCGGTTTCGTTCTCGCCCCGGTTCGTTCTCGTGCCGGGTTTCGCTCTTCGGGCCGTGGACTTCGCTGAGCGAAGTCTGGAACCCTGGGTTTGACGTGACGGCCCAACCGGCAACCCCGCCACCCCGCCACCCGGCCACCCGGCCCAAACGGTTAGCCGCCGAGAGCGTGGGCGATGGCGTTGTGCCAACGATCAGATGCGACGACGAGGTCGATCTCCTCGCCATTGATCACGATCGTGCTGCCCCCGACCGCCCCGATCCGGCGTGAGATCTCTGCCGGCAACTCCACTCCCCCGGGCTCGATCACGGCGAGGAGTCGGTGGGGGTCTTCGCAGAATGGGTACTCGGTCGAGACGACGGCCCCTTGTCGGGAGGCGATGCAGATCTCGGACAGCGCCACGGCAAGACCGCCGTCGGAGATGTCGTGAAGGACGGCAGCGTGGTGAGCCAACTCCGCGGCCAGGTCGTTCGCCCGTCTGGCCATCTCGGGATCGGGAGGCGTTGGCACCCCGCCCAGGTCACCGGCCAGCCGCTGGACCGCCGAGCCCGACAGGTTGTCCGTCGCCGACGGCCCGATCTCCCAGATCTCCATTCCGGCGCGGGCTCGATCGAGCCTTGGCGGGTTGGTGGGCATCGGGTCGGCGACGCCCAGGACCCCTACCACGGGGGTGGGGTGGATGTCGACGCCGTCGGTCTCGTTGTAGAACGAGACGTTCCCTCCCACCACCGGGATGCCAAGTGCCTCGCAAGCCTCAGAGATCCCTTCGACAGCCTCCTGAAACTGCCACATGACCTCAGGCTTCTCCGGATTGCCGAAGTTGAGGTTGTCGACCAATGCCCTCGGGAGGGCGCCGGTCACTGCCACGTTGAGCGCCGCCTCGTACACCAGACGTTGGGCTCCGATCCTGGGGTCGAGATGGCAGAGCCGCCCGTTTCCATCGGTCGAGACCGCGAGGGCCTTGTCGGTCCCCTTGATGCGAAGCAGGGCTCCGTCCGATCCCGGTCCAACGACGGTGTTGAGAAACAACATGTGGTCGTACTGCTCGTGGATCCACGCCGAGGAGCCGAGGGCGGGATCGGCGAGCAACTCCAGCAGCGTCGACGCGAGGTCCATGCCCGCCCCGTCGAAGTGTCGCCGTTGCACCTCGTCCAGCCAGTCGGGTCGCTGGGCCGGTCGGTCGTACAAAGGGGCGTCTTCGGCCAAAGACGCCGCTGGCACCTCGGCGACTACCTCTCCGTCATGGCGAACCGTGAGCGTGCTGCCGGAGCGCACCTCGCCGATCACGGCGGAGTCGATTTCCCACCTGGCGGCCACGGCCAGCACCTCTTCGACCAGGTCGGGAAGGACGAACGCCATCATCCTCTCCTGAGACTCAGACATCAAAAGCTCGGGTGCAGTCATCCCGATCTCTCTGGTGTGCACGGCGTCGAGGTCGACTTCGATGCCGACACCGGCACGTCCTGCCGGCTCGGACGTGGCGCAGGAGAGCCCGGCAGCCCCAAGGTCCTGGACGCCGACAACCAGCCCGCGCTCATACAGCTCGAGACACGCCTCGATCAGCTTCTTCTCCTCGAATGGGTCGCCGACCTGCACAGCGGGGCGCTTCTCACCCGACTCGTCGTCGAATGATGCAGAGGCGAGGACGCTCGCGCCCCCGATGCCATCGCGGCCGGTCGCCTTGCCCAACAAGACCGCGACCGAGCCCGGCTCCCCGGCGGTCCCCAGCACCAACTGGTCCCGGCGGAGGAGTCCGAGGCACATCACGTTGACCAGCGGGTTCCCGGTGTAGCACTCATCGAACTCGACCTCGCCACCGACGGTGGGGACACCCACTGCGTTGCCGTATCCGGCGATCCCGGCGACGACGCCCTTGAACAGATAGCGGTTCCTGGGCTCGTCCAGGGGACCAAACCTGATCTGATCCCAGAGGGCGATCGGGCGGGCTCCCATGGTGAACACATCGCGAAGAATCCCCCCGACACCCGTGGCCGCACCCTGATACGGCTCGACGAAGGAGGGGTGGTTGTGACTCTCGATGCGGATCGCAGCGAGCCAGCCGTCACCGATGTCGATGACACCTGCGTTCTCCCCGGGCCCGACGACCACCCAGGGGGCCTCGGTGGGGAAGCGGCGTAGGTGCTTGCGTGAAGACTTGTATGAGCAGTGCTCCGACCACATGACCGAGTACATGGCCAACTCGGCGGGACGGGGCTCCCGGTCGAGTATGCCGACGACCGATTGATACTCCTGATCGGTCATCCCGAGTCGTCGATGTATGGGCTCTTGGGTTGCTGGCGCAGTCATGGATCGAGCCGACCGGCGACGATTCTCATGCCGGCACGAGGGAGAGGAGAAAGCTCTCCAGCAGCAACTGCCCATCGGTCGAGCCCAGGACCTCCTCGGTGGCGCGCTCTGGATGCGGCATTATCCCGACAACGTTCCCCGAGACATTGGACACTGCGGCCGCTCGGCCCTGGGAGCCATTGGGATCGTCGACGTAGCGAATGACGACACGTCCCTCCTGGGATGGGTCCACCCAGTTGCCCTCGTATGAGTTGAGCGGGATGCGCAGCCGTTGACCGACCTGAGTCCCCCTGGTCAGGATGGAGTTGGTATCGACCACCTCGACGTCCACGAACCGGCATATGAAGGACAGGTCACGGTTGGCGATATGGGCTCCAGGGATCAGACCCGACTCACAGAGGACTTGCCACCCGTTGCAGATCCCGAGCACAGGGGCGCCGGCAGCGGCGAGTCGCGCCACCTCTTTCATGGCCGGTGAGAGGCGGGCGATGGCACCGGTGCGGAGGGCGTCACCGTGCGCGAAGCCACCTGGAAGGATCGCGCCGTCGAATCCGGCCAGATCGGTGTCGCGGTGCCACACCAGATCGGCCTCCCCACCTAGGGCTTCGAGGGCGTGGACGACGTCGTGCTCACAGTTGACACCGGGAAAGACCACGACCGCAGTCTTCATGACTCCACCTCCACGACGAAGTCCTCGAGCACTGGGTTGGCCAAGAGCTGGCGACACATGTCCTCGACACGTGCCCTGACCTCTTCGGAGTCCTCACCGTCGACATCCATGTGGATGACCCGATCCATTCGAACGGAGGTCGTCTCCGTGAACCCGAGATCATGGAGGGCCCTCTTGACCGTAGTTCCCTCCGGGTCTGCGATCTCGGGTCGTCTATCGATCTTGACCGTGACTCTCATCGTCGTGACAGGTAGTCGGCGAAGCTCGTTCCGGTGATGCGCTCATAGGCCTCGATGTAGCGCTGGCGGGTCCCCTCCACGATCTCGGCGGGTAGATCCGGGGGTGGAGGGCTCTTGTCCCATGGCTGTTGCTCCAGCCACTCCCGCACGTACTGCTTGTCGAATGAGGGGATCTCGCCACCCGGCTCGTATTCATCGACCGGCCAATATCGCGACGAGTCAGGGGTCAACACCTCGTCGATGAGTAACAGTTCGCCGTTGGCGTGCCCGAACTCGAACTTCGTGTCGGCGAGAATCACGCCCTTCCCGGCTGCGTACTCGTTGGCCCGGGTGTACATGTCGAGGGAGCGGCTGCGCAGCTCCTCGTAGAGATCATCTCCGAGGATCTCCCGGGTCTGGGCCTCGGTGATGTTCTCGTCGTGACCCGTGGCCGCCTTCGTCGCCGGGGTGAAAATGGGCTCATCGAGCTTGTCGGCCATTTGCAGACCGTCCGGCAGGTGCTCGGTGGTGGGACCTCCACCATCTCGGTACTCCCGCCACGATGATCCGTACAGATAGCCCCGCACAACGCATTCGACAGGTACCACCTCCGCCCGGCGCACCACCATCGCCCTACCGGCCAGGTCCTCCCGCTGCTCATCGGTGAGATTCTCGATGTCCGATAGGTCGGTCGTGATCATGTGGTTGGGTGTGTCCAACAAGTCGAAGAAGTGGAGACTGAGCCCGGTGAGGACCCGCCCCTTGTCCGGGATGGTCTGGTTCAGGATCACGTCGTAGGCCGATATACGGTCGGTGGCGACGAACAGCATGTGGTCCGGGTCGATCTCGTATATCTCCCTGACTTTTCCGGATGCGATATGGGGTAGAGCCAGCACGCCGCGGCAGCGTAGCGTCGTCTCCCCGATCTCCCGGAACGTTGCCCTAGCCTGCCTCGACGTGAGCGAATTCGAGAGCAACAGGGTGAGGGGCCTCCTCGAAGGAGACAGATACGCAAACGACCTCGGCGTCGAGTTGGTGTCGGTATCCGACGACGAGATCGTCGTGGCACTTGAAGTGAGCGACCGTCACGCCAACTTCCTCGGTGTCGGTCACGGAGGAATGGTCTTCTCGTTGGCCGACTGCGCCTTCTCCCTCGCCTCCAACAGCGCGGGCGACGCCGTGGCTATCGACACCCATCTCGTCCTGACCGCAGCAACCCGCCCCGGTGACCGATTGCAGGCAACGGTGCGCGAGCTCTCGAGAGGTCGCACCCTGGGCACGTATCGCGCCGAGGTCACCCGATCCGACGGGCGGCTGGTTGGTCTCTTTACGGGTACCGTCTACATCAGCCGGGGTTAGAGAGGGCCCTGCGTTAGATTTTCTCGAGTTTTGGCTCTGGTCAAGTTTGTTGTCTTTCACCCCTGGAGAGCGTCGGCGATCCTCGTCGTCGGGTTGATCCTGGGCGTCGGGTCGTTCTACACCTACCAGGTGACGAGTGCACTCGAGGCGGTGGCCGTCGAGGACTTCAACCCGGATCGGGCTCGGGCTGGCATCGAGGACGACCCCGAAGTCTCACCACAGCCCCCGATCACCGCCCTCGAGTTCGACGATGAGCCGTCGTACGATCTGGACGCCGAGCTCTCACGTATCGAGGAGCAGGCGGCCACGGTGGAGGATGACAGCAGCCCCTTCAACCTGGCTGCGTTTGGCGAACCGATCGACGATTCGGTCTTTGACTCCTACCTTCTCGTGGGAACCGACGCCTCGGGTTTTCTGGCCGACACAATCATCCTCGGTCTCCAACCGACATCGGGGACTGCGCCGATCATGGTCAGCCTGCCCCGCGACCTCTTCGTCTGGAACGAGTGCCGGCAAACGTTCACACGGCTCAACTCGGGGTTGGGCGGATGCTCGTCGGTGGCATCCGGTTTCGAGCTCCTCGCGATCATGGTCGAGGATTACACAGGGATCCCCGTGGACCATCTGGCCCGCGTCGACTTCTCGGGGTTCTCCCGAATCGTCGACGCCATGGGCGGAATCTCGGTTTGCGTGGACAATCCGCGCCGCGACTTGAAGGCGCACCTGTTGATCGAGACCACCGGCTGCCAACGGGTGGGTGGCGAAGTCGCCCTGGCCTGGGTGCGGTCGCGTCATCCCGAAGAACGCATCGACGGGGAGTGGCGGCCAATCGGCGGTTCCGACTTCGGCCGCCAACGGACCCAACAGGATGTGTTGTTCCAGCTCGCCGGTCAGGCCGCCGACTTCTCCTCGCCCGGCGCCCTCACGGATCGGCTTTCGGCGGTGGCTTCGTCGGTGCGGCTCGACTCCTCGTGGTCGTTCGGCCAGGCCGTGGCTGCCGCATGGCGCTATCGCGGCATCACTCGCGACGACGTCCATCGCTTCTCGACCGACGTCCGCAACTACCGGACCTCATACGGTGCTGCCGTCCTACTCCCTACCCGCCCTTTTCGCGATCAGCTGAGCGCGGTCT
>DASPGH010000126.1:0-28899 GCA_035620735.1 Acidimicrobiia bacterium | reverse complement strand
TGGAGGTACCGTCAATTTCTTCCCTCCTGAAAGGGGTTTACAACCCGAAGGCCTTCATCCCCCACGCGGCGTTGCTGCGTCAGGCTTTCGCCCATTGCGCAAGATTCCCTGCTGCTGCCTCCCGTAGGAGTCTGGACCGTGTCTCAGTTCCAGTGTGGCTGATCGTCCTCTCAGACCAGCTACTCGTCGATGCCTTGGTAGGCCGTTACCCCACCAACTAGCTGATAAGCCGCGAGCCCATCCCGAAGCACAAAGGCCTTTCCTCGCATGACCATGTGGTCTCGAGAGGGTATCCGGTATTAATCCAGGTTTCCCTGGGCTATCCCGGTCTTCGGGGCAGGTTGCTCACGTGTTACTCACCCGTTCGCCGCTCCGTCAGACCCAGTTCTTACGAACCGGGAATGCGTCGCTCGACTTGCATGCATTAGGCACGCCGCCAGCGTTCATCCTGAGCCAGGATCAAACTCTCCAACGTACGTTCATCTGATCTGCTCGTGAGAGCGGATCGAATCCTGTCAATGAAGGGTTTGGTGTTAGGTCCCGGGGTCGTGAGGACCCCGAGCTTGATTGCTCATTTTTGTGGATTGTGTTCGTGATCGAGACCACGAACCTCCACCGCTAGTGCTCCATCCCCACCCTTACGGGAGGATGAGCACTGCTGGCTGTCTCTCCAGACGAAGCTGGAGAGATTTCGTTTGGCACATTGTTCAGTTGTCAAGGAGCCGGCGTCTCGGGCTTCGCCCGATCCGTTTGAGTTTCATCCGGAAACTCAAGCCGCGTCAACCGATTTACTGGTGCGCGGGCTCCGCGATCTGATGTCTTCTGAATCAGGCCGGTCGGCGATCATACCGCGACCTCGGCGCAGAAACAAACCGGCGCAGCCCGAAACAGGGACTCCGCCGTCTAGCGGATGTACGAGCGGTTGCCCGTACCTTGTGAAGTATAGAACAAGCGCGTCGCCAAAGCCAATCAATCCAGTAGACGTGCGAAACGTCTCTTTCCGACCCGGAGCACCTTGCCGACGAGCATAGAGCGCGCGACCTCCTGGCTTGAGATCACCTCGTCGTCGATGCGAACCGCTCCCTGGTCGATCAGCCGACGGGCCTCGCTTCCAGAGACATCAAAGGCTTCCCGCATGAGGCCGGGGAGATGCACGGGATCGATGCGAGGAAGAACCAACTCCTCGATCTCGTTGGGAACACCTCCTTCACGAAACACCTTGTCGAACTCCGACTCCGCCGTATTGGCCTCGTCCTCACCCCAATAGAGGGTCACGATCGAGCCGGCGAGGTGGCGTTTTGCCTCGTTCGGGTGGATCTCCCCCGAGATCAGGGCCTCGTCGATCTTCGTCGCCGCGTCCTCGTCGAAATCGGCGGCGAGACGGAACCACTGCCCCATGAGCTCGTCGGGGATGCTCATCGTTTTTCCAAACATCTCGTTCGGGGGGTCCGTGACCCCGATGTAGTTGCCCAGACTCTGGGACATCTTGTTGGTCCCATCGGTGCCGACCAGCAACGGCATGGTCATGGCCACCTGAGGCGTCTGCCCGAACCGTTCCTGGACCACTCGACCCATCATCAGGTTCCAGAGCTGGTCGCTACCTCCGAGCTCGACATCGGCCTCGACGGCGACAGAGTCGTAACCCTGCAACAGGGGGTAGAGGAACTCCATGACCGAGATCGGAGTGCCTTGTTCGTATCGCTTGGCGAAATCACCTCGCTCGAGCATCTGGGCGACCGTCGCCGAAGAGGTCAGCTCGAGCATCTGGTACATGTCGATCGTCCCCAGCCACTCCGAGTTCCGCCGGATCTCGAGCCGATCGGCGAGAAGGACTTTCTCGAATTGGCTCAGGACATTCTCAGCATGCCTGCTCACCTCCGCTGCGGTGAGACGTTTGCGCTGGGCGTTGCGTGCTGATGGGTCTCCCACCTGAGCGGTGAAATCACCCACGATCAGGACCGCGGTGTGACCGAGCTCCTGGAACTCACGGAGCTTGCGGAGGACCACGGCCCAGCCAAGGGTGACAGAAGGCGCGGTGGGGTCGAGACCGAGCTTGACGCGGAGGGGCCGGTCGAGGGCGAGCTTCTTCTCTAGCTCGTCCTCGGGAACCACCTGGTCTGTGTGTCGGAGAATTCTCTCCAAGGTTGAGGCGGACACGCCGAGAGGGTAAACCGATCCAGCGTCAGGCAGATAGTTGGGAGGCTGCGACGAATCGCCATGGCAGATCGCGGGCCTTGGAGATGCCGACCCGGGGTGTCGCCATCACATACTCGGGAGGATCCCCCGATTCGAGATGCACGATCGAGCTCGGATCGAGGAGATCAGTTCCGTTCAGATCCAGGGTGATCCCAAGCGCCTGACAGAGTTTGCCCGGGCCGTCGGCGAGCTCGGTCCTTCTTCCCCGCCGTCGGGCGGCTATCGGCGCGCCGTCCACGACTTCACCGCCCCTGATCAGGATTCCCCAACCGACTCCCTTTGGACCGGCAGCAGAGTTGGCGCAGTTGTGAATGCCATAGGACCTGTAGACGTAGAGCGTCCCCGGGTCCTGGAACATCGAGCCGTTGCGAATCGTCTCCCCCCGAAATGCATGAGATGCCGGGTCGTCCGATCCCTTGTAGGCCTCGACTTCGTCGATGCGTACGGCCACCTCATGACCGTCCACCCTGGAGATGAGATGCGATCCGAGAAGAAGCGGCGCTGCTACCTCGGGCGGGCCTTCCAATAGCGATGCGAGCTCGCCGGTCCTCGTCACTCCGCGCCTCTCAGGGTTGCCCCGATGGCGGTGGCCGCATCGATCATGCTCTGGCGGATCAAGCCGATCTCCGTTTGTTCGAGAGTTCGGTCGGCAGCACGGAGTCGATAGGTGATTGCCAGCGCCTTCTGATCCTTGCCGACCGACTCGCTTCGGAACTCGTCGAAAACGCGGGCGGATTCGACCAGACCAGTTGCAGCACCCGTCGTGGCCGCCAGCAGTTCGGCGGCTGGTGTCGCGGCCGGCACCAGAAAGCTGAGATCGAAGTCCACATGTGGGAAAACCGAAGGAGTCACGGAGAGACGGTCGGGAACCTCTCTCAATAGCGGCTCGAGGTCCACCTCGGCAACGGCCACCCTGGCATCGATCTCGAAGAAGCGTGCCGTCGACGGCGCCAGCTCACCTACGTGCCCTACTACGTCGTCCCCGACGATGACCTCGGCCGTCCGCCCGGGGTGAAAGCCGGGGCGCGTCGACTGTGAGACTCTGGCATCGAGATCAAGTGTTTCTGCGATGAGCCGCCACAGACCCAACGAGAAGGCGGCGTCGGCTTGGAACGGGGCTCCGTCCAGCCCTCTGGCGCCGACATCACCGACCACTGCCCAGGCGAGACGGTCGTATTCATGGGGCAGCCGGCTGTCGTCCGGGTCGGGGTCAGAGAAGAACACCTTGCCCAGCTCGAACAAACCGACCGAGGTGTTGCCATGGGAGCGGTTGTAGCGGAGGTCGTTGAGGAGCCCGGGAAGGAGCGTCGGCCTCAGCTTGCTCTCCTCGTCGCGCAGCGGGTTCTTGATGGTCAGTAGATCCGAACCGTCGGTTTCGAGGCTGAGCCCGTTCAGCTCGGCAACGCTGACGAACGGGAGGTTGATGGCTTGAGTCAGCCCGGCGCCCGTCAGGGTGCGGGTCAAGGTTCGCTGGCGACGCTGCGTCTCGCTCAAGCCGCCGGCAGGACCGGTGGGGAGGGTCGCGTCGAATTTGTCGAAGCCGTGAATACGGGCCACTTCCTCGACGAGGTCGGCTGGGCGGGTCAGATCGGGACGAAAGGTGGGCACCGTGACCATGAGCGGACCGTCACCTTCGACTGTCATACCCAGGCGCTCCAGGATCGATGTCACGTAGGGCGGTTCGAACCCGGGCCCAAGGAGTCTGCCCGACTCGCCGGCGGGAAGCTCGACTGTCCACGGCTCGACTGCGATAGCGACCTCGTCGACGGCGCCTTCGAGTATCTCACCACCGCTGATGGCCTGAACCATGGCACTGGCCCTCATGTTGGCGATATCGGCCAGGTTGGGGTCGACGCCACGCTCGAAGCGAGTCGCGGCCTCCGAGCGGAGATCGTGACGCCGCCACATGTGCATGATCGTTGGCGGATCCCACGACGCTGCCTCCATGAGAACCCGGGTCGTGGTCCCCGAGACCTCACTACGGGCACCACCCATCGTGCCCGACATCGAGGTCGGGCCCGCCTCGTCGTAGATGATGAGATCGCCTGGGGACAGCGCACGATTGACGTGATCGAGGGTCTCCAGCTTCTCACCCTGCTCGGCCCTCTTGACGACGAGTCTGTCGCCCACGATGGAATCGGCGTCGAATGCATGAAGGGGGTGGCCCAACTCGTACATCACGTAGTTGGTCACGTCGACGACGTCCGACACCGATCGAGTCCCCACCTTGTGAAGACGATGTCGCATCTTCAATGGCGCCTGTCCGACTGTCACCCCTCTGATCTCACGGGCCGTGAAGCGTCGGCATCCAGTGGGATCAGCGATCTCGACCGAGATGGTGGTCGCCCCAGGCACGGTTGGCATGTCGACCGGAGGGACCTGGTACTCGACTTCGAACCAGGCGGCCAGGTCGCGTGCGACCCCCACCAGCGACAGGGCGTCGGGACGGCTGGTAGGAACGTCTAACTCGAAGACGACATCCGGTAGGTCGACGAGATCGGCGAAGGCGGTGCCGATCTCCGGATTGCCGTCGAGCACCAGGATGCCGGCTTGGTCGTCACCCAGGCCGAGCTCACGCTCCGAACAGATCATCCCGTTCGACTCGACCCCACGAATCGTGCGTTGTCCGATCACGAAGTCGCCTGGCAACACCGCACCGGGTCTGGCCACAGCCACCGTCGCACCCGACTCGAAGTTCCAGGCGCCGCAGATGATCTGGGTGGGACCTTGCCCACTGTCGACCTGGCAGACCCGGACCTTGTCGGCGTCTGGATGAGCCGCGATGTCGAGAACCTCGCCCACGTACACATCGCTCCAGCCGACCTCGTGCCTCTCGACCCCCTCGGTGGTGAGCCCGAGCATGTCGAAGGCATAGGACAACTCGTCCACATCGGTCGTGGGCAGATCGATGAACTCTTGGAGCCAGCGCAGCGAGACCTTCATCAGAACTGCTCCTCAACATGCCGGCCGACTTTGAGGCTGGCCCACGTCAGGCTGCAGGGATCCCATGCCTGCTGACGTTCGAGCGGACCGGCCTCAAACAGGCGCCGGTCGGCCGGTGCGACCGCCGTTTGGCAGTCGTCTCGCATCAGAACTGCCTCAGAAAGCGGATGTCGTTCTCGATGAAGTGACGTAACGAGTCGATGCCGTGGCGGGTCATGGCCAGACGCTCTGGGCCCATACCGAAGGCGAAACCGCTCAGTTGATTTGAGTCGTAGCCGGCGGCATCCAGCACGTAGGGGTCGACCATCCCACAGCCGAGGAGCTCGAGCCAGCCCTTGCCTCCGCACACCCTGCAACCTGGCTCGCCCCCGTCACAGGCAAAACAGCTCACGTCGAGCTCGGCGCTGGGCTCGGTGAAAGGAAAGAAGTGAGGACGCAAACGGACTTCGCTGTCGGGGCCGAAGAACTCTCGGGCGAAGTGGAGCAGTGTTCCTTTCAGATCGCTGAACTGGATGTTCTCGTCGACTGCCAGACCCTCTATCTGGTGGAACACGGGGAGGTGAGTGGCGTCGATCGTATCCCGCCTATAGGTGCGCCCAGGGACGACGATGTAGACGGGCGGATCGTTCGCCTCCATCCATCTCGCCTGAACGGTCGAGGTCTGGGTTCTGAGCAGGACCTCGTCCTCGGGGGCACCCCAGTCGAGATACATCGTGTCCGACTCCCAGCGTGAGGGGTGGGTTGGGGGTGTGTTGAGGGCGTCGAAGTTGTAGTAGGCGAGATCGGCTTCGGGGCCGGTGGCCACCTGATAGCCAAGACCGACGAAGATGTCGACTACATCGTCGATGGTCTGCTGCACCAGGTGAAGTGAGCCGGCCGGTATCTCGAATGAGGCCAAGGTGACGTCGATCGTCTCCTCACGAAGCCGCCGTTCTTCCTCGATTGCTTCCAACTCGGATCGTCTGACTGCGAGCAGCTCCCGGATGCGCGATGAGGCCTCGTTGAGTCTGGACCCGACCTCGGGCTTCAGCTCATCGTCGAGCTTGCCCATGGAACGTCTGACCTGGCCGACGGGCGACTCCTTGCCGAGAAGCGCCGATTCGACCTTTTCGAGCGCATCGAGAGAGCCCGCGGAGTCGACGGCCGCCGGTGCATCGACAATGACTTGCTCGAGCGTGGCGATGGGATCCATGAGGGCGGCAGGTTAGACCCCGTCCGCGGAATCGCCGGAACCACGAGACAGGGCGTATACGGCGATCCCTGCGGCCACCGCAGCGTTGAGGCTCTCGGTCGGACCAGGTGTGGAAATCGTCATACGATGTCTGGCAGCGGCCACGACTGGCTGGGGCAGACCGTGGGCCTCTTCGCCTATGAGCACGGCATAGACGCCGCCCTCCGGGATCGAGTCGGGACTTCCCCCCTCATGAGGGACGGTGGCCACCGTCTCCCACTCCCCTAGCTCCGCGATCGAGCCGATTCTGGAGACGGGAGTCTGGAACTGCCCGCCGGCACCGGCACGGATCGTCTTTGGGGCCCACGGGTCTGCAGAGCCATCGGTGTAGGCGAACCCCCAGCCGAAGGATGCGGCGGTGCGGATCATCGTCCCCACGTTCCCGGGGTCGGAGACACCGACTGACACCAGGAGATGGCGCGACCGGTCGAGCCATTCGGTGGGGATCCTCACGACGGCGACAGGCCCACGAGGAGATTTGGTGCCGGAAAGCCGGGCCAGAGCGCGTTGGTCGACAGCTGTCGGAAGGGCAGCACCTGGAAGTGGCGTCCCGCGCGGCAGTTCTGTGGCGAACACCTCGATGATCTCGGCACCTGCTGATGCCACGTCTGCCAGCAGCTCCGGACCCTCGACCAGAGTCAACCCGCGCTCCCTCCGGTCCCTTGCGCGATGAAGCCGGGCCGCCTCCACCACGGTCTTGGCGCGGTGGGTGCGGACCGGCTCCATTGGGTCCACTCTTGGTTCGCTCAGTTGGTCTTGACGACCTCTACGAGCTGGGCGAAGGCATCCGGGTCGTTGACTGCCATCTCGGCCAGCATCTTGCGGTCGACCTCGATCTCGGCGGCCTTGAGACCAGCGATGAACTGGCTGTAGGTGGTGCCGTTCTGCCTGGCAGCGGCGTTGATCCTGGCGATCCAGAGCTTGCGGAACTCGCGCTTGCGGGCCCGGCGGTCGCGATAGGAGTCCTGCATCGCATGCATGACCTGTTCGTTGGCGGTCTTGAAACGACGGCTCCGGGCGCCTTTGTAACCCTTGGCTCGATCGAGGACCTTCTTGTGGGACTTCTTCGCATGAACTGCGCGCTTGACACGTGCCATGAGCCGGTCTCCTACTTGCCCAGCTGCTTCTCGATCACTTTGGCGTCGCCCGGAGCGAGCTCGACCATGCCCTTACGGCGGTTGAAGGTCGCCTTGCCCTTGGCGAGGCGAAGGTGGCCGCGTCCGGACTGCCGGCGCATGTACTTGCCGGTTCCGGTGACTTTGATCCTCTTCTTGGCGCCACTGTGTGTCTTCATCTTGGGCACAGGGTCCTCCTATTCCTCTTCGTCCTGGGGCTGCTGCTCTTCTCGGTGTTTGGGACGCTGCGCCTTGGGCAGTGGTGCCAGCACCATGGTCATAGACGCACCCTCGATCTTGGGTGCCTGCTCGACCGTGCCGTACTCGGCAACTTCCTCGGCCAGGCGATTCATCAGATCCCTGCCGAACTCCGGCCGCTCCCGCTCTCTACCGCGGAACCGGATCGTGACTTTCACTTTGTCGTTGTCGTCGAGGAACTCACGCGTCTTGCGGCGGGTGATCTCGAAGTCGTGCTCACCGATCCGGACTCGCATCCGAAGCTCTTTGATCTGGGTTCGTGTCTGCTTCTTCCGAGCCTCACGTTCCTTCACGGACTGTTCGTACTTGTACCGTCCGTAATCCATCAGCCGGCAAACCGGGGGCTTGGCGTTCGGTGCCACCTCGACCAGATCGAGATCGAGTTGTTCAGCGAGCCAGAGGGCCTCGTTTATCTTCTTCACTCCGATTTGCTCTCCATCAGGGGCGACCACCCGGACCTCCTTGGCCCGGATCGCTCCGTTCACGCGCAGCTCTGGAATGCTGTTACCTCCTGTTGATTGCAGCCTTTTCCTGCGTTCTGTCCCAACAACTCCGAAGTGCTCATCGCACATCAAAAAGGCAGCAGGCGGAGACCTGCTGCCAGAACGTTCGATCACGGATCGTGGACCCGTCGGACTGTTGACCTCGGCTCACAGCTGAAGTCTGTGACTTCCGTGCGTGGCCGGGTGGGGAGGCAGCGCCTCCGCTCTTGCAATTTGTTGTCCCCATGAGGATACCAGTGCCGTGGTGCCAGCCAATATCGAAATCTCTCACGTTGAGCCCAGCTCTTCGAGGGCTGTAGCCATGGCCACGGCTGCATCGACGGCTTCGACACCCTTGTTGTCGTTGCCCGGACCGGCGCGATCCACGGCGAGCTGGTAATCGTGAACGGCGAGGATGGCGTTGGTGACCGGGACCCCCGTGTCGAGTGAGGCGATCGTCAGCCCTCGTGCCGACTCTCCCACGACTATGGCGTAGTGGTCGGTCTCCCCCTTGATCACCGCCCCGATCGCCACGACCCCATCACACCCGGCCTCTGCGAGCTTCTTACACGCCAGCGACAGCTCCAAGGCGCCCGGAACGTGGACAACGGTGACGTCGTCGACCCCCAGGGCATCGAGCCGTCTCAGGGCGCCGTCGAGGAGCCTTTCGGTTATCGCCTGATTCCAGCGAGCCACGGCAACTCCGATGTGAAGCCCCGAGCCTTGGCTTGAGCCTTCGACAACTCGAGTCACGCGCTGTCCACGTCCAGCTCGTGACCCAGGCGGTCCGCCTTCGCCTGCAGATAGCCTTGGTTCTCGTTGTTCGCCGGCAAAACGATGGGGATTCGCTCCTCGATGGAGAGCCCGTATCCCTCGATGGCGGCTCGTTTCACCGGGTTGTTGGTGAGCAGCCGCATCGACCGCACCCCGAGGTCGTAGAGAATCTGGGACCCGACTCCGTAATCACGACTGTCGACAGGAAGCCCGAGGTTGACGTTGGCGTCGACAGTGTCGAGACCCTCGTCCTGGAGGTTATAGGCAGCGAGCTTGTGGAGAAGGCCTATGCCCCGCCCCTCGTGGCCGCGGATATAGAGAACGACTCCCCGACCCTCCTCGGCGATTGTGGCGAGTGCATAGTCGAGCTGTTCCCCACAGTCACAGCGGAGACTGCCGAAGACGTCGCCCGTGAGGCATTCGGAGTGGACTCTGGTGAGCACACCCGCGCCATCGCCGATGTCTCCTTTCACCAGAGCGATGTGCTGGCGATCGTCGACGAGTGAGCGGTATCCGATGGCGGCGAACTCACCATGTGCGGTCGGGATCCGGGCCTCCACGACCCGCTCCACCACCTTTTCTCGCTTGCGACGATGGGCGATCAAGTCGGCGATGGTGCCCATGAGAAGCCCATGCTCGGCTGCGAACACCTCGAGATCGGCGAGCTTTGCCACCGTTCCGTCGTCGTTCATCACCTCGGCGAGCACCGCCGCCGGGTATTTCCCGGCCAACTCCGCCAGATCGACGGCAGCCTCAGTATGACCGGCTCGCTTCAACACGCCGCCGGGCTCGTAGCGCAGGGGGTACATGTGACCCGGTCGCGCCAGATCGTCGGGCGTGGTCTCGGGGTCGATCACGGCGAGGACGGTTCGGCACCGATCAGCGGCGGATATGCCTGTCGTGGTTCCGTGGGCGGCGTCGATCGAGATCGTGAAGGCGGTCCGTCTGACGTCGGTGTTCTTCGCCACCATCATCGGCAGCTCTAGCTCGTCGAGACGCTCCCCGACCACCGGGAGGCAGATGATGCCGCTCGTGTAGCGGAGCATGAAGCCGATGTTGTCCGGTGTCGCATCCTCGGCGGCGATGATGAGGTCGCCCTCGTTCTCGCGGTCCTCGTCGTCGACCATGATCACCATCTCGCCCCGTCGGATGGCGGCGACGATGTCTTCGATAGGTGCGAAACTCATCTTCTGTCCAGGAGCCGTTCCACGTACTTGGCCAGCACGTCCAGCTCAAGGTTGACCGTGTCCCCGACTGTGCGCAAGCCCAAAGTGGTGACTTCCAGGGTGTGCGGTATCAGTGCGACGGTGAAACCCGTGTCGCTGACCGAGGCGACGGTGAGGCTGACCCCATCCACCGTTACCGAGCCTTTCTCCACCAAGTAGCGGAGCATGTCAGGTGAAACCGACACATCGACCACCACAGATCCGTCGGCCGCAGATCGAACTTCGCTGATGGTTCCAGTTCCGTCCACGTGACCTTGCACGATGTGACCGTCGAATCTGCCGCTAGCAGGCATGGGCCGCTCCAGGTTGACCTTCGACCCGTTCTCGAGAGCACCGAGGTTGGTCCGGCTCAGGGTCTCCGGAATGATGTCGAGGCCGACCGTGCCCTCCCCCGGCTCGATGGCTGTCAGACAGACACCATTGACCGCGATCGAGCCACCTTCCGCCAGCTCGCCCAGATCGACTCCGCGGACGACCAAACGTCGCCCGCGGTCGGTCTCCTCGAGCGAGACCACCTCTCCCACTTGTTCGACGATGCCTGTGAACACTCACCCATCCAACACGAAGTCGACGCGTAGATCCGGTCCGAGCCTACGGATATCGATGATCTCAGCGGCGACGGCGTCACCGATCGACCCGAATCGGCCACCGAGAGGGGATCTCCCGGTCCCTCCCCCCATCCGCCCTCCGATGTAGACGACGCCTCTCTGAACCACTCCCGCCCTCATCCAGGCGCCGGCCAGCGTGGGCCCACCCTCCAAGAGAATCGACAAGAACCCGGCCTTCGCCAGAGCGCGACATACGGTCTCCGGGCCGGGGCGACCCTCACCACCAACCACGAGGAGATCGCCCGCCGGGATCGGGATCTCCTGTGGGGTGACGACAACAGGGTGTCGCTCCCAGATGACACGATCCGCTGGGAGCTCGGTCTCACCGGCGACGACCACCGGCCTGGGTTGTGGCCCTTCGTAATCAGCCAGCCTCACGTCGAGACGGGGATCGTCCTCCACGAGCGTGCCGGTGCCGACGATCACGGCATCGTTGGCGGCTCGCAGCGAATGTGCGTCCTCCCGTGCCTCCTCCGACGTGATCCATTGGGATGTGCGATCGAGAGCCGCCACCGACCCGTCCAGGGTCATCGCATACTTGAGGGTCACCAAAGGCATCCCGTGCTCGCGGTGATGGAAGTAGGCGGGGTCCACCTCACGTGCGGCGAGGTCATCGACCACGAGGACATCGATTCCCGCCTGACGGAGGGCTTCCGCTCCGGCCCCTGCCACCCGTTCGTCGGGGTCGAGCGTTCCGATGACCACTCTGCCGACTCCCTCTTCGATGAGGCGAGCGACACAAGGCGGGGTCAGACCGTGGTGAACGCAGGGCTCCAAAGATACGTAGACGGTGGAACCGAGGACATTCGTGGCTCGTTCCAGTGCCAGGGCCTCAGCATGTGGTGAACCCGGGCCTTCGTGGGCCGCCTCGCCGATGATCTCGCCGTGCCGATCGACAACGACGGCACCGACGCGGGGGTTGGGATGTGGATGTTGGGTGCGGGCCAGGTCGTAGGTCCGCTGCAGGAACCGACTCTCGGTCACCCCGTACGTCGATCGATGCGGTATGTCGAGCCCGGCTGCTTCTTGGCGAACTCTTTCATTTCGACTGCAATCGCCGACGCCTCCCATTGGGTGCCGATATCACGCACGTCGGTTGACGCTACCCCGAGTGACAGCGAAACGACGGGGAAGGCATAGCGCTCCCCTCTGCGATCCACGACCTCGATGTATCCCCTGAGGGCGTCGGCGGTGTCGTAGAGGTCGAGTATCCCGTCATCGAATCGCTCGATGACCTCTTTGCAGAAAGACTCGGCGACTGAAGGTGGGACCATGGCTACGAAGTCGTCGCCACCGATGTGACCGACGAAGGCGCCTTCGATCCCGAGGCTGGTGGCCGCGTCGGTGAGGCAATTGCCGCAGAAACGGATCACCTCGTCGCCGCGCATGAACCCGTAGTGATCGTTGAAGGCCTTGAAGTTGTCCAGGTCGCCGTGGACGAGAGCGAACTCGCGGCGCTCCTTGATGGCATTCTCGATCTCGGCGGTGATCTTGAAGTTTCCGGGGAGCCCGGTGAGAGGCGACAGATCCCGGGCAGCTTGTGTGCGTCGGAGCACGGCGCGGACCCTCGCCGCCAGCTCGGTGATGTCGAAGGGCTTGGTGATGTAATCATCGGCCCCGAGCTCCAAACCGCGCACCCGATCTTCGGGGAGGCCGCGGGCCGTGAGGAGGATGATCGGGATGCTCGCGGTAGATGCCTGGCTGCGGAGACGGTGGAGGGCGGTCAAACCGTCCATGCGCGGCATCATGATGTCGAGGATGATGACATTCGGCGGGTTGGAGGTCGCCTTCTGTAGCGCGTCCTCACCATCGACAGCCGTGTCGAGCTCGAATCCGTCCAGCTCGAGGTTGACCTTCACCACCGTCAGAATGTCTGGATCGTCGTCTGCGACCAGAACTCGTTCGCTCATGTCGTCTCTGTTGCCCTTCTCAAAGCGCTCACTGCCGATGGTGGGTCCTCGGCCCGAAACACGGCAGTTCCGGCGACCAGTACCGTGGCACCGGCCGCGATCGCCTGTCCGGCATTGTCGGGCGTTATGCCGCCATCGACCTCAATATCGGCGGTCAATCCGTGCTTCTCAACGAATTCTCTGGCGGTGGCGATTTTGGGCATCACATCCGGGATGAACGTCTGTCCTCCATACCCGGGCTCGACCGACATGACCACTATGACAGCACACCGATCTACATAGTCGGCGACGGCGTCGAACGGGGTTCCCGGGTTCAACGCGAGCCCGAAGTCGAGCCCGTTCTCCGAGGCACGTTCCATGGCCGGCGTGGGGTTGGCAACGGCTTCGATGTGGACGGTGACGAGGTTTACTCCGGCTTTGGCCAGCTCCGGGAAATAGGCGTCCGGGTTGGTGGTCATGATGTGGCAGTCGAAGTAGAGATCCGTGCTGTCCCGGATCGCAGCTATGACCGGGATACCGAACGAGATGTTGGGGACGAAATGGCCGTCCATCACGTCGAGATGCAGCCAGTCGACGTGGTCGGCGACACGTCGAATCTCTTCATCGAGTCGGGAGAAGTCGGCTGCCAGCAGCGATGGCGCGATCTTGACTGCCATGGGGCGAGTCTATGGCCTCAGCCGACTATCCCCGCGCTCTCTCTTCGGCCTCGTGCCCAGTCGGCGCCACTCATGGGTCGCTTGCCGGGTGGCTGGATCGAGACGAGTTCTATTCCACCGTTGACGAGACCGGCAACGGGTACTCCTTCTATCACCTGCCAACGCCCTTGTGGCGGGCTGGCGCTGGCCAGGCTCACGCGGAGGAGCTTGTGTGGCTCCCCGTCGATCACCAGCACTGCGGCGGGGTCGGGTGCCAGGCCGCGAACCCTGTTGACGGCGGAGATCACGTCATCGGATGGTTGGATCGGCCGATCGTCGTGTTCGAGCTTCTTGGCGTAGGTGACCCCCTCGTCGGTCTGAGAGATCGGGACGAGGTCACCTCTCAGATAGGGCTCGATCGAATCGTGAAGAAGCCGCGCCCCCATTCTCGCCAGCCGTCCGGTCAGGTCACCGGCATTCTCTTCGGTCCCCACGTCAACGGCCTGGGCGGTGAGGACCGGCCCGGTGTCCAAGCCCTCATCGAGTTTCATGATCGTCACCCCGGTCATGGGATCACCTGCGAGCAGGGCCCGAGCGACGGGAGCCGCCCCCCTCCATCGAGGAAGCAGGCTGAAATGAAGATTCAGGAATCCATGGTCCGGGACACGTAGGGCCTGTGGTCGGATGATCCGACCGTATGCGACCACGACGCCGACGTCGATCGGTGCCACTTCTTCGAGAACCTCGAGGAGCTCGGCACTCGAACCTGGCTGGGCGACGTCGAGTTGGAGCTTCCCCGCAGCCGTTTTCACCGCTGGCGGCTGCGGCTTCTTGGAGCGTCCCTTGGGTCGGTCGGGCTGTGTGATCACCCGACGAATCTCATGTTCCGCGGCAATCGTTTCCAGGGTTGGCACTGCCGATTCGGGTGTTCCGAGAAAGACGACCGAGGCCATCAGGTGTAGCCGAGAGCCTCGTCGCGCAGATCCCGCAAGGCCTTTTTTCGGGTGCGCTTGGGGAGCGCATCGAGCAGTAGCCCACCGTCGAGATGCGCCACCTCATGCTGGAGAACCCGGCCGAGGAGGCCGTCTCCCGCATACTCCACCTCATTGCCCTCGAGGTCCAAGGCCTTGACGCGGGCGTGTTCCGGCCGGCTTATCTCCCACCAGTAGCCGGGCACGGAAAGACAGCCCTCCTCCCGGGTGACTTCACCCTCGGCCTCCACTAATTCAGGATTGATCATCACCCGTGCTCCGAGGTCGTCCTGAGCGTCGAAGACAGCAACCCGACGGGAAATACCGATCTGGTTTGCGGCAAGCCCAACGCCGGGGGCGTCGTACATCGTCTCGATCATGTCCTGGACAAGCGTGCGCACGGCGTCGGTGATCTCGGAGACCGGCTTCGTCTCCATCCGTAACACGGGGTCGCCAAAGGTTCTGATCGGAAAGATGGCCATGGGCTGGCGTGACAGGGTAGATGCGGCCCTGCGGAGGAACCACACCACGCTCCGGCCGCGTCAGCCCAACCCACCCGCGATCCGACGTGCTTCGGGCAATCTCCTCAACCTCACCATGGCCCCGATACCTACTGCGGGCCCTATGGCGAGGATCGAGAATGCCCATCGCCATCCAACGACTTCCTCGAAGAGGGGCACGATCCAGATCGTTGCTGCTGAGATCGTGAATCCGATCGCCATCTGCATCGTGAGAGCCGTGCCGACATACGACTGGTCTCCCGTCTCTGTGACCATCGCCGAGAACTGAGCCGAGTCGGCGACGACCGTGAGCCCCCAAATGAGACCCAAGAGGATGATCGGCCATGTGCTCCCGCCGAAGAGCAGCCCGATGCTGAGTGAGCAGGTTCCCGAGATGGCCAGCATTGTCATGGTGAACTTCGTACGCCCCCACCGGTCGGCCACGATCCCACCGAGCCATGAGCCGACTGAGCCCATGGCAATCGCAGCGAAGGTGACGAAGGCCGCCTGCGGCAGAGGCTCCTCCTCGATGCCCACCAGATGGTCACGGAAGAAGACGAGAAACCAGGCAGCCATGGCGAACAACTCCCACATGTGACCGAAGTAGCCGATCGATGCGAGCCGGACGCCACGGTTGGCAAACACGAGACCGACCTGTCTCGGGTCGAATTTGGATGTGGGGAAGGGGAATGGTCCGTCCTTCACGACGATGGCAAAGAAGCCACCTATGGCGCTCATCATCGACGTGGCGAAGATCACGTTTTCCCAGTCGACACCGCCGAGGGCGTTGACCAGGTGTGGCAGGGCATTGCCGAGGATGATGCCGGCCGCCAATAGACCCAAGGCCATGCCCCGTCCTCTACGAAACCAGGTCGAGATCAGCTTGAAGGAGGGCGGGTAGACGCCGGCGAGGAAGAGACCGGTCAACAGTCGGAGCAGGATCCCGGGGACCGCCTCGTCGACCCAGATCAGACTCAGGTTGGCGAGACCTGCACCCCAAGCCCCGATGAGGATTACCACTTGGGGCCTGACCCGATCGGCGATGTTCAGTGCCGACGAGATGAGCGCTCCGATGACGAAACCGAGCACGACGCTGATAGTCAGCCACGCTTGTGCAGTGGGTGAAAGGCTCCACTCTTCGGCGAGCTGAGGAATTACCGCAGTCGCTGAGAACCACGTCGAGATTCCCAGAACCAAAGCTGCCGTGAGCAGCCCGAGCGGGAGAAACCGACCGTCCGGGTCGGCTGCAGCCGGCGGATCGGCTACTGCTGGCGCATCGCCTCCGTCGTCTGTCACTCCTCCACCACCCCACCAACCTAACTGGCGCGTTTCCCGACTGTGTTGGCTGAGTCCGAATGGAGACAACGGCCCGGCTCTACTCTCTAGACGTGGACGACATGCCGCTCCTGGGGGGAATCGCCAACGCCGGCGCCGTGGTGAGGAGTGGGAAGCACGTGCTCCGACCGACCAATCCACACACCAACTCGGTGCACAGACTTCTCGGCTCGATTCGCTCGAAGGGTTTTCGAGGCGTGCCGCACCCGCTAGGAGTCGATCCGGATGGGCGTGAGCGTCTCGTGTTCATCGAAGGCGATGTCCCGTTGCCTCCCTATCCTGCCTGGTCGCAGACGGACGAGGCACTGGCCTCCATGACAGAGTTGGTCCGATCTCTCCACGACGCCTCGGTTGGCTTTCCCTCGGGCGAGTTCGATTGGAACGACGAGCTGGCAGACCCCAACGGTGGCGATGTGATGTGTCACAACGACGTCTGCTTGGAGAACGTCGTGTTCCGAGACGGCCGGGCTCTGGCGCTACTCGACTTCGACTTCGCTGCCCCCGGACGTCGACCGTGGGACCTAGCTGCTTTCGCGCGGTTGTGTGTCCCCATCGATGACCCGACGTCTCAGGCTCGGCTCGGATGGCAGGTTGAGGACGGCCCCGATCGTCTGCGCCTGATTGCCGATACATACGGTCTCGACACCGAGGAGAGGGTGACTCTCATCGACAGTCTCGACTGGACCATGGAAAACGGCGGGGAGTTCGTGCGACGAAAAGTCGAAGCCAACGAGCCGGGCTTCATGAAGATGTGGGAGGAGACTGGAGGCATGGAACGCTACGAGCGCCGTCGTCGGTGGTGGCTGGACATTCGCGAGAAGTTCGTCTCCAGGTTGACGGCTTGACTGTTTGCGCCTGTCGGCGATCACACACAAGAGAGGGAAGAGTCGCCACATGGGCTCCTCTCCCCTCTCTTGCGGTTGGTAGCGGACTTGTTTTCAGGCAACCCGAGGCTCGTGAGCGAGTCTCTCGCCGATGACGATGAGTCTTTGACCGACCCGGCGTCTCATGCGCCTTCTACGGATCGGCTGCGACCGTCGTGAACGGCTCGCGTCTTCTATCAGTTGCTCGCTCAGTGCCTGAGCGAGTCTCAAGTGCAGGTACTGCATGATCAGTCATTCCTTCGTTCCTCGATGGGGTGTCGTTGCTGGAGGTCGATCGAAGACCTCCATTCACCTCAGCCGACGAGCTGAGTGACCCGTTGCTGAGTGGGAACTACGCCGTGATGCCGGTGAAACGGCAGGAGGCGTCGATCGACATGTCGAGCTGAATTGCGTTTCCGAATGGGTGCATGCCGGTCACCTCCTTTCCATGGCGTTGAATGACCATTGCTCGGCCAAGGTAGGAGGGCCGTGACGGCGGTGTCAACGCAATTATCGAAGAGGCTGGCGACCCTGCCGGCGATCCGTCGTCATCGATCCCCGTGTCGATCGCGATGATCCGACCCACCGACCTCGCGTGATCAGCCGAACTCGGTGTCACCCACCGGCGCCTGGTGTGACATTGCCCGGCTCGACCGGCTGACTGCCCAGATACGCTGTGTCTCCTGGAAACCCTTCAGCTGGACGTCACCCATCAGCTGGAACTCGAATCCCTTTCCGACGGCGAGTTGGCGGACGCTGTCGGACACGATCACTTCCCCTGGTTTTCCAAGGTCTGCTATTCGACTGGCCTGCACGACGACCGCACCGTGGATGTCGCCGTCTTCTTGAATCGGCTCTCCCGCGGCCATCCCGATCCGCATCCGAACTGGCCGTGACGACATCTGGTCTTGGAGATCGAGTGAAAAGGCGATCGCCCGACTGGTCGACTCGAAAGTGATCAGAGAGCCGTCGCCAAGATTCTTGACCAGGTGACCGTCGTGCTTGGTGCACAGATCCAATATCAGATCTTCGATTTTTCGAAAGGTGCGACGACCCTCGGCGTCCCCTTGTCGATCGAGCACCTGAGTCGACGAGACGAGATCGGTGAAGACGACTGTGAGCATCCCCGGGCCTCGTCCTCGTTCGGGCTGGTGGCGCTCACCGATGAGAAAGGAGACAAAAGCCTCTACCACCGCGTCGAGATCGGCCAGCCATGGCGCCATGGTTCCGGCTACTGCCCGGAATTCGGCTTTGGGGATGCCGGCGAGCAGGCGCCGTGTCTGAGTCATATCGGTGTAGAGACTTTGTTCTGACTTGAGAACGAGTGTCGGCGCCTGAACTTGTTGGAGGATCTCGCTGACATCGAAGCGACTCAGGTCCCGTGGTTTGATCGGTGGCCTGTCGTACAGGGAGGCTCGCATCAGACGCTCGAGAGCTGGGAGGTCCTCGGTGGGCGTGGACGAGAAGAGGCTGCCGAGACTTGGGACCACTCCCAGATCGACCAATGAATCCGTGGCTTTCACGTACGTGTTCAGATGGAGGTCGCCCAACACCGGACCGGTGTCACACAAGATCAGGCGAGTCACGAGCTCGGGTCTGGAGACAGCATGCGCAACCGCCGACGGGCCAAGCGAGATCGCTCCTACGAGGTTGAGTTCCACCACATCGAGGGCTCTGGCAACTGCGCCGATGTCTTCCGCCAGCCCATGGAGGGTGACACCCTCTTCAGGTGGCTCTCCTGAGAGGCCGGCACCACGCGGGTCGAATCTCACCACACGGAAGTACCTGGCCAGCTCCCGGTACAGAGCCGCCATCGAGGGAACGGCCCACTCCAACTCGGCGTGACTCAGACTTCTGTTCTGGGCCAACAGGAGAGGAGGTCCGGAGCCGGTCTCCCAAAACCCGATGGTGACGCCATCGGCCGTCGTGGTGAATCGAACGTTGGGTCGGATGGCGGCCACGAACGAAGGCTACCGGGGAGACCCAAACACCACTCGTAGTGGCACTGCATGCGGCTGGTCGCCGTATCTCAAACGGACTGATTTCAGGCCACTCTGGCTTACTGGCGAAGGATCAAGTAGTTGCCCACCAGCGACTTTTGGCGCTCCGGGTTGGCGAGCGATTGAGGTGGGTGAAGCCGATCGAATGCGATGACAACGTCTCGAGCGTCCACATCGTCGGTTTTCGAGGCCACGAGGATTTCATGTAGTGCGTTCTCTAGTTCCTCGGGAGTCGTGTCATCGAGCACCGCCGCCACGGCCTCCCACACGTCCGGAACACTGTGGCCTTTCGAGTTCACTTCCAGCCACAGGTTCGTTCTGCCGACTAGCTGGTCAACCGTCCGCTGCATTCAACGGACATCGACGCTATTACCGGTCAGGTTTAGCTAAACGCTCCGGCGAACCAGCCCTATGCCAACCCGTCCATTCGTGTTCTATCGGCCGCCGCACTCATGTGCTCTTACTCTGGCGGGTTGGAACGTGCGCGTCGTCGCCGTGATCATCTGATCGTCATTGGCCGTCCACGACTTCGACGTCGGATTCGATATTGAAGAAGGCGATCTCGCCGGTGGCCCCGGTACAAAGGTCCGCTGCCGCAGCGACCGCGGGTCCAGTCATCTCCTCGATTTGCTCGCGCTGGAGGTAACCGCCGCCTCCGTAAATCGTCATTCCCGGCTCCACCCTCACACCGTTGCGTAGGACGACGGCAGGAGGGTTTTCCTGCCACCTTGTTCCCGCAGGCCAGACGACTGGATAGAGAACCTCTTCCAACTCAATTAGAAGACAGTTGGAAGATTCGTCGTAGACCAGCACTCCAGTGACTTCCGCTGCCATCCCCCCCGATTGGCCGAACGGCTCCGCCGGTGAGGTGAGCACCGAGCCGGCGACAGAGCCGGTCGAAACGCATCCCGTCACGATCACGGCCAGCATCCCGATAGAAGAGATCCGACGTTTCACCATCGGTTAGACGTCTTGCTGCGCCGTCTCGTTTCCCGGACTGCAGTGTCGTTCCCGGAGACGTGCGACCGGGTCTGCCGGTGATCATCCGATCGACGCTTTCTGTCGGACACCTTGCCTCGAACCCATGTCTGCGGTGGGCACCTTCCGGATAATTCCGGGGTATGAGCGAGCCTTTGTCGTTCGGATGGGGAGCCACCTTGGCCCTCTCAGCGTTGGTGCGCATTGCAGTATCACTCTTGTGGCTCCGGTGGATGCGCCCGAACCGGGGGCGTCGCAACGCGGATCGCCCAAGGTGAAGTCGACATCCAGGAGCAGAGAGCGCCCTAGCTTGCTGCGAGCTGCCAAGAAACTGGGGCGACGTGTCGCCAACCGACCCCACCTATCCAAAGCGCAAAGCGAATTAGGAGCCGACGCCCCTCTCCTCGTGGCCAGCATGCGGCGATTCGACGCCAATCTGCCCCAAACGCGGGCCCTGCTGACGCCGCGCACCAACTAATTGTGTCCTGCGTCCGGAGCCATTGCTGACGGCTGGACAGAGCGACGATTGCGTAGGCCATCAAGTCGTGGCCCAGCACCCTGAGCTCGCGAGCCAGCGCTGGTCGGCGTTTACCGCTTTGCTCGGCTTTGGGATGCTCGCGGTCTATGTCGCTCTGATCGTGGCTGTGAGCGATTACTCCTCGCACAACTCGCGCCTTGGGGCCTTCTAATGGCGAATGCACTCGGTGCTCTCGGCGTTCTCACCATTGGCAGGGTCCTTCTAGAGCCTCGCTCAGGGGCTAGTGACGATCCTGGCCGTTCACTTCTTGGCCCGGCCGGGGCAGGACTCACCGAGGTGGCGGTCCCTCACCCGGACCTCTAACCGCACACCATGGGAACACAACAACCACTAGGGGAAATGCCGATATCGGGCGATCTGCATCGTGGTCGGTTCCCCTCGAGAAGAAAGGGCTCTCGGCTTTCCAGCGTTGTGACAGGCCAAGCGAGGAGGGGGGACCCCAGAGCGCGGTACGGTCCTGGCAATGTCGTACACGTTTGAGGATGCAGCTCGGAGAGCCGGGGCTGACCTCGAGTCGGTCACACGATACGTCGAGGTGGGGCTGATCGATGTCGAAGGCACCGGCGAACTCTCCGATGAGGACATCAGGAGGATCCAGGTGTTCCAGACTCTCGAACAGGCCGGCTTGCCCATCGAAGGTGTGGCGGCGCTCGCCAATGCGGGACACCTGTCGCTCGATTTCATCCAAGCCGCCGGACAGTACGTTTTCATGCCACTGACCGACCGAACCTTCGCTGAGATCAGCGAGTCGACCGGGGTTTCATTGGCGACCCTGACCAGCATTCGGGAGTCCCTCGGAGGCGTTCCACCCGACGGGGACGACCTTCTGGGCTTGGAGGAGCTCGACATTTTGGCGCTGGTCGAGTTCCAGAGTTCGCTCGGTTTTCGTCCACGGGCCATCGAGCAGGCGCTCCGTGTTTATGGAGAGAGCTTGAGACGGATGGCGGAAACGGAAGCAGAGTGGTTTCGCAGCGAGATCGTTGAATCGATGTTGGAAAGCGGCCGGACGGAACAGGATGTCGCCGTGTTCACCAGCGAGATCGCCCCTCGGCTCGCCGAATTGTCTGATGAGGCAATACTGGCGATCTATCACCGACAACAGCGGCACGCATGGTCGGTGAACATCATCGACGGCATCGCTATGGGTTTGGAGAGGGCGGGTTTACACCAGCGAACTCAATCTATCCCTGCGATGTGTTTTCTCGATATCACTGGATACACACAGCTGACCCAGGAGCGAGGTGACCGGGCGGCAGCTGACTTCGCGGAGCGCATGAGACGGCTGGTGGAGAGACCTGCTGTCGCTCACGGAGGACGAGCTGTCAAATGGCTCGGGGACGGCGTGATGTTCTACTTCGCGACCGCCCAATCGGCTGTCGAGTCGGCAGTGGACATGGTTTCCGCGGTCGCAGAGGCTGACATGGCACCGGCGCATGTGGGAATCCACGCCGGCCCCGTCGTCTTCCGCGAGGGCGACTACTACGGCCACACCGTGAACGTTGCCGCCCGGATCGGCGACTACGCCCGTCCGGGAGAGATCCTGGTGAGCCAACAGGTCGTTGATCGGGTCGACTCAGAGTCTCTCGTCTTCGCCCCCATTGGGCCGGTTGAGCTGAAAGGCCTGAGCGAAGGCCTGTCCTTGTTCGCAGCGAAGCAGAGAAGCAACTGACACCGCGGTTGGTACTAACCCTCGAGACGCATCTTCAACATCTTGAGGTTCTTCGTCATACTTCGTGCAAAGAGCTTGTCAGCGAATGGAGCCAACAGGGCGGCCGGGCCCGCGAGCCCTTCGCCGGTGATGCTGCCTTCCAATGTGACTCTTGAGCCCGCCGGAGTCGCCTCGACTCGATAGCGGTAGACGAACGGGGTGGGTCCGCTTCTGCTGGCGAAAGTCACCAGGTCAGGCTCCCGGAATTCTGAGATCTCGACCTCGTTGGCTACTTCACCTTCTGGCAGGACCCGAGTGAATGTGAAGAGCGTCCCCTCACCGGTTTTGCCCTCGGATGTCTTGACAGCATTTCGAACCGCCTCATACCACTCCGGGGTACGAGTTGCGTCGGCCAGGTAGTTGAAGACGGTCTGTTGAGGAGCGTCGACGTCGATGCCGATGGTGAAGTCACTCATACAGTGGGCCTACCTGAAGGCCAACCTAGTTGGAGATATCTATGTCGTCGCAAGCTGGCCCGGCGGCTGAATCATCCCGCCGGGCCAGTTATATCTCGCTACGGGCCAGAGCTGAGGTCAGGCGAAGTACGATTCCGTGACGAAGACATCGAAATGACCAACTCATCTCGACCCCTGATTGCCGTCGTGACAGGGTTTCTGATCTGGGAACTGCTGGCTCTCGTGCTCGGCAGCGAACCCAACTCAACCAAGATCTTTCAGCTAGTGGTAAGTGGCGGCCGGCCGGGCCCAGTAGAGCGCGGCTGACAGCCTGCGGCCCGAGGCGAGTGCCACAGAGTCGGCAAAGAGGAACCTTGAGAATGTCTCGGCGTCACGTTTCTTGTCGAACCGGACAAAAGCGTCAACCAATTCCAGACAGGTCATCTTCTGAGGGTCGAACGTTGGCGGTGCCTGGGGTCACGGCGCAACTACGGGGCCCCTCCAGTCCGGATCTGCACCGACGAACGTCGCCTTCGTACCGGCGGCTCTGAAGATCTCCCTGGCATCTCCGGTGGCCAGATCCACGAGGAGGAAGGACTCTTCGGGCATCGCCGGCTCATACGGGCCGAGAGAGATGATGATTCTTTGTCCGTCGAAGTCGTGGATCGTTGCCCAGGCTTGGTCAACATCGCCGATCCTGATGTCGACCAGAACCCCCTGAGAGTCGGCGACCACCAGATGGGCTGGTTCGAGGATCCGTGAGGGCTGGTTCTCTGTGTCTCTCTCTACTTCGGGCTCTGTCGCCCATGCCGACAACCCGTTGTCTGCCGTCCAGGTGAGCCTGGCCAGGTCCTGGGAGATCTCAACCGGGGAATTGGGTGGTGCCTTCACCGAACTGCCGTCGCTCAAACTCAAGAAGGTCGGACCGGCCGCCCAGACGAGGGCCACCGGGTCAGCTGCGGTCCTGGCGACCGCGATCACCTCATAGATGTCATCCGCCCTTCCCACTCGCATTGGCTGGCTATCTCCAGCTCGAAACCACCAAAGGCCCGTCGAGTCGGTGAACACCAGTCCACCTTGACGGTCGCGGGCGATCGCTGCAGGAAATGGCTGGGTCTCCCAGATCAGAGTGCCGTCATCGAGACGGATCCCATCGAGTCCGTGCACCACCCATATCGAGTTGGACAAGTCGATGGCCGCACGGCCGGGGTTGGTCGAAGATGGTCGTGCCAGCGTCGACGTGGTCGTGGGTGACGACAGGGATGGCGAAGTGGACGGCGTCTGATTGACCGCGTCGCCACCGGTACAGGCCACCACGACAAGCATGGCCCCGATTGCGCCGGTCAAACGCCAAGACGCGGATACCCACATCTGAGAACCCCTTTCGAACTCCCAAATGACTCCACGCGGAGACCGAAAGTTCCCAGTCCGAGGATGGGGCACCGGATGGGTGTCTGGGCGTCGTCGTTGCTACTCGTTCGCCTGAGTATGCAGAGTGCACATATACCGACGTGAGGATTTGGGCTGACCTTCCTTGGGGCGGACACTTCACAGCCAAACAGACACCAGACCTGGTCGGCGGTGGGATGCGCGATTTCTTCGCTTCGATAAAGACCGGAGGGGAAGCATCAGTCAGTGCACGTATCGCACTCTGTATTTGCGCTATGTGCGGTTGTGGGATGTGGGGTACGTGTCGTGGCGGGCCATGACCTCGATCATTCTCACCGGGTCGATGTCGGTCCCGGCTGGAAAGGCCGCCGGCGGGTCTGACAGGTACCTGTCGAAACCGCCGCGTGTGGCGAACTCGACCATCACCGCTTGATGTGCCGTCGGATTTGCGAACCCATGCGAGCTCGCCTTTTGGTCATTGACAAAGCCTTCTGACGAGATCAGCCACCCCTGGCAAACAGAGCAAGCCGGTGGGACTCACACGAGAACAGTTGTGTCTTCCCTGCTCGGTCTGCGTGTCGAGCGGTTGAGGCCGGGGATCAGTTGATCCCCGCTAACGGTTCATGAACACGCCTATGAGCATGGCGAGCCCGACGCCGATGGCTCCACCGATCCAGATGCCGGTGCCGAGGTTGTCGGTCGCAGTTCCTATTGCTGCTCCAATGCCCGCGCCGAGGACGGCAAGGGCCGGGATCAGTTGTCCAGATCGGCGGTTGTATCCGCTTCCGTCAGCCATCAGGCGACCCTACCCCGGCGAACTCGCAGGTGCCGCCGTCAGAAGAGAACTTTCTCACCGGTAAGGCTCGCCATCCACGAGACCGTTCACGCCGGTGATCCAGATCGGAAATGTTCGTTACCGAAATCGGCATCCCGTTTAGGTCGTTTGCTGGTGGCCTCGTCCTCGAGCAGGTTGTACACCGAATGGCCCGCTAAACGACCGCCTTCTCCTCCGCCGGCCAGCGTCCCGATGGTCTCCCGCACTTGGTCGGCCAGCTCATGGCCAGCATGCCGAACCAGGCCGCTGTTCGAGGGCGTCGATGAGGACAACTCCCGCAAGAACCTGCCGCGGATGCTCATGCGTCCATGGTACGGGGACGTCCCGCTAGCGGATATCGGCCGAGTGCGGATGTCGGACCGCCAAGGTGCTCCTTAGAAGTCTGAGAATGTGGGTTAGATTCGGCCTGTTCGGCTCGGTCGATCCCGAAGGAGGACAGGGTGGCAATCAAGGTGATAGTTGAACTCCAGGCCAAACCCGGAGGTCGAGCAGAACTGAGGAGCCTTATGGAGCAGATCGTGGCGGAACAGGGATCCAGCCAACCCGGTTTTCTGGGCAGCACCCGATACGAGGCGCTCGACAATCCCGACCTCCTGATCGAGATCGCGGACTGGGAGTCAGCGGAAGCCCGGATAGCACACATGCAGGAGAGCGCGGCGACAGGCGTTTACGAACCTGTGATGGACATGCTGAGCACACCTATTCGAGCCACGGTCATGAGGGAGCTGTCCTGACCTATCAGACGCACCCAATTGATAGCGGCAATAAAGCTCACCCAGATCGCTGACCGCGCCATTGCCCCGAGCCGCCAGATCCCCTGTTTCGACAGAGTTTCTTTGGACACCACCCCCACACGTGAGGAACTCCGGGCGTAGGCTCGATCAATGCCGATCGGTCTCGACCACACCATCCTCGAAGTCCACGATCTCGCCGAGTCACTTATCTTCTATCGGGACGTCGTCGGCCTCGAGTACAAAGGTAAGGACGGACCATTCGAAGGTTTGCTCATCACTCCGGATCTGGCACTCGATCTATATGACGAATGGCCCGTGGCAGGGCCGCGTCATCTCGCGTTCGCTATGGACCGAGCCACCTTCGAAGACACGTTCGAGCGTGTCCGCAACGGCGGCATCGCGTACGGTGACGGCCCGAGCCGGACCGAGAACATGAAGGGGCCCGGTACGTCCTCTGGCGTGCACGGGTCTACCGACTCGGTCTACTTCAAGGATCCCAACGGCCATATCCTCGAAATCCTCACCTACGACCGAGTCCCACGCAGCTAGATGACCATCCACCCGTGAGCTGGGCTTCAGTCGAAGCCGGATCGACCGCACGCGGATGAGGGACCCTGCGGCGTACGGAATCGCAAAGGCTAGATCGGCCATCACCATCCCGTGAGTCTGGTGTTGGGGATCGGCAAGAGGGGGCCTGTATTTCTCTGCAGCAGTGCTTGGTCGATCCCAAACCAAACGAAAGGAAGAGCCAGCAGACCGAGCCATACCAGGCTCAGGCGTTTCAGCCCCCCGCTGCGCCATTCCCGCCATGGGACGGCCACGGCAGCAGCTGCAAAAAACGGGCACAGCCACTGCAACCACCAGCGGATCTACGAACATGCCCAGCCCCCCGTAGTTAACGGGATCACCCGCCATCGGTGCCGATGCCAGCATCGCCACGCTCACCGCCAAGGCCTGAGTCGCGGGACCTCCCCGGCGGGGGTCGACGATCAAACCGACCAGCCCCGACGCTCTATGACCTTCATCGCGTCAAATGAGAGGGGATGTGGACCGCCTCGGATGGATGTGCCGCGCCGTACTCCGCCTCAGGAGAGCCCGGCGGTTCCAGCATCTGCTCCTCACCTATCCGTGAAGCGGCATCGAATGTCGACCCGTGCTCGAGGTAATCAAGCAGAGCCAACCCGTAGGCGTCGCCGACCCGTGGTTCCCATGTTGATTGGGGGGACATCTCGAAAGTCAACCAGAAGGTGCCGCTCGGGGGATCGGATACGTGCGGATTGGCAATACCAGAAATGCCGTGGGTCCCAGGGGCAGACCGGGGCGCCTGCCCAGGTTGGGGAGGGGTTCGTGACCGCCCGGGATCTGGTGACAAGCGGCATGTTACGGCTGAACGGTCCACTCGATCAGGTCAACGTCGCCGCATAGCGCGCCGACAGTGTGGACGATCTCCGCATTGGACCATCCGTTCTCGGCCTGGCCTCGAAGCGCCAAATCCAGTTGTGACCTGAGCGCCTCGATCTGAGCCCGAAGTTCAGGTGATTCATTGGTGGGCAGACGTTCCGCAGCAGCGGACAGATCGTCCATCTGCCGTTGCATGGCTGATGGGTCGTCTCCGAGATCATCACGAGTGAGAACCGGCACAGCTTGGTCGCAGAAGGCCTCAATGGACGGTGTCGACGAACAAGCCGCTGACACAAGTACCACGAGAACCGAAAGCCAGCGCACCACGCAAAGTGTGCCAGAGAGCAACCGCAAAATGCCCTTCTCGCCCACGTGCCGTTACCGGCGGTCAGAAATATGGGCGGGTTCGCCTGGGAACAGCCGAATATGTGCGGTGACATGGTGTCGCGTGACCGTTGACTGGCGCATCTCAGAGGTGTCGAAGTTCGTCCTGGTACTGACACTCGCCGGTTTGATACCGGGATGTACCCGAAACTGCACCGACATGGTGGGCATATACCCGCCTGATGTGGTTGTCATGATCGGGTTGGAATCAGTCGAGGTTCCCTACGCGGCATGGGGGTGTTCCGGGTATGACCTCGATGCCGCTGACTCTGTGTCATCCATACCCGCTGTGTCCCAATTGACAGTTGAAGTCTCACTCCGGGAGGAGTCGACAGTGGATCTGCGGGTCGACAACGAGAGCGTCCCCGTCGACCCTGCCCCGCTCCAAGGTGACAACGCGTGGACGTTGGACCTGCCCCCCGAGGCCGAGAGCGTGTCGATCCGTATATGCAGCGAAGAGGACGCCTGCGCTATATACGTTGCTGAGCTACAGCTTTGAATCGATGGCTCGCCGCCAATGAGGCGAGCACGAACTACCGGCTACTCGTCTGCGGGGTGGGCGCTTCCGCCCCGGGATCTGTGCGTGCCCCTTCCATTCAACTCTTACGCGTGGCACAATTGTGGCCATAAGCAGTGAGTCGTTACGGACGGTTCGGGACCGGTTCTCTGAGTTCATCGACCGGGTGCAGAAACACCACGAGCGGGTGATAGTCACACGAAACGGGACGCCGGCGGCCGTTTTGATGAGTCCAGACGATCTCGAGTCCCTGGAGGAGACCCTGGCGGTGCTGGAGGACTCCGAAGCGGTCGCGGAGCTCGTCGAAGCACACCGTGCCTATCTGGAAGGTGATGTGATTCGCGGCGTCGAGGCGGTGAGGGCCCTCCGGCCGCGGTGAACGATGCCCGTTACGAGTTGATGGTCACAGCGCCAGCGGCCCGAGCCATCGGTGAGACACTCCCCGAACCGGTCGCCTTTGCCGTCATCGACTTCATCACGGGTCCCCTCCTGGAAAGCCCGAAACGAGTTGGCGCCCCTCTGCGAGGTGAATTGGAAGGCATCTGGAGCGCACGACGCGGGACTTACCGAGTCCTCTACCGAGTAGACGAAGAGAAGCACGAAGTCGTCGTTCTGAGGGTGGGCCACCGACCAGACATCTACCGCTCTCGATAGCTGTCGACAACGCAGGAATTGCCGTTCAGCGGTTTCGGAGTGTGCGTGTTATCGAGCGGTAACTGGATGATCTGCGCTAGCTGAGTGTGTTTCGACGGCCAAGTCACGACGATTCAGGGACGGGTATCGTCCGACTCGTGAGCTTCGACCGTCTATCGCCCGTGTTCCCGGTGCGCGACATTGACCTGGCAGTGGAGCATTACGGCAAGCTCGGGTTTGCCGTTCGTCGCTACGAAGGGCCGTATCCCTATGCGTTCGCCGAACGTGACGGTATTGAGCTCCACCTCGCGCAGGTGGACGACCTGGAACCGAGAAGGAA
>DASPGH010000125.1:0-114240 GCA_035620735.1 Acidimicrobiia bacterium | reverse complement strand
GAAGCTGAGGAGGGCACTCGATGAGTAGTCGGCTCGACGAACGCATCCGCGAGCTCTTCACCGAGGTAGACGCGGCAGCTCCCGGGGCGCCCCCGATGCCCGTCGGGAAGACACAGAGTGTTCCGCTGGCCCGGTGGCTGGTCCCTGCGGCCGGCGTCGCCGTGGCGGCCCTCGTGATCGGTGTGCTCAACTTCCTACCGGCTTCGGAAGGTACTGAGACGACAACTGTGGCCGGGGCCGCGGCCACCACGATACAAGGGGCGACAGACACCACTCAGGCTTCCTCCAGTACCACCGAAGGGGCGACAGCGACCACCGAGGCCATGGAGGACCCGGGGCTGCCCGCCGGCGTCATCGCGGCGCTGCTTGGCGCATGTGAGGCATGGACCGAACAAGTCAATGCCGCCACGTTGACATCCCCCGAGAGCCCAGATCAGTACCGGGCAGTCTTCGACGCAGTAGAGGCACCGACTCTGGACCTGAGCACTTCGGTGGCAGAGGCGTTCGCTGTCACCGACGCTCCGGGCCTCGAACTCACTCTCGAAGCGGTACGTCGTGCGGGTCAGATCGCAAGGGATGCGGCCACCGCCGAGGATCCACAACTGGCTCTCCTCTACGACTCGTTTCTGGAGGAGATGGCCACCACCGGTGACGGTTTGGCATCTGCGGGAGCGGACGAATGCCTGGAGGTCTCCACGACGCTTCCTGACGCGGGCTGAGGATCGATGACAGAAACCGTGCGTCAGCGCGATCTCCGCCCGGTGACGTCTCATCCGGGAGCAAGGAGGATGAGATCGAGTCGATATCCGGGTTGCCCGTCGTCGTAGCCAGCGATCAAGGGGGGATGGTGGCCATCTACCTGGTCCTCGTCGCCGGAGCTGTGATGCTCGCGTCGACCCCGGTCACAGCGTCGATCGCATGGCTCAAGGGCAAGAGGATATGGGCCACGGCAGGTCTCGTCGCCGGGTTGATGGCCCTGGCGGTACTGGCCTCCCGGGGTCGAATGTCGGACGTAATCCCTTACGCCGACGCGGGCCCGATGGTGGCGGCTCCTGTTGCCCTGATGACCGCGGTGGCAGCGATCAGACTGGCACGCCCCGGATCCTGGTGGGCGAGACGGTTCTACGACGCCCCCAAGATCGCCAAGGCGAAATGGGCATACGCGACGCCGGCCGGACGTCGACGTCGACTCTGGACCTCGGCCGCCGTCACCCTGTCGATAGTTCTGGCCCTGGTCGCGGTTCCGTTGATACAAGCCGGCATCGCCGATCTGCTCAACACCTCCACCGATGAGCTCTACTCCGATGTCGCCCTGTACGTCGTCGATGACGACCCCGCCCAGATCGAGGAGCATCTACGCGCAACGGCAGGCCCCGGCCTCGTCTCACTCACGACCGAGCCCAAGGGGGCAGACCTCGGAGAGAGGTCGCGCGAATTGCTCGCAGACCCACTCGTTGCCGGGTGCCTCCTCCACGAGGCGAGCCATACGATCTGGATGACCGTCGACGGGACCAGCGATTCCGCCGTCGACGCCGTCCTGGGTGATATCGGCACCTTGCCGGGACTGGTCTGGGTTGCATCCGAGCGTGGGAGACCAGATGAGATCCTGGGAGTCCCGCACCTCGACTCCCTCGAAGAGGACTGGGACTCATGTCAGCGCTCGACGATTCTCGCCCGAATCGCGACCGATGCCACCGAGCACGAGAGACATTCGCTCGCCCAGGACCTGAGAGAGATCCCGGGCGTACTGGCAGTGGCAGAGCCGGTGTGGCGGTCCGGTGAGGAGGGATTCGCCCGTTTTCCCGCCCTGGTCGAGTGCTACGGACCCATCGAGCTGACCGTCCTCGTCGATGGCGATGTCGCAGGAGTAGATGCGTCGGTCTCATCCACGCTCGAGGCCGATGGCGTTGTGGAGGAGATCGTCGGACCTCGCCCGCCCGGCGCGGACGGTGATCTCGAGGTGGTGTTTCTCGAGAGACCGGAGTGTATCGACCTCTCTGCTCGACTCTTGGTGGGCCCGTCGATCACAGACGCCCAGGCGGCAGTCATCATCGCAGAAGCCAAAGCGGTTCCCAGTGTTGCCAGGGTGACCCCTCAGCTGACCGCACTCGACAATGAGTGCATCGAATACTGTGAAGGCGAGTCTGGCATCGAGATCTTGCTGGGGGATTCGAGCACAGAAAGCCTCGAGGCTCTAGCCAGGTCGATTTGCCAGCTCCAGGGTGTGATCGGTCTCGTGTCCTACGAGGCGGAGGGGATTCCGCCATGTCCTGGGCTCTGGGTGCAGGCCCGCATCGACAACGACGATTCGGGGCAGGTGGCGGCAGTGGAGGAGATCCTCGCCGGGTCTTCATCGGTGGCACGAACGTGGACCTACGAGCGTGAAGACGAATCTGGACCGACGATCATCCATGGGAGTCGCGATTCCGTGGCGTGTGATCTCGACGGTGCCTTCGCTTGGCGGGTCAACGCCGATCTCGTGCGTGGCGACGAGATGGAACTGACCCGGCTCATCGCCGAGCTTCTCTCATCAGATGGGGTCGTCGCGCTGGTCGGCACGGCAACCACGATCCCCGGCCACCCAGAGCAGTGCGGGCATTCCGGGTTCAGAGCTTGGCTGAGCGTCGATTCGACCTCGAGCGACCATGATTCGATCGCCGCGACGCTCAGCCAGTTTCCCAATGTCCTCGCTGCCGCTCTCATCGAACGGGAGGGTTCGGTCCATACCGATGCGGGCGGCGAGGTCGGGACGGCCGCTGAGCTGGAGGTCTACTTCGCCGACGAGACCAGGGACGGGCTCTACCAGTTGATGCAGGAAGTGGACGACCTCGACGTGATCGTCCAAACCGAGCCTATGGACTCGTACGGCGTGGGCCATCGACCCTGACGGTCAGGGGATCCCCCCGCAGGTGGTGGCGCCTTCGTCGGCGAGATCCGCGCCGAGGGCGGCCAACGAGTCGTCGATGGTGGACAGACGCTCGGACGCGCCGACGGATCCACGCGAAACGGCAACCGCGACCTCGGCTCGAATGTCGGCGACCTCGCCGACCGAGATCACCAGAGAATCTGGCGCCTCGACACCATCGATCGCCGCGACGGTGGCTGTCTCGAAGTCTTCGAGGATCGCGATATACGCCGCCAGAGTCTGGGAGGCCGTCTCGTCGCTCGCCCCTCCGGGCGTCCGCTGTATCGCAGATATGAGGTCGCCGCAAGCGAGATTCAGGTCGACCAACAACGAGATCGGACCGTCGTCCCTTTGATCTGGGATCGTGTCCACTCCATCACCTGCTGCTGCACCGAGACCGAGGTCGACACCAACAGCGTCGAGAACCACGGCAGTGCCCAACACGAAGGCGATCACCGCGGCGGCCGGGGCCAGCACATACTTCCCCCAGGGAAACGGTGAAACCTCAGGAACCTGGACCGCAGGTGGTTCCGGGGCCACCTCGTCCACCTGGGCGAAGAGTTCTCTTATCTGATCGTCGATGTTCTTCGACATCTCTTTGCACCTGGCTGAGGGAAACTAATCGAGACGCCTGATCTGACCTTTCCGGCAGGGCATTCACATCGTTTGCCCCGCGAGTGGCGTCTCTCTTGCGGGGTCACTGTATGACGCGGATCATCGGCCCCCTTCTCGGGAGTGACGACACGCGCCTCATCCCTTTTTGACGCCACCACCACCCCTCCTCGCTGACACGAGTGCGAATTTTCTTTTTTCTTGCGCCGAGCACTGCTTGCGCGTCAGTGCGAACGGCTGTCGGCAGCGTCTCTGATCGGAGCCTGATACGAACAGGCTGGAGGAGGTGGAGATCAGACGACATTGTGAGAAGGAAGAAATGCAGGCCCGCAGCCACGCCGGCTAATTGGACAACAGGCGCGGCCAGCGGGCCCGACTTGAGGAGGAACATTGAAACAGAAAGCAATCGTATTGGCAGCCGCGATGGCATTGTTCGCAGTAGCTCCGGCGGCCCTGGCCGCGCCTCCGGGCAATTGGTCGTTCAGCGCAACATCGGTTCAGGCGAGTTTCGACCTCGGCTCGGGGAGCCTGTCGATCGGAGCTGACAATTACTCCGACAACTTCGAAGGCGAGACATTCGAAGGATCCGGTGCCTGGCTCGATTACTTCGAGGAGTCGGAGACCGGCTTCACCTATTGCTTCGGATGGGCGGAGGTCGGGCCGAATATCGACGCCAGGCTCTCGAATGGATCGCTCGAAGCAACTTTCGACGGAACCTGTTCTGTGGAGGAGTTCGGCGAGGAGCCACCCGGCGAAGAGGGCGAGTTCGTCGCCGCACACGAGGAGAACGGTGGAGGTGGTGGCATCGAGGTGCCGCTGACCGCAAGTGTCTCCCTCACGTGGGACGGAACCGGTCTCGTCCTCCGCAGCTCCGGGCATTCAACCGGTCCGGGCGACGTGTGCAAATACAACGACGCCTCTCGCCAAGCGACGGCAACGGGATCGATCGAGCTCACAGCCGGGGAAGTCCTCGATGTGAATCTCGCGTCGGCGGTGAGTGAAGACGCAAGTCTCTTCCATTACGAGAGCTCGTGTCATGCCAAGGGTTCACCCGGCGCGGGCTAGGACGCCCACGCTCGTGTAATGGGGCCCGGCTTCGTGCCGGGCCCCTCCCTATGACCCCCCGATGCGTGCGAGGGCGGATAGGGTTCGGTAGTGCGAAGAATCGTCAAGTCAGCCGTGGCCGGTGCAATTGGAGGCATCGTCGGCACCTTGTGCATGGACCTCGTCTGGTATCGCCGCTTCCGCCAGGCCGGCGGCGAGCAGTCGTTCGGACCGTGGGAGACATCTCAGGGAACAACCAACTTCGAAGAGGCAGCGGCACCGGCTCGCACTGCCAAGGCGGTGGCCGATCTGATGGGCGTCGAACTGCCCGACAGCAGCGCCCGTGCCCTCAACAACGCCGTCCACTGGTTGACCGGGATCGGATGGGGCAAAGCCCATGGTCTCGTCGCGCGGGCAACCGGTCGCTCGAATCCTCTCGGTGGTCTTGTCACCGCTGTGGTCGCCTGGGCCACCAGCTATGTGGTGCTTCCCCGACTGGGGGTCTACGAGAAGATGAGCGAGTACGAGCGCGACGTTCTGTGGCAGGACTTGAGCGCTCATCTCGCCTACGGCTCGGCTCTGGGAACGGTCTACTGGCTGTTGACTCGGGAGCCGTGGACAAGCCGGCCCTGAGTAGGGTCCTCTCATGGCCGACAGTGACTCTCGCGACGAGGTCGTCGGGTATCTGGTGGCGACCGCCAGGGCGCATCATGCCGCTACCGGAGGGGTCAACCCCAGGTGGGCGCGTTGGTATGCGGAGCGTCTGGTGGACGATCTGAACACAGCCCTGAGCGCGGATATGGATGCCAACCAACTCGAGGAATGGTTGAAAGGGGCCGACGAGAGGTATCGCAGCCAGCCCCAGGAGCTCTCCTGGCCCAAGGCCTATGCCACCTGGCTGAGAGCCGACTTCGAATAACCGAGCCCTCGTCCGAGGACGAGACCATGGCCGCCGGCTCAGACAGCAACACCACCCGTGCGATACGCGTAGGGTCGCGTGGGCGAGACCACGACATCGAGCAAGGATTGGGATTCATGAGACACCGAGCCCTCAAGCGCCTGACTATCGCGGTCACGGCAGCCATGACCCTCACCGCCCTCATCGCGCTGCCCGTCTCCGGGGCGTCCGAGACCGCCGAACACGAGGTGCGCTTCGCCACCTTCAATGCATCACTGAACCGGGGGACGCAAGGTCAGCTCGTGGCCGATCTCTCCAGCCCTGGAAACGTCCAGGCCGGAAACGTCGCCGAGGTCATCCAAAGGGTGAGGCCAGATGTTCTCCTCATCAACGAGTTCGACTTCGACGAAGATGGCCTCGCCGTCGATCTGTTCCAGGAGAACTACCTCGGCATCTCGCAAAACGGCGCCGCGCCGATCGAGTACCCCTATCGGCTTGCCATCCCGTCCAACACCGGCATCCTCTCCGGGTTCGACCTCACCAAAGACATGGTGACCGCCACCCCGGCCGACATCGGCACGCCCCAATATGCCAACGACTCTTGGGGTTTCGGCTTCTTCCCCGGACAGTTCGCTTTCGCAGTGTTCTCCATGTATCCCATCGTGGACGATGAGATCCGCACCTTCCAGAACTTCCTGTGGAAGGACATGCCCGGAGCTATGCTCCCCATCGATCCCGTCACCGGAGACTCGTACTACTCCGAGGAGATCCTCGCCGAGTTCCGTCTGTCCTCGAAGAACCACGCCGATGTGCCCATCGAGATCGGCAAGAAGACGGTCCACTTCCTGGTCAGCCATCCCACACCGCCGGTGTTCGATGGTGACGAAGACCGCAATGGAACACGCAACCACGACGAGATCAGGCTTTGGGCCGACTATGTGGGCCCGGGTGCAGATCGCGGCAGCTACATCTACGACGACGACGGCCAGACAGGCGGGCTCGCCCCCGGGAGTCTGTTCGTCATCGCCGGCGATCAGAACTCGGATCCGTTCGACGGGGACAGCGTCCCCGGCTCGGCCCAACTCCTACTCGAGAACCCACGAGTAAACGCCAAGGTCACCCCGGCGAGCCAAGGGGGAGTCGACCGAGCCGATGCCCAGCCGGGCAACGACCACATCGGCAATCCCGCCTTCGACACCGCCGACTTCTCAGAACCGCCGTTCGGTCCGGGCAACCTGCGAGCCGACTACGTGCTGCCGAGCAAACAAATGCGCATCGTCGATGCCGGTGTCTTCTGGCCCGCCGACGACGACCCTCTGTTCCGGCTCACCGGAACCGGGATCTTCCTCGATCCGGTGCCCACCTCGGACCACCGCTTGGTGTGGATCGACGTCAACCACGGGGCTTTCCCCAAGGGTTGAGCCAGCTGATAGTCAACCCCTGATCGCCGACCAGACACGGTGCGGCGTCAGGGGCATGGCCAGGTCGGTGACACCGAACGGCGCCAACGCGTCGATCACGGCGTTGACCACCGCCGGCGTCGAGCCGATGGTCCCTGCCTCGCCGATCCCCTTGGCTCCGAGCGGGTTCTGATCAGTAGGCGTCTCGGTGTGGGCCACGGTGAAGGTCGGGAAGCCTGTGGCGGTCGGGATGAGATATGTCGTCAGGTTTCCGGTTGCGGGGCCGTTCCCGTCGTAGATGAACTCCTCGAGGAGGGCCTGGCCGATCCCCTGAGCGACACCACCATGTACCTGACCGTCGACGACCAGACGATTGAGGATGATACCGGCGTCGTCGCAGGCCACGTGAAGGAGGATGCGGACGTCGCCGATCTCGGTGTCGACCTCGACCACCGAGACATGGGTGCCGAAGGGGAAAGTCGCCTCGTCCTGCTCCCAGGTGTCTTCCCCACGGAGCCCGGGCTCCATGTCCTCGGGGAGATTGGTGAAATCTGCCGCGATCTCTGCGATTTCGGCGAGTGTCATCCCGGATCCAGGGACCCCGACCACGCCGATGCGCCCGTCGTCGAGTTGAACCACGTCATCGAGAGCCGCCTCCCGATGAAATGCGTATATGGCCCTCGCCTTGTGAAGTGTCCGTCTCCCCGCGGTCAGAACGGCCGACCCGGCGATCTGGAGCGAGCGCGACGCCATGGTGCCTCCCCCGTGGGGCACGTGGTCAGTGTCACCCTGCACGAATTCGATGTCCTCGAGGGGCATCCTCAAGATCTCCGAGACGATCTGGGCAAACGTCGTCTCGTGACCCTGACCGTTGGAGACGGCACCCGAATAAGCGGTGGCCGTACCGTCGCTGTGGACCTCCACTGCGCTCCAGTCGTCACGGCCACCGGCGGCCGTGATCTCGACGTAGGAGCTGACCCCGATGCCCATCTGCAACCGGTCACCCCGTGTCCGTCGTTCCGCCTGTTGGCGACGGAGCTCGTCGTATCCCGACGTGGTGAGGGCCAGATCCAACGCTTTCTCGTAGTCCCCGCTGTCGTAGCGTTCCCCGACGGCGGTCACATGTGGGAATGAGCCCGGGGCGATGAAGTTCCTTCGGCGGAGCTCTGCAGGGTCCATTTCGAGCTCGGCAGCCAGCAGGTCCATCGCTCGCTCGAGCGCCATAGTCGCCTCGGGCCGACCCGCTCCCCGGTAGGCGTGAACCGGGGTCGTGTTGGTCACCACCGAACGCCACAGGAACTCCACCTTGGGGATCAGGTACGGCCCCACGGCCATGCGCCGGCTGAACTCGGGGAGATAGGCCCCGAACAATGGATAGGCCCCCGCATCCTGTGTTACCCGAATCGAGATGCCGGTGATCGCGCCCTGACGTGTCGATCCGAGCCGAACCTCACTCACCTGTGCCCGACCGTGGCTCATCGCCATCAGGTTCTCTCTGCGATCCTCCTCCCAGCGAACCTGTCGACCCAGATCGAGCGCGATCGCACCACAGAGCGCCTGCTCGGCGTACAAGCCGATCTTCGCCCCGAATCCCCCACCGACGTCAGGCACCTTCACATGGACGAGCGCCGGATCCAGCCCCAGGACCGCCGACAGGCCACGACGGTGGCCGGCCGCCGACTGACTCCCCACCCAGATATCGAGACCACCATCCTCGCGCGGAGTCGCCACGGCGCCGTTTGGCTCCATGGGCACCGCGGCGAGACGTTGATTGACCACGGTCGTGGAAATCACCACCTCGGCGTCGCCGAGAACCGACTGGTCCGGCTCGCCCCGGTCGTAGATGACGTTGGTCCCGAGGTCGGGAAACAGCAGCACCGCGTCGTCGGCAGTGGCGGCGTCGGTGTTGGTCATCGCCATGAGTGGCTCGATCTCGGGCCAGATCAGATGGGCTGCATCCACGGCGGCCTGTTTGGTCTCGGCCACGACCACCGCGACGATGTCCCCGACGAAACGGACCCGATCGAAAGCAATGGCGTCCCGTCTCGTGATGTCGTCGAGACCGGGGGCGCCCACCGGCAGAGGCTTCATCTCGAGCTGATTGCCGAGGTACACGGCGACCACGCCAGGAGACGACAAGGCGGCGGTGATTTCGACATCACCGAGGACACCGTGGGCGACATCAGACCTGACGGGGACCATCCACACCGCGCCGTCGGCTTCGAGATCGGAGAGGAACCCCCCGGCGCCGATGATGAAACGGGGGTCCTCCGCTCGCTTTACGGCGGCGCCGAGAATCGATCCATCAGGCACAGACTGAGAAGGTAGCCCCGAAGACGACCCGGGTTTCTCCTTTCCCGCTCTGTCACACCTTTCCGGCCAGGATCTTGCGCTTCAGAGAGATCAGTCAATCTGTCAACCATCGGGCTGAGATGTCCAGCCAGGAATTGGTGTGCGGTCTCGAAGTCGCGGATCAGCGGGTCCCACGTCAGGTGTACCTTTCCCGCCCATGGACCAACAGAGGGAAGCAATCGCACTCAAGCCGTTCCCCGACGAGGGCGGCCCCACAGTGGCGGTCCTCGGTGGCGGTGTCGCCGGGATGAGCGCCGCCCATGAGTTGATAGAGCGAGGGTTCCGAGTCGCCGTATTCGAGAAGCAGTCAGAGTTGTGCGGAGGTAAGGCCCGTAGCCTTCCGGTTCCCGTCGGTGGGCCCAGCGGCAACTGCCCCGACGTCAGAGGAGAGCAGGGTTACCTCCCGGGGGAGCATGGTTTCCGATTCTTCCCCCGCTTCTACAAACACATCACCGACACCATGAGCCGGATCCCGTTTGGGGAAGGTCACGTGATAGACAACCTGGTCGAGACCACGAGGGTCCAGCTCTCTCTCTACGGAAAAGAGTCGATCGAGGTGCCTGCTCGTTTCCCCCGGGACGAGTCCGACTTCGAGAAGATCCTCCAGGACCTGATGTCGGACCTCCCTGCCGAGATGGGGCTCGAGACAGGCGAGCTCGACTTCTTCGTGGAGCGTCTTTGGCAGGTGTACTCCAGTTGCGATGCCAGGAGAGAAGAGATCTACGAGACGATGGGCTGGTGGGAGTTCGTCGACGCCGACAACAAGTCGAAGGGATACCAGAAGTTCCTCGCCGAAGGGCTGACCCGCTCGCTGGTCGCCGCCAACGCCCACCTCGCCAACGCCCACGTCGAGGGTGACATCGGGCTCGCCCTGATCCTGGACATGATCACCCCCGGGCCGAGCACCGACCGGGTGCTCAACGGCCCCACCAACGAAGTCTGGCTGCACCCGTGGCTGGAGCACTTGCAGAAGAGTGGCGTCTCCTACCAGTTCGACCGGCACATCGACCGCATCGTCTGCAGTCCGAACAAGGGTCGACCCGGAGGCGATATCGAGGCGGTCTACATGTCCGACACCGCCGGGAACACCTACGTGCTCGAGGATGCCGACTACTACGTGGCCGCCCTCCCCGCGGAGAAGATGGCGATGCTGCTCGACGACGGGATCCTTCTGGCAGACAACTCCCTGGCCGGGATCAAGGTGATCGGCGACAGCTACGTGGAGTGGATGAATGGCATACAGTTCTTCCTGAAAGAAGACGTCCCCCTTGCCCACGGTCACACCATCTACCTCGACTCTCCTTGGGCCCTGACCTCGATCTCCCAACAGCAGTTCTGGCCCGACCACAACCTGGATGACTTCGGTGATGGCAACGTCAAGGGAGTGATCTCGGTCGACATCTCCAACTGGCACCAGCCGGGAAACACGACGGGGAAGGCGGCCAAACATTGCACCTCGGATGAGATCAAGACTGAGGTGTGGGAGGAGCTGAAGCGCTCCCACTCCCACGACGAGACCCCGCTCACCGACGACATGTTGTATTGCTGGTTTCTCGACCCCGACATCACACGCGAGCAGTTCCTCCGCGCCGTCCCGGAAGGGGTGGCCCCTGAGGCCGACCCGCCGATCAGCGAGAACGCCGAGCCGTTGTTCGTTGCCTATCTCAACACTTGGCGCCTCCGTCCCCAGGCCTTCACCCAGATCTCCAACTTCTTCCTGGCCTCCGACTACGTGCGCACGTTCACGTCGGTGGCCACCATGGAGGCGGCCAACGAGGCCGCCCGCCGGGCGGTAAACGGGATCATCCAGCACTCGGGCCACCGGGCTTCGCTGTGCCGGCTTTGGAACGTGACAGCACCCGATTTTGCCTTCATCTTCAGGCTCGAGGATCACTATCGCTACTACCGGGGCCTACCCTGGAAGGGGCCTTCCCGTCTCGCCCGCACCATCACGGAGGTGGTGGCCCGAGGTGGTCGGGTCACCAAAGTCGCACGGCGGGCGCTCACACGCTCCTAGCCGCGCAAGGCCCTTCCCGCCACGTCGATGAAGTGGCGGGCTCCCACGCTCTCGAAGAGACCCAACGCGTGGGTGAGACGGTCGCTGTCGCCGTCGAGACGCCCGATGTTCAAGCTGCTCAACCCCTCTTCGAAGGGCATGCCCAAAGCCTGCGCCGCCTCCAGCGCTTCCATCCAGTCCGAACGGGCCCCGTCGACGTCACCGGCATGCTCTTTGAGCCTTCCCGTATAGCGGAGGGCGGCGGGTCGGCCAATGGGGAACACCCTGCTATACCCGATGAGCTTCTTCACCGCCTTCTCGGCGGCTGCCTTGTTGGCAGCGACGCTTCGAGCCCGGCTCCGCTTCAGTAGCCCAAACTGTGCCTCGGCGGCCCCGGTGAACCCGTCGAGCACGAACACCACGCCGGGCCGCTCGGAGTAGAGCGACTCCCCTGCCGAGACGGCAGCGGCACGGGCCCGGTCGGGGTCGTCGAGACGTCGGTAGGTCTCGGCCATCACGCCATAGAGCCAGCCGACGTTGGCACCGCCCACCCCGGCCTGAAGCAGACGCTCTCCGTTTCGCAACCTGTTGATCGCTTCTCTTGGGTCGCCCTGTCGCAGCAAGGAGCTTCCCTGATAGAGCCAACCCCACATCTCGGCCTGGGCGTCGTCACGCCAGGCCCCTAGCTCTCGCAACTCCTCCCCGACCGAATATGCCTCGACGAACCGTCCTTGCGCGGTGAGCATCTGGCCGGTGGTGCCTAGCGTCTCGGCGAGTTGCCGCCAGTCGCTCAGCTGTTTGTAGAGGTCGTATGACTCGCGGAGCTCAGGCTCGACCTGCTCCCATTCTCCGACTCCGACTCCGTAGACGCTGGTGGCGAGGCGAACCCAGGCATGCTCGGGCATCTGGTCGACCTCATCGGCCACCTCCCGACTCCGTCGGGCGTACGTCCGGGCCAGCTTGTGCACGGGGACGATGCCGCTGACGATGCTCATGTTGGCGTAGATCCTCGCCAGCACCGGGGAAGTCCCGGCCCGCTCTGCGAGGTTGAGCCCTGAGACGGCCGCGGTGATCAGCGATCCGGGATCGTTGGCGTAGTAGTAGATCTTCATCAGCCGCTCGTAGGCGGTGGCCGCTTCGATGAGGTCATCCCGTTTATCGGGATCCATGTCACCGCCCTGGAACCGCGTCACCCGGTGGCCGGCCTGCAGGGCGGCGGCCCCGAGGAGACGGACACCGACACCGAGCTTGCCCTTGCCCATGGGGTGGCCGTGGAGTTGGAGTGCCCTCTCGAAGTGGATGGCGCTCTGTTCCACTCGCCCCATCCCCAGATGCGCCTCGGCGAGGTCCTGCTCCCAACGGGCGCACACCCGGTCGGGAATGGCCGTCTCCGGCTTGACGCCGGTCAGGTCGCCAGTCCGGGCCTCCCCGGAGGCGATCGTGATTGCGTCGTTGAGAAAGCCAATGGCCTCCCGGTGGGCGAAGCTACGCAGCGACTTCCGTCCGGCCCGGCCCAGGTACTGGAGGGCGCGATCCACCTCCTCGGGCGATGACTCCGGCGAGAGGCTGTTGCGGGAGTGATAGGCCAAGGGGGCCAAAACCGAGTCGGGGTCGTCGGCGTGCCAGGACTCCATCCAGCGCGCCGCCGAGGCATGCAGTTGGTGGCGCTGGGAATAGAGCAGGAGGCCATATGCGATGTCCCGGGTGATGGCATGACGGAAGCGGTAGTGGCCCTCACTCGCGACCACGGGTTGGATGAGGTCTAAAGGCACGAGAGTCTCCAGGGTGTCCTCCACGTGCTCCCTCGAGATGGCGACCGGATACACCTCGGCGAGGGTCTCGGCGTCGAATTCGCGGCCGATGACGCTGGCTACTTTGAGCATGGTCTGCTCCATCACGCTCAACCGGTCGAATCGCCCTCTGATCACTTCCTGGACGCTCTGGGGGAAGTCGATGTCACCCAGGTCGTGGACCTCAGGAGCCAGTCGGCTCTCACCGTTCTCCACGATCAATAGGCCCGCGTCACGAAGGGCGAAGCCGATCTCCTCGGCGAAGTAAGGATGGCCACCCGCTTGCTCCACGATCAGCTCGGAGACCGGGCCGGGCAGATCGGTGACGCCAAGGGAGATCTCGACCAGCTCGAGTGCTTCGGTCGGCTCCAATTCTCCCAACATGATGTGGGTGGTGGTGCTGTCTTCCAACAGCTTTCGGTACTCGTCGGGCGCGAGGTTTCCGGATGCCTCGGAGAACGGTCGGGTGCCAATCACCACCATGAGCGAAGGGATCTCCCGACCCACCCTCTCTGCCATGGCCCAAGAGGAGGAGTCCATCCAGTGACCATCGTCGAGGACCAGAACCAGGGGTGCCGACCGAGGAGCGTCCCTGACGATGGCTGTCAGCAGTTGATAGGTGTTCTCCATGCGCAGACCCGGTTCCATGCCCGCGGTCAAGTAGGTGTCCTCCACCGGCGTGGAGATGATCGACTCGAGCAGTCCCACTCTCGCCGCCCGCCACGGGTCGGCTGCCATGAAGTCGAGGAGCTTCGCCTCTGCGGTCACATCATTTCCTCCGAAGAGCTGACGAAGCACAGGTGTCCATGCGAAGAACGCCGTGGCGTGGTCGATCTCCTCACCGGCGGTGGTGATCACTCGGGTGGCCATCATCTCGGCCCGCTCAACAAAATCTGCGATGAGGCGGGTCTTCCCGATGCCGGCGGCGCCTTCCACGATGAAGGTCCCGCCTTGGCCGCTCTGCAGCCCGGCCAGCCCGGCGGCGAGCAGGGCTCGCTCCTCGCTGCGGCCGATCATGCTGCCGATCGAGCGAGCGGCCCGCGCCTCTCCAGCCCTCGCTGCGGTCGGCCTGGTGCAGAAGATGGGGACTGCCTGGTCGATTCCCCTCAGCTCTGCCCGGCCGATCTCATCGAATTGGACCTGTTGAGTTCTCTGTCGAGCTATGTCCTCGCTCACGTAGATCGATCCCGTCGGTGCTTCCTGCATCAGTCGCGCTGCGAGGTTGACGCTTGGACCCATCACTCCGAACGTCATCCGGGTGTGACCCCCATAGGCGCCGACATAGACGGTGCCGGCGGCGATTCCGACCCGGACCCGGGATGGATTCGCCCCGCTCCCAACGAGGTTTTGTGCTGCAACGACCGCACGAGTCGCTTCATCCTCATGGGCGATGGAGGCTCCGAACACGGCGTAGAGATGGCTGCCCTTCTCGTCGACCAGGACCTGGAGCACCATGCCCTCGAAGGATGCGATCACTTCCTGGGCCCGAGCCACGAATTCCGCGAAATGCTCCGAATCCTCGGAATCGCCGTCTTCGAACCCGACGAACATTGTCACAACATCGCGGAGCTGGCCCATCAGGCTGCCCAGACCCTGCTGCAGGTGATCACGGACCAGGGGATGAAGCCATTCGTCGGCGGAGACTGAGTCTGCGGGATCGAATGGAGGCGGCGGCGGAGGAAAATCGGTGACCTCCTCGACGAGGTGACGGGTCCGTCCGCCGCCAGGAACGCTCCTCACCTTGGCACGCCCTTTCAACACCGCGGCGACGGATGCGCTCACCGCCAACTCCCCAGGCTGGAGCAGACTCGATTCGCTGACGAGTGAATCGTTGACCGCGCCGGCCAGGACGTCCATATACGAGTGGGTGGGTCGGCCCACCCGTAGCCGGAGGGCCGTGCCGGATGCCACTGCGACCTTGATATCGAGGGTTCGGGCCGGCCCGGTCTCTGTGTCCCGGAGGTGAAGGAAGGTGTTCATCAGCCGATGCCCGACTGCGGTCGCCCGCCAGCCATCGTCCTCATGGAACCACGCGGTGACGGAGTCTCCGCCGAACGAGATGATGCTTCCCCCCTCGTCGTTGATTACGGCGGTTATCGACCCGAACACCCGGTTGAGGAGGACGGTCAGCTCCTCGGCGCCGCGGCGAGGGCCAAGTGTGCGCCCCAGCTCCTCGGTCAGTCTGGTGAACCCGGAGATGTCGGCGAAGAGAGCCGCCCCGTGTGACAGGTGGGCTAGCTCCCCCAACCCGGCCAGCTCCCTTCTTCGGTCGAGCGGCAGATAGGCGCCGTGGGACGGCACCAAATCACCTTGGTTCAGCTGCAAGACGTGGCCATCGTTTCGGAGGGCAGTGTACGGGTGATCAGGTGTTTCGCGGTATCCGTACTGGGTGGCCGTGGACAGCGATACCGAGCTCTGCCGCGGGCTCGCCGGTTTCGCCCGGCCGTACTCGGGTATAGCCTCCCGGAATGGAGAACCAGCGACGCGAACACGTCCTCCGCGACATCTGGAACATCGCACTCGCCATCGTGGGCGTAATCGCGATCATCAAGGAGCTGCGCAAGCCCAAGGACCAACGGACCTGGCACGGAAAGGTGGCGGATCTCGTGCCGTACGACTTCAGGATGCCGACGGTGGAGCGTGTCCGCACGACCTACTGGAACCCCGATGGCCCCATGGTCTCGGCGAAGGTCTTCGGCGTGGGCTGGGCACCCAACTTCGGCTTTCTGGCACGGTGGTTCAGTCGTTAGTCCGACCAACGAACGACCGGACCGACACGTGGGTCTAGGCGAAGACAAAGAGAGCGACCCGGGCCGACATGGGCCCGGGTCGCTCGACGTGTTCGAAGCTCAGACCATCAGGATCCCGGAATGTTCATGTAGAGGAGTTGACCCTCTTCCCTCTTGATGGTGATCCCGTCTGACACTTCGACATCGACGAACTGAAGGTCGTGAGCTTGCACGGTCACCAACCACGAGCCATCACCAAACCACTCGGATGCGTCGACGATCCCGCTCGACTCGCCGCCGGTGTCGACCACGTCGGCGACGGCAGTCCAGGTTCCCGAACTGAAATCGTTCTGCCAGATCTGAGCGTTGTCGAAATCCTCCTGAACCATCAGGCTGTTCGCCGATGTGTCGATGTTGTCGGGTGCGGAGAAGCCGACGAACTTGGCGTGGCTATCCGCCACGTCTCCATCGGCGTAGACCGTGAAACTGTCCACCTTCTTGGGATTGTTCTCGTCGAATACGAACTTGAAGATACGACCGTTGTCGGCCTGACCGGTGACACCGCTGGGTCTCGCCAGTCGCCCGGTTGCCTCATCGGGGACGACCCGGGTGGCCCCGGTGTCGGCGACATAGACGACATTGGGGTCGTTCTTGTCGACGGCGGCGTCCTCCAGGCGAACGAACGTGAACACGTTGTTCTCGATCGACCAATTCTCGAGAGCATCCTGTGGTGCTTCACCGGTTGTCCCCCTTGCGATCTGCTTGGGAACGCGGATGAACTTGCCCTCCATCTCGTCATCGACCCCGAGGTCCAGGTAGTCGTTGGCCTCGTTGAACGGGTCTCTCGGATCGATCGGCTCGCCATTCTTGCTGGTCACCTGGAACGCCCAGAGACTGCCCTTGTCCTGCCACACATGGCTTTCGTCGTTGGCCAGGTACATGTAGAGCTGGGAGGTGGTTGCGGTGAACGTGTCATCTGTCGTCAGCAAGGCGATCTGGTTGTATCCAGGCAGCGCCACCGTGTTCTCGTGGTTGAGTCGGCCCAGCCCGGGAACCTCGGTGTACTCGCCAGTCTCAGTGTCGAGGATCACCGCATACCCTCCCTGACGCTGGGGGGCGATGGCCGGATCGGCTCCGTACGGCGCGCCCGCCGGAACGCTCACGATGTCGTTCGTCTCCTCGTTGGCGAAAAACACCGGGGAGGAGAAGCCATGCTCGGGGCCGGCGATCGCCGCCGAGCAGAACCGCAAGAATCCGTTGTCCGGCGAGATCGGCTCCGATGCTCCCAACACCTCATTGGTCGCGGTGTCGATAGTCCATTGCGTAACCGACGCATCCTGGAAGTCCCGCTCGCCGAAGAACGGAACGGTGGTCTGCTCATGCGCCACGAAGACGTCAACCGTCCCCGGATCGTCCCCGTCGACAATGCCGACGCCATCGGGGATCCCTTCGAATTTGATGTCGCTGACGATGTCACCCACACTCAGGATTGGCACGACGTCACCGGTGACGTTGAGCGTCACCAAAGGCTGGTCGGCTGTGATGAATGGTGGATCGACGGCGTAAGCCGGCGTGGTCAACGTCGCAGCCAGCAAGACTGCGAACACGAGGGTCGACCATCTCTTCGGTCTGTGGGGGGCCATGTTGTCTCCTCTCGCCCGTTGGAAGGCAATTGCTACGCCCTGCTCCCGAGACACCTCCACCGACTCTACTCCAGATGGAAGGTGCCGCGTCGCTCCATACCCCCGGGGCTGGCGAATCGAAACCAAGGAACTACTTGGGATCTCCCAGACCGAGCACCGAGCCGGCTCAACCACCTTGTCTCCCGCCTCGCGATCTCGAGTCTCCATCGGAAACAATCCGGAGCAAGCGACAACAGCCCTGAGCAACTATCTTGTCGGGGGTTTTGGAGAGGCAGACTTGAACGAGGCGGAGACAACAACGGTGCAGGGGACCTACACGATCCTCTTCACAGACATAGAGGGCTCGACCGACCTGAGGGTGCGCGTCGGCGACACCGCAGCCAACGAGATCATCAGGCTCCACGACGACCTGGTGCGATCCCGTCTCGAGATAGCCGGTGCGATAGAGACCAAGTCGCTCGGCGACGGGTTCATGGCGCTGTTCTCCTCGGCCAATCAGGCCATCCAGACCGCGGTGGCAATTCAGCGGGCAATCGAAGAACACAACCAGGCCAACCCGGGCAGCCCACTCTCGGTGCGAATGGGATTGAACAGCGGGGACGTCACCCAATCTGCCGGCGATGCCCACGGAACGGCAGTTCACGCTGCCTCCCGCGTCGCAGGCGCGGCACAAGGTGGTCAGATCCTCGTCTCCCAGGTCGTCCAGGATCTGGCCGGTTCCGGTGGGGACATACGCACCATCGACCGGGGCATGTTCTGGCTGAAGGGCTTCCCCGAGAGGTGGCGGCTCCATGAAGTCTTGTGGCGGGACAAGGCCGAAGATCGAGAAAGGGTGACCCGGGAGACCAGGGCCGCCTCGGCCGCCGCCTTCGACACCCAGACCGCTCGCTCCCAGACACCGGTGATCGGGCGCTCACAGGAGCTGGAGGTGATCGGTCAACAGCTCGAGTCGACTCCGGTGGCCGGTCTCAGGGCGGTCGTCCTGCAGGGTGAGGCCGGAATCGGCAAGACGCGCATGCTCGAAGCCGGCGCTGAGCGTGCCAGCGACCACGACCCTCCGTTCTGGGTGCTGGAAGTCACCGCGGACGAGGAGCTTCGTGGCCCGTTTCTCCTATTCCGGTCGCTGCTCACTTCTCCACATATGGCAAGCGTTGCTCGAGAAGCGATGGCGATGGAGCCGCTCGACCGCGCCCAGGAGGCGATATCGGGAAGAGGAGAACGGATGGAGGGCCTGTCGCCCCAGGAGCAGATGCTGCGCACCTTCGACGAGGTCGCATCGACGATGCTGGCGCTGACCCGGGAGCGGCCTCTGCTCCTGATGCTCGACGACCTGCAATGGGCCGACGACGACAGCATCCAGCTCATCCGCTACCTGGTGCGAACCGTGGGTTCGGCCCCGCTGTTCCTCCTCATCAGCCTCCGCCCCTATGCCGACTCGGCCACCGGTGGTGCGTCCAAGCTGATCGCCGATCTCGATCGGATGCGGGTCACCCAGGTGTTACGGCTGCAGCGGCTGACCCGGCACCAAAGTGGACAGCTGTTGGAGAGTCTGCTGGCCAATCCTGTCGACGAGGCCACGCTCGACAGCCTTCACTCTCGTTCGGAAGGCGTCCCCTTCTTCCTCGAGGAGCTGGCCCGAGCCTACCGCGAGGCAGAAGCCCTCCAGCTCATCGACGGAACCTGGACGATGACCAAGCTCAGCGGGCCCACCGTGCCCTCATCCATCCAATCTCTGATTGAGCGTCGTCTCGCCCAACTCGGCGACGACTGCAGAGCCCGGCTCGCCGATGCCGGGGTTCTCGGTCGCCGTTTCAAGTTGTCTCTTCTCGCCCGGGTCCTGGGTCGGGTCGACGGCGAGTCGGTCCCGGACTGGCAGGTTGGCGAAGACCTGAAAAGTGCCATCGAGAGGGGGCTCATCGTTCCGGAGCGGGAGGGCTCGGACTTCGATTACTCGTTCTCTCATGATCAGATACGGGAGTCGCTCCTCACATCACTCCCCAAACAGCGACGGCGGGCAATCCACGGCGCCATCGCTGAATACCTCGTGGAAGACGGCGGTGCCGAGGATCTGTCGATGCTGGCATACCACGCCCTCCAGGCCGGAGATCAGGAACGGGCGGTGAACAGCGGGATCGAGGCGGCACAGATGGCAATGAACATGTCTGCCCCGGAGGAGGCGATTCGACTCATCGACTCCACCCTCACCGCGGCCTCCGATGCAGATAGCCGGATACGGATGCTCCGCATCAAGGACGACGCCTTGGCGATATTGGAGCGCGATGTCGAACGGATGGCCAACCTGGCCGAAATGACTGCTTTGGTCTCGGCGGCGTCTCTGCCGGGGCTCGATGCCGAGGTGAAGCTGCGCAAGGCATCAGCAGCCCGAACCGGTGAGGACTTTGACCTGGCTGTCGAGCTGGCCCGTTCGGTCCGGGCCGGTGCCGAGGTATCGGGAGACACGAAGTTGGAGCTGGCCGCCTGTCTCGAGTTGGGCCAGGCTCTGACCAGAAGCCCGATAGGAGAAGGGTACTGGCCACCGGTCGAAGTCGACCTCGACCAGGCTGAGGAGCCCTATCGACGAGCGCTGGATCTGGCGCGGGAAACCGGATCGAGGGCAGATGAGGCCGATGCGCTGCGCGAATTGGCCGTCATCGAGGCGGGCAGGGTCAAGCACCAGGCGATCCACATGGAGGACCAGGGGAGCTCCAAATTGCAGATCATGTCAGCAGCGCCCGAGTTATTCGCACCTGTCAAGGATTTGGCCGAGCAGGCCTTCCGGATCTATGAGGAGATCGGGGACAAACAAGGCTCGATGTCGGCCTTGATCTCGATGGCCTACGCTCACGTCACCGATCCGACTGCCTCCGGCATGGCAGGCAGGATCGAGCATGTCCGGGCGCTGCATCACAGCAAGAAGGGCGAGCTCACCGAGAGCCAGGCGGCAATCGACGATGCCCAGATGCTGTACAGCATCCACACCTATGCCCGCCTCAACGCTCAGCCCGCGCTGGCGCTGGAGCGGGGCAGGGAAGCGTTCGAGGCGGCGCGTGCCATCGGGGACCGTTGGCTCGAGGCATTATCCGCCGGGGGGATGGCCGTGACCTGTCTCGAAATCGGTGGCAGCGACGAGTGTGGCGCCTGGCTGGATCGAGCGGCGACAGCGGCGATGGCGGTGGCGTCCACTTCGATGGCGAGACGTCTGGAAATGTGGCGGGGTGCCCACGCGGCCGCAACCGACGATGTCGAGGAGATGACACGGCACTATCGACGTGCTGCCGACCTAGCGGGTCAGACCAGTGTCGGTGAACGATGTGAGGCATTGGCCACACTCGCCTTCGAGTATGCCCGCATCGCCACATTCAACGATGACCCTGAGGTCATGCAGCAGGCCCGGGCCACCGCCGAGGAGGCTCTGGAATCGGGGGCGCAGGTGAAAGGAAGACTTCCCACCAACGCACTTGCGCACGCCGCCCTCTCGCTCGTCGCAAACGGGATGGAAGACCTGGAGAAGGCGGCGGACGAGGCCCGTAGCGCGCTCGACATCGATGGCGAGACTCATCTCCGCTATTTCGTCCCCGTGCTCTGGGCGGCGGCACGCGCACTGATCCTCAACGACCAGCCCGAGGCGGCGAGTCTCAGCGCCGAGATCATCGGTGGGATGTACTACCTGGCGATGTCGATGTCCGACCCCGAGATCCGAAGGCAATGGTTCGCGAACCCGGTCCAAAGCGATCTGGCCCGTATCGTCGGCTTCGATCCGATGACGTTGGAGGATGCCGTCAGCGAACCGATCCCCCTCGACGAGGAAGAGCTCGAGCTTCTCAGAGCCCTGGCATCGGGATCGGTAGGCCCGCAAACAGACGCCCCGGGCCGGGTGAACGACCTCCTCTCCAAACTCGGAGTCGACTCGGAGAACGAGGCGATCCAGTATGCGATCAAGGCCGGTGTCTCATGGCAGTGAGAGTCGTCATCGACCGACGTCGCTGCATCGGCGCCGGCACCTGCATCACCCTTGCCCCAACCGCCTTCCAGTGGAGAAAGGGCGACTTCATCAAACCCGAGCTCCTCGACGTGTCGTCTGTCGACGAGGACACTCTCCGCGAGGTGGCTGCCGCCTGCCCGACCCAGGCGATCGTCCTCGAAGAGGTGATCGAGACGCTCACAGGCTGAGCCCGCGGTGACCGCGCTGCGTCTGATGGTCGCGATTCTGCTGGTGACCACTGGATGTAGTGCCAACACCCTTGACCCCGGATCGTCGACATCTGTAACCGCCACGAGCACGAGTTCCGCCCCTTCGACGACCCGCTTACCTGTGACCACCATCACGAGCCCGACGAGCCCGACGAGCTCGACTTCGGCGCAACCCCCTCTCGCGGGGCACATCATCGTCGTCGACCCCGGGCACAACGGGATGAATTGGGCGCACTCCGAGGAGATCAACCGTCTCGTCGACATCGGAAACGGCACCAAGGCATGCAACACAACGGGTACCGCAACCGATGACGGCTACACGGAGCCCGAGTTCACGTGGGCGGTGGCGCAGCTGACGTCGGATCTACTCGAGAAAGCCGGTGCGTCGGTCGTCTTGACCCGCCCCGACAACGAGGGTTGGGGACCCTGTATCGACGAGAGGGCGGACGTCGGCAACCGCAACCAGGCCAGTGCCGTCATCTCGATCCACGCCGACGGAGGACCTGCAACCGGTCGTGGATTCCACGTCATCCACCCGGCTCCGACGTCAGGACTCACCGACGACATCTATGACGACTCCCTGCGTCTGGCACGAGTCCTTCACTCGTCGTACCTCACGACCGGGATGCCGGTTGCCGACTACATCGCCGAGGATGGGTTCTCCGAGAGGGACGATCTCGGTGGGCTCAACCTGTCCGATGTCCCGGCCGTATTTCTCGAGGCCGGGAACATGCGCAACGACCAGGACGCCCAACTCCTCGTGAGTCCTCGATTTCAGTCAGCTGCGGCCGGGGCCATCACTGAGGCGATCATCGAGTTTCTCGGCGACTGAGCCGGGTCAATAAGTGATGCGGTCGCGGTGCCGGAGTGCGGCGTCGGCCATCATCTGACGTGAGAACTCTGCGGCGATCTCGCCGGGCAGCCGGCCCTTGGACGTGTGGTCGAGGGCAAAGAGGACAGCCGCCACAGCGTCGACCGTCTGTGGGGAGATCTTCGATGCCTGGGCGTACAAATCGGCACCCAAGGCGCGCGCCTCGGCGGCCAGCTGAGCCGCTTCGAACTCTGCACCAAGTGTCGCCATGACCACCTGTCTCCGCAGGGAAGGGACGAAACTAGACGCTGCGGGCGTGGACGTGTGCAGAGCGCGAAATATCTCGATCCAGCCGCTTCGATCTCTCACTGCTACCGCCTGTCGAAGCCGGATGTCGAGCCGAGAAGGTCGATGACCACCCTATGAGTCTCGTCGGGGAGGGTTCCCGGCCGGAGACCGGTCAGGGTCGTGGCCAGCCGATCTACCAACTCCCCTGTCCTGGATCCCAAGGGCCCCGCTCCGGGGGAGGTGAAGAGGCGGGCATACGCCAGTAGGAGCTCCACGGCGAGGATTTCCATGACCAGACCGATCACCTCCTGCAGAGTCTCGAGAACCTCGGCGCCGTTGGTTGCGTGGTCCTCGACTGAGAGGTCGAGCGTCGGCACGTCGAGCGTCACGGGCTGAGCGACCTGACGGAGACGGGTGTAGCGGGCTGCGATCGGATAGCGTAGAGCCAGACCGGCGAGGAATGGAGGCACCTCTTCGCCGGGAGGCCTGCCTTCCGGGGACCCACCTCCTGCGACCTCCCCCATGGAGGCGACGACGCTGTCCCACAACTGCCCGGATCTCCGCTCGGACAGCATTCCGACATGCGCCAATGCCAGCTTCATCGACTCGGCCGAGAGGGCGACGTTCATCGGGTGGAAGTTGCCATTCGACAGGATCCGCCCAGATCCGGCATCGACGAACGGGTTGTCCGCCGCAGCGTTGAGCTCCTTGACCAGATCACCCTCGAACACAGTCAGCCCATCACGACAGGCCCCGTGGACCTGAGGCACCACACGAAAGCTGATCGGGTCCTGGACTGAAGCGGTCTCGGGGTCGATGCGCGAGCTGCCAGACGTCGCATCCCTCAGGTTTCGCGACGTCGTTTCCTGACCGAGGCTCGCCCGCGTCGCCGCCACCGCAGCCTCGAAGAAAGAAGGGTTGGCCGAGATCGCCTCCATCGACGTGGCCGCCACCAAGTCGGCGAGATCGAGCAGCCCGGCTATACGACGCCAGAGTGACACCCCGTGACCCACGGTGAGGGCATTGGACGAGATGATTGCGAGGCCGTCTTTGGGCTGCAGTGACACCGGTTCGATGCCACTCTCCCGCAGGGCCTCGGCCGCCTGTACCTGCCGACCCCTCCACTCGACATCGCCCCGCCCCAGCATCGCCCGCCCGAGGAGGGCGAGCTGGCCGAGGTCTCCGGCTCCAACCGAGCCCGAGCGCGGGATGAAGGGGTGTATCCCGTTGTTCAGCATCGCCTCGAGAGCCATGGCAACCTCCAACGAGACTCCGGCACCTCCCCTGGCGAAACCGTTGAGACGTGCCAGCATCCCGGCGCGGACGACATCGGTGGGAAGACGCTCGCCTATGGCCCCGAGATGCATCTCCACCAGGAATGGCTGCATCGCCACCAACTCTTGGTCGGGAAGACGATGGTCACGGGCATGTCCGACACCGGTCGTAACGCCATAGATGGCGTCTCCCCGGGCGATGGCCTCATCGACGGTCGAGCGGCTTCGCTGCATGACCTCGACGGCTTCCGAGGAGAGCTCGACCCGAGCACCATCCGCCACCAAAAGGACGTCGTCGAGTGTGAGCAGGCCTGTCGAGATGACCACGGCGTCTGCATTGGCCATGGTCTTCCTCTCTCTCGAACTGCAACCTCGGCTCAAAGCTAGCGGGATCCCATCATGTTCCCGAGACGGTGACCGGATATGTCCACATTGATCCGTAGGCTCGAAGTCGATGACGGCAACGATCGAGATCGGAACCTGCTCGTGGACAGACCCGACACTTACCGCGACAACTGACTTCTACCCCGACACCAACATGACGGCTGAGGAGCGGTTGGGCTTCTACGCAGAGCACTTCCCCATCGTCGAGGTCGATTCCACCTACTACGCACCACCCTCGGAGAGGGTTGCCGGCCTCTGGGTGGAGCGCACGCCCGACCACTTCACCTTCGATGTCAAGGCTTTCCGACTGCTCACCCAACATCCCACCCCTCCGAAATCGCTGTGGAAAGGAATAAGAGAGAAGCTCCCCGCCGATCAGTCGGAGACGAAGAACGTCTACATGCGCAACCTCCCCCGGGATCTCCAGTCCGAGGCTGCCCAGGCGTTTCGGGAGGCGCTGATGCCGCTCCATTCGGCGGGAAAACTGGGTGTCGTGCTCTTCCAGCTACCACCCTATGTGTACCCCACGAGGGGGTCGTTCGGATATTTGAAGTGGGTTGCCGCCGAACTCGAGGACTTCCAACTGGCGGTGGAGTTCCGAAACGGCCGTTGGCTCGACGACGAGAACATGAGCGACACCCTCGACTTCCTGGAACGTCATTCCCTCGCCTACGTGTGCGTCGATGAGCCCCAAGGTTTCAAGAGCTCCGTCCCTCCGGTGGTGGCGGTCACCGCACCCGTGGCCGAGGTTCGTTTCCATGGCCGCAACGCCGACAACTGGGAGAAGAAGGGCATCTCTGCGGCGGAGCGGTTCCGCTATGACTACCCAAAGGAAGAGTTGGAGGAGTGGGTCCCCCGGATCGAGACATTGGCCGAGAGCGCCGATTCGGTCCATGCCCTCATGAACAACTGCTATTCCGATTACGGCATTCGATCGGCGACAAGCCTGATAGACCTGCTCGAAGTGTTCTAGGGCCGAGCTGGGCCACCTCGGTGCTCTTCGAGCACCACCAAACTATCTAGATCCGCGGTGACCGACTCGACGAACCTCATCCGGTCGCGCTGTCGACGCCAATCACAAACCATCTCATCCATCTCGACCCGGTGTTCGGCGATTTTGTGGAACCGCACCTGATAGGAGGTCGCGTCCATCCTGATCGCAAGCTCGATCGCCACGACCTGTTGGAGAAAGTCCAGTTCCTGATCGCTCAATTCTGAGGCGATGTGCGGGCCATCGGTTGGATCGAAATCGAAAGTCACCATTTCTGCTCCTTCACCTGAAAGAGCCGAGAAGCCATCGTCAGATACGTCGACGCCACCTGGACGTTCAACGGCTCGGTCGACCTGGGACGAAAAACAGGGAGGGGACCCTGAGGCCCCTTCCCTGATGTTTCTCCTCTCCCCGCTCACGGCGAGTTCGGGTACATCATGCTCGTGTCCTTCGACCCCAGCGGGAGATTTCTCGTCGGCGGGAGTACCGAAGGCTCGGTTTGGGTCGCAGACCTGGAACGGGTCGTCGCAGGAGAGGAAATGTCCGATGCGCTCGTGTTCAACCGTCGGGCGCACACCGGGGCAGCCCCGGGACCAGCCATGAACGACGACGGCGTCGTGGGCACGGCCGGATTCGGCGGGATGGTGCGGCTCTGGGACACCCACACCGGCGATCTGATCCTCGAGTTCGAGTCGGACGTCGAGATTCCTGTGGTGCGTTTCTCTCCCGATGGGAGCGAACTGCTCTATCCGGATGGGCTCAGCATTTTTCGGATGCCGGTGGATCCGTACCAACTCCGCCAACTGGCCGGCGAGCTGCTCACCCGCGCCTTCCTGCCCGACGAGTGCGCCCGATACGCATCACCGGACCGCTGCGAAACACTGGGCGGATGATCCGATCTCAGCCTTGTGTGATCGTTCCCGAACCGGAGATGGTCGAGCTCACGGCGGGAGAACCGAGGTACTCGATGTCACCCGAGCCAGATACGGTGGCGTTCAGGGTGTCGGCGACGTTGACCACAGCTACTCCGGACCCCGAGATCGACACGTCACCGGTCGAGGACTCGAGACCCACTCCATCGAAGTCTCCCGAACCGGGTATCTCCACGAAGAGCTCATCAGAAGTCCCTGTGACGTCGACATCACCCGAACCGGAGATGGTCACCTCCAGACGGTCGGCCGTCAGGTTGGCCAGGTCGACCTTGCCCGACCCGTCGATGTTCGTCGTGAAGGTCGAAGCTGTTGCATCGGCCACCGCGACGTCGCCACTCCCGCTCACGGTGATCCCGTCCAACTCTGTGGCCGTGATGGTGTAGACGATGCCGCGTGTGGGAGATATGGAACCTGTGGTGCCTAGCACCAGACGTCCGTTCTCGACATCTGAGGAGAGACGGGAGATCAGGTTGTCCTCGGCTTCGATGGTGAGGGCTTCGGCCTCTCCAATCTCGATGTTCACCTCGCCACTGCCCTCCAGGACGATCTCGGTGAAGCCGTCGACGTCCCGGGTCTCCGTGGTTGTGTTGCCCGAACCTCGAATCCCGATCAATCCGTTGACGCAACCCACGAGTGCCAGCGACGCGAATGCCACCAGAGCGACCCGCCCCAGCTTGCGTCCCCGACCCCAACCAAGCGTGCTCATTTCGATCCTTTCTCGAATATCACTCCTGTAGTGAGACTGAGTCGCCCGGTCTCACGGTGGCAGTGCCGAATGGCTCTATTTGGCTGGAACGTTTGATCGGGCGCTGCGCTCTCGAACGAGGAACCAGGTGACGGTGGGTCCTTTGCCTTTGATTTCGACCGCTCCCCGCTCCTCGCATTCGAACCAATCCTGCACCAACCGACAGGTGCCTTCGGCGAGCTGTATCCGACCAGGCACTCCTGAGGTCTCCATCCTGCTGGCCAGGTTCACCGTGTCACCCCAGAGGTCATAACTGAACTTCTGATGCCCGATGATCCCTGCCATCACCGGGCCCGAGGCGATGCCGATCCTCATCTTCAAATCGTGGCCGATGAATTCGTGGCCGCTCAGATAATCCTGCATGACCAGGGCCAGGTCGCAGATGACTCTGGCGTGATCGTCACGGGGCACGGGAACCCCAGCAGCGACCATGTAGGCATCGCCGATGGTCTTGATCTTCTCGAGTCCGCGCTCGATGACCATGCCGTCGAAGGCTGTGAAAACGTCGTTGAGCAACTCGACCACCTGGGTGGGCTCCATCGAGGCGGCCATAGGAGTGAAACCGGCGACATCGGCGAACAGGATCGACGCCGATTCGAACTCGTCGGCGATCATTGCGCTGGAATGTTTGAGACGTTCGGCGATCGGTCCCGGGAGGATGTTGCGCAGCAGAGACTCCGACTGGTTGTAGAGGCGCGCCGATTGCCGGACGAAGTAGTACAGGATCCCGTATACGAACACCGCGACCGCCAGGGTGTTGAAGAGAGCGAAATAGGCCTGCGTCGGAAGCACATAGAGCGGTTCGACGACACGGGTCACCAGAAACGCCCCGATCGTGGAGACGACGAACACACCAAGCCATATGTGGGCTCGGCGATCGGCAAAGAGGGCAACGGCGCCGATGACCGCCAGGATGCTCCACGAGGTGTTGCTGGCCGACTCGAGGACACCTCCGAAGAGGACGATCATCACTGCGGTCGTGCCGAGAGTGGCCCCCGCGATCAGGTGCATGACGCCAGGGAAATTCGACGGGTCCACCCTCATCGCCACCAGTGAGATGACCGCGGCCACGATTGGGGTGCTCACGGCCACCGCGGCCCAGGGAACGTCTGCGACATACAGCTGATAGACCGATAGGGATGAAGTTCCGATCGAGACCCACATCGCCGCCGTGAAGAGACGTTTGGTCCTGACCAGGTCGGGTCGGTCTTCGGGGAGGACGGCGAAGTCGACCATGCGCCCAAGCCACGTCGGCCAGCGACGCAAGTTGCCCGCCCATCTTTCTCTGCCAGGAAGTTCGCTCATCGGAGCCGGTGAAGTTAGTCAAGGCTCCGGCGACGGCCCCCGGTCAGCCGGTCGGTGCCATGTGGACCCTGATCACCACGATGTGGGGGATTATGGGCGCCACCTTCTCTCTGGTGAGCTCGGTCTTCGTCAACCCATAGGCCTTGGCGTCGATCGGCCGGTCAGCCAGGTACTCGGTCATGAAATCGAGATTTGCCTCGTCGTCGAGGGTGATCTCGGCCTTGCCGTGATACTCACGGCCGGCGATTCGGAGCTCGACCTCGGCGGGTGTCTCGAAGTTGCGCCACCAGTTGCGAACTCTCTTCGTGATGATGGTGACGGTGTCGTCATCACGTTGGTAGCTCACCGGGATCGTGTACTTCTGACCTGTCTTGTGGCCGGTGAACGTGAGTAGTGCCACCCCCTGGCCGATCATGCGTTCCAACCCCGGTGCGGTCAGAGCCCACTTCATCAACGAGTTGGCCCATTTCGGTGGAACGTCCTCCGGGAGGCGAACCTCGGTTGTCGATGTGTCGGTCATCGAATGCCTCCAATCGTCTTCTCGTGTCCGACACTACGATGATCGAGCTCCTCGAATCCCCGGACCAGAGGCGAAAGTCACCTCTCTGCGCACGACATCTACCCTCCCCCAGGATGAGCCACGACCCCAGTCATGAGCACGAAATCGAGCGATGGTCACCCCTGAAGGTTTGGTTCTACACGCTGTTCCATCGTCACCCGAAGAGCAACACGGCGATCGTCGACTTTGCGAAGGTGGGTCAGGGCGATCGTTTCCTCGACGTTGGCTGCGGACCGGGAGCTGCGCTGATCGAAGCGGTCAAGGCCGGAGCCGTGGCGGCAGGGATCGACCCCAGCCCGTCGATGGTGGAGCGGGCATCCAGGCGAGCACCCGGAGCCGATGTGAGAGTGGGCTCGGCCGAAGAGATCCCTTTTGACGACGACGCTTTCACGGTGGCGGTCAACGTCGCATCCTTTCATCACTGGGCCGACCGCGACGGAGGCCTCCACGAGATACGACGGGTCCTCGCTCCGGGCGGCCGTCTCCACGTGATGGAAGGCAAGATCGGCGAAGGTGAGGACGGGCACGGGCTCGGCCCCTCTGACACGAGGTTGCTGATGGAGAGGCTCGGCGAGCTCGGCTACGCCGATGCACGGACCGACTCCGTGAAGACCGGCTGGCGACACGAGTACTTCGTCGTGTCGGCGATCAACCCCGGCTGAGAGGGTCGAGTCAGGCACAGTCGACGCAGGTGCTCGCGGCCGGCCTCACTTCGAGACGCTCCGAGGGGATGTCGGCGCCACACCTCTCGCATTTCCCGTAGTCGCCAGTATCGAGTCTGCGCAGGGCGTGGTCGATCTCGGAGATCGACGCTGCTATCGAGCGGGCCGTCGCCGTGGTTGCCAGCCTCTCCACCGCTTCGGTGGTTCCGTCGCCCACGCGTTTGCCGAACGAGACCGACGCGGTGTCCGACGGCGGTGCGGTTAGTCGATCCAGCTCGACGGACAGAAGGCTGCGGCGCTCGTCGAGGAGACTTCTCACCTCTTCGGGGCTCATCCGTCCAGGGTAGGCCGACCCGCCGGGAAGCGGCCTCGCTAGCTTTGGCTGCGATCTCCGAGGAAGGTGATGGAATTGGATGGAACGATTCTGACGATCCACATTCTCTCGGCGGCGGTGTGGATCGGCACCGCAGTCTTCTTCATGTACGCCGGCCCCAGGTTCAGGGCCATCGGCGGGGCGGCAGTTGCCGGATGGGTGCAGGTGGCGCTCGATGCCATCTCGCGGGTGATATCGCCAGCGGCCATTCTCACACTCTTGACCGGCATCGTGATGGTTCTGACCGAGGACGCATGGAGCTGGGGCGACGCTTTCGTCTGGATCGGAATCGGCGTTTTCGTGGTCGTGCTCTCTGTCGGCATCGGTTGGAGCGCACCGAACATGCAGCGGGCTCTCACCGCGTTGGAGACCGGGGACATGCCGACGGTGGGCGCTTCGATGAAGAGAGTCGCCAACGGCGGTCTGCTGATGACGGCGTTGTTGGTCTTCGCCGAGTTCGCCATGGTCTTCCGGCTCGGCTCCGGCTGAGTGGGGCTACTACTTCAGAGAATCAGGCTCAAGCCCTCGATGGCGTCTCGCACCGATGTCAGATCGGGTTCGTGTGAGGCGGCGCGATCTGCCAGAACGCGGATCTCTTCGAGGGGCGAATCCCCTTCGAACTCGTAGTACTCGAACGTCGGTGCGGCACGAGTCCCGTCGTCCAATTCCTGTTCGACGAGGAAGTGAGCAGTCCGGGACATCAGATCGCCCATCAACAAATACAGGAGACCGATTGCCTTGGGCTGTTCCGGCTCGCCGGCGAATATCCGATGCAAGGTCAGGTACAAGCCTCGATACAAGGCGTTGAACAGGTCGGAGGCCACCCTGACCTCGTCGGGAAATTCGGCCGACTTCGCATTGCGGCGCAATGGCCTGACCGTCCCGAGCGGGCTCTTCCCATCGTGAATTTGAGACAGCTTGTGGAAGTGGGTCAGCTCCTGGTGGCTGGGGTCGGCCCAGCGTGCGTCGCTGAGACCCTCCCCCTGATGGATGATGATCTCGATTGCCGCTACCGCCGACTCCAGATCGCTGATGAGCAACAGACCACCGCTCTCCACCACGTCGAAGGTCACCGGGTTGTAGTAGGAAGGATTGGACATCTGCGAGGCGGCCTGGGGATCGGAGAAGACGTCGAACCGATCGTTGACGAGCTCGAGACCGATCTCCAAAGCGTGATAGAACTGCCCGAGAGACTCGAACTCGTCCGGCTCAGGCGGTGCCCCATGGATCTGGGGTTGTTCGATCCGCATGAACACGTCCTCGATGGTCTGTGGCGAGCAAGGCGCCAGGTCGAGTCTCAGCGGGGGCCGATGGTGAGGAAGATCCATCGGGTAGGCGGGCATGTAGTCGGGTCCGGCATATCGAGGTGTACCGCCGACCGCGAGGAGGAGATTGGTGGCGAGTGCGGCGTGGAGCATCTCCTCGGCGACGATGCTCCTGATGAGGAGGGCGGCGCTGGACGACTGGTCTTCAATGGAGTACATGGCGAACAGATAAGGGGGGATGGTGGCCAACTCCACGCGGATGGCCAGCTCGATGTGCTCGCGTAGCTGCTCGGGGTTCTCGATCGGCATGGGCCTCCCAACCAACCCGCAACCTAGCCGCCGGCACAGCTCTGTGTCGGCGCCCCCTCACAACATCTGTCGTGCACCTATGCACCGTCAGGGTGCATAGGTGCACCATGGCCGTCGCGAGGGCGACCGGATCAGTTGTTCGGAGCCGCCGCGCTTATCTCGCCCAGGGCCGACCGGCGGTCTCGCTCGACCGCGAGGTCGCCGATGGAGACGATGCCGACAAGGGTGCCGTTGTCCATCACCGGCAGTCGACGAATGGCCTGTTCCTCCATTTTCTTGACGGCGACGGCGACGGGATCGTCCGGAGCCACCGAAACCAGTCGGTGGCTGCAGACATCCTCGAGCGTCGTGGCTGATGGATCGTGCCCTTCGGCGATGGCCCGGACCACGATGTCGCGGTCGGTCACGATGCCACAGACCGTCCCATCTGGCTTGGTCACGACGACGTCGCCGATGTCGCGGTCGCGCATGGCCTGGGCGGCGTCCCGTAGAGACGCTTGGTTCGTCATCGCGACCGGGTCGGTGGTCATCAGATCGGATATGCGTTCTGGCATTGGGTCTCCTCCTTCCGCGGAGACCCGGTGATTACCCGATGCCCGGGGAGGAGAAACTCGAGCGGATCTACCGGCGCCAGTCGACGTTCATCACCGTGACCGGGTCGTTGACGCCTTTCAAGTCGACCTCACGCACCTGGCTGAGCTGATAGGGCACCGCACCGGCGGCACGAGACAGCGCATCGGAGACGACGATCTCGTCTCCGGCACCAATGTCGCCGATTCGGGCGGCGACATGGACTCCCTGACCCACGTAATCGCCACGTTGACGTGTGGCCTCCGTGAAATGGATGCCGATGCGGATGGTCGGCGAGAAACCATGCTGGAGACGATGGTCGGAAAGACGGCGCTGGATGTCGACGGCTGTGTCCAGAGCCTGACGTGCCGAATCGAAAACCACGAAGAACCCGTCACCGGTGTGCCGGACCTCGTCCCCTTCGTGAGATGCGATCGAGGCGCGTAACTCGCGGTCGTGCCAGTCGAGCAGACGCTGCCAGGCCTCGTCGCCGATGAGACCCACGAGGTCGGTGGAAGTGACGATGTCGGTGAACATGAATGCCTTCGTCTCCCGCTCGCCCCGGCTCGAGGCGCCCATGGTGGCCCCTCCCATCGACTTCTGAATTCTCTCCATGTCGAGACGGGCTCCCAGCTTCTCGTAGGTCGCCCAGGCCGCCCTCAGCTCGAGATCTGCCGCGGAGTCGTCACCAACGGCCGTGCGTGCCCGACCGAGCAACTCGCGAGCACGCGCCGTTTCGTAGGGGAGGTCCATCGTCTGCCACCGTCGCCAGGCCCGGTCGAGGGTGGTGACCGCGTCGCCGGCTTGGCCCTCTGCGAGGGCAAGGGCTCCCCGACAGGTGAGCAGCATCGCCTCCCAGGCCGGGGAGTCATAGGTCTCGGCGACTTCCCCCAACTGTTTGACCGCGTTCCGCGCCGTTTCGAGATCGCCACGTGCCATGGCGATTTCGATCTGAGCGGGGAGAAGATGCCCTTTGGTCAAGAGATCGCCTCGGGTGGCGTCGACCCCGGTGGTCTGTAGTGCTGATGCGATGGAGGCGGCAGCGCGATCAGGGTCGCCGCGATCCATCATGAGAAGTGAGAATCCGGGCTGGGCCCAATGCCCGTACGAGTAGGCGCGGGTGAATGCTTCCTCGGCGGCGTCGAGGTCGCCCATGCGACGACGCACCTCCCCGATCTCGTAATTGGCGAACCCCAGGCTGTCGAGCAGATGAAACCGCTCCAGCTCCGTGCACGCCACCCGAGCATCGTGCTCGGCCTGGAACCAATCACCACGCAGTCGCTTGAATTCGGCCCGGTGGACCTGGCACTCCCCGGTGAATCCCCCAAGGGAGTTCACATTCATCCAGCGTTCGGCCTGATCGGTCCATTCAGAAGCGCGCTTGTAGTCGGCGAGACTCGAACAGACGCCCATCATGATGCAGAAGACGTCGCTCGACGATCGGAGATCCCCGTCGCCAGCGGTAGCCATCACGGTGGCCTCGTCGATCATTCTGATGCCTTCGCGCCACTTTCCCTGGTTTGTGGTGGCAACGCCTTTGAAGCTGAGCGCCAACGCCTCGGCTCCGAGCACTCTCTGTCGTCTTGCGATCTCGATGGCCCTGTCGGCGGATTCCTTGGCGGACTCGAGGTCGCCCGAGGCGAACAGAGCGTGAGCCGCCTCAAGCACGGCAACCCAGGCGTCACCAGGACACTCCGCCTCGTCCGTGAGCAAGGTCTGTGCCCGCGAAAGCCAACCCATGGCAGCAGATTCGGACATGCGACGCATCGACAGATAGGAGAGTGTCGCCGCGATCGTCGCCGCCTCCCCTTTCCGATCGCCGCTGACGAAGCCCTGAAACGCCCGCTGGTACGCTTCCATCGCCTCATCGGGACGCGCCGACCACCAGAGGGCATCGGCCAAGAGGACCGAGTCATCAGGCGAAAGCTCGCCCTCGACACCCTCGAATTCCTGAACCGCCGACGACCAGTCTTTGCTCTTGACCGCGTCGCGGGCGACTTCGACGCTCACACCACACCTCCTCGGTCGCGGAGCGTAGTGGACCGGTCTTTCAGGTCTGTTCGACCAGACGAGCGGCCAGGGTCCCCAGCATCCCGACAGCAACCGCGGGACGTTCCTCCAGGATCGCGATCAATTCCGACTTCCCCACCACCAAGCCATGCAAACCCTCGTCGCCGGCCTCGACATCTGCTGAACGGCGACCCCCGGTTAGCAACGACAGCTCACCCACATGCTCGCCTGAGCCGTAGGTCTCGATCAGGTGTCTCATACCGTCCCTGGTCCTGGTCACCACTGCGAGACCATCCACGACCACGAGGAGTTCCGTGCCCGGATCCCCTTCTCGATAGATCACTTCCTTTGGGTCGAAGCGAACCTCTTTGGTGAATCTCGCCACGAGGATCAGGTCTTCGGGGTCGAGCCCTGAGAACATCGGCACCCGTTGTAGGACGAGAATTCGTCCCATCTCATCGAGTGTGTCGAGTTGGTCGCCGGCGATCCCGTCCAACCTTGCCACGTCACTCCTTTCGGCGATCTGTTCCAGGCACCTCAGTGCGAGACCGCTCAACCACGGATCGAAATCCCTGCTCAGCTCTTGGAGGGAGCTGCGATGCGCATTCTCCACTTCTCCGTCACTGGATTGCTCGAGTAGAGGTAGCAGAACGGTCAGGACCGAGCGCTCGCCCACCGACTCGAGCGCCTCGATGGCCTGGGCGTTGGTCTCGGGGTCATCGGAGTCGACGCCCCGGGCCACCACGGGCATTATCTCCTTCGTGGTCGGGGTGGTCATGGCCATCAACACCCAATGGATGAGCCGATCGACCCGACTGTCCAGGACACGAACGAGATAGCGGCCCTGTGGAGAATCCAGCTCGGCGTCGAGGACGCGACTGTGACCCGCCAGGTAGGCAGCTCTCTGCGCCTCGGTGGCAGCCCACGTGGTAAAACGCGGATCCAGGGTCTCCACCGGAGTCAGGGCATCGAGGGCGGCCTCGGTGGCTATGACACTCCCGACTTCGAGTACCTCCAGTAACAAACCTCTCCCTTCTTCGGATCTCGCAAGGGCCCGTGCTGCCGCCCGGCGAACCCTCAACGATCTGTCGTCGAGGCTGGGCACGACCCTTTCCAGGTCCGAGCCGGACGATGCGACTGCGGCAACGGCTGCCGCACGCACCCCCGGATCGTCGTCATCGATGTAGTCCACCGGGGACAGGTCGAACGTCACGCCCGGGTGACGAGTCATCTCCTCGAATACGGCTCGAGCCGATTCGCCGTCGCCTGAGGACACCAGGTCGTGAACGACCAGCCGTCCCGATTCTGGGGGGGCCATCCATGCCGCCGCGGCTCGAACCCTGGCGTCGGGGTCGTCGAGCACGGTTGCCAAAACGCTGGTGGGGAGCTCGGTCTCCCCGGTCGAGGCGAGGTATCGAATGGCGTTGAGACGCACCTCGGCAGATTCATCGGAGAGCGCGAGCACGAGACGGGGCTCGAGGGCCGCCGGCTCGATCTGGCACATCGCCGCGAACGCGGCAGATCTGACCAGTGGGTCCTCGTCGTCGAGAAGAGCCTCCACACCGGTGAGCGCCGAATCGTCCCCCAGAGAGCCGAGACCCGCGGCGGCGATGGCTCTGGCCCGGGGACGTGGATCCGTGAGGTGACTCTCCAGGACCCGGACCACGTCCCTGTCCACCGGCGATATCACCCCTGTATGAGGCGAGTCCCAGACGCCCACCAAACCCCGCCGCACCGCATCGACCACGGCCGAGACGTAGGCGGGGCGCATCGCCGCCACCAGAGCCACAGTTGCGGCCGCCATCAGAACGGCCACCACGAAGAGCGTGTCCTGAGAGAGACCGGAGCCGAGCAGCAGGATCAAACCGGCGGCCATTGTCCCGAGCTGAGCGGGAATCGCAGTCATGAGGGACAGGACAGGACCGCGTCTGCGGGTGCTGAGCACGTTGAAGAGAGCGCTGTATGCGGTGGTTTGCACAGAGTTCACCGCGACCCACTGCAGAGCGCGAAAGAGAGTGGCGGTGACGATCCCGAAAGCCAATAGCCACACCGAGAAGCCAACGAGATAGACGGCCGGCACGGTGAGCAGGGTCACGATCAGCCCCAGACGCGAGAAGAGACGGCCTGTCGCCAGCAAGGAGAAAAAGAAGGTGGCCGCAGTAGCCACCGATGAGAACAGGCCGAGGAAACCCGCCATCTCCTTTTCGCCGGGAAACGTCGCAGTGACGATCTCGCTGAAGGGGAACAGCACAAGGAAGAACAGAGCGAAGAGAAGGAACACGACACCGGCGGCCAGCTTCAGGAGCCGGCTGGAGCGGATCGAGGAAAAGGCCCGTGCCATCTCCACCCTCACCGGCTCCTTCTCTCCGGCTTCGGACCTGAAGAAGGAGGACGATCGACGCACCAGGAAGGTGGCGGCCAGCAGGAGAAGACCCTGAACCAACAGAAGGCTCTCCGCACCGAACAGAGACGTGAGCGGGCCCACCAACAGGTTTCCCATCACTCCCCCGGCCACCGCGGCGGTGGCGAAGACCGGAAACAGACGCTTCGCCTGACGGGTGGTGCAGGCCGCTCCGGCGGCGTTCCACACAACGGTGAGGGTCAGGAAGATGAGCACCTGCGTCGAGACCCATATCACCGGGTAGATGGCATCGGAGCCAACGAAGATCCCGGACCAGAGGACTGCTGCCCATGCCGCGGAGAGCCCCATGATCGCCATCAACCAGACCCTCGCTCCCTTCCAGGCAAGCCCTGCAGAGTGACCGATGATCGCCACCATCACGGCCGGGCCTGAAAGGAAGATCATCAGCGGCAGGTCCTCCACTCCGTAGCGCAGAAAGAACAGCGTGTCTGCCGCATTGGCCCCGACTCCGTGGCTGGCCTGGGTCACCAGGAACAGCGTTGCCATCCAGGCCGACAGCCCCAGCTCATCGGGGCGAATGCCTACAGAGGCGAGCATGCGGCTTCGCTTGTGGCCCATCTCCGGCATCAAGTCGGTTTTACCAGCGGCCAGGGCCCGTAGTGCTCGTTGGAGCGAGATACCTTCCGATATCCTCGGGCGTCCAGGATTCCACGGTATGGGAATCGCCCGACTGTCGGTCAGCTTCGGATGGGAAGGAATGACGACGTGGAGTGTCACAACTGTGGTCACGAGAACTCGGAAGGAGCCAGGTTCTGTTCCCAGTGCGGGACGGCGCTGCCTTACCCGTGCCCGGTGTGTGGAGTTCTCGCTGACCCCGACGATCGCTTCTGTCGAAATTGCGGCAACCCGCTGAGCGCCGGGGCCGCTGCGGCGGTGCCTGAGCAGTCGGTCCGCCCGACCGACGACCTCAGTCGTTACCTACCCGAGGAGCTCCTGGCCAAGATGCGCTCCGCCCGGGACGGGCACGCCATGGAAGGAGAGCGCCGCACTGTCACCATGCTCTTCGCCGACGTACAGGGCTCCACGTCATCGGCCGAGCGCCTCGACCCTGAAGACTGGGCGGACATCATGAATGGCCTCTTCGAGAGGCTGATCGCACCGATCTATCGCTACGAGGGGACACTGGCCCAACTGCGCGGAGACGCCGTCCTCGCCTTCTTCGGGGCGCCAATCGCTCACGAGGACGACCCGGTGCGTGCTATTCGAGCAGGGCTCGAGATCGTCGAGGCCACCGCCGGTTACAGCGAGACCGTCGAAAGACGCTGGGGTCTGCCTGCTCATGTCAGGGTCGGCATCCACACCGGTTTGGTCGTGGTTGGTGCGATGGGATCCGACCTCCGGGTCGAATACACGGCCCTAGGGGATGCCATCAACGTGGCGGCACGAATGGAACAGACCGCAGAGCCCGACACCCTCCGGGTCACCGGACACACTCTCTCGTTGACCAATGGAGTGTTCGAAGCCGAGGAGCTCGGTCCCATCGACGTCAAAGGCAAGACCGAGCCTGTTCCGGCGTTCCGTGTCATCCGCTATCTGGGACGGGGCTCGTCGTCTGACATCGGTCCAATGGTCGGCCGAGGCGACGAGCTCGCGAAACTCGACGAGGCTATGGCTTTAGTCGTGGGTGGGTCGGGTCAGATCGTCTCCGTGATCGCCGACGCCGGCGTCGGAAAGACCCGTCTCATAGAGGAATTCGGCCGACGAGCAGACGGTGCGGCCGATCGAGCCTTCCATCACGACCAACCGGGTGAGTTGAACTGGATTCAGGCGGCGAGCCGGTCCTATGACTCCGGCCGCCCTTACTCAACGGTGGCCGATCTCCTCCAGAGGTGGTGGTTTCCCGACAACGCTGAGCCGGGCTTCCAACGGGTAGGGGAAGCAGTGGCCGCCGAGGGGATCGACGACTCCGACACGGCGGCATACCTCGGCTTCATCGCCGGTGTCCCGCTCCCAGAGACGGAGGCCGGCTTCATCGAGAGCCTGGCCACACAAATACTCCACACGAAGGCGAACCAGGCAGCCATCTCCTATCTGCGGGCGGTGGTCAACCGGCGTGCGACCATCGTCGTCCTCGAAGACCTCCACTGGTCTGACGACCTCTCCCTCGCCGTCGTGGAGGAGATGATGAGCCTCACCGAGTCGGCAGCGCTCGGTCTGGTGTTTGCGATGCGACCCTATCGGGACGAAGCGAGCTGGCGTCTCCACGAAGTCGCGCAACGGGCACATCCGCATCGGTACACGGCACTCGCTCTCGAGCCCTTCGACATGGCAGAGAGCTCTGCTCTCTTCGACTCGCTGCTCCAGGGAGCCTCGATCGCCGATCACGCCAAGGAGGGCATCCTCGACCGATCGCAGGGGAATCCGCTCTATATCGAGCAGATGGTCCGTGCCCTGGGCGAGATCGGCTCAGGGGATTTCGACGAGAGCCAGGTCCCCTCGAGCTTGCGCGGGCTTTTGACGGCCCGGCTCGACCGTCTCGGAGAGCAGCAGCGTTATGTCGTGCAGATGGCCTCGGTCCTCGGATCGGAGTTCGACCGGGTGACCCTGTCGGCTCTGGTTGCCGACCCGAATCTGGACGAATCGCTCTCCCATCTCCTTCGTGCCGGGATCCTCGTCGAGGTCCCGGAACGCCCAGACTTGCTCGGCTTCCGTCATGCACTCATCCAGGAGGCCGCCTACGAGACGATTCTGCGTCGCACCCGTCGTCAGTTGCATCGTCGGGTCGCCGATCATCTGATCGAGGGCAACGGAGACTCCGCAGCCATCGCCCGCCATCTGATCGCCGCCGACGCCATCAGCGACGCTTATCCATATCTGGTTACTGCCGGCGTGGCTGCGACGAGAACCATGGCCCTTGCCGACGCCATCGATCTCCTCCAGGCGGCCATAGAGAACACGCCTGACGACGCCGATCCCGAGCTGATAGTCCTCGCCCACGACACGCTTGGCGACGCTTTTGCCCTGATCCCCGACCTCTCCAAGGCGGCGGCCTCCTACCAACGGCTCTTCGAGTATGGCGAAGACAATCAGCGGCCCGAGGCTCAAGTGGCCGCGCTCAACCGACTCGCATATGCAACAGCTTCGATCGGAGCCGACTTGAAGAAGGCGGGTGAGTATCTCGCAGATGCCCGTCGCATCGCCGAGGAGAACAACGACGAACTGGGGCTGGCTGAGTACCACATGAACGCGTGCTTCGTGGCCTCGATGGGCGGTCAACTCGGCGAGGCGGCCGCCCACGACGAGGAGACGGTCAGGCTGGGGGAAGCGCAGGGGGTGGATGCCGTGCGTCTCATGGGAATGGTTCGTCGGGCCACCAACTATGTCGCCTTGCTCGACTGGGAACGTGCCCTGCCCGCCGTCGAGTCGGCGCTGGAGGAGGCTGAGGAAGCTGGTCATGAGGAAGCTCTGGCCACGGTCCGGTTGACCGGCTCGGCTGCGGCCAAGCTGGCGCACGGGGACATTCGAGAGGCCTTGGAGGAGTCGACGGGGGCGGTGGCGACTCTGGACCGCTACGGGTCGTTCTTCGTTGCGATTGGCCACAACCAGCTGGCCTCATGTCATTACGAGCTGGGTGAGATAGAGGAGGCACTCAGCCAATGCCTCGACGTGACCCGGGTCGCCACGGCTTTGGGCCAGCCGTTCACCGCCGCGGTCGGATACTCCGGGATGGCTCGTGTCTACGCGACGGCCGGGCTCGTGGATCAGGTTCCCGATCTGATTGCCGAGGCAGAAGACCGTCTCTCTGGGCCGATCGGCGAGTTCCTGGCGAGCTCGGTGCGGGCCGATCTCGGTTTCGCCAGCCTTCTGATCGGTCATCAGAAGGCTGCATCCGAACAGTTCAGCAAGGGGCTCGCCGCCTCCTCGACCTCACAGTTCATGGAGAAGCCCAGGCTTCTCGTCGGTCGCGCGCTCGCCGGGATCGACTCCGACGACCTGGCTGCGGCGGCCACTGACATCACGGGTGCGGTCAACTTCATCGAAGCCAAGGGTCTTGGGCTCTACTTCGCCCAGGTCGGCTATGCCGAGGGGCTCCTCTCCTGGTTGTCCGGCGAGAACGAGGCGGCAGATCGGGCCCTCACCAAGGCGCAGGAGGAGGCGATGTCACGTGGTCAACGTCTCCGTCTCATCGAGATCCTCCGAACACGGGCCAAGCTCGCCACCGCGGAGGGCAATGACGCCGAAGCCGCGGCACACCAAGAGTCTGCGAGCTCGGTCGTTTCCGCCATCGCCTCCGGGATCGCCGATCAGACCCTCCGTGAGGGCTTCATGGCCAAGTGGCAGGGTGCGGCGGGTGACATCGCGCCTGCTCGACGAGGGCTCGAATCCCGGGAATGACCCCATCGTCCCAAGACGGCCATGCCCGTGTCGTGCTGGGAATCCTCGGCGCCCACAATCTGATACAGAACACGCTTCTCAACGAGAAGGGCTACGTCGGCGGGAATCTCGCAATCTCCGCCACTCTGGTGGTCATCGGACGCCAGTCCGGGGCGACGTGGGAGGAGATGGGGCTGAGTGTGCGCCATGCTCACAGTAGTTTGAGAGCCGGTGGCATGATCGCCGCCGCAGCGGCTGCGGGTGCCGTGGCCGGCATCGCTCACCCGCGACTTCGGGTACTCCTCTCCGAGGGTCGAACACGAATTGGCGGCGATGAAAACATCCTGAATCGCATATTGATCCGTTTCCCGATCGGGACCGCCCTTTTCGAAGAAGTTGCCTTCCGGGGAGTTCTCCCCGCCACGATCGGGGGAGGCAGATGGCGGACCGACCTCCTATCTGCAGGGGCGTTTGCCGTGTGGCATCTCATCCCGACATCTCGCGTCCAAGGCGGCGTCTCACAGGATTGGCCGTTTCACCGTCGGGTGGCGGTGGTCATCGGGGGCTCGGTGGCAGCTGGCGTCGCCGGGCTGGGCCTCTCGTGGTTGCGTCGTCGCACCGGTGGTCTACTGGCACCTTGGTTGGTCCACGCCACGGTCAACTCGTCCATGTTCCTCGCCAGCGAGTTGGCCCGCGGCATGTCAGATGACCCGACTACGCGCTCATGAGACAATCGGCTCATGGACGTCGATGCCTATCTCGCCTTGCTCGGCATCGATCCGCCGATCGAGCCCGATCTGACCAACCTGGAACGACTGCAACGAGCGCATCTCAGCGTCGTGCCGTTCGAGAACCTCGACGTCTTCGCCCGCCGCGGTGTGAGGACCGACGACCTTTGGTCGGTCACCAAGGTGGTGGACAGACGCCGGGGTGGCTGGTGCTTCGAGTTGAACGGGTCATTTGCCGCACTGTTGACCGCTCTCGGCTATGACGTCACCCGTTACGCGGCAACAGTCCTGTTCTCCGAGGCAACCATTCCCTCCCATCTGACGCTGCGTGTCGAGTTGGATCGCGCCTATCTGGTCGATGTCGGCTTCGGTGATTCGTTCATCCGACCTCTGCCTCTGGACTCCGAGGGACCCCACGACGGGGGAAGCGGCATGTTCGGCTTCGTCTTCGACGGGGAGACGACGACACTCCTGGCTCTGGGTGAGGACGGAGCAGCGGAACCGCAGTACCGGTTCGACCCAACCCCGCGGCTGCCGGCCGACTTCGAGGATGCGTCACTGATGCTCCAAACCGAACCCGGGCTGCAATGGACCAAGACGCGCTTCGCCACCCGCCTCATCGACGGAGGCCCCGACCGTGTCACCCTTCTCGAAGGCCGGATCCGTTTCCGTAGGGGTGGCACATGGTCCGACACGCCCGTGCAGGACTCGGAGTGGGAGACCCTTCTCGCAGAGTGGTTCGGGTTGACCCCTTGATGTCACCCACTGCGTCGCCGAGTGCCCGCTCAGAACAAATGGGCGAAATCCTGGGAGAGCCGCTCGATGTCCAGTTGTGAGGTGAACCTGCCCATGGCAAGGGTGGTGGCGAGGGCGGGAAGGTCGTTGAACGGGGGCGGCACGAACTCGGCCGGCTCCACCAGCCCCTCCTCATAGAGATCATGGAGAGCGGCCATGTCGAGCAGGTCGACTTTCCCGCAGAACAGCAGAGGTATCCGATCGGTTTTACCGAATCTGATGGCCATCCTCACGTAGACCAGAGTGAGTATGAGACCCTTGCCATAACCCAGGTCCTTGGTGAACGGCGGTCCCTCGGGGACGCTACCCCGGAACACCCGGCTCGTGGTTGTCCAGGCATCATCGTCGGAGAGCCCTTCCTCACGGAGGCTGTTGAACACCTCGAGAAAGGTGGCTCCCTCCGTCGCCATGGCGATGGCGTCGATGCGACGCATCAGCTTGGCGAGACGAAGGGGATGGCTACGAAGATTGAGCATTTCGGTGAGCACAGCCAGACCCTCCTGGGTCACGGTGGTCCGCGGTGCAGCCTTGCCGAGAAAGGTGCAGACCGGTTGGGCCAGACCGTTCATCGTGGTCGAGACGTGAACCCATCCCTCGTGAGCCTCGAGGAGATCGATATCACGCTGTGAGAAGCGGCGGTCCTCCCTCATCTTGATGTAGTCGGACCCTGCGGCGGCGTCGGCGGCGATGGCGTCGTCCGCCCTGACCTCGATCCTGTCCGGTCCCACCGATTCAGCGAGCTGTGCCTTCAGTCGCTCGACGGCCACGGTGCCGGGGATGTTCCGGTCATCGGGAGCATTCATGATCGCCATGGCATTGGCTTCCAACGTCTTGCGCATCGTCAGAGCCAGATCGGCGACGGTCGGGCCCCCGGCGTGGAAGACGTCTGAGGGAGTCCCGTAGAGAAGACGTGACATCTCACAGAAGCGATCGCTGCCTCTCGCTTCGATCATGTCCACAGTCAGGGAGAACTGCTGAGCCATGAAACGCATGAGCGCTCCAGCCGACGAGGTCGGACCGAGTTTCGAGTTGACCTCGGCCTCGATGTGCCGGAGCTCCTCGCGCGTTGCGGTCGGGTCGAGCTTGAGCTCCTTTCGCTTGTAGTAGGTCTCGTCGACGCGGGGTTGCTCTTTGAAACCTGCTTCGAAGAACTGGCGTTTGATGTCGTCGTCCCAGTTGATGGCAGTCAAGACCCGGATCGGGCGCTGGGCGGCAACGAGCCGATCAGAGAGCTCCCTGATGGTTTGGCGGTATGAGTCTGTCAAAGCAGGCGAAACGTAGTCTGGGATTGGGGTTGTCACGCCCGGCACGAGGCTCGCTTGGTGTCAATCACCACTACCGGTGAGAGGAATCACCAATATCGGGTATATCACCATCAACACTCGCGCGTTCAACTCACACGGTCCGGTTGGTCGAGCAAACAATCAGAGGAACGAAATGAAACGAATACCCATCCGTGTCGCCTCGCTCATCGCCACGATATTCCTCCTGGCTGCCTGCACTGGAGAGACGGCCGAAACGACGGTGCCCACAAGCAGCACCCTGGCCCCGAGCACCACAGAAGCCGGAGCACCCACGACTGCTGCGCCTGACACCACGGTCCCCGCAGAGCCGACATCGACCACGAGCTCAGTGAACGACGAAGCGGAGGGGTCGGGATGCACCCCGGGTGAGGGAGATCTTCCCGACGGAGAGTGGTACGGACAGGTGATCTCAGCCTCTGAAGCTGAAGTCGAGTTCGATCTGGCCTGCTGGTTCACAGGCGATGCCGCGGTCAGGGCGGCGGCAGAAGACGGTGAGGAGTCACCTCCCCCCAATGACTACTACGTCCGAAACCTCAACCCGATGGTTCGTACTGTCGCCGTGGGCGAGGACGTCATGGTCGTGTGGTACCCCGAGATCGGAGACCCCAACTCGGAGACGACCATCGGCTATGCCGAGTGGAAGGACGAATTCGACCAGCGCGGCGAATTCACCCTCGGGGTGTGGGTCGAGATCGTGGACGGCTCCATATTCGCTATGAGGGAGCAGTGGGTGCCCTGAGCGCCGACTGAACCACCAAGGCGCCCTACGGGCAGAGCCGGGACAGACTCCTATATTTCCGCCCGTGGCTCACACATTCCTCTTCACAGACATCGAATCGAGCACGCGTTTGTGGGAGGAGCATCCCGAAGCCATGGCGAAGGCGCTCGAGGTTCATGACTCGATCTTGAGCAATGCCATCGCCCGCGGTGGCGGTCGAATCCTCAAGACCACGGGCGACGGAGTCCTCGCCGTTTTCGAGAGGCCGGCCGACGCATTGGTCGCCTCCATAAGCGCACAGCGTGCCATCGGTAGTTCCTCGTGGGATGCCACGGGGCCGATCCGAGTTCGAATGGGCGTTCACACCGGTGAAGCACAGTCGCGCGCCGACGACTTCTTCGGCCCAACCCTCAACCGGGCGGCGAGGATCATGGCCGCAGGACACGGTGGCCAGGTTCTGGTGTCTGGGGCCACGGCGTCGGCGCTCGACGGACGTCTACCGGAGCACGCTTCGTTGCGGGACCTGGGCAAACACCGTCTGAAGGACCTAACCGACTCCGAGCAACTGTTCCAGCTCGATCATCCCGATATCGCCAGGGAGTTCGCCGATCTCCTCACCCTCGACGCCAGACCCAACAACCTTCCCCAGCAAGCCACAGAGTTCTTGGGCCGGGTCAACGAGATGGCAGCGATCCAGGTGATGTTGGAGTCGGCCGCGAGCCGTCTCCTGACTCTCTTCGGCCCTGGAGGAGCGGGCAAGACCAGACTCGCGCTGCAGGTTGCAGCCGAGCAGGTCAACAGGTACCGCGACGGCGTTTACTTCGTCGACCTGTCGAACGAGAGGGACCCTCGTACCGCCTTCGAAGCGATCGTCCGCGCCCTCGACCTACCCGTCGCTTCCGACAGTGATCCACTCGATGTCTTGAAGACGAGGCTTCGCGATCGTCAGATGTTGCTGGTGCTGGACAACTTCGAGCAACTGATGGCTGCCGCAGCCGATGTCGGAGAGCTGATTCAGGCCTGCCCGGAGCTCGAGATCATCGTGACCAGCCGGGAAACCCTGCGGATTCGCGCAGAGCGTGTTTTCCCAGTCCCGCCTCTGTCGATGCCCGACCCGCGGCACGACCTAGCCCAACTACAGGACTCGGAGGCGGTCCAACTCTTCGTCGACCGGGCCAGATCGGCGCGGCCCGACTTCGATCTCGACGCCGAGTCGGGCCCTGTCGTCGCCGAGATATGTCTCAGGCTGGACGGACTCCCGCTCGCCATCGAGTTGGCGGCGGCTCGCCTCAACGTGCTCACTCCGGCGGAGTTGCTGCAACGTCTCAGGGATCGGCTCGACGTCCTCAGCGCCGGCGGGCGCGACCTCCCGGACCGACAGCGAACCCTTTGGGGAGCCATCGCCTGGAGCTACGAGTTACTCGATGAGGGGGAATGCCGGATGTTCGAACTCCTCTCTGTGTTCTCGGGTGCGAGCCTGGAGGCGCTCGAAGAAGTCGCTTCGTCAGCATTGGGCCTGGGATCGACGATCGACCTGATGGCTGGCCTCGTAGACAAGAGCCTGGTTCGCACCGATACCAGCGGGACTACCACTCGTTACTCGATGCTCCTGATGATCAGGGAGTTCGCCGAGACGAAGCTCGCGGAATCGCCCGACCGCGAGCGGTCGGTCAGGCAGGCTCACGCCTCTCATTTCGCCGGCGTCGCCGCCTCGTTGCGGGAGAGGCTTCGATCACCCGACCGCGACATCGCATTTGCAGACCTCGAGTCCGACATCGGGAACCTCCGGACGGCGTGGGGGTACTGGACCCAGCGAGCCGACCTCGACCGCCTCTTTCAACTCCTCGATGTCTTGTGGGCGCTTCACGAGTCCCGGGGGTGGTACCACTCGGCCATCGAACTGGCCAGAGAGATGCTCGACGCCCTCGCCACCGCCGACACCACACCTGAGCTCGCCGGCGAAGAGTTGGCGCTCAGGTCGAGCCTGGCCCGCGCCCTGATGGCGGTTCGCGGCTACGACATCGAGGTCGAAGAGGCTTTCAACGCGGCACTCGAGTTGTCCCGCGAGAACGGCTCAGCGGCTCAACAGTTCCCTGTGATGCGGGCGCTCGCCAGCTATTACATGTTGAGTGCCGACCTTCCAAAAGCAGCGGCAATGGGTGAGCAAATCCTTGCTCTAGGCGAGGAGGCAGACGACGAGATCATGCGTATCGAGGGTCACCACGTCATCGGAGCTGCGGTCAGCTTTGGCGATGTGTCGGTGAGCCTCGATCACTTCGACGCTGCGATCGATGCCTACGACCCCGCCAGACATGGCTCGAGCCGTTTCCGGCTCGGGCCAAACACCGGAGTGGCGGCGCGGGTCGCCTCGGGGATCACGCTGTGGTTGTGCGGTGACGTGGACAAAGGCGTCTCCCGAGCTTCAGAGGCACTCGACTTCGCTCGGGCGATCGAGCACCCGTTCAGTGTCACGTATGCCCTGTATCACAACGGGTTTCTGTCGCTCTTGCGCAGCCGGTATGACGAGGCGATCGAACTTGCCCTCGAACTTCGTGAGATCGCAACCGAACACGACTATGCCATCTGGCAGACGCTGTCAACCGTCCTCGAAGGAGCGGCCTCGAGTGGGTTGGGGGACGTCGAAACCGGTCTCGCCAGGACGGAAGCCGGCATCGACCTCTACCAGGGACTGACCCCGCCACCGGTCTTTTGGCCTTTCCTGCTCAGCTTGCGGGCGACTGTGCACGCTCGAGCAGGCGACATCGGAACGGGTCTCCGGTTGGTCGAAGATGCCATGGGGATGAGCATGGCCGCAGGCGACACGCTTCCCTGGCTGGCGATGCAGAAGGCAGATCTGGTGCTCGGGCTCCCACAGCCCGATCACAGGACAGCCAGGGTGTTGTATGGCAAGACGATCGCGGCTTCTAGAGACCTCGGGCTGAAGATGGTTCAGCTTCAGGCATTGACCCGAATGGTGCGTCTCAACCGGGCCGTCGGGGAAGACCCGGACATGAGCCGGGACCTGGCAGACCTCTACTCGTCGTTCGACCCGGGTCACGACGAGCCCGACCTGATCGCGGCGGCTCATCTGCTCACCTGACGATCCACCGCACCACAAGCCGACTACCGGTTGTTGCAGAATCAGTCATAGGGTTAGCTGGTCGCGAACACTCGACGTTTTCGAGGACGACGCTCCTCACCCTCCTCTACCCCCTTCAACTGCATGCAACAACGTCTCTGTCTTTTCACGTGTATCCGCTCGGCCCACACGGGTAAAGGAGGCAGCTCGTGAGTCTCCTCCTCTCCTTCTTACTGCTTTGGTTCGGCGCGGCCGAGCCAGTCGACCTGGCCGCAGAGCTCGAGGCGATGGCCTTCGAGCAGTTGGCCGACCCCGTCGAACGATGGCGGCCGCTGGTCGAAGAGCACTTCCCGCCCGAGGAGATCGAGGTCGCCCTATGTGTGATCCGAAACGAGTCGGGGGGTAACCCGTCCGCAGACAATCCAAGGTCTTCGGCCACGGGCCTCTTTCAGGTTCTGTCCTCCCTCTGGAGCGACCATTACGGGGTCTCCTACCAACAGCTGCTCGAGCCCGAGGTGAACACCCGGGTTGCCCGGGCGATCTGGGACGAATCGGGCTGGCAGGCCTGGTCCGCCTACCGGCGATGTGACCACATCCCCAGGGTGGCGCCCGTAGAGGCGTTGACTGCCGATGTGTGTCCTCCGTCAGAAGGGAGAATCGACGCCGATTGTCTTTCGTGAGTGCGTGTACCCCACCACCGGCCGACCGCTGCCCGTCTTTCGCTGACCCCTCTTTCTCGGGGCCGGCGACTTCGCTCACAGAAGTGTGCAACCCTGGGTTCGGCGGACACCGCCCCAGTTCTCTTTCTCGGGGCGCTGGACTTCGCTCAGCGAAGTCTGAAACCCTGGGTTCGCGGGTAGCGCGGCGATGGGCCCCGCCGATGTCCTGCGGCCCCCCATTCTCGGGGTGGGAGACTTCGCTCAGCGAAGTCTGAAACCCTGGGTTTGGCGGACGCCGTCCAGCGCCCAGCGCTCAGCCAACGCACCTCAGCCGGACCGACGGTGCTCGGTCTCCACAGCCTCCAGCTCGCGATCGTGATCGCCAGACAGGTCGGCGGCAAGGAAGTCGGCAGTCCCGGGAAGGGCGAGATGGAGGTCTGACTCCGTGTGGAGCCCGATCACACACCGACTCGCCTGCAAATCCAGGACATGACCGCCGGTCTCGCGGTCATCGGAGATGAAGTGGAAGTGATAGCCGGGCACCCCGATCGATCGGGAGTATGGCGGAGACCAAAAGCCGACGAGAGAGCCGACCAACTCCTCGAATTCGAATTCGCTCTGATGGCTCGTCGCCTCCACGAGATTCTCCCCGGGCACGGCCTTGCATGCTGCCCTCATCGAGAGCTTTGTGAACCCCCCGTCGATGCGAAGACCAACGAACAGGTTCTCGGATGGACGACTCGAGTCGATCAGACCGGTCAACTCTTCCAGACTCATGCTCTCCTCCAGAGTGACTGCCAGATCCGCATCGAATCTCGTCACGAGGGCGAAGGGCACCTCAAGACGATCGTCGGCGATCTCGACGGTGCCACCTGTCGACACCCTGAAGCAGTCGCCATCGATCATCACGAGCTCACCGTCGAGACCGCTGAAGGTCCCCAAACCGAAATCACCATGACGTCTCAGGTCGCCGACGGTGATCACCCCGCCAAACACACCCTGCACCAGGGCATTCGAAGTAGACACCTGGAACAGGGAATGACGCTCCAACTCGAGGGCTTCGGCGAGGAGCGCGTCGATCATCTGATCCGCCGACTCCCCGGTCCGAGCTCGCCGCTCCTCGAGCGCAGCCCACACGCCGTGGGAGACATCAGACTCGATCCTTGGTGACATCGGCAATAGAGGCTATCGGTCTGGAGACCGATAGCGCCTGTCACAAAAGGAGGCGCCGTCTCGTCAATGGGTTGAAAGCACTCACATCGAGAAAGGGACACCTCATGAAGATTCTGCTCACCGGGGCGACGGGCGTGATCGGACGGGCTGCGATGCCATACCTGGTGGCCGCCGGTCACGATGTCACCGCGGTCTATAGGTCCGATGATGACCGCAGCTGGCTCGTGGAGGCGGGGGCCCGACCGCTCGCAGCCATTCTCTTCGACCCCGAAGCGGTGCCACGGGCCGGCGTGTCTCGGAGTCGCCGTCTGGGCGGGTCGGCGTTTCGCAGTCAGGGAAGATCCAGTACCCGCTCGATGAAGACCGTGCGATCGACCCTGATCAGGTCGAGACCCATGTCGTGTCCGCACTCGTACGTCTTCAGCTCCTTGGGTTCCGGAGCTGCTTCGAACAACTCGAGCCCTGTCATGGCGGCGACGTAGAAGTCTTCCTTGCCGAACTGGAACAGGAGAGGGCAGCGGGCATGAGACACCGTCGTCACCGGGTCGACCACGTGTAGCGCCCGCATGTAATCCCAGCGGTCGGCATCGATTTCCCAGAATCTCAGAAACCAGTCGGACCATCTGGCGGTCGGGGCGATGAGAACAGCCCCGGCGAGATCGATGTCCTCAAAGATCCCCATGCCATGCATGGCGCCGAAATCGTGGCCCACCATCACGACTCTGGACTCTTCGACACCATCCATGCCCGCCAGGTGCTCACAGGCGGCTCTGAGCCGTCCCATCTCCCCTGTGATCCGACGTAGGTCGTCCTCGATGTCGCTGGGCGGTGCGTGCCAGGGAAAGGTCAGCTGTGGGAGCAAGGAGGTGACACCCCGCTGGGCGAGGTCAGTCGCTTCGCCGAGGAACTGGGACCGATTGGCGTTGGGTGCCTCGTCGAACCAGTGGAGGAAGATGACCGCGGACCCGTTGGGCCGGGCCGGATTCACCAGATACGCCTCGAGGCCATCGGTCTCGATCTCGTCGGTGTGCCAGCCGTCCATCGCACTCGATGTATACCGGCGCCGTCGACTTCTGTGCGTGTTTCTGTGCTGTTCAGGGTTTCGCAAGATCTGACCCATACGTTGCCAAACAGATCCCCCGCTTCTGGGGGAAACGAAAGGAGCCACCCTTGCGCAAACTCACGATTCTGCTCGCCCTGGTAGGTGCAGCCCTCCTCCTTGTGCCCGGCACTGCCCTGGCCAAAGGGGTCAGCGGGCCTGCCATCTACGTCGACGGACAGGCCTATCGCACTGTCGGCACTCCCACCGACTTCTCCGAGACCGGAGCGCCGGCGCACAGCTTCGACATCATCTATGACATCGAGGGTCAGATGAACGTAGCCACCGCCGCGCCCGGCGACACCGACTACAACGGAGGTCGATGGATGGTCCACGCTCTCGAAGTGTCGGATCTCGATTCCGCCGACACCAACGACAGCGGCGATCTCGACTCGGCAGCCGAGATCGAGGCAGCCCTCGCAAACGGCTTCGCGGTAGACAATGGTGTGGTCAAGTACTTCGAGTGCCCGATCATCAAGCTGCCTGCGACGCAACGCTGAGAAGACCGACAAACCGTCTCGCCATCGGGCTCCAACCCGGTGGCGAGACACGTCCGGAGCATTGACATCGGCTTAACCGCCCATCGCCCACCATGGGAGTGTGGCAACCGCTCCGAGACCGACCCGCTCCAATCGCATGTCACTCAGCGAGTTCAACGGTCGCTCTGTTCTCGTCGTCGACGATGAGCCGATGGTGCGCGAGGTCGTCTCGGCGTATCTGATCCGGGACGGATTCAAGGTCACCGTGGCCGGGGACGGTTCGAACGCACTGGAGTTGATCGAGGCGGACGATCCAGACTTGATCGTGCTCGACGTGATGCTCCCCGGTAGCGACGGGCTGTCGATCCTCACCGCGGTTCGAGAGCGGCGGGACACACCGGTCATCCTGCTCAGCGCCAGAGGTGACGAGTCGGACCGTGTCCTCGGGCTGGAGCTCGGGGCCGACGACTACGTGGTCAAGCCCTTCTCACCGCGCGAGCTGGCGACACGAGCCCGAACGGTCCTCAAGCGGGCCACATCGGAGGCCCGCCATGGTGGTCAAACGCTCGTGCTGGGCGACCTGAGCATCGATCCGGCGCTCCGTGAGGTGATGCTCGGCGACGCCATCCTCGACCTGCCACCAAAAGAGTTCGACCTTCTCTACTTCATGGCCTCCTCCCCGCGGCAGGTGTTCTCACGGGGCCAGATCCTCGACCACGTGTGGGACTCCAACTCCGACTGGCAGGACCCTTCGACGGTCACGGTTCACATCCGACGTCTTCGCCAGAAGATCGAGACTGACCCACAGTCGCCACAGCGATTGCTCACGGTCTGGGGCGTCGGCTACCGGTTCGAGCCGTGAGATTGCTCGCCACGACCATCGCCCTGATCTTGATCGGGATGGGCGTGTTCGAGATGACCATGCGCCCTACCGGGGATGATCGGCTGGGCGCACTCGTGCTGTTCAGCTTGACGGCGGCAGGCATCGCGGCCGCGGCTCTGGCGCTACCCCGGCTGGCCCGCCGGTTGCCTTCCCTGAAGGTCACGGTGATCATCCTCGGGGGCACATCGCTGCTCATCCTCGGGGCGGCACTTGCCATCGCCGGCGAGCAGATGTTCATCTCCGAGCACGATCTCAGTCTCCTCTGGGTCCTGATCGGCTTCGGGATCGTGGCGTCGCTCGCATTCGGTCTGACAGTGAGCGGCCCGCTGACCGACGACCTGGCCCGCATCAGCGACACTTCCTCCGCAATTGCTCACGGTGACCTGGCTGCCCGCACCGGCGTCCACCGTCTCGATGAGGCGGGTCGACTTGCCCGCGACGTCGACGTCATGGCGGTCTCCCTCGAAGAGGCTGAGAGACGCCGGGAGACCGAAGAGCAGGCACGACGCGCCCTGTTCGCCGCAGTCGGCCATGACCTGCGTACTCCTCTGGCTTCTATCCGAGCGGCCATCGAGGCCCTTCAGGACGGTCTGACCGACCGTCCCGACCGCTATCTGCAGTCGATGGAGGCCGACGTCGACGCGCTGAGTCGCCTCGTTGACGACATATTCCTCATGGCTCGACTCGAATCTGGTGACATCGAGCTCCGGTCCGAGCCCATCGACTTCACCGAGATCGCCGACGAGGCCATCGAGGTGCTCACACCCCTGGCCAACACACGCCAGGTCGAAGTTCGTCTCGAAGCGGATTCGCGGGTGATGGCGTCGGCTGCGCCCGAGGCAGTCGCCCGTGTCCTGCGCAATCTGCTCGACAATGCGATCCGGCACTCGCCAGTGGGCGGGACGGTCCTGGTGGCGATCGGGAACGGCCATCGCGCCAACTGCTCGATAGTCGATGAAGGTCCTGGCTTCGAAGCCGGGTTCGTCGACTTGGCGTTCGAGCGGTTCACACGCGACGACGAGAGTCGGTTTCGTGGCACTGGCGGGGCCGGGCTCGGTCTCTCCATAGCTCGCAGCTATGTCGCGGCCCTCGGCGGCGACATCTGGGCGGAGGAAGGGCCCGGGGGCAGGGTCTCGTTCTGGCTGCCCTCCCCGATGCCGGTCGCAGGGACCGTTCCCGGTGGATAGACGGGCGAAGCCGGGCGAGAACGCTTCTGGGCGGATAGTCAGCCGGATTCCGGGCATTTCCACGCTCAGAAAGTCGAAGAGAGGTTCGATCAGATGGCCCGGCGGAGGTGCTCGATCGTCGCCCTCGTCAGGTCGGCGGGCACACCCAAATCGCCCAGGTAATCGGCCGCCGCCTCCATCTCGGCCAACCGACGCTCGGCGTGGATATCGGTGCCGGCCATGAGCCTCTCGACGAACGACCTGTCGGTGGTCTCCAGCAGCTCGACCAGGTGACTCCATGCCCACTCGTCGTCTCCGGCGACCCGGGCGGCGGCCATCGCCTCCCGGACCAGCGCCGCCAGACCCTTGGTGACGACACTCCGCGTCAGCTTGCGGGCTTGAGCGGCTCCCGGTTCCCCCTCGATCGGCTCCAACCGGGCGCCCAGGGGATTCAGTGCGGCTGACATGATGGCGGCGCCCGGGCCTGCCGCGAGCGCAGGAGTTGTAAGGCCCTTCCCCGGGACGGGTGCCATCAGCGCCACGTCGACGAATGGGACACCCCGCTCCCCTGCGGTCTCCGCCAACTCAATCTTCAGCCGGGGGTTGGCAGTGGCGAGGTCGGCATAGATGGTCTCCGGCCCGATGAGCTCCCACGCTTGAGCCATCGCCGTCTTCGAGTCAGACGCCGTTGTCACAGCAATTACGAGCTCTGCTCCGGCCACGGCCCTGGTCGGCAGGTCATGACGACGGACACCGTCGGGTGTGGGCACGTCGGCGGGGTCGAAGCCGTGGACTTCCACGCCCACCCGCGCCAGATCGGCGGCGATCAGCGAGCCGGCCTCACCCAACCCGAAAACGGCGATCCGCATCAGACGTCTTCGGGCTGGTCGAGCCAGCGAACTCCCAGACTCTCGAGACGGTCGCGAAGTCCGTAGAAGTCGATACCCAGCTCCCCGTCCTTGAGACGCTGACGCACAGCATCCTCCTTGGCCAGTCGCTCCCGGGAAGAGTCGAGCACGCGAGGAGCGTCGAGACGTGAGATCACAACGACACCATCGTCGTCGGCCACGATGACGTCTCCTGGTTCGACCGGTTGGCCGTCAAAGCCGACAGGGACGTTCACAGACCCCGCCGTTTCCTTGACCGTGCCCTGAGCATGTATCGAGCTGGCCCAAACCGGAAAACGCATCTCCCGAAGCTCTGCTGTGTCGCGGACGCCGGCGTCGATGACCAGGCCGACACAGCCTCTTGTCTGTAGCGAGGTGGCCAACAGCTCGCCGAACATGCCGTCGGTCGATGGGGCTTGAAGTGCCACCACCAGCACATCGCCTTCCCGGACCACCTCGACCGCGGCATGGATCATCATGTTGTCCCCGGGGGGGCACGAGACGGTCACCGCCGACCCGGCAACGGTATGCCCCGTCTGGATGGGGCGGATCCGTGGGGGGAGGAGACCGGTGCGTCCCGCCGCCTCGTGCACGGTGGCGACTCCGGCCTGACCGAGCCCTGTGACGACCGTCGGGTCGGCGCGTTCGATCGTTCTGACGACGACGTGGTGGTCCATCCCGCTCATGACAGCTCAGAGGCCACCTGGGGATATACCCGCTGGTAGGCCTCACCCATGGTCTCGGACTTCAGGCCCAGGTTGGGTCCCGAGTTCCGCTTCGCCTGGACTCCCCGCCGTTTGGCCACGTCGGTGTAGTAGTCCCAGAGATGCTGCTGTCCCTCGAGACAGTGCATTGCCTCCAGCTTCTTCTCCCAGACCTCGGTGATGTCCAGAAGGACGTCGGGCATGAACCCGCAGTACTCCGACTGATGTGGCTCGAACAGAAATACAGGAGGAGCTCCCAACACCTCGCCGCCGGGGTCGTACCCGGCCGCCTGGGCGATGATGCGGGCTTTCGTCGCCATGCCGAACGCCGTCTCGTGATCTCGATTCCAGGGATCGCGCTCGGTGTGGGTGAGCACCACGGTCGGCATGACCTCGCGATACATGCGAACCAGGCGATCGAGGAGCGCGGGGGTTTCGACAAGGGGGTAGTCGTCGCCGTCGAAGGTGTGCAGCTCGGCACCGAGAACACCGGCTGCAGCTACCGCCTCCTCATGACGCGCCTTCTTGACCTCCTCCAGGCCCATGCCCTGACGCCAGAATCGCGCCGACTCGCCGCGCTCCCCATAGGCGAGGCAAACCACGTGCACCTCATGGCCACGACTCGAGTAGAGGGCGATCGCCCCACCGGCCCGCCACACGAAATCCCCGACATGGGCGCTGACGACCATGAGTGCTTCACCAGTCATGGCGCAACCCTAAGCGAAGCCCGGGTTCCCGGCGTCGCGGGGCGACCATGACAACACGGGGTCCAAGTCACCTTCCTAGACTCCCGCGCCGACCCATGAGATCACCCCGATGAGCAGCACCGGAGCTGGCGTTCGAGCCGCCCTGATGCGGGGCGGCACCTCGAAGGGGGCCTTCTTCCTCGAGGCCGATCTGCCCGACGACGAGAAGGAGAGAGACCGCTTTCTGCTGGCGGTCATGGGGACACCCGACCCCCGTCAAATCGACGGCGTCGGAGGGGCCCATCCTCTCACCACCAAGGTGGCTGTGGTTTCTCCCTCGAGCCGGGAGGAGGCCGACGTCGAATATCTGTTCCTTCAGCCTGGCGTCGACGAGCCCACCATCACGGACCGGCAGAATTGCGGAAACATGCTCGCTGCGGTGGGGCCGTTCGCCGTCGAAAGAGGACTTGTCCCCGCCGACAACGGAACGTCCGAGGTCCGCATCTGGATGCGTAACACAGACGGGTTGGCCATCTCCCGGTTCCCAGTGGAGGGTGGCGTGCCGGTTTACGACGGCGATACATCGATCTCGGGCGTGCCTGGCACGGCAGCCCGAATCGACATCGACTTCGTCGACGTCGCCGGAGGGACCACCGGTGCACTCCTACCCACGGGCCGCTTCGTCGATGAGGTGGACGGAGTGGAGACCACCCTCATCGACAACGGAATGCCGGTTGTGGTGATGCGAGCCGGGGACTTCGCGATCACCGGCTACGAGACGTGTTCCGAACTGGAGTCCAACGACGAGCTCCGTGAGCGTCTGGAGACGATCAGGCTTTCTGCCGGGCGTCTGATGGGTCTGGGCGACGTGTCCGCCATGACCATCCCGAAGCTCACCCTGGTGGCGCCGCCACGAGACTCGGGGAACATCTCCACACGGACGTTCATCCCGCATCGCTGTCACATCTCGATCGGTGTGCTCGGAGCGGTCTCGGTGGCGACTGCCTGTCTCCTCCCCGGGTCGCCCGCAGCCACGGTGTTCCAGCACACGGAGTCGGACGTGATCAGACTGGAGCATCCCACCGGCTCGATGGACGCCACAGTGACGCTGACCGAGGATGAACCGCCGACAGTGGCTGCGGCGGGCATCGTCCGCACTGCCCGAATGCTCATGGACGGAATGGTCTATCCACGTTCGTACTGATGGAACCGACCATCCCCCCGCCACATCCAAACCCTCATCCCCCGACTCGTTTCGAGCCGCCACCGGGCTCCTGCGACGCCCACTGTCACGTTTTCGGTCCTGCCGACAGGTTTCCCTTCGCCGCCGATCGCTCCTACACCCCGCCGGACTCCGGTGTCGACGACCTCCTCGGTCTTCAGAAGCGTCTCGGCCTGGAGCGCGCCGTGATCGTCCAGGCGTCTTGCCACGGGTCTGACAACGCGGCCATGCTCGACGCTCTCCAGGTGGGGGCCGGTCGGTTCGCCGGAGTTGGCATGATCGACGACTCGCACACTCCCGGTCAGCTCGAGGGGATGCACGATGTTGGTGTGCGTGGGATCCGCTTCAACTTCGTGAGACACCTCGGATCTGAGCCCGATCTGGACCAACTCTTGGGTCTCGTCGGCCGGGTGGAGCCGATGGGATGGCATCTCGACCTGCATTTCGACGCGGACGATCTCCCTAAACACGAGGAGCTCTTCGATTCCCTGCCCGTGCCCTTCATCATCGACCACATGGCCAGGGTGAAGACGCAGGATGGGATCGGGCAGGAGCCGTTCGCCTATCTGGTCGAGCTGCTCGGACGGAACGAACGAGCCTGGGTCAAGATCTCCGGCGCCGAACGGCTCACGGCCGATGGGCCACCGCCCTATGACGATGTGGTGCCCTTTGCCCGCCGACTGATCGAGACGGCGCCGGACCGCGTCCTATGGGGGACCGACTGGCCCCACCCCAACGTGCGTCACATGCCCGACGACGGCGACCTGGTGGATCTGCTGGCCGACTTCGCCCCCGACGAGGCGACCAGACAACGCATCCTGGTGGCCAACCCGCAGCGCCTCTACGACTTCAGGTGATCCAAGCGTGTGCAGATACGGTGCCCTGGGCACCGTATCTGCACACGCTCACGACGCGATCTCGATCTTGGGAGTGAGGTCGGTGCGGCAGGTGGCGTGGAGAAAACAGGTCCTTTCCCCCATGTCCAGGGTCTTGCGAGCGAACTCCGCTCCCTCGGGCGTATCCAGGAAAACGTGGGTCTCCACAGGGTCGGCCCGGCCCGGGCCGCGGTCTCCTCCCGAGGCTCCCCCGGGTGCGAAGTGGATATCCTGGACGATGCGGTAGGCGTCGAGACGTTTCTTGGTGATCGAGGCATACCGGCCGAACTGAGTCATGAAACAAAATCCGAGACCGGCCGCCAGATAGGTCAAGGCATCGGGGGCGAGCCCGCTGCCCTCGTCTTCGGGTGACTCGTCGCTGAGAAACCGAAACTCAGACCCGATGGGCTGGAACAGGTTTTCGTTGATCACTTTGACGCCGTCCTCCCGCACCCGGCACCGGGCCTGGACGTGGAGGGTGCGGCTCTGTGACTCCTGGAGGCTGGTGTTGATGCCACCGGGCACTCCCTCGACCTGGTCAGCGGGCTTGACCTTGATCATGATGTCTTCGGCAACCGGAAGGTCGGCGATCTCCACGGCCGAGAACGCATCGTGCGGGTCGGGATCCGCAGGTCGCCCCATGGCCAGGACCTCGCCAACGGGGATCTGCTCGCCATTCCACACCAGGTTGAACAGCCCGTTGTTCTCACCGCTGAGCAAACCATTCACCGGTGACGCCTCCACGGCCTCGAGAACCAGATCGTTCAGATCGCTGGTGGCGGCATCGGCGGCGATGTCCACGGTCAACTCAGGTGGCATCGCGCCGCCGAGCATCGTGCCCTGGAGGGCCGATCCCTCCATGCTGTAGTGATTTCCCAAGGTGAGTTCGATGTCTGCGATGTCGAGACCACGCCGGCGGGCCAGGCCCTGGATCTCGTTCATGTAAGAAGACACCATCCCGGTGATGAACGTGCACAGCGGGCAGGGCGCCCGGTCATGTCCGGCCAGATAGGGGCCTTCGTCGCTGACCAGTCTCCAGGCGCGGGCATTGGAGCCGTTTATGGAAAGGGACTCCTTCTGCATCCCGGCCACGGCCCTCACCAAGGTCCGGACGCTGGCGCCGTGCCGTTGCTCGGGCGCCTCCAACCCGATCTCCGCCGCGTTGGCGATCGGGAAGAACGCCGGTCGGTCGTCTTCACCGAGAAGGTCGGGTGCCTCACTCATGGTTCCATCCATTCTGTGCAGGTTTGTCGGGACTCTGTCCGCACCAATCCGCACAAGACGGTTCCTGGGTTCCGTCGGTGACGACCCGTGTACGCTTGGCGGACAGGTGTACGTCCTACGAACCTAGCCGGTCTGGCACATTCGATTGCCGACCGTGTCGAAGAGGAGGAACCATGAGCTATTCGAGTCTCGAGGAGAAACTGCAGGCGGTGGGCAACCCGGTGGAGATGCTCCGCAACTCCCAGATAGGAGCATACGTGTACCCGGTGGTGGCACCAGAGTTCTCCAACTGGCGAGACGAGCAACGGGCCTGGCGCGAATCTGCGGTTCTCTACGACCAGTCCCATCACATGGCCGAGCTCAACGTCAAGGGTCCCGACGCCGGGGACCTCATCTCTCATCTCGCCATCAACAGCCTCGACGGATTCACCACAACCAAGGCGAAGCACTACGTCCCGGTCAGCTACGACGGATACGTCATAGGCGACATGATCCTTTTCCATCCCGAAGAGCACGAGTACAACATGGTGGGCCGGGCGCCCAGTGTGAACTGGACCCAGTTCCATGCTGAGACCGGCGACTGGGACGTCGATTTGATCCGTGACGATCGATCGCCGTCACGTCCAGGCGACAGGGCGATCAAACGACGTCACTACCGCTTTCAGATCCAGGGACCCAAAGCCCAGCAAGTGATCGAGAAGCTGAATGGTGGGCCACTCGACGACATCAGGTTCTTCAACATCGGGACCATGAAGGTGGCGGGACGCGAGGTGCCGGCACTGCGTCACGGCATGGCGGGTGAGCCCGGTGTGGAGATCTGGGGGCCATACGAGCAGGGCGACGAGGTACGCACCGCCATCCTCGAAGCCGGTGAGGAGTTCGGGCTCGTCCCCGTGGGCGCCCGCGCCTACGCAACGAACACCCTCGAGTCGGGATGGATCCCGTCACCGCTCCCCGCCGTCTACAGCGGGGATCAGATGAAGGCGTACCGGGAATGGCTTCCCGGAGACGGCTATGAGGCGGGTGGTTCCATCGGAGGGAGCTTCGTCTCCGACGACATCGAGGACTACTACCTGACACCCCACGCCCTGGGTTATGACTTCTACGTCAAGTTCGACCATGACTTCGTGGGACGGGAAGCTCTGGAAGCACTCGACCCCGACGAGCAACGTCACAAGGTCACGTTCGAGTGGAACCCCGATGACGTCGTACGGGTGTGGGCCTCCCTGTTCAACGACCCTGGAGAGAACTTCAAGCACATCGACCTTCCTCTCTCCAACTACACATCGGCCTCCTACGACGCCGTGCTCAAGGACGATGAGGTGGTCGGGTTCTCCATGTTCAGCGGTTACACGTTCAACGACCGCGCCTTCATCTCGCTGGGCACAGTCGACGCCGGAGTCGACATCGGCGACGAACTCATCCTGGTGTGGGGCGAGGAAGACGGCGGGACCGAAAAGATCACCGTCGAGCGTCACAAACAGACCGAAATCCGGGTCAAGGTCGCCCCCACCCCCTACTCGAAGACAGCCCGTGAGGAGTATGGAGGCAGCTGGAGGAGCGCCTCCTGAGGAGCTGAGCTCCCGACCCAGGTGGAGACACAGGTTGTGATAGTCGGTGGCGGCCCGGTCGGGCTGGGCTTGAGCATCGAACTGGGCCAGCGGGGCGTGGACGTCGTCCTCATCGAGAGAACGAGCGAGGTTCACGACATCCCCAAGGGTCAGAACCTGACCCAGCGGACGATGGAGCACTTCATTCGTTGGGGTGTGGAGAAAGCGATCAGACAGGCTCGTCTGATGCCCGACAGCTACCCGGCAGTGGGCGTGAATGCATACGGATCATTGATGAGTGACTACGCCCATCCTTGGTTTCGCCGCAGTCAGGTCGATCGTTTCTACTTCACCTCGAGTGAGCGTCTTCCCCAGTACCTGACCGAACAGGTGCTGCGCAGACGCGTAGAGGATCTGAATGGCGTCACCGCCCTGTACGGGGAACAAGTGGTCGATCTAGAGGTCTCAGCAGAGGGAGCAGTCGCCCTCACCGGCACCGGCCAACGAGTCCAATGCAGCTATTTGGTCGGATGCGACGGCAGCCACTCTTTGGTGCGAGAGCGGGCGGGAATCACCGAGACCAGGTCAGGGCCGGCTCGCAAGATGGTTCTCCTGGTGTTTCGCTCTCACCAGCTCCATCAGCTACTAGAGGCGAGATTCGGGCCGACGGCGTTCTTCAACGTCCTCGATCCCGACCTGGACGGTTACTGGAGGTTCCTCGGAAGGGTCGACGTAGGCCAGCAGTGGTTCTTCCACGCACCTGTCGACCCGTCCTCGGAGGCCGCGACGTTCGACTACGAGACGACTCTCTACGACACCGTTGGTGCGAGGTTTGCCCTCTCCCTCGACTACCTGGGCTTTTGGGATCTGCGCATCACCACCGCCGACACATATCGAAACGGCCCGGTTCTCATAGCCGGCGACGCAGCCCACTCGCACCCTCCCTACGGGGGCTACGGGATCAACACCGGGCTCGAGGATGCTCGCAACCTCGGGTGGAAACTGGCGGCGAGGCTCCATGGTTGGGGTGGGGATGCGCTGGTCGACTCGTATTCGGAAGAGCGCCGGCCGGTTTTCGAGTCGACGGCGAGGGACTTCATCGAGACCTTCATCGAGAACGACCGCGAATTCATCCGCCGTCACGATCCGACACGGGATCTGGCAGATTTCGAGGAGGCGTGGGAACAGCGTCGCATCGCCGCCGCCGGAGCAGGAGTGAGCCGGTTCGAACCGCATTACGAGGGCTCTTCGATCGTCGTATGTGCGTCGGGTCGCCCCGGAGCCGTGGGTGAGCACACCTTTCTCACCAAACCAGGACATCACCTGCCACCGCCGGAGCGGGGCGACCCGGGCCTGCTCTCCAGGCTGAGCTCGGGTTTCACCGTGATCGCTCTCTCCAAGTCGCTGGGAGAGGCCTTCTCGAGGGCGGCCCGAGATCTCGACCTCCCCCTCGACGTGATCTCCGAAGACCTCTACCCCGAGCCCGTCCTGGTGAGACCGGACCACTTCGTCGCCTGGATGGGAGACAGAGCGGAGAGCGATGCCGGACACATCCTGCGCACCGCGGCGGGGTGGACATGACACCGAGGAAGGCCCTTGGGACGCGCCTTTAAGGTGGCTCGATCAGGAGACAGACATGAGCGAGAAGCCCGAGAACACGCTGCTCGACGGTGAGAGCTATCTGGAGAGTCTCCGCGATGGCCGCGAGGTGTACATCGACGGTGAGAAGGTCGAAGATGTCACCAGCCATCCGGCGTTTCGCAACTCGGCGCGCTCGATGGCGCGGCTCTACGACGCCCTCCACGACCCGGACATGACCGACACTCTCCTCGGAGTCGACAGGTCGGGGATAACCACCCACAAATTCTTCATGCCCAGTTATTCGGGTGACGAGCTCTTCGCAGCCCGAGAAGCGATCGCCGAGTGGGCCCGGCTCTCCTATGGCTTCATGGGACGTTCCCCCGACTACAAGGCGGCGTTCATGGCGACTCTGGGTGCCGCCCCCGACTTCTACAGCCCGTTCGAGTCGACCGCCGAGACCTGGTATCGGCGCTATGCCTCCCGGGCGCTGTTCCTCAACCACGTCTTGATCAATCCTCCCATCGACCGCAACAGGGCGGTGCACGAAGTCGAGGATGTCTATCTCCACGTCGTCGCCGAGCGAGACGACGGCATGGTGGTCCGCGGGGCGAAGATGCTGGCCACGGGCTCAGCGCTGACCCATGCCACGTTCGTGGCCCAGAACGCTGCCGTCCAACTCGAGAAGGGCGAGGCGGAGGACTACGCCATCGTGTTCATCGCCCCCATGGACACTGCCGGTATGAAGCTGATCTCGAGACGCTCCTATGAGGAATCGGCACAGTCGCCATGGGACAATCCGCTGTCCTCTCGGTTCGACGAGAACGACGCCGTGGTGATCTTCGACGACGCCTTCATCCCATGGGAGAACGTCCTCGTCTACCGCGACGTCGAGAAGGCGACCGGGTTCTACGCAGCCTCCGGGTTCATGAACCGCTACACGCTGCAGTCGGGCACCCGTCTCGCCGTCAAGTTCGACTTCATTTGCGGTCTGATCGCCCAGGCCCTGGAGGCCAACGGCACCGCCGGCTTCCGGGGTGTGCGAGCACAACTCGGTGAGTTGATCGGTTGGGGCAATCTGATGTGGGCCCTGACCTCCGCTCTCGCTCTCGACCCCGAAGAAGGCCCGGGTGGCATGGCCATCCCCAAGTTGGAGTATGCGGTTCTGGTCCGACTGTTCGGGGCGATGGCCTGGCCCAAGGTCGAGGAGACCGCCGGTGAGATCCTCGGTGGGAGCCCGTTGGTGATCCCATCGAGCTACCGCGACCTCCAAAGCGAGGAGCTGCGCCCTCTCATCGACCGCTACTACCGGGGCTCGACCGGGTCTGCTCACGACCGAATAAAGCTCTTCAAGTTGCTCTGGGACGCCATCGGCAGCGAGTTCGGCGTCCGACACACGCTCTACGAGCGAAACTACGGGGGGAGCCCGGAGCTGGTCCGTCTCAACGTCGTCGACTTCGCCGAGCAGCGGGGAAGTCTCGACAGGATGGCCGAGTTGGTGAATATGGCGATGGAGGACTACGACCTCGAGGGCTGGACACGCGGCCCCTGGCTGTGAGTGGACGTACCTTCCTCTCTGTCGCCCGCGCAGAGCTCCACTACCGGCGTCTCGGCACGGAGTTCGAAGGGACACCGCTGGTCTTCCTCCACGAGGGTCTGGGCAGTGTCGAGTTGTGGCGCGAGTTCGCCGACGACCTGGTAGCCCGCACGAGACGCCCAGGGCTGATCTTCTCCAGACGCGGTAACGGCTGGTCCACCCCACTGCAATCTGCGCGGACACCCGATTACATGCACGACGAAGCTCTGAGGACCCTGCCCGAGGTGTTGGAGCAGTTGGTCGGGGCCCCTCCGATACTGATCGGACACTCCGATGGCGCCTCCATCTCCATCATCTATGCCGGGGCGGAGAATTCGGTGCGAGCCCTGGTGCTGATCGCACCCCACGTCTTAACGGAACGTGAAGGTCTCGAGGCCATAGCGGCGATCCGGCAGCGGTTCACCGACAGCGACCTGGCCGAGCGCATGGCGAAATACCACGTCGATCCGGAAGCGACGTTCTACGGGTGGGCCGACGTCTGGCTCAGCCCTGCGTTCCGATCGTGGAACATCGAGGAGTACCTGCCGGGCGTGACCTGTCCCACCCTGGTCGTTCAAGGTACCGACGATGAATACGGGACGATGCGCCAGATCGAGGCGATCGAGGCAGGATTGGTGGTGAAGCCACAACGGCTGATCGTGGAGAGGGCGGGACACTCTCCCCATCTCACCGACCCGGACGTCGTCACCGGTACCGTTGTCGACTTCATCGTGAATTTGGATCAATGACACCCGAGATCTCGATACAACGCCGGGTCCAATGGATGGACACCGATGCCGCCGGCATCTGGCACCACTCGGTGGTCACCCGCTGGACCGAAGAAGCCGAGGCCGAGCTGCACCGCCAACTCGGGATCATCGACCAGACGTTCGGGGCGACTCCACGGGTGCGCACCGAGTTCGACTTTGGCCGTGCACTCGGATTCGACGACGTGGTCCAGGTCGACCTGTCAGTAGCCACTCTCGGCGAGACCTCGGTCACCTATCGGATCGAGGTTTCGAACGGGGCGAACCTGGTGGCGTCAGGAAAGCTGGTGGCGGTGTTCATCGACCGCGAGACCGGCGAGAAACGACCCTGGACTCCCGATCTGAGAGCAGCATTGCAGCCGTCCGGTCAAGAGTCCTGAACGACGCCGAGCAGCAGGAGCAACGCGACCCGACAGTCCGACTTCCACTGCGAATGACTCTCACGCCAATCGGTTGTCTGGATCCACTGCAGAAACGTGCCCTCGATCAAGGCTCTCATGTGACGTGCCGCCACGTCGACATCGTCCACCGAGAAGACACCATCTGTCACGCCGTTACCTATCACCTCGGCGAACAGCCCGTTGATGATCTGGTCCAGCGTCCCGGAGAGCTCCCCGAACCCGGGGCTTCTGCTGGCGTGCTCGACAAGGTCGAGATAGAAGAGGTAGAACTCGCGATTCGCCTCGGCATCCACGAAGATCGCATCGATGAGGGCGCCGATCTGCTCACGGGGGCGTGAGGCAGACTCCAGACCTCCCCTGATCCTGACCGCGGTGCGTTCCAGCGCCCACTTCATCGCAGCGAAAAGCAGAGCCTCCTTGGTCCCGAAGTGGTAGAGCAGAAGGGCCTTCGACACGCCGGCCTCGGTGGCCACCTCACGCAGGGAGATGCGATGTGAACCGCTGTGGGCCATGGTCCGATATGCCGACCTGATGATCTCCATCTCCCGCGGGCTACGGGTCTGGGTAGGGGTGACATCGACGTCGAACTCGGCTGCCAACTGGTTGCTCCTGACCACGCGGTCAGCCTAGTATCGGCACGTGATCGACTTCCAGACCAACCCAGACTCCTACCGTCATTGGAGGCTGCGGGTCGAAGGTCCGATCGCCTATCTGGACATGGCAGTCGACCCCGATGGCGGACTCGATCCGGGATACGAGCTGAAGCTGAACTCATACGACCTGGGAGTGGACATCGAGCTGGCCGACGCCGTGCAACGTCTTCGCTTCGAGCATCCGGAGGTAGGAGCGGTGGTGATCGGGTCGGTCCTCGATCGCATGTTCTGCGCCGGTGCCAACATCGGGATGCTGGCGTCTGCCTCCCACCCACTGAAGGTCAACTTCTGCAAGTTCACCAACGAAACCCGCAATGCCATCGAGGACGCCACCAGAAACTCCAGCCAGCGCTACATCGCCGCCATCGGTGGCAACGCCGCCGGCGGGGGGTACGAGCTGGCCCTGGCCGCGGATCACCTGATGCTGATCGACGACCGCAATGCCTCGGTCTCCCTGCCTGAGGTCCCTCTGCTCGGCGTCCTGCCCGGCACCGGCGGGCTCACCCGTCTCACCGACAAACGGCACGTACGCCGCGACCGGGCCGACGTCTTCTGCACCCTCGAAGAAGGTGTGAAAGGGTCGCGGGCTCTGGAATGGGGCCTGGTCGACGAACTGGTGCCGGCCCCGTCCTTCGACGAGACGGTGGCGAAGAGAGCACAGGAGCTCGCGGCCGGGAGCGACCGACCCTCAGATGCCACGGGTGTGACCCTCACGCCACTCGACCGGGTCATCGACGGAGACCGGATCACATACACGACGGTGAGCGTCGAGATCGACCGGACGGAGCGAACGGCAGCCCTTACCATTCACGGCCCTGAAGAGTCGCCACCAGTCGACGGCGACGAAGCAGTGTCTGCAGGCGCCGGCTTCTGGCCGCTCCGTCTGGCCCGCGAGCTCGATGACGCCATTCTCCACCTTCGGGTCAACGAGTTGGAGGTCGGCTCCATCTCGATCCACAGCCGGGGCGACCCCGGGCTGGTCCTGGCATACGACACTTTGCTCCTCACCCAGGCCGACCATTGGTTCGTTCGTGAGGTCCTTCTCTACTGGGGCCGTGTGATGCGCCGGGTGGACCTCACTGCTCGCACGATCATCGCCCTCGTCGAGCCCGGATCCTGTTTCGCGGGGTTCCTCGCCGAGCTCACCCTGGCCGCTGATCGCTCCTACATGCTGATCGGGGAGCGATTCGGGGAAGGGAGCGGCATCGCCCGCATCGTCTTCACCGAGGCCAACCGTTTCGGTTTCCCGATGTCCAATGGCCTGTCCCGTCTCGAGACCCGTTTCTGGGGAGACAGCGACGGTCTGGCCAGAGCCCACGACGTCATCGGCGAGAAGCTCGACGCCGAGTCCGCCGTGGCTGCAGGTGTCGTGACAGACGCCATGGACGACCTCGATTGGGACGACGAGCTGCGCATCATCGTCGAGGAGCGGGCCGCCTTCTCACCGGACGGTTTGACGGGCATGGAGGCCAATCTCCGCTTCCCCGGCCCGGAGACGATGGAAACGAAGATCTTCGGACGACTCACCGCTTGGCAGAACTGGGTGTTCCAACGTCCCAATGCCTCCGGAGATACCGGGGCCCTACGCCGCTATGGCACAGGAATACGACCTGAGTACGACCACAGGAGGGTTTGATGACCTGGCAAGACGTCGACTACGACAGCCTTATCCCCAACAACGTGGGGCTGGCTGACGACCCCAAGCTGCAGCGGGCCCTCGAGCAGTGGCACCCCGGTTACATCGACTGGTGGATGTCGATGGGACCGGAGGGGTTCCAGATGGCCGACGTCTATCTCCGCACCGCCATCAGCGTCGAGAAAGAGGGCTGGGCCAAGTTCGGCTTCGTGAAGATGCCCGAATACCGCTGGGGCATCCTGCTCGCCCCGGAGGAGGAGCAGCGCGAGATCCCCTTTGGCGCTCACGCCGGTGAGCCGGTGTGGCAGGAGGTGCCCGGCGAGTACCGATCGATGCTACGGCGTCTCATCGTCATCCAGGGCGACACCGAGCCCGCCTCGGTCGAGCAGCAGAAGCATCTGGGGAGCATCGCCCCTTCCCTCTACGACATGAGGAACCTGTTCCAGGTGAACGTCGAAGAAGGCCGACATCTCTGGGCGATGGTCTATCTGCTCCACAAGTACTTCGGACGCGACGGGCGCGAGGAGGCCGACGACCTCCTCAAGCGATCGTCGGGCAGCGAGGAACAGCCGCGCATGCTCGGCGCCTTCAACGAAGAGACCCCCGACTGGCTCTCTTTTTTCATGTTCACCTACTTCACCGACCGCGACGGAAAGATGCAGCTCGAGGCCCTGGCCCAGTCCGGGTTCGATCCGTTGTCACGAACCTGCCGTTTCATGCTCGCCGAGGAAGCCCACCACATGTTCGTCGGCTACACCGGGGTGATGCGTGTGGTGGAGGCAACCGCGAAGGCGATGTCTGAGGCTGGTATCGAGGACCCCTACGACGTCGAGGCCGTGCGCCGGCTCGGGGTGATCGACCTCCCTGCCATCCAGCGGAAGGTGAATCTGCATTACTCGTTGACGCTCGATCTGTTTGGCTCGGAAGAGTCGACAAACGCGGCCAACTTCTTCAACGCCGGTCTCAAGGGTCGCTATCACGAGGACCGTCTCGAGGACGACCACCGCCTCCGCGACTCGACATATCCGGTGATGAAGTTGGTCAACGGTGCCCTGGGTCAGGTTGAGATACCTGCTCTCAACGCCTTGAACGCCAGACTCCGCGACGATTTCATGGAAGATTGCCTGGGTGGGATCAGACGCTGGAACAAGGAGATCTCCAGCCACGGGGTGAAATTCGAGATCACCCTCCCCCACGTTGCCTTCAACCGTGAGATCGGCGAGTTTGCCGACCTATCGGTCTCCCCAACCGGAGAGGTGATCACCGACAGCCAGTTCGAGAGCTCCCGTGACGATTGGCTGCCAACGAGCGCTGACCAGGACTACATCGAGAGCATCATGCAGCCCCACTACGAGCCGGGGGTCTTCGCTCCCTGGATCGCCCCGCCGACCCGGGGTATCGACCAGAAACCACCCGACTTCGAATACGTGAGGTTGCCCTGACGTGCAGTCTGGCCGACGACCCACGAAGACCCGTCACTAGCGTCTCTCGCCATGCAGACGACGGCCAATGTCAGCACTCTCGTCGACCACAACCTGGAGGCCGGACGTGAGACGAAGACGGCCCTGATCACCGCCGACGACGAACGGCTCACCTACGGTGACCTCTCCGCAGCGGTCAACCGTGTGGCGGCACGGCTTCTCGACCTGGGGGTCCGGCGTGAGGAGCGAATCCTGCTCGTCCTCGACGACACTCCCGCTTTTCCCGCGACGTTCCTCGGTGCGATGCGAATCGGGGCGGTGCCGATCCCGGTCAACTTCCTGGCCCGACCACAGGACTTCGGGTATTTCCTCGACGACTCCTACGCAGTGGCCGCGGTCGTCGACTCCGTCTTCATGGACAAGGTCGGCCCCGAGGTCGCACAACGGGGACAGGTCAGGCTGATCGTCGCCAATGGCGAGCCCGGGGAGGATGAGTCTCTGGACAGCTGGCTCGCCGATGGCGCCGATCAGGTCGAGCCGGTGGACACCCATCCCGACGACATGGCGTTCTGGCTCTACAGCTCGGGATCGACGGGGCCACCGAAAGGGGTCGTCCACCGCCACGCCAACGTCCGGGCCACCTGCGAGAACTACGCCAAGCCCACCCTGGGGATCGGCGAAGACGATGTCGTTTTCTCCAGCACCAAGATGTTCCACGCATACGGGTTGGGGAACAATCTCACCTTCCCCCTCTCGGTGGGCGCAACTTCGGTCTATTCCACGGGCGCGCCGACACCCGACAAGCTCCTGGGGAGGGTGGCCTCGCACTCTCCAACGATCTACTTCTCGGTGCCGGCCTTGTACGCCGCCATCCTGGCGCATCCCGACTTCGACTCGACAGACTGGTCCTCGGTGCGTCTCGGCGTCTCAGCCGCGGAGCCCCTGCCACCGGGCACCTGGAACCGATTCCACGAACGCAGCGGGGTCGAGATCCTCGATGGTCTGGGATCTACCGAGATGCTCCACATCTACTGCACCAACCGGTTGGGAAGTGTCGAGCCAGGTGCATCGGGCACGGCAGTCGAAGGGTACGAGATCGAGATCCGGGATGTCGATGGAAAGGTGGTAACCGACGGTCAGGCCGGAGAGCTCTGGGTGAAGGGGCCAAGTGCCCTCACCCAGTACTGGCATCAGACGGAGAGGACCAAGGACAAGCTGGCCGGCGGCTGGTTCGCCTCGGGCGATCGCTATCACCAAAGCGAGATCGGCAACTACGTCTATGAGGGCCGGGTCGACGACATGATGAAGATCGGGGGTCTCTGGGTGAGCCCGATCGAGATCGAGAACCGTTTGATGGATCACGAGGCGGTTCATGAGGCCGCAGTAGTGAGTGTCCTTGCCGATGACGTGTCAAGAATCAAGGCATCGGTCATTCTCTCCGACGGCTACGAGCCAGACGATGAGCTGGTGGCTGAGCTCCAGGAGTGGTGCAAGGAGGCGCTCCTCAGATATCAATACCCGCACATCGTCGACTTCGTCGATGACTTCCCACGGACTGCCACCGGCAAGATCCAACGGTTCAAGCTCAGGGGGGACTGAGATGGCTGCAGGGAAACCCCCGATACCGGTTGCAGACACGATCGCCAGCACGTACTCTCGCAGCCCGACCGCCTGTCGCACACCTGTTCGCAGAGCGAACGAAATCAGGAGGTCTGCGGGGCGCCACTGCAAAGTGGCACTTAGCGTGCGTAGTGTCGTTGATCGCCGCGTGATATGACGCGACGCCCGAACAAAAACGAGGAGGAAAAATGAGGACACGCCCCAAATCCGGGCTATTGGCGCTGTTGGCGGCGCTGGCCCTGGTGGTGGCGGCCTGTGACGGTGGCACGGCGGACACGACCGAGCCGGAGGCCGGGACCACCGAGGCTCCAACCGACACGACCGCGGCTCCGACCGACACCACCGCGGCCCCGACCGACACGACAGCGGCGCCTTCGGGCGAGCCCATCAAGATCGGGCAGTTGAGTGACCTGACATCGACGTTCACCCCGTGGGGTGTCAACGTGCGAGACGGAATGGCACTGGCCGCGCAGGAGATCAATGACGGCGGCGGAGTCGACGGCCGGATGATCGAGATCGTCGTCGAGGACTCCGAGAACAACGGTGAGGTCGCTGCAACGGCGTGGGACCGTCTCATCGAAGAGGGCGTCGTCGCCGTGGGAGGCATCCTCTCCAGCGGTGTCAGCCCGACCGTCGGCCCTCTCGCCGAGACCGATCAGGTTCCCGTCTTCTACGTCAAGGCAGGCACCGAGAGCCCGGATGCACTCAACCAAGAGAGTCGATACACGTTCCGTACCTGTCTGCCCTCGGCTCCGATGACCCCGGGACCGGTGGTTCAGTACGTCACCGAACAGGGCATCACCAACGTCGGCGTCATAATCGCCGACTATCCCTGGGGCCAGTCCTTCGGTGCCGCTGTCGGGCCCGCTCTGGAGGCAGCCGGAGTCGACTACGGCGACATCCAGGTGGCTCCCGTGCCCCCCGACACCGACTTCACGCCATTCGTGCGTGCCATGGGCGATGCCGGGGCGCAGATGGTGATCGCCACGGGTCATCCACCAGGGAACGCCGCGATTCTCACCGCCACGACTGACCTCATCGGAGAGGACATCCCGGTGACCGGAGCCTGGACACCACCCGACCTGGTGGTCGGTGGCCTTCAGGAGCTGGCGATCGGGCGCTACTCCGACTTCTCGTGTGCCGACTACACCAGTGACAGCTATGCCGATCTGGCCGCCCGCTATCTGGAGTTCTCGGACAACGGGTTCATGTCGGACGACGCCGTTGCCGGCTACGCCATCGTCTCGATGGTGGCCGAGGCGGTCGGTGAGGTCGGAGACGACCCGACGGCGATCGCCGAGTACATACACGGCACCGAGTTCGACATGCCGGGCTACGCCCATCCGCTGGCTTGGACGGAGTGGGGTGAGCTATCGCAGTCACAGCCGACTTTCTTCCAGATAACCGAGGGTCCTGCCCCCGAGGGGCTGAACGACGCTGGTGAATGGTGGGTTGAGCTGCTGAGCCAGTCTGATCCACTCGAGCCGTACGTGCCGGGGTCCTAGAAACGGAGTGAAACTTCTCGAGCTCGACGGAGTCGAGAAGCGCTTCGGAGGTCTCCCGGCAGTAGACGGAGTGACCGCAGGGGCCGACGACGGCGAGATCCTCGCCATCGTCGGCCCCAATGGCGCGGGCAAGAGCACGCTCCTCAAGCTGATCGTCGGGTTGGAACGCGCAACAGCGGGCTCGGTCAGATTCGCCGGAGAGGACATCACTGGCACGCCCAGCCACACGGTTCGCAAACGTGGCATCGCCATGGTGCAACAGACCCCGAGGGCGTTCCCGACCATGACCGTGCTGGAGAACGCCACGATCGGTGCGATGTTCGGTGGGCAAACCGGTCATCGTGACGAATCCCGGGCGCTTCAGGTCGGTTCCGAGATGCTCTCCCTGGTCGGTCTGGGCGACCGGAGACAGGATCATGTCGGGAATCTGAACCTGCACGAGCAGCGATTTCTCGAGCTGGCCAGAGCCCTCTCCGGTCAGCCGAAGCTGTTGCTCCTCGACGAGGTGATGGCAGGGTTGAACGAGTCCGAGCTCCATGCCTCCATCGAGATGGTCCGCACCATCAGAGAGCAGCTCGGCGTGACCGTCGTGTGGGTAGAGCACGTCATGGCTGCGGTGATGCAACTGGCCGAGAGAGTGATCGTCCTCAACTTCGGCCAACTCCTGGCCGAGGGCCCCGCCGATGTCGTCATGCGCGACGAGGCGGTCGTCGAGGCGTATCTGGGATCAGAGGGCGCAGCCGATGCTTGAAGTGATCGGCTTCGCTGCCGGGTACGAAGGCGGAGACGTGCTCGAGGGGATCGACTTCCACGTCGACGAAGGCGAAGCAGTGATGATCATCGGCTCGAATGGTGCGGGGAAAACGACCCTGTTCCGGTCGATGATTGGCTTGCTGGCCACCTCCTCGGGGTCGGTGCAGTTCGAGGGTGAAGACATCACACACCTGCCCGCACAACGCATCGTCAGACTCGGCATCAGCTTCGTCCCGGCGGAGAGACATCTCTTCCCGCGAATGACGGTTCAGGACAATCTCGCGTTGGGTGCCTATCCCAATCGACCCGACGGGGAGACCCTGGATCTGGTCATGAGACTCTTCCCCCGTCTCGCCGAACGACGCCGTCAGCATGCGGGCACCATGAGTGGAGGCGAACAACAAATGCTTGCCATGGGCAGGGCGCTCATGGCGAAGCCGAGACTGCTCGTGCTCGACGAACCGACCACCGGTCTCGCCCCGAAGCTGGCGGCAGAGGCTTACGAAGCCCTGGGGACCCTGCGAGAGCGCGGACTCACCGTTCTCGTGGCCGAGCAGCAGGTGCCGCTCGCTCTGGCACTCTGTGACCGGGGGTATGTGCTGGAGAACGGTTTCATCCGTCTGCAGGGAACCTCTACCGAATTGGCCAGGAACCCCGAGGTTCGTCAGGCGTATTTGGGGGTCGTGTGATAGCCAATCTCCTCGATGGGATGGTTCTCGGGCTTCAGTTCGGTCTGCTCGCCGCGGGTCTCACCCTGGTCTACGGGCTGGGCGGCGTCCTCAACCTGGCTTATGGTCAGATGGCCGTCATCTCGGCCATGGTCGTGCTCTTCACCATCGATGCGGGGGTGCCCTTGATTCCCGCGATCATCGTCGGCTTGATAACCGGGGGCCTCCTCGGTCTCATCCTCGACCTGACCATCCTCCGCCCCATCTACAGACGTCGCGGTGAGGCCCGTGTCCTGCTCAGCTTGTTGCTCACCCTGGGGGTCGCCTTCATAGTCGATGGCTTCTTGAACTGGCGCTATCCGCTGCTCGGTCTCAGCATTCGTGTGGGCAGCGGCCCCATCGAGTTGCTCGGCGTGAGGATGCCGGCGGGCAGCATCGTTGCCTCGGCCGTCACTATCGTCGCCCTGGCCGCACTTCTCTACTTCTTCCGGGCGACCACGATGGGCCGCGCCGTCCGTTCGGTGATCGAGGACGAAGAGGGGGCCCGTCTCGTCGGTGTCGATCCGGGCCGCATGTTGCGGCTGATCCTCATCCTCAGCGGTGTTCTAGCCGCCCTCGTCGCGGTCACCAGGTCGATGGTCGCCCCGGTGAACGTGACGGCCGGCTTCGGGCTCACGGTCAACGCCCTGATCGTGACTGTGGTGGGAGGGCTCGGGAGTGTCACCGGTGCCCTGCTCGCCGGGATCATCCTGGGCATCATCAGCACTTTCGCCGCCGCCCAGATCGGGACCTTCCTGTCGCTCGTGATCCTCTTGGTGGCCGCGGCCATAACCATCCTGATCAGACCGGCTGGGTTGTTGGGAGTGGCCGAGTGACGGAGAGGTTCACGGAGGGGACGGGCACCTCTTTCATCGGAGGGGCGGAGCAGCGCACAACGGGATCGTTGATTTCCCTTTTGGCGCCCATCCTCATCATCGGTGGTCTGCTGGCTCTCGTTCCCATCTGGATCGGTGACTCAAGGGTCTACATGGGTGTGTCCGTGATCGGGCTCTCCTACGCCTGCTACACGATCGGCTTCAATCTGATCTTCGGAAGCACCGGGCAACTGTTCTTGTGTGTGGGTGCACTGGCCGGTCTCGGTGGCTACACGGGGGTCCTTCTCGCCGACGAGACCGGTTTGCCCGTCGTGGTCAGCATTCTCCTCGGGGGGATCGCCGCCGGCCTCATGGGAGGTCTCCTCAGCTATGTGGCGGTGCGCCGGTCACTTGGCGTCATCTTCACCGGCATCATCACACTGATCTTCGCCCTGTCCTTCGAAGCGCTTCTCCTCGGTCTCAGTGAAATCACAGGTGGCGACTCGGGTCGCTCGATCGACGCCGGGGCCGGCACGTTCCTGCGGGAGGAGATCCCGCCGTACTACCTCCTGCTCGGTCTGGTGATCGTGTTTCTCGTCGTGCACGGTCTGATGCGTCGCTCGCACATCGGCTGGGCATTCCGCGCCCTTCGCGACGACGAGGTCGCCGCCGAGCTCGCCGGAGTCAACGTGGCCAGCTACCGGGTGCTGGCCGCTGTGATTGGTGGTGCCATGCTCGGTCTGGCCGGGGCGACCTATGCTTTCACCGCGGGACGGGTCAGCCCGACGACGTTCGCTTTCGCCCATGTCGACGTGGTCGTTGTCGTCATGCTCGCCTTCGGCGGCATCGGAACTCTTTTCGGACCGGTGCTCGGAGCTGTGGTCTTCACAGTCATCGGCGAAGTCCTGGTGGAGCTCGGCCAGCTCCAGGTCCTCGTCTACGGGGTGCTGATCATCGCCCTCTTCCTCTGGATCCCCCGTGGTGTCATCCCGACTCTGGGAGCGAGACTGCGCAGACTCCGGCCCGGCTGACATCATGTCCCGCCTCATCCACCACGCTCACGAACGCGATCAACGCACCCGGTTGCATACCCGCTAGATGGATCTCGACGACCGTCGCATCATCGTCACCGGAGCAGCTTCTGGGATCGGCGCGGCCACCGTCACCGAGTTGCACAGACGTGGTGCCACCGTCGTCGGTGTCGACCGCAATACCGCAGACAGCGTCGACGAGCACTTCGAAGCCGACCTGTCCAACCCGTCGGAGATCGACGACCTAGTCGCACGTCTGCCCTCCGGCTGCGACGGCTTGTGCAACATCGCTGGGGTGGCCCCGACGCAGCCCGCCGAATTGGTGCTCGCCGTCAACACGCTCGCCCCCATCCGGCTCACCGAGGCGTTGGCACCGAAACTCGCCGAGAACGCCTCGATCGTCAACCTGGCCTCGATGGCGGGCAACGGTTGGCGAGACCACCTGGACCAGGTCCGAGAGTTGCTAGCGACCGACCATGATCATCTCCCCGATTTCGTGGCCAGACACGATCTCGATAGAGGGCCGAGGAGCTACTTCCTGTCGAAAGAGGCGATGATCGTCTGGACCATGCAGAACCGGTGGACCTGGCGGGACCGAGGAATCCGTATGAACTGCGTCAGCCCCGGACCGGTGGAGACACCGATTCTCGCCGACTTCATCGAGACGCTGGGCGAGCGGGCCCAGGAAAGCGTGCGCCACATGGACCGTTTCGGACGACCCGAGGACATCGCCCCGGTCGTCGTCTTTCTCCTCAGCGACGAGGCCCGCTGGTTCCGCGGAGCCAATCTCACACCCGACGGCGGCATGGGATCCCATCTCGCCCTGAAACGGCACGGGCTATAACCCGTCTGTGCGGGTTTACAGGGACTCAGTCCCCACAAATCCGCACGGAACGGTCTGTCAGTCGTCCAGGAGCTGGTGGTAGCGGGCAAGCACCGAGTCGATCAGGTCGGTTTTGGGAGGCGTTGGGGTCTCCCCCGCCCTCCAGTCCATGGCGGAGGCGTTGATCTCGAGGCTGGCGAGAAGAGTGTTGGTGGCCTCGATCACTGCGGAGGCCGACGAGAAGAGCAGAGGTATCGCCGCCCACTCGGCCTGCCAGGAGCCAAGCGACCGGTCCAGCTCGTGGGGTCGGCCGCCGCGGACGATGGCGGCGGCGCCACGACAGATGTCGGTAGCGGCCAGAGCCCTCACCGAGTCGATCGGGTTCTTCTTGTGCGGGATGCTCGAAGAGCCGCCCGAGCGGGTGGTGACCTCGCCGATGCCGCTCTGGGCCAGAAGCGCCACGTCGGCGGCGACCTTGGCGAGGCTGGCCACGGCGTTTTCCACGACGTTGACCACGTCGCGGATCCTTGTCCGATCGGTGTGCCAGGGGACCTCAGAGACTGCCAGCTCGAGACGAGTGGCCAGCGCAGATGCAACCGCCGACGCGTGATCGCCGAATGGCGCCAGATTCCCCACCGGGCCCCCGAACTGGAGGGCGAGCCCAGCCCGTGTCGCCCGAAAACGCTCGAGATGGGTCAACACCGGGTCGAGCCACCCCCCAACACGCAGACCAAAGGTGGTTGGTAACGCGTTCTGGAGAAACGTACGGCCCATCTGAGGCTGGTCGCGATGCTCCGATGCAAGACCGCTCATCGTCCGGGCCAGTTCGACGAATCCTGCCTCGAGCAGAGCGAGGGCTTCCTTGATCAGGAGCATGTGAGCGGTGTCGATGACGTCCTGGGTGGTCGATCCATGGTGGACCCAGCGTCGCTGCTCGTCCGACTCCAGACGAGCTTCTACGAGCTCGATTATGGCCAGCATCGGGGTGCCGGTCTCCCACGTCGTCGCCAGGAGCCCCCTTGCGTCGCCCACGGTCACATCACATGCCGAGGCCACCGCCTGCGCCTCGGCGATGGGTGCGATACCGGCATCGGCCAACGACAGAGCCAGGGCTGCCTCGAAGCGGAGGATGGCTGCGACGATGCGGTCGGCGCTGAAAGTCTCGTCCATCTCCGGGGTGCTCAGACCCCAGATAGAAAGTGGTGACACGCTCACTCGCGGCCCACGGGGGCGTCAGACATCGAAGAAGACCGTCTCGTTGTCCCCCTGGAGCTTGATGTCGAATCGATACTCGGCCGGATCGGAACCCTCGACATGTTTGGCGACCAGGGTGTCGCGGCGCTCGCTGGGCACCCTCCGCATCACGAGGTCGTGATCGTTGGCCTCCGGCTCGTCGGAGAAATAGAGACGGGTGAAGACCGGGTTGAGCATTCCGCGGGCTTGCACGATGACGGAGATGTGGGGAGCCTGTGGCTCGCCCTCGGGGTCGGGGACCGGACCCGGCTTCACCGTCTCGATCCGGTACTCCCCGGTCTCGAACTCGGTCTTCGCCCTGGCGAACCCGCTGAATTCCTCGGCCAGATCCAGTTCTCTCCGGTCATCGGGGTGGTTGTAACGTCCCGCCGGGTTGGCCTGCCAGGTCTCGACCATGGCGTCACCGACGGGATCCTCGTCGGAGTCGAGGACCCTTCCCGTGATCACGATCCGTTGTGCGCCGTCGGGGACCGGCAGTCGCCACTCCTCTCCGTTGGCGATGCGAATCGCAAAGTACGGCCCCAGAGTCTGGGAGGGGGTCTGACCCAGCTTCTCACTCATTCGGCGACCTCGACCATGCTCTCCTCCCCGCGGAGCACGATGTCCCAGCGCCAACCGGTGGCCCACGCTTCCTGAGTGACGTCATGGTCGTACTTGGCGACCATGCGTGTCCGGGAGTGCTCCGGTGGCGAGTTGTAGATCGGGTCGAGGGGTAGAAGCGGATCGCCTTCGAAGTACATCTGGGTCACCAACCTGCTTCCCAGAGAGTTGCCGAACAGCGAGAAGTGGATGTGTGCCGGTCTCCAAGCGTTTGGGTGGTTCCCCCAGGGGTAGGGCCCCGGCTTCACCGTGGTGAACCGATAGACCCCGTCTTCATCGGTGATGCATTGGCCGACTCCGATGAAATTGGGGTCGAGCGGTGCTTTCAGGTTGGTCTCCCGCCAGTGCACGTAGCGTCCGGCGGCATTGGCCTGCCAGATCTCGAGCACTGTGTTGGGAATGCCGTTCCCGTTCTCGTCGAGCACCCTCCCGGTGACGATGATCCGCTCGCCGATCGCCTGGCCACCGGTCCCGGCGTTGGTGGTGAGGTCGGCATCCTCGCCGACGATCTCGGTCCATGCCGGACCCGGCCCGGTACTCTCGGTGAGGGTCTCCACGATCGAGAGCAGATCCTGTTTCGGGTTCCGTTTGATGGTTGACTTGTAGGCCGGGTAGTCGAACGGCGGGTGATCCGGGTAGGCCCGGGGCCCGTAATGCCTGATGATCGTCTTGCTCATGACTCACCTTCTTCGTATATCTGTTTGGCCAATTTGAAAGCTCGGTTGGCGGCAGGAACCCCGGCATACACCGCTACGTGGAGGAGAATTTCGGTGATCTCCCCCGCACTCACCCCGGTGTTTCTCGCCGCCCGCAGATGAAGGGCGAGCTCCTCGTGATTCAGGGCGCCCAGGATGGCGATCGTGACGGTGCTCCGGGTCTTCAGGTCCAGCCCGGGGCGGGTCCAGACACCACCCCAGACGTTTTCGGTGATCCACTCCTGGAAGTCACGGTCGAGATCGTTGATGGCATCGGTTGCCCCATCGACGTGCTCATCGCCGAGCACCCGCCTCCTCACCTCCATCCCGTCTTCGAACCTGGTCATAGTCAGCTCTCCCTCACCATACGCCCAGGTCAGAGTGGCAAACCCACGTAGTTCTCCGCCAGGGACTTCTGTGCGTTCTCCGATTGAAACAGATATCCGAGCTCGGTTGCCTGCAGCCGCCGGTCGAAGTCGTCACTGATTCCCGGGAACCGGTGCATCGTCTGTGTCATCCACCACGAGAAACGGACGGCCTTCCAGACCCGGGCAAGTGCAGTGTCCGAATAACCGTCGAGGCCTTCGGTGGAGCCCTCCCTGTAGAAGCGGGTCAGAGCACGAGCCAGATAGACCACGTCGGAGACGGCGAGATTGAGCCCTTTGGCGCCGGTTGGAGGCACCACGTGAGCGGCATCGCCTGCGAGGAAGAGACGCTCGTGACGCATCGGTTCCATCACCCAACTGCGCAAGGGGGTGACGATGGTCTCCAGAGTCGGTGCAGTCACCAGCCTCCCCGCCGGGCCCTGGGGAAGCCTCGTCTTCAGTGCCTCCCAGAATCGGTCGTCGGGCCAGTCCTCGGGCGAGTCGTCGGCGGCGCCCTGGACGTAATAGCGACTCAGATTCTTGTTTCGCATCGAGCACAGAGCGAACCCGTCGGGGTGGTTGGCGTAGATGAGCTCGTCGTTGACCGGAGGGGTCGGGGACAACACCCCGACCCAAACGAAGGGGTAGAGACGCTCGAACTCCCGGCGGTGGTCAGAAGGGATGTACTCCCGCATGCTGCTGCGGACACCGTCGCATCCCACCACGTAGTCACAGAAGATGGTGTGAGACCTCCCCTCACGCTCGAAAGTGACGCGGGGACCATCCGTGTCGATGTCGTGCAGCTGGGTGTTCTCTGCCTCGTCGAGAAGCACGATCCCCGCACCCTCGATGGCGTCGTAGAGGTCTTTCTGCAGCTGGGTCTGGCCATAGATGATCACGTTCTTGCCGACGAGCCCTTCGAAATCGACCCGGAGCATCTCGCCGGCGAAAGCGAGGTTCACGCCGTCGTGGACGAATCCCTCGGCATCCATTCGATCACCCAGACCCAGCTGACGCAGAATCCTGGCACTGCCGTGCTCGATGACGCCGGCGCGCACCCTTCCCAGAACATGGTCCTTGCTGAAGAGCTCGAGGACCACACTTTCTATACCCTCGAGATGGAGCATGTAGGAGAGCAGGGACCCGGCCGGGCCACCCCCGATGATCGCAACCTGGGTTCGATCTGGGACTTCAGTCATAGGTGCGAGCCGGGCTCGGAAAGGGCCGGGGGTCGCCGCCAAATTATCATGTGTCTCATGTGGTGTTCCTCGCTTGACACCAATTCGAGGCTGGTCGTACGCTAGCCGAACGCATGTGCGGTGTCCGAACACAGCCGGGTTGACTCGGGCTGAACCCGGTCGACCGCAGGTTCAGCGATCAGGAGTCCCAGTTGGCCGAATTCACCAGTCTCCGTAGTGCGATCGCCGACAACGTGGCGGACGGGTCGGTGGTGGCGATGGAGGGTTTCACCCATCTGATTCCCTTCGCCGCGGGCCACGAGATCCTCAGACAGGGCAAACGAGACCTGACCCTGATCCGAATGACACCAGACGTCATCTACGACCAGATGCTGGGGATGGGGTGCGCTGCCAAGCTGGTCTTCTCCTGGGGCGGGAATCCGGGAGTCGGCTCTCTGCACCGTCTTCGTGATGCCGTGGAGAACGATTACCCACGGTCGATCGACATCGAGGAGCACAGCCACGCGGGGATGGCCGCTCGATACACCGCGGGGGCCTCGGGGCTGCCATTTGGGGTGCTTCGCGGATACTTGGGCACCGATCTCGAGACCCTGACCAACGTGGCCCCCATCACGTGCCCGTTCACAGGGGAGGACCTGCGGGCCGTGCCAGCGATCAACCCGGACGTGACGATCATCCACGCCCAACAGGCCGACCGACACGGGAACGTGGGCATGTGGGGCATCACCGGAGTACAGCGAGAGGTGGCCCTGGCTGCTGCAAGGGTCGTCGTCACCGTGGAGGAAGTGGTCGACGTGTTGACCGTTGCCGGACCCAACCACGCCGTGTTGCCGGCATGGACGGTCGACGCCATCGCCCACGTCCCCGAAGGGTCGCACCCCTCGTATTCGATGGGCTACACGACACGGGACAATCTCTTCTACACGGCCTGGGACGGCATCTCGCGCGATCGGGAGCGATTCTCTGCCTGGATGGACCGATTCGTCATGTCGGTGGACGACTTCAGTGGCTATCTGAGCGCACGTGACACCGGGGCTCTCCTCGAGGGCGTCGATGTCTGACAACGAGTACACGACCGATGAGATCATGTCGGTCGTCGCAGCTCGACAGCTTCACGACGGCCAGGTCTGTTTCGTCGGCATCGGCCTCCCCAGCGAGGCGGCCAACCTGGCCCGCCTCTCCCACGCCCCCAATGTGGTCCTCATCTATGAGTCGGGCACGATCGGCACCAGCCCCGAAGTCCTCCCCCTCTCGATCGGGGACGGCGAGCTCGCCGATCACGCCGACCTCGTCGTGAGCGTCCCGGAGATCTTCTCTTACTGGCTTCAGGCGGGCCGGGTCGACGTCGGCTTTCTCTCAGCGGCCCAGATCGATCGCTTCGCCAACCTCAACAGCACCGTCATCGGCGACTACGACAACCCCCAGGTTCGGCTGCCGGGTGCCGGTGGCGCTCCGGAGATCGCCTCCTCGGCAGGCGAGGTCATCGTGATGCTGCGTCACTCGAAACGGGCGTTCGTCGAGGAGGTCGATTTCGTGACCTCGGTTGGATTTGGGGTCAAAGGGGCCGGTCGGGAAGGGCATACCGGCTCAGGCCCGACCGTGGTGATCACCGACCTCGGGATCCTGAGACCGGACCCGTCGACATACGAACTGGAGCTCGTTGCCATCCACCCCGGTGTGTCCGTCGAAGATGTGATCGGTCAGACCGGTTGGGAGCTGAGAGTCGCCGATGCGCTCGATGTCACCGCGCCACCCACAGTCGAGGAGCTCTCCATCCTCCGTGACCTCAAAGCGAGAACCGCCCGCGCCCACGCGCGGCGCGAATAGGTCGAACCGTTCGCTCTGCGCACAAATGCTCTAGAGTGCTGTAGTGGCCTCGGATAGATCACGTGATTTCATCCAGTCCCTGGAGAGGGGTCTTGCCGTCATCAACTCGTTCTCGCGTGACCGCCAGATCCAGACACTGAGCGAAGTCGCCAACGCGGCCGGTCTCACCCGGGCAACGGCTCGCCGGATTCTGCTGACGCTCAGCGAGCTGGGCTACGTGCGTCAGAACGGGCGTGGATTCGCCCTCACCCCACGTGTCCTCGATCTGGGCTATTCGTTTCTGTCGTCGTTCCGCGTGGTCGAGCTGGCCCAAGAGCCCATGGAGCGTCTCGTCGACGAGGTCAAGGAGTCTTCATCGATGTCGATCCTCGACGACACCGAGATCGTCTATGTGGCTCGTGTCCCCACCACTCGGATAATGACCATTGCGCTCGCCCTCGGGTCACGTCTCCCCGTCTACCCGACCTCGATGGGACGGGTCCTGCTCGCCGGGTTGTCCGACGATGAGGTATCCGAGTATCTCGCCAAGACCGAAATGCTCGCACTCACCCCGCACACGATCACCGACCCTTCAGAGCTTCGAGCACGACTCCACGAAGTGCGGGCCCAGGGGTATGCACTCGTCGATCAGGAGCTCGAGGAAGGGGTTCGCTCCATCGCCGCGCCGATCACGAACTCCCGGGGCGATGTCATCGCTGCGATGAACATCTCGTGTCATGCGTCCCGGGTGACCGTCAGTCGGATGAAGTCGGAGTTCAGGCCGAGGCTCATCGCCACCGCCGAGGAGATCAGCTCGAGCGCCCGCGCCCTGCAGGGTGTGTGAGCGAGGGCGTCAGCCGGCCCGGTAGGCCTCCCGGGCCACCCTCGAATAGGGAACCGGGGCCACAGTCGCTCGAATCTCGTATTGGGTGTGGGGCTCGACGTTCAACTTGGCTGTGCCACCGTCCGGCTCACCCCAGATCAACGTGACCGGTGTGCCCGGCTCCGAGCGAGCCTCGTCGACAACAGCCAGGGTCAGCATCTCCCGGTAGTTGGAGCTGTACCCGATCCAGGTCGATATCCCAACGGTCTCGTCGTCGACCATCACCGCGTCATAAGGGTGCATCGCGTACACCGCCGAGGGAAACTCCATGAACTTGGCGCGCTCCCCGTCACTGAATTGTGAGCCGATGGCAGTCAGAACGTCGTCACTGTCGAGAGTCAGGGTGACCTCGGTGCGCTGTGGTTGCCCCGACATCTCCTCCAACGCATCCCTTCCGATGAAATCGTGGTCGAACTTGACGAATCGCCCGTACCCGAGATCCCAGGGTGTGAAGTAGTAGTCCTCGACGTCTGCGGAGACGAAGCTTCCACCCAACGAGGCCGACCCCTCGTAGCCATCGGCGGGAAGCCACCGCCGGTAGGCGGCCAAACCGTCACCCGAGTAGACGGCTGGCAGCGGAGATGGGATCCAGCCCGACTCCAAGGTGTTCGACGAGTAGGCACGGGAACCGACCCGACGCAGGCCGAACTCATCCCCCGCAGCCAGGATGGCCTCCACCACCCGCTCCTTGTCCTCCCAGGGCCCGAAGAGCTCGAACCCGGGTTGGCCAACCATGCCGTGACGAAGAGCCCGGACCGGGATCCCGGCGATGTCGACTGTCGTCATGTTGAAGAATCTGACTTCGGGCGGCGGCGATCCGAGGACCTCGCCGACGACGGCGAGGGCGTTGGGTCCCTGCAGCTGGAGCCGATAAGACTTCCGTCTCGTCTTGTCCTCGCGCAAGGCAGTGCGCTGGTCCACCTCACAAGAGACGTCGAAGCCACCCTGCTCGGCCTGATACATGATCCAGTTGAGCGAGGGCACTCGGCCCACCAGGTCGAACTTCTCCGGGGCCAGATAGAAGAGGATGACGTCACCGATGACATAGCCGTCGGGGCTGCACGGGGCGAGATGCTTGGCGTTGTCGACCTCGAATCCCTCAAAGCTGTTGAACCCAACTGTGGTGAGCAGTTCCAGTGCGTCGGGGCCATCGAGCGCCAGATCGACCATGTGATAGGAGAGGTCGAACAAGACGCACGTGTTCTGCCAGGCCCATTGCTCATCCCGCCAATTTGTGAACTCAGGTGGGACACCCGGATAGACATTGGGGCCGACCTGGGCGTTGCGCAGCATGTCGACGACTCCGTCGGCTGCGTCGATCTTGTCCTGAAGTGTCCCGGCCGCCACGTGAGCCCTCCCGGTGTCAATCGTCACTGCTCAGCGATCAACCCTACTGAGAGGTCGATCAAGTGAACCTCGCCCGATGGCGATCTCGTGTGCAGACATCAGCCCTCAGCGCACTTGGCTGCACCGCCGATCATCGCCACCAATCTCTTGTGCGGATATCAACCCTCAGCGCACTTGGCTGCACCACATCGATGAAGTGACCGCTATCCGGTCCACACCTCTCGATGGACCACTTCGTCGAAGGGGCGGCGGTCGGGGTGGACCACCGGCTTCATGGGACGGTCGCCGGGATAGCCGAGACCGAAGAGCCAGGTGAGACGTTGGTCGTCGGGGAGCTCGAGGATCTCGGCTCCGAGGTCGTAGTCCTCCACCGATGCATGCCTGCTCCCGATCCCAAGGTCGGCCGCAGCGATCATCATCGAGGAGACCGCCTGGCCCAGGTCGAAGTTGATCGACCCGTTCTCACGAAGGTCATCGCTGTGCGGGGCGACGACGGCGATGGCGACGTGTGCGTCGGCGATGTGTGCAGCTCCTCGCCACACGTTCGAGAGCCGCTCGAGACGGTCACGATCACGCACCACGATGAAGGTCCAGCGCTGGGAGTTGCGTGACGACGGCGTGCGACGACCCGCCTCCAGGATCTGCCGCAACTTCTCCTCTTCTATTGGCCGATCGGAGTACTCGTTGATCTTGCGGCGGGTGCGTATGGCGTCGAATGTTTCCATGGAGCCGAGTGTAAGGACGGTCGTCAACCGGGCCACCGCTCATATCCTTCGAGCCATGACGACCAGCTATCGCTACAGGTTGTCGAGAGTCTGGAACCCCGAGCGGCCTCAGGTGTGCTGGATAATGCTCAACCCTTCAACTGCGACCGAAGCGCTCGATGACCCGACGACGAGACGGGTCGTCGGTTTCTCCCGTCTCTGGGGGTTCGGATCGGCCGTGGTGGTCAATCTCTTCGCCCTGCGCAGCGCGACCCCAGAGGTGCTCGCCAGACATCCGGACCCGGTGGGCGTCGACAACGACGCCTCCATCCAACGTGGTGTCGCCACGGCAGATCGGATCGTTGTCGCCTGGGGCAACCATGGAGTCACGATCAATCCGACGACGGGGACCCCACGTCACCACGAGATTGCCGGGCTCCTGTCGCATTCGAGCTCACACTGTCTCGGTGTGACAGGACAGGGCCAGCCCCGTCATCCGCTCTATTTGCCGTCCTGCACCGTCCCGCTTGTCTTTTCGAGGCCCGCTTAACCTGCGGAGATGGCCGACATCGTCGTCGTCGGGTCGCTGAATCACGATCTGACAGTCATCACACCGTCTCATCCCCGGCCGGGCGAGACAGTGCTCGGTATCCGTCACTATTCCGACAACGGGGGCAAGGGTGCCAATCAGGCGATGGCGGCCGCGCGGTTGGGGGGATCCGTGGCCATCGTGGGGCGAGTCGGAGACGACGGGCACGGGCGGGAGCTCCGGGATGCGCTGCTTGCCGAGGGTGTCGACGTCACCGGGCTTGGCGTCGAACCTGGTGTCGCGACCGGGCTGGCGGTCATCACCATCGACGCAAGCGCGGAGAACACCATCGTCGTCAGCCCTGGTGCAAACGCGACGTTGGGGCGGGATCAGATCGAGGCGAACCAAGACCTCATCTCCGGTGCCAGTGTCGTCCTCGCCCAGTTGGAGGTGCCGATCGAGGCGGTAGTTGCCACTGCCCGGTTGACTACGGGAACCTTCTGCCTCAACCCGGCGCCGGCGACCGATCTCCCCCCGGACCTCCTCGCCAGAACCGACGTTCTGATCCCCAACCGCAGTGAGCTGGGTTTGCTCGCCGGTGTCCCCGAGCCCGACTCGACAGGGGAGGTCGCCAGAGCAGTGCGAAAGCTCCGCACCGACGCCCCGGTCGTGGTGACATTGGGCGCCGCCGGCGCCCTCCTGGTGACCGACGAGACCGTCAGGTTCCCGGCCGTCGAGGTCGAAGCCGTCGACCCCACCGGGGCCGGCGATGCGTTTTGCGGGGCCATCGCCGAGGCACTCGGCCGTGGTCTGACGCTGGAGGTTGCAGTCGAGCGCGCCGTCGCCGCAGGAGCCCTGGCCACGACCACCCCGGGAGCGCAGTCCTCATTGCCAACAGCAGATCAGCTGGAGAGGTTGCTGTGCACCTGACTACGTTGCATTGATCGAGCGCGCAATCATCATCGACACAGATCCGGGTCAGGACGACGCGGTCGCCATCCTGGCGGCGCTGGCATCGCCCGACGAGCTCGACGTGCTGGCGATCACGACGGTGGCGGGAAACGTGCCCATCGACAAAGTGACGACGAACGCCCTAGCTCTCGTCGAGTTGTCCGGGCGCACGGACGTCCCCGTCTACCAGGGGGCGGTTCGGCCGATGGTCAACCGTCTCGTGACGGCGGAGCACGTACACGGTCCCACCGGGCTCGACGGGGCCGACCTGCCGCCGCCGACACTGGAAGCCGCCCCGGGTCACGCCGTGGACCGGATCGTGGAGTTGGTCATGGAGCGTCCGGAGCCAACCATCATCTGCACACTGGGCCCGCTGACCAATGTCGCGCTCGCACTCGTCAAGGAGCCCCGGGTTGCGGGGAAGATCGATCAGCTGGTGCTCATGGGCGGCAGTTTCTTCGAAGGTGGCAACACGACCCCCGCAGCAGAGTTCAACATCTTCGTCGACCCACACGCGGCCCATGTCGTCTTCACCAGTGGCATCCCTCTCGTGATGATGCCTCTCGACGTGACCCATCGGGCGCTTACCACCCCTGAGCGTCTCAGGAGGTTCGTCGAGCTGGGGACGCCGGCCGGTGACTCGGTGGCGGGCATGCTCGGCTTCTACGACCGCTACGACATCGAGAAGTACGGGATCGAAGGCGGACCTCTACACGACCCGACCGTCATCGCCTACCTCCTATCTCCCGGGATGTTCGGCGGCCGTGAGGTAGCGGTCGAGATCGAGACCGCTCCCGGGCCCACTCAGGGGATGACCGTGGTCGACTGGTGGGGTGTGACCGGCGCCGAGCCCAACGCCCTCGTGATGAACGAGATCGACAGCGACCGTTTCTACGACCTCCTCGTCGAACTGATCGGTCGTCTCTGAGCGAGATCAGGTGTCGAGACGGAGTAGATCGCCCCCGTCGGTCACTTCGAGGACCTCGATCACGTTCTCCCCATCCTGGAGGAAGTCCGGGGAGACCATGGCGAGGAATGACACCGAGCCGTCGACCTCGTAGGTTCGGGTGACAGCCCCGACCACACCGTTGACCGCCACCGCGAGGACTGTGTCAATGCCGGCCCCACCGAGAATGGTACCTCCGATGCGGGCGGGAATGGTCTCGGCCTCTGTGTCGACGTTGCGATACAGGCTCGACTCCCTGATGACGGAACGCAGACGGGAGGAGGCAAGACCTTCGACGTCTACCTTCAATGCGGCGAGGTCGGGCGTGCCAAGCGGACGCAGAGCCCACGGATCGCCATCCGGGAATCGCTCGAAGATGCTCCGGGCCACCTCGAGCTTCTCATCCCCCGACACACCGTAGGTCACGTTTCCCCTAGGGCCGTAGGTGGTGGTGACGGTTCGATCGGGAGCAGGTCCCAGCAACGAGACGCCCTCGACGTCTGTGGGAAGACTCGCACCGATGACATCGGCGATCGTCGGCAGGATGTCGATCGTCAACGCCCGCCGGTCATCGATCGTGCCGCCGTCGCCATGAGGTGTCTTCACGAACAGCGGCACCGCTGCAATCGAACCAACCGTTGTCTCGGTGATGGCTCTTTGATGCTCCACACCCGGCCGAATCGTGATGCCATGGTCGGCAACCACCACCACCATGGCGTCGTCGTAGATGCCCCGCTTCTCCAGTGAGTCGATGACCTCGCCGAGCACGTAATCGGCGTAGCCCACCTGGAGCAGATGTCTCTGCATCGACTGGGCGACGAGGAACTCGTCGTCGTTCCATCCCCCGCCGACGCTCGCCGGGTTGGTTGCGGCGATGTACGGATAATTGCGGCCATCGGGCAGGAACTGCCACGGGTGGTGAGGCACTATGGCGTGCATGTAGAAGAGAGCAGGCCGAGAGACATCGGCGGACTCGATGTCCTCCAGTGTGGCGTCGATGGCAGCTCGAGGCCCCTTGCTCAGCACCTCGCGGAACTCCTCTCGGGCGTTGAATGCCCCGGCCGCCGTCGCGAAATCTCCCCATCCGCGGTCGATCGGGGGGAGGTCGTCGGTGAGTGGCTCGGGCAACAAGACATGCCCCGCCACCACCGAGACATCACCGACGAGAGACGACGCGGTGGCGGGCACACCCTGGCATAGCTCCCGGGGGCAGAGTTGTGTGATCGACTCGTGCACATAGAGGTCGTAGACGCTGCGCAACGCAGTGAACAGGTTGAACGGGTACTGACCGGCCACAGGGACCAGCGAATCCTCGGGGACCCGCCCTGTGAGCATCGCCGGCACCGACTGTTCGGTCTGTTGCTCGACAGTGACCGCATTACGGAACCAGGCGCCATCGGCGGCGAGTCGGGCGAAGTTGGGAAATCGGTCCACCTGGAGATCACCGTCGGGCTCGATGAGAGAAGCGACGGGGAACTCGTCGAATACAAGCATCACGATTGGAGCCGGGTCTTCGATGGCCACCGGGTTCCCCAGTGCGATGTCGGGCTCCCACAGCACGTCTCCAACCGGCATCGAGAAGAAGAACACCCCAAGCATGACGACCGGGGCCACAACCAGATAGCGGGCGGCCTGGCGCACGGGGCGCAGACGCACGAACGCCCACGTCGATCCGACGCCGACCCCTACGGCGATCAGCGACGACATCCACCACGGCAGCCCGGTGCGCGCCAGATAGAGAAGGGCCAACGACGTCGTCGTGACTGCGATCAATGCCAGGCCCAGGGCTCGACCGGCACGACCGGGGAGGGATCCGAGCAACCCGACCACGATCGGGACCACCACAACGGCCGTCAGCGCCATGATCACGATCTCGGTCTTGGCCGAACGCCGGGCCAAGAAGAACTCGGCGTTACGACCCAGCAGATCGAGGACGGGCCAGGTGAGACCGAACAGGGTCAGGGCGACCAGTGCGGAGAATCGGTCGAATCGCGATTCGGTCGAAACTCCAGGCCGCGGTCTGCCAGCCTCCGTTTCCTCGGCGGGGTTGCCCATGTGCGTGGAGAATATGGGCATTCCACAGCTACATCCTGGCCACCGGCGAGACCTGATCGAGCGACGACAACACCTGCTCGAGTATCCCCTAACGTCGGATTCGATGACTCCTTCGCCAGGGGATGACGTGTCCAGGGTCCCACATTTTGCGGTGACTGCCGACGTGGCCGTCCTGACGACAGACGAGGGCCTGCTTCGCGTCGTCTTGGTCCGGCGTGCCAACGAGCCTTTCCGGGGCCGCTGGGCACTGCCGGGCGGCTTCGTCGAAATCGACGAGGACCTGGAACCCGCCGCCATCCGCGAGCTGGCCGAAGAGACCGGTCTTCATTGCGATGGGTTGAGGCAGTGGGGCGCCTATGGAACTCCCGGGCGCGATCCGAGGATGAGGGTGGTGACGGTTGTGTTCTGGACTCACCTCGACGAGCCACCCCAGCCAGTGGGGGGCGATGACGCCTCCGAGGCCCGGCTTTGGGACCTGGACGAGGTCCTGGCCGATCCCGGTCTTCTCGCCTTCGATCACCACCGGATCCTGACGGAGGTCCGCTCAGCCTTCGAGGCGTCCCGGTGAGTGACCGGACTTTCACCGTCGCTGAGGTGTTGAAGGATCTCCAACAAGCCGTCGTCCGGGAGTTCCCGACTCCGATTTGGGTTCGTGGCGAGGTCACCAGCCTGCGCCGCACCAGCCGCGGGGCCGTGTTTTTCAGGCTTGCCGACACCGACGCCGCCGAGACCGCGCTCGAGGTGGCGGCGCGGGGCAGGGTGATGATGGAGATCGATCGTGTCCTCGACGATGCCGGCCTCGGCTCGTTTCGAGAGGGCATCGAAGCACGTGTGAGGGGAACGGTCGGCGTGGATGAGCGGGGTTCGCGGGTACGGCTTGCCCTCCTCGAGGTGGATCCGGCTTTCACCGTCGGGCGTCTGGCCCTCGACCGCGCCGAGGTGATCCGCCGGTTGACGGCCGACGGTTCATTGCGAGCCAATGGCTCGCTCCCGGTGCCACTGGTGCCCCTGCGTATCGGTCTGGTCACCAGCCGTGGCTCAGCCGCCCATGCCGACTTCATCGACCAACTGCGACGCTCTTCCTTTCGGTTTCGGGTCACGACCGCGCACAGTGCGGTGCAGGGCGAGCACGCCGCCTCCGCATTGGCAGCTGCGCTGAGCCGTGTCGGGCTCGAAGAGGTGGACATGATCGCTTTGGTCCGCGGTGGTGGCTCCAGACTCGACCTGGCAGTGTTCGACACCGAGGACGTGGCGCGGGCGATTGCAGCATCTCCGGTTCCGGTCATCACCGGCATAGGACACGACATCGACCGTGCTGTCGCCGACGAGACGGCGTCCGTGGCCACCAAGACGCCCTCCGCCGCCGGAGAGTGGTTGGTGGCACGGGTCAAGGATTTCGCCGATCGCATCGCCAGAGCACGTCACACGATTCAATCGGAGGCGGACGCCGCTCTGCGTCGACAACGTCAGGTGCTTCGAACGGCCGCTGCGGACATGGGAGCCAGCGCTGCAACTCTCCACCGCCAGCGCGATGTTCTCGACAGCATCCGATCCGAGATCGCCCACGCCAGCCGGGCAATCCTCTCCCGGCGCCAATCCGACCTTCACGGGCTAGCCGAGTGGTTCGAGGTCGTCGACGTCGAGCACACTCTCCGCAGGGGATTTGCCATCGTCACCGGCGGCGCCGGACAACACGTCCTTCGCTCTGTCGCCGACACCTCCCCTGGCGATACTCTCCGGCTGAGGTTTGCCGACGGTACGGTCCGGGTCACCGTGGAGGAAGATTGAGCACCGAGGACCTCACATATAGCCAGGCTCTGGAGGAGTTGCGGGCCATCCACGCTCGGCTGAGAACCGACGACGTCGACGTCGACAACCTCATCGCCGACGTTGAGCGCGCCTCTGAGCTCCTCGAATTCTGTCAAAAACGAATCACCGCCGTGGGTGAGCAACTCGAGGTCGTCCTCACCGACTTCGAGCGACCCCCTGATTGAGGTCAGCTGCGGGACAACGGACTAACGGTGTTCACTACCTGCAAGAGACGGGTGTTGAGGGTCTTGAACTCCTCTGTCGGCAATGACCCCTCGTTGTGGAGGCGATTCGCCTCCAGCAAGAGACGCATCCACTCCGACGTCATCGATCTCGTAGCAGTCGAGTCGGTGGCGAAGGCAGTTTCCACCACCTCCACACCCCTTCGCAGTTCCGCAATCACCGACTCCCCGTCGACATCGACACCGACCAGGTCTCCATACGGATCACGCAAACGGCCGATGTTCTCGACTAGAGCCCGTTCTGGCTGATACTTCCGCCGACGACTGCGAGGACGCAGGAGTGGGAGCCAGACGGCGATGAGTCCCAGAGTAGAGAGAGCGGCGACTACCGGGGCGACAGTTGAAGGTGCCGGTATGCCGAGACCCGAGATGTCATCGCAAACTCGCAACGGATCGCCGAGCAACCGGCTCGTGCAGTCCAACACGGCGAGCGCAGACAACAGCAACGCAAGCCAGAGCACACTTAGGGCGGCACGCATCCACATGATGGATCACATCGGCTCGATAGGTTGGGTCCTTGACTAGCGGGTGCTGATCAACACCAGATGGTCGGCGGCGGACTCCGCCCCCCAAACCTCACCCGGGCGACCCAGGATCTGACGCACTTCCCCGGGGTCATGGGGAAGCGGATACCGGTTGAACATCTCCGTCGATGGGTCGAAGCGGACGATGGCATTGCCACCGAAGTCACTCAGCCACACGATGTCGTGGTCGTCGACGTAGACGGCGTAGGTCTGCGGGTCATTCCCGGGAAGTGCCCAAGTCTCCCACTCGTCCGTCGCCGGGTCATACCGGCTCACCTGGCCGCTGTTCCACTCACTCACCCACACCCGTGACATCGAATCGGACCAGACACGACGGGCACCCTGTCCTGGCGTAGGCGGCTCGCGAACGATCACATCCCCGTCGGCGATCTCCCCAACATAGGAGCCGGCGAGCGACGCGTAGAAGACTGTTCCATCGGGCGTGTGAGTGATCCCATACGGCCCCCGTCCCTCAGGCGCCGGCTCGACCCCCATGTCGCCAGTGGTCGGATCGAGCCAACCGTAGATGCCCTCCTGACCCGTGAACCAGAGAACACCCTGCTCGTCGAACACAGCGGTGTTCAAGTTGGCGTTGGCTGCACCGTCTGGGAGTGGGAACACCGTCACCTCGTCGGTTCCAGGGTCCACCGAAACGATCGCGTTCAGTCCTCCATCGGTGACCCACGGTGTTCCCCGGTCATCGACGATCACACCGTGCGGACGCGATCCGGCACCGAGAGGTATATGGCGCGTTTCCCCCGTCACCGGGTCGAGCCAGCCGAGCTCTCCGAGGCTCTGTGCGGTGTACCACACACCGCCGTCAGAAGCGGGTGCGACATCATGAGGGCGGGAGCCCGGCGGCACGGGAAAAGCCTCGACCTCGAGCGTTGCCGGGTCGACTGTGGTCGCGGTCGACGCCGGAAGCGTGCTACTGGTGGCACCGGCTTCGGTGCTCGTGGTGACGGCCGCCGAAGGGTGACTCGTGGTCGTTGTCTCCGGGGGCGAGCCGGTGATGGTGCTCGGCTCATCGGTGCCGCCCGACGAACAAGCTGCCAGGATGCCGACAGAAACGATGCCGAGACGAAACACTCTGGCCACGCCTTCAGAGTATGACCGACACCCGCGTAGTCGGCCCGGCGTAGCTTGTGTCCGAGATGAGAGGAGTCTTCGTCGTCGTGGTGGTGCTGCTCATCGTGGCGGTGCTCGTTGCCGTCGTCGGGCCCTCGATGCCGGCAGGGAGCCCGTTGCGCGCTGCTGGGGAAGGGATCAGGGGCATCGGAGACTGGCTGGGCAGCGGCTTTGGAGGGGGTTATGGGGAGATCGCACCGGGTGGTGGTTGAGCCTCGATTGTGCTCCTCGAATCGAGACCGGCATCCGGGTTCGATCGGAGCCGCTCCCGCTATAACGTCGATTGATGCTCCAGGTCCTGGTCGACGTCCTCGTCCCCGTCTTCGCGGTCGTCGCCATCGGGTTTGGTCTCTCCAGATGGGTTGGCATCGAGCCAACGGCACTGGCCACCCTCTCCTACTGGGCCCTCGGACCCGCCTTCATCTTCGACGTTCTGGCGACGGCAGAGCTCGCTCCCGAAATCGTCGTCAAGGTGGTTGCGGCCAGTGCCGTGGTCATGACGATTGCCGGCGCGATCGCGGCCATGGCGATGCGGGTGATCGGCTCTTCGTTCTCGGAGGTGGCGGCATCGGTTTTGACCTCGACGTACGGCAACACCGGCAACTTCGGGTTGGCGATCAGCGTATTTGCGGTCGGCCAGGCGGCCCTCCCCATCGCCAGCATCGTGATGGTGACCGTGAACACATTGGGCATCCTCACCGGGATCGGACTGGCCAGTATCAGGGGAGGGTCGCTGCCCAAGGCTGCTGTGACCGCCGTCTCATCGCCGCTGGCCCTCGCCGTGGTCCCGGCTTTGTTGGTCAACGTGACAGACGCTGATTTGCCAATCTGGCTCGATCGCCCGATCTCCCTGCTGGCCGGGGCTCTGATTCCGGTCATGCTGCTGACGCTGGGGATCCAGCTCGCCGGAATGCCCCGTGCCCTGCCGTCGCTCAGGATCGGAATACCAATAACGGTAAAGCTGGTCCTCGCCCCGGCAATCGCGGCGACCGCCGCCGCGATATTCGACCTTGGTGGCGCGCCTGGCGACATCGTGGTCCTCCAGGCGGCCATGCCGGCCGCAGTGTTCACCTCGCTCATCGCCATCGAGCATCAGCTCGAAGCCGACTACGTGACGTCGGTTGTCCTCCTCGGGACACTGGCATCTGCCGTAACGCTGCCAGTCGTCATCACACTTCTCTAGCCCGAGGCCCGCCGACCACGGCGGGCACAGTCAGTGCCCGCCGCACAAGGTCGGTTTTCAGCCCTTCGGGCCTCGCCCCGGTTTGGAGATCGCAGCAACAACGGCGTCGTGGTCGCTGGACGCGTAGGCGGTTTCATCGATGTGCTCGTTGAAGTACAGATAACCGTATGGCTCCGGCGAGTTGAGCTGCCATACCTCTGCGTCGTCGACGAGTCGCTTGGCCGAAGGCGAGGCCATGATGTAGTCGAGCCTCCCATATCTGCCATCGAACTTGTAGGTGAAAGCGTTGTCGTCATAACTCTCGACCAGATCCAGATAGCCGGCCTCCTCGAAGATCCTGATTGGATCCTCCTGGGCGTAAGAGTTGAGATCACCGACGACAAAGGTGTCGGGGGAATTCACCCCGGTCGGCTTGGTCTCGACCCACTCGAGGAGCCGCTCCGCTGCATACTCACGCACCAGGTCACAGCTCGATGTCTGCGGGTCGTCCACGCCATCGCCAAATCCAGCCGGGACCATCACGTCGTCGCATGCCGACCCTTTCGACTTGAAGTGATTGACGACGACCGTCACGACCTGGCCGTCGATGTCGAAGCTCGCAGCCAGAGGCCAACGGTTCTTGTTGGTGTCCGCACCCGTGAGCAGGGCATCGATGTCGAAGGTTGCGACGTCGCCAACAGGGGTGGCTCGATCGGGCTGATAGATGATCCCGACGGCAATTGCATCCGGGCCCAGGCCACCGCCTCCGAGGCCCTCGTCCGTCAGAAGGCCCTCGGGGACCTTGATCCAGTCATACGTGTCCCCGCCGGCTGCATTCAGCTGGTCCACGAGCGTTTGGATCGACGGCTCCGAATCCGGGTCGTCGTCGAATCCGTCCTCATAGTCGTTCTCGATCTCGATGAGACCGAGCACGGCGGCATCCATCTCGAGGATCGCCTCGACGATCTTCGCCGACTGGACCTCGAACTGCTCAGGGGTGCGTGCCCCCCGCAGCACGTCAGAGTTGCCGAACGTGTTGAAGTAGTTCAACACGTTGAAGGCACCGAGGTCGGAGCCGCCGGTCAGCGCCGGGGCGGGCTCGCGGTCGGCGAACACAGGAGATCCGTCGACTACCTCAGGGAACTCGATCGGCTCGAGGAGATGGTCTCCGAACGAGAAGTAGAACACCCCCTCGACACCGGCCTCGACGATGTCACCGGCCCGTTGGTTGGGCTCACCGAACCACGGCGAGTTGTCGCCCCCGAACTCGCCCCGGTCGTCGATGAACAGGAGGTCCTCGGCGTTTTGCTCTTGAAGGGCGAACGCCTCGGCCGATCCAGGCTCGAATATGTTCACGGGCTCATGGAGGATCCCTGACGACGAAACACCGAGCTCGCCGAAGCTATACGCCGTGAACAGGCTGGTGACCGTCAGCTCCTGAGTGGTGACGACCAGCATTCCCTCCAGCGTCTCGCGTTCGGTAAAACCAGCCGGAAGGGTGAATGGGGTCGGGGTGATCTCGACAGGCTCGTCATCACAGATCGCCACCTCATTGGCGCTGATCTCGGTGTCACCGAAGAACTCGTCCACGTCGCCACTCACCTGGACTATGTCGAAACGATTCAGACTCTCGAAGTCGAAGCCAGATCCCACGAAAACGAATACGCCCTCAGAGGAGAGATCGGACCCGTCGACGTCCCCGGGCTCTTCCTGCACCGCGATGCCGTTCAGATCCGGATAGATCGCGGTGACGGCTCCCTCGATCGTCACATCCTGACCGTTGATGGGCGATGAAGTGCCGGTGCCCTGGACGGCCGAGATGGGAGTGATCTCGGTGGCGTCACACTGCGGAACCGGAATCTCCAGAGGTCCGGCGAAGTTGGACGGCTGGGGGCCAACCCAGACGCCAGCGACTTTCTGCAGCGACTGCCCTTCGGGCGTGCTGTTGGTCTCGGCGACACCGATGTCGACCGATGTCATCCCGGCCGCCGGGCCCGAAGCTGCCTCGAAGGTCCCTTCGTAGCTGAGAAACTCGATCACAGTGACACTCGGGTCGACGAGGGCGAACCCGTCGGGAGCGCCATTCTGTATCTGCCCGAATCCGACGGTGAACGCGCCGCCTGCCGGCACGACACCGACGAGCGTCGCCACCTCATATGGCGAGCGCATGGTGGCACTGCCGTTGTAGAGGACGATCGACCAGCCGGTCATGTCCATGCCGGCGGGCGCCGTCACCTCGATGGCCTCTCCCTCGTCCGCATCCACGTCGTCGTAATGGATCTCGCTGAAGAAGATGTGCTCGGTCGCGCCGGCAGGCACGGCGGGTAGTAGCGCCACCAACATCGCGATCACGAAAAGGACGTTCGTCAAAGGTCTGCCAGATCTCACGAGAAACTCCACTCTCGCCTAGTCGTCCTTCGAGCCTAGACCACGCACGGTGGTGCTCGAACAGCCCGAGCCTCAGCCTGAAGCGAAGACCCCGCCTAACCGCCGACCAGTGCCGCTCCGGCGGCGAGGGACTCCATCTTGGCGTGGGCCAGGAATCGCGACAGCGGCACCATGCCGCAGTTGGTGGACGGGTAGATCCGCTCCATCGCGACGTGCTCCGCCACGGACTCGATGAGAGATGCCACGTCCCCTGGCGACTCCACCTCGTCGGATGCGACGTCGATCACACCGGCTTGGACGCTCTTGTCGCCGAGCAGGTCGAGGACCTCCAGCGGAACGTGGGAGCCCGCTATCTCGAGAGAGACCTGGTCGATGGACGACTCGGCCAACACGGGAAAGGTGACCTCATATTGACGCCATTCCGGGCCGAGGCCGCGTTTCCAGTCGATGTTGGCCTTCACCCCATAGCCGTAACAGATGTGAACGGCGGTCGTGACGTCGACTCCCTCGATGGCCCTCTCCAGCGCCTCGATGCCCCAGCCCCCGACCTCATCGAGAAAGACGTTGAAGGCGGGCTCGTCGAACTGGATGATGTCGGCGCCCGCCGCGGCCATCTCTTTGGCCTCGGCATTGAGAGCCTCGGCGAAGACCATGGCAAGCGACTCTCTGTCCCCGTAATGATCGTCCTGGCAGGTGTCGGCCATGGTCATCGGCCCGGGTAGCTGTGCTTTGATCGGTCTTTCTGTCAGAGAGCGGAGAAAACGAGTGTCCTCGACAAATACCCCATCCCGCCGGGACACTTCGCCGACCACCCTCGGGACCGATGCGTCGTATCGCTTTCTGATCTGAACCGTTGCCCGATTGACTGCGTCGACTCCTTGCAGCCCTTCGATGAAGGTCGTTACGAAGTGCTGGCGGGTCTGCTCACCATCGGTGACGATCTGGAGGCCGGCTCGCTGCTGCTCGAGGACGGCGACCCGGACTGCGTCGCGCTTGGCCTCGGCGAGATCGGTTCCGTCCTGGACCCACCCGGCCCATAGCTGATCACGTGAAGCCAGCCAGGTGGGCTTGGGCAGACTGCCTGCAATCGTGGTCTGAAGGGTCACCGTCAGCGACGTTAACCACTCAGAAGTCGGGGTGTTCCTCCCGTTCGGAATCGGCCGCGTGGCGACGCCCCTCGTCGTAGCGGGAGAGATTGAGACGTATGTCGATGGCGCCCTCACCGGATCCCACGCTGGGGTCGTCATCAGTGACCGCGAAATTGGCGCCGGGGACTCGAGTCTGCAATGTCGGGCCATCTTGGGGCGATCCGGCCGGAGCGACCTGCCCGTTGCCGTTCGACTTCGACTTCGCCGGGCGGCGGGACGCCGCCTTGCCCCGCAGTGGTCCGAACACGCGCTCCAGGAAGGCCTCGGCGTCTCTCCGCGCTGACTCGGTCATCGCAACCACATGACCGGGCCGGTAGGGGCTTTCGGCGGGAATCTGTCTTTCTTCGTCACCCTCGGTGGTCGGGTTTGTCGAAATCAGGGCGGCGGGCAGCGTGACACGTGCGGTCGTGCCCGGGACCGAGGGCACGAGCCGCACGTCAATGCCGTGACGTGAGGCGAGACGGGCCACCATGGCGATACCGAGTGACGTGTTGGGCTCCGATCCTGCCTTTTTCGATGAATCCAGCACCTGATTCAAGGCGCCGAGAAGAGCCTCGGGGATTCCCACTCCGTTGTCGGATATCGAGATCACGTAGTCGTCGCGATCGAAGACCCCGGTGAGTGACACGACGTCGTCGGGCTCTGAGAAGGCCATGGCATTGTCGACCAACTCCGTGATGAGCTGGGTCAGTCCGCCCACGGCCTCCTTGGCTATGTCGACGGGCTCCAGGGCAGCTATCTCGACACGGCCCGAATCCACACCCGCGATAGCGATCTCAACCAACTCGGAGAGTTTCATTGGATTGAAACCCTAATTCCCCCCCTCGCTTCGCGAAAGCACCCATGGAGTCCCGACCATGTCCGATGCCACAGACACCACGAAATCGGATCGCCCGGATTTATCGTTCTGCGGAATGGATGAGGGCTTCGCTATCCGACATCGTGCCGTGCTGTTGATCTCTTGGGCCCAGATTCCCGTGCTTGCCACGATCGGGCTCTACACAGGAGGCGATCCGATAGTCGTTGGCGTGGCCGCACTCGTCGCCGCGGCGCTGTCACTGGCCGGTATGTTCATTCCCCGGGCCACGATGTCATCGGTTGCGGTGTCTCTCAGTGTGACTTTTTCGGCTATGGGGATCGTCTACTACTCGGGCGATCTCGCCGCCCTTCACCTCTATCTGGCGGCGTCACTGGTCGTGGTCGGCTATTACCGCCGGAGCACTCCTCTTCTCGCTGGCTTGAGCATCCTGGTCGTCTTTCACTTCGCAGTCGGAGTGTCGATCCTTGGCACCGAGAGCCCGGCCGAGGCCGTCGTGCACGGCTCTCTCCTCGCTCTCCTGACCCTGGCCATCGCTCTGGGATGGCGTCTCGACCCAGAGAACGGCATCGTCACCCCCAGCACCGACCGCTATTGGACCAGCTTCCATTCCGCACCGATCGGAATGGCTGTGCTGAAGCCATCGGGCGAATTCATGGAGGCCAACGAAGCCCTGGCAAGCCTCCTCGGCTACGACATCACTCACTTCCCCGGCCGCAACATACGAGCGTTCGTCCACGGGGACGACATGCCCATCCTCGGAGAGGCATGGGAAGCCATCGGGAACACGCGGGCCCGGGCTTTCGCCGCCTGGATGCGTTGTCTCACTTCCTACGGTGACGCTATTTGGGGGAGGGTCTCTCTCGCCCTGGTCCCCCGCACCGAAGAGCAGAATGCGATGGTCATCGTCCAGGTCGAGGACGCAACCACATCGCGTCAGGAAACCGACCGCCTGGAGCGGCTCATCCATGGGCGGGACGAGTTCGTGGCGTCGGTCGGCACCGAGATGAGAGACTCGCTCGGAACCCTGATCGACCTGACGTCGGGGGACCCGGTCCTCCGCGAGGTGCGGACCCGGGCGATCGAAGTGGCGTCGGTAGTCGACGATCTGGTTGCCTCGGCGCTCGCCGAGACCGCACCTCCGGAAGTGGTCCCCGCCGACATCGATCTCGCCGCGATTGCCGTCAGTGTCATAGACGGGCTCACCAGTGGAAAGAGCGTGCCGATCGACGCCCGCGCCTCGAGGGCATGGGCCGACCCGGGCCTTACTCGCCAAATCGTTACCGGGATGCTGGGCAACGCGATCCGCTACGGGGGGCTCAATGTCCGGGTGCAGATCTTCAACTCTGGTCCAGACACCGTCCTCCAGGTGATCGATGACGGTCCAGCGATCCCGGACGCACAACAAGAGAAGATCTTCAGCGGGGATCTGCGACGTGGCAGACCCGTTACGAGGCCCGTCGCGGTGGGGTTGAGCCTGAGTGTTGGTCGCTATCTGGCGCGGAGGATGGAAGGCGATGTCACCTACCGAAGAAGTGGAGACTCCCTCAATCTGCTGGAACTCCGTCTTCCCTCCGAAGAGATCACCAGGACCTACAGGCCCCGACCCCGACCCAGGATCACCTCGAGCCAGTCCTCCTGATCAGCCGACGCCGGCGCCGCTCGTCGCCCGGTCGAGTGCATGTTCGACCACCGACACCAGAACCCTCTGCACGTCGACTCTGACACGGGCGTCGCAGTAGACGATGGGGATCGAGGGATCTATCTGCAGGGCATCGCGCACTTCCTGGGAGCCATGGAGACGACGACCATGGAAGGTGTTGACCGCGACCACGAATGGCGTGGCCCGCTTCTCGAAGAAGTCGATGGCGGCGAAGCACGCCTCTATGCGACGTGTGTCGACCAGGACGACGGCGCCAATCGCCCCCCGCGCCAGCTCGTTCCACATGAAATGGAACCTGTCCTGACCTGGCGTGCCGAACAGGTAGAGGACCAGATCGTGTTTGAGGCTGATGCGGCCGAAGTCCATCGCCACGGTGGTCATCGTCTTGTTGGTCCCCAAATCCAACTCATCGATGCCCTCACTGGCCTCTGTGATGATCGCCTCACTGCGCAGCGGCTCGATCTCGGAAATGGCACCGACGAATGTGGTCTTGCCCACCCCAAAACCGCCGGCCACGACGATCTTCACCGGCGTGAGCCGGTTCCCCTCAGAGTGACTTGATTCCATCGAGCACCTTGTTGAGCAAGTCGGTGTAGCCCTCTCCCTCCGTGGCCGCGGTGGGCGGGTCGGTGACGGTAACCGCTCCCTGTTCCAGGAGGTCCCCGGTGAGCACCTTCACGACACCGATCGGCACATCGAGCAGGGCAGCCAGCTCGATGACTGCCATCTCCTTACGACTGAGGATGATGATCTCCGCCGATTCCCACCGGTATCGGTGGCGGTTTCGAACACCCTCGGCGGTCGCGACAACCAGGGCCTCCAGGGCTATCGGGCGCTCACCGACGCTGGTCCTGCCGCCCGTCATCGTGTATGGACGGACCATTCGACCCCCGACCTGGATGTGGGGAGGGTCCCAGACGCTCATTCAGGCTCGACCAGGAGTGCCTTGAGCTCCTGGCGGACGTCAGGAGTGAGACTCTCCCCTACCCGCTGGACGAATATCGACATCTCGAAGGCGATCGCACCCATGTCGATGTCTTTTTCGGTGAGACAGCAGATCAGCGACCCGTCGCGGATGCCCGTGACGAAGAGCCATCCGTGTTGCATCTCGATGATGACGTTCGACACCGGACCCGCCCCGAACCGGCCCGCCGATCCGTACGCAAGACCGATCATGCCCGACGAGACCGCAGCCAACCTCTCAGCCGTCTCCCGGTCCACTCCTTCCGACTTGGCCAAGGCCAGCCCGTCGGAGGACACGACGACAGCCTGTTTGATACCTGGAACCGTCTCGGTGAGCCGCCCCAACAGCCAGTTCAGGTTGTTGGCGGCTTCGGTGACGCTCACTGCTCGTCGTCCTCGTAATCGCCCCTCGCTTCGGCGGCGCGGCGTCCCGCATCGAACGCGGCGAGAGCCGACTTGATTCCGATGGCTCCTTCACCCGGGCCTGTGGACGCCGCTGACGAATCGTCGTCCTCAAGTGACTGACCGGGGTTGCGGACGGGAAGCGCCCCCGAAGGATGCAGCGCACGGCTTGGATCGGCCGCGCCTTGCCCTTCCCCGGTGAGATCTATGACCCGATCCGGCTCCTGGGATGCGACAGGCACTGGCTCGGCTTCTCGCTTGGTGCGCTTGAGGATGTACTCCCTGGTAGCGGCATCGTGATACTCCGCCGGGTCCGGTCCCCCGCCCTCCCTGTCGCGATCGCTTTGCCTCTGTTCATGCCGGGCCTTCTCCACCGCCTCGAGATGATCCCGGGGCACCGTCACCCGGGCGGTGATGCCCGGCACGCCCCGAATCAGCTCCACTTTGACCCCGTGACGATTCGCCAGCTTCGACACCACATACATGCCCAGAGTCGGCTCCACCGAAAGGCCCAGTGCGGGGGACTTTTCGAGTATTCGATTCAGCTCGGCAACACGCGACTCGGTCATCCCCACCCCCCTGTCGGAGATGGTGATCTGATAGCCATCGGACTCGAAGAGCCCGGTGACCCGCACCGGCTCCGAAGGGGGCGAGAACTGAACGGCGTTCTCCAGGAGCTCGGCGAGGAGATGGGACATGTCCGACACCGCCGAGCCCGACATCCTGGCGTGCTCGAGGGCGGGGACTTCGATTCTCTGATATTCGTCGACTTCGCCCACAGCGGCACGCACCACGTCGGCCATCGCGGTCGGCTTCGCCCAAATCCGCGGTGACTCTGAGCCGGCGAGCACGAGAAGACTCTCGGCGTTGCGTCGCATCCGGGTTGCGAGATGGTCGAGGCGGTAGTAGCCCGAGAGGATCCGCGAGCTCTCCTCGCGGTCTTCCAACTCGTCGAGCACGACGAGCTGACGGTCGACCAGGGAACTGTTGCGACGGGCGAGGGTCACGAAGATGTTGGAGATCCCACTGCGCAGAGCGTCCATCTGACGCCCGGCGACGTCCACGAGCGATCCGTGCAGCCCGTGGACGGATCGAGCCAGATCGCCGATCTCGTCGCCGCGCATTGTGTCGAGGTCGGGTTTGCCGATGGCCGACACATCGGTCTCCGGCGACCGGAGCGCGTCGAGAATATCGATGAGGTCTTTCTCCGCGATCTTGTCGGTGGCGGCGGCCACCTCCGCCGCGGCACGCGAAATGGACCGTCCGACGAGGAAGGCGGCGAGAAGGGTCCCCAACGCGGTCACACCCAATGCCCCGGCCAGGACCACCCAGGTGGTATCCGTCCCTTCGGCTGCCCATACTCCGAAGAGACCGGCGACGACCGAAACCACCGCGAGTGGCAGCACCAACAGCGTCAGCTTCCAGGGGATGTTCAAGTGGCCAAGAGCCGACTGCCTCCCAGACCGAGCGTCAGCCCGTTCGCTCGTTTCCATTGACCTCGACGTTACAAGCGGCTTGCCGCTCTTCCTGGTAACCACCGAGTGAATTCAACGGGTTCAAGCGTGTGCAGTGGTCGTTATCAGGGCACTGTATCTGCACACGCTCGAGAAATTCACCGGGTCAGCCACTCCCAGTCGGGGGCAACCAGATCGTCGGCCGCCGTCGGTCCCGGCGTTCCCCTCGGGTAGACGGCGGGCTCAAGATCGGCGTCGACGATGGGCTGAACGATCCGCCACGCCTCCATGACCCCGTCCACCCGGGCAAACAGGGACTGATCACCGCGAAGGGCGTCACCGAGCAGACGGTGGTAGGCGTCTTGTGCCTCGGCACGACTCTCTCCGTAATCCATGACGAGTTCAACGGGCTCGCTGACGATGCGCGGACCCGGCCTCTTGGCCTGCATGGCCAGCCTGATTCGGTTCTGCGGTTTGCTCTCGAACACGAGGCGATTCGGGCCGGGAGCGGAGTCCTCGTCGGCAAAGAACATGCGGGGTGGCCGAACGAACTCCACAACTGCCTCGGTGATGGTGGCATCGAGCCCCTTGCCGGCCCGTATCACCCAGGGGACGCCTGCCCATCTCCACGAGTCGATTTCGAGACGGGCGGCAAAATAGGTCTCGGTGGTGGATCCCTCGGCGACGCCGCGTTCGTCCAGATAGCCGTCATACTGACCGAGCACCACATCCTCTGGTCGAAACGTCTTTGTCGCCTCCAGCACCTTCACCCTCTCGTCCCGAAGCGAGTCAGGGCGGTCGGACACAGGGGGCTCCATGGCGAGAAGAGACATCAGCACCAGCAGGTGGTTCTGGACCACGTCGCGCATGGCGCCGACCGAGTCGTAGAACGCCCCTCTGCCCTCGACGCCGAAGTCCTCTGCCATGGTGATCTGCACCCCTCTGATGAAGTGCCGGTTCCAGATCGGCTCCAACATCGTGTTGGAGAAGCGGAAGACCATGAGGTTCTGCAATGCCTCCTTCCCCAGGAAGTGGTCGATCCGATAGACGCGCTCCTCGGGATAGTGGCGATGGATGATCTCGTTGAGCTTCTGGGCGCTCTTGGTATCCCTGCCAAAAGGCTTCTCCACCACCACCCTTCCGAGATGGTTGAGGTTTGCCGAAGCCAGACCCCGGATGACGTCGTCGAACAGGTCCGGCGGTATCGCCAGAAAAGACACGGTGCAGGCTCTATCGCCCATGTGCTCCCCGATGCGCTCGAAGGTCGCGGGGTCGCGGTAGTCGCCCTGAACGTAGCTCAGATTCGCCAACAGCCCGGACAGAACGGACTCGTCGACATCCACGTTGGCCTCGGCCAGTGCTGTGGCGGCGAGGTCGCGGAATCCTTTGTCCCCAATGTCGCGCCGGCTCACACCGAGCACCGGCATGTCGAGCTCCCCGTCCTCGGCGAGCTCGTACAGCGCGGGGATGAGCCGACGTCTGGTCAGGTCACCCGTTGCTCCGAAGAGGATGAGGGCGTCTGCACCTGGGCTCTCGGGACCTGTCACGACCCTCAAGGTAGTGAGAACCAGAAGAGTGAGAGATCGTCACCCGGTCATGTTGTCAGCACCAACGAAATGGTCGATGTGCAGACGCACCACGAGCTCCCCGGACACACCGTTGCGATCACCAAACTCCGCGGCACGATCACTACCCATGTACCGAGCCCCGGCGGCGGTGGCGACCCGTCGCGACTCGTCGGGATCGTCGATGACCGTGACGGTGCCCTCCACGAGGAGATAGGCATATGGAGGTTCGGACATGTCGACACTCATCGCCGCCCTCCCCTGACGGGCCAGGTTCTGTGCCTTGACGGACGTGTGCCAGGTGGTGAAAAGGACGTCGTCGTCTTCGACGATGAACCAGACCGGCACCACGTGAGGTCTGCCGTCGGCACGCACCGTGGCCACGTTTCCGGTTCGAGTCCCCTCTTTGAGAAACTCGAGTGCACGCTCTCTGGTCATCGGCCTCATCGTCCGGCCACCACTAGCTCGAGAGCGTTTGTCGAGTATCTCGACGGGGCGGCGCTCCACGAGCCTCCCGGTCTCGAACTGTGTGCAATCGGGGGTGACACCGGTGAGCCGAATGGTAAGCACAACGTGGCCATACACCCGCCAGGGTCAATGGCTCCTGACGAAGAACTGGCCCCGGCTCCAGCCGGGGCCAGTCTTTCTCACCGGAGGAGTCGGCGAGGAGTTGCGGGCTCAAGGACGGACCAGTTGACCTTCGATCTCGATGACGACTTCCTTGGAGACCAGCCAACCTCCACCTTCGAGAGCGGCGTTCCAGGTGAGACCCCAGTCCTCACGATCGATCGTGGCCCTGGCGCTGAATCCGATGTGAGTGTTGCCCCAGGGATCGACCGCGCTGCCCTCATAAGATGCGTTCAGGGTGACCGGGTTGGTGGTGTCCCGGATGGTGAGGTCGCCCGTGATCTTCCAGCCGGCACCGTCGGGTGTGATGTCGGTGGACACGAACCTCATCGTCGGATGATTCTCGACGTCGAGGAAGTCACCGGAGCGCAGGTGCCCGTCACGATCTGGTGCACCGGTGGTGATGCTCGCCGAGTCGAACGTGACCTCGATCCTGGACTCGGTGAGCTCGTCCGCGATCTCGACGTTTGCCTCGTAAGACTCGAAATGACCCCGCACCTTGGTGACCATCAGGTGCTTGGCGACGAAGCCGACCTTGGTGTGGCTCTTGTCGATCGTCCATACCCCGGTCTCGAGGTCGGGGCGGGTAGCTGTCTTTGTCGTCACGGTCTCTCCTTTGGTCGTTCCGTGGTTGGTTGATCTGTGCAACCATTGAGCGCAGCAATTATTCCGACTAATGTCGAAGAGATGAGCACGACACCTCCAGACCGGGTGCGAGCGTGGCGCGAGTTGATGCACGTCCACGCCCGCGTCACCGAGGAGCTCGACCGCGTGCTCAGGACCGAAGTGGGGATTCCCGGAAGCTGGTATGAGGCCCTGGTCGAGATCGCCTTCGCCGGAGGCAACATGCGGATGAACGAGTTCGCCGACGAGACAACTCTCACCAAGAGCGGCGCCACCCGTTTCGTCGATCGTCTCGAAAAGGCCGGTCTGGTGGAGAGGACGACCTGTCCCACGGATCGTCGTGTACAGCAGCTGGCACTCACCGCAGCGGGGAAGAGGGTGCAGAAGTCGGCCGACCCCCACGTTCTTCGGGTGATCGAAGAGAGTTTTGGCAGTTTCCTCGACGACGACGAGGCCGTCACCCTCTCTCGGGCGCTGCACAGGGTTCGCTCGGGGCCTGTCTCCGTCGGCTAGACCTGCTCGGCTCGATCGCATCGGACCGCAACCGATTCACAGGCGTAGTCTCCCCTGCTCTGAGACGGAATCCAGATGGGTGAACTACTTCTCGTCGCCGCCCTGGCGATCGGCCTGCTCATGCTGGCGACGTGGCTCGTCAGCGTCATCGTCAACGACGCTTCCATCGTCGACATCGTCTGGGGTCTCGGTTTCGTGCTCGCCACCGGGGTCGCCTACCTCTCCTCCCCCATCGACACGATCACCGATCGCTCCCTGTTGATGCTCATCATGGTTGGCATCTGGGGTCTGCGGCTGTCGGGCTACCTCGCCTGGCGCAACATCGGTAAGGGTGAGGACCGGCGCTACCAGCAGATGAGGAAGAAGAGCCCGGACTCGTTCTGGCTGGTGAGCCTGTACAAGGTGTTCGGAATCCAGGCGATCCTGATGTGGATCGTGGCGGTGCCCGCCGTCGTCGTGCACGCAATCGACGAGCCCCTCTACTGGCTCGACTTCGTCGGCCTGAGTATCTGGGTCGTGGGCTTCATCTTCGAAACGGTGGGCGACATTCAGCTCGCCCGGTTCAAATCTCAACCCGACTCCAGGGGCAAGGTCATGGACCGGGGGCTGTGGCGCTACACCAGACACCCCAACTATTTCGGCGACTTCTGTGTCTGGTGGGGAGTCTTCGTCGTGGCTGCCGCAGCCGGGGCCTGGTGGACCGTGTTCTCGCCGATCTTGATGTCCGCCCTGCTCATGAGGTACTCGGGAGTGGGTCTGCTGGAGAAGACGATCGGCCGGCGGAGACCCGGATACGAGGAGTACGCGAAGAAGACCAACGCCTTCTTCCCGGGCCCGCCCCGCGACACTTCCCCTATCGCCAACTCAAAGGATTCAACGACCTGATCTCATCGAGCTTGACCACCATCGCCCACAGGGCGACCAGGACCACGCCGATGTCGACGGCGAAGACACGATGCGACGCGGCCAGTGCCGGTCGCACACCCTGGCCTGAATCGACTGCGTCGAGAAGCCTCTTTTCGTTCTTGGAGGAAACCAGCGGTTGATAGGCGGCCGAGAAGACGAATACGCCAATCCCCACCAGGACGAATGTGTCGTTCCACTGCCAGGGGTCCTGTGTCCAGACGAGGGCGATCCCCGTGAGAAGAGTCAGCAGGGCAACAGGCCCGAAGTAGCGATCGGCGGTGGCGCTCAGAGTCGTCAAGGCCTTGCCCGAGGTCGAGGCGTTCTTCGCGATCTGTGTGTAGGAGAACCACCCGTACAACCCACCACCGATCCATCCGGCAGCGCCGAGGATGTGTAAGAAGAGAAGCCAGTCGCGCATGACGTCCGACAAGCCATCGCGTCGAGACCCAGGATGACGGTCGGTCGTCAGCCGGCGTCGGCGCCAACCCAACTGGCCAGGCCCACCACGAGTTCGCGGTACTCCGGCCCATGGCCGGTCTCGACGGCGTGGGCCACCTCATGGAGCACGGTCCATGCCCGGGCGGGGTGTGCAATCTGAATCGAACGGGTGGCCGGGTCGTAGACGCCGCCCAACCTGCCCTCCAGGTCATCGACGACCTGTAGTCCAACCGGGTCGATGTCGAGATGGTCTGTGAGCTCTGCGGCGAAGGCGCGGGCGGCCTCCTGATCGAGCAGCGTGTTCCAGAGCCGGCTCATCACAAGGTCGACACCGGCATCGACAGCGGCTTCCTGCACGACGCAGTAGTCGAAGCCACAGATCTCCAGCCCGTTGTCCGCCACCGTGCGTCCCCAGAGCACGTTGTAGAGAGGAACCATGGCGAGTGCGAGCGCCGTCAAGGCGGCCACACCGATCAAGAGGGGCCGGCGCCAGGCGGGGGCACCCTCGATGGGCTCGTATTCGTCTTCCCAATCGTCCCACTCGTCGTCGAATGCGAACTCGTTGCCGGACCCGGTGTCGATCACGAGACGGATGGTATGGGGCGAACGGCGCAATCGTTCAGCGGCCGACATTGGGGTCGGTCTGCCATGCCCGACTTCTCACCGTGTAGACGGAATCTCCGGAGAGCACTCCGCCACGTCCGAAGAGCCGGCCGAACTGCCAGTTCGACAGTCCGAGCTCGGGACGATTGAGCGCATATTGGCCGTCTACCCACCGGGTGAATCCGTTGCCCACGAAAGGAGCATCGATCATGTCGAAGAAGACACGGTGCTCATCGGTGTCCTCTGAGACGAGACTCGCCACCAAGCGGGGGCTCTGCTCGTTGAAGAGGCTGATCGCGGTATCGACGTCGGGAACAACGTGGAGCGTGACTTCGGGGCTCTCCTCCCACTCCCACTCGACACCGAGCCCATCGTCGCCGATCGGCTCGGTGCGTGGTTCTTCGGTCTCGCCGCCTGCTCTCACGATCGTGGCCGGCTGAAACCACTCCTCGGGGATGTGTCCTCGGACATCGGCGGTCACATGCAGTTTGGCGGTGGCGTTGCGACGGACACCGGCACGGTGAAGGGCATCGAGGAAGACCGGGACCAGGTCACTGGCCCGGGAGGCCACGATGCACGCCGTGTTGAGGGTGTTGCACACCTTTCGGTCGAGGGAGTTGTGCACGGCAGCAGCGAATACCTCGGAATCGGCGGTCTCGGCCGCCACGATCCAGGCCCCACCGGTGCCGTGGAGACTCACCGGGATGCCGGTCTGTCTGGCCACCGAGCCGAGCTGGCTCACCGCCCTGCCCGAACCGCGAGCGACGGCGAGACCGAGCCGGGGATCGGAGAACATAGCCCATCCGGCCGCGTGCGATGGGGCGTCGACGAGCGCCACGGTTCCGTCCGGGAGACCGGCATCCTTGAGGGCCGGCTCGAGTGCGTGTCCCATGATGGCCCTCGCCGTCTCCAGTGCGTCGGAGCCGATTCGGAACACCACAGTGTTGCCTCCAGCGACGACACCGGTGGCGTCGGCGAAGACGTTCGGTCGGCCCTCGAACACGAAGCCGACCACCCCGAGACCTGATTTCACCTGTTCCAGGACCCATCCCTCGTGCTCCACCTTCTCCAGAACCTCTCCCCGGCCCACCTGGAGGCCAGCCCACAGACGGAGGCCATCGACCATGTCCGAGCGCATCCGCTCGGTGAGTCTCAGTCTGGTGGTGGAACGGCCTTTCCCGCTGGCTCGCTCCACGTCGGAGACGTTGGCGTCCGCGACCGGGGCAAAACTCGTGTCGTCCGCGAGGTAGGCGGCGAAGGCCTCGAAAAAGGTTCCGATCTGATCGGAGGTGATCTTCCCCATTTCCGCGAAAGCCCCGACGGCAGCCGTGACCGAGCCCGTGGCCCTCTCCCAGTCGGTCCTGGGGATGTGAAGCAGGTCGCCGGTGTCCTGGACGACCACCAGCCTGTCACCCTCGGTGAACGCAGCGGCCAGCTCGGGACCGACGTGTGTGACCCGATTGCCGCCAAACACGATCGGCATCCCCTCTTCGAGTCGGGTCAGGTTCTGTGCCATCTTCGGATTATGTCAGGACGACGAGGTCGTCCCGATGGATGACCTCACCTCCGGCCACATCCGAGTGCTGGCCCCGCATGGCGACTATGTCGCCTGCGGACATGGAGGTGAGGCCCTTGGCGACCAGGTCCCCGTCGTGGACGACCTCCACGGCCACACCCGAGGGGAACGACCCCTCGACGTCGGTCACACCGACGGCGAGGAGTGACCTCCCTCCGGCGCTCAGGGCGTGGGCGGCTCCTGCGTCGACGACCACCCTTCCCTCGGGCGGGGAGCCAAACGCAATCCACAACTTGCGTGCCGAGAGACTCGACTCTCTCGGCGCCACCCAGGTGCCGACATCGTCGGCGGAGACCGCCCGGGTGACCACTTCGGTTTCGGACGCCGAGGCAATGACCGTTGGTATCCCGGACCAGGCCGCCATCCGCGCAGCCGCGATCTTGGTTGCCACACCTCCGGACCCGAGCGAGCCGCGTCCCGAACCTGCTCTAAGCTCGTCGAGGATCGAGTCGGTGTGCTCGACCACCGAGAGGAGCTCGGCAGTTTCGGTGACCCAGGGATCGTCGGAGTAGATCCCGGGTGTGTCGGTGAGCATGACCAACATCCCGGCGCCGACCAGGTGCGAGACGATGGCAGCGAGTCTGTCGTTGTCGCCGAAACGAAGCTCGTCGACGACCACCGTGTCGTTCTCGTTGACGATGGGAACCACACCCAGGGCCAGCATCCTCTCCATCGCGGCGCGTCCGTTCAGATATTGCTCCCGACGAGCCAGAACGTCACGGGTGAGGAGGATCTGGCCGACCTTGCGCCCGTGCTCGGCGAATCCGGCTGTGTAGCTGGCCATGAGCCGCCCCTGACCCAGCGCCGCCGCCACTTGAAGTCCCGGTATGTCCCTTGGTCGCTCAGACAATCCCATCGCGGGCAGACCGGCGGCGATCGCCCCCGAGGTGACGAGGACGGTCGGGTGACCGGCCGCCCAGCTCGACTCGACGTTGGCCACGACCCTGGTGACCGCATCCGGGTCGATCCCGACCGCACCCCCGGTGAGACTGGAGGTCCCGATCTTCACAACGATCGGTGTGCCGGCGCGGACGGGTCGTCTCATGGGAATCGGCCACGGTAGTGGTGCAAGCACCTCGGATCGTCGGCGCCGGTTCCGGGGCGACCACACCAGGCTATCGGTCCGTCGGGTTTGTCGTTTGCGCTGTTCAAACATATGCTTGAAACGATCGTTTGACTGGGAGGACACATGGCAACGAGAGATCGCATAATCGAGGCAGCGGAGGTCCTCTTCGCGGTGAATGGATACGACGGGACTTCGCTGCGAGACATCACCGAACAAGCCGGTGTCAACGTGGCCGCGGTCAATTATCACTTCGGTTCTAAGGAGAATCTGCTCGCCGACCTGCTCGACAGGATCATCACGCCGATCAACGAGGAACGGCTCGAGCTCCTCGCGGCAAGGGCAGACGATGACATCGACAGTGTTCTGAGGGCATTTCTACTGCCGGACCTGCATGCTCTGGAGAAGCTGGCTGGGCGCAACCCCGACCTCCCCCGTTTCGTATCCCGGATGTACTCGGAAAACTCGCCTCTGATGCACCGGGTCATCGGCGCGCAGTTCGCCGAGGTCGGACAACGCTTCGGCACCGCATTCGCCGCCTCGCTTCCGGGTCACGACGAGACCGAGATCTCGTTTCGTCTCTCCTGTGTCGTAGCAATCGTGGTCTACCTCTTTGCTGGTGTGCAGGCGCCGGGCATGGCCCAACTGACCACAGGTTCCACCGAGCAGGATCTTGCCCGTCTGCTCTCAGTGACCAGGTCGATCATGACGGCAGCGATCGAGGAGGTCGCCACGGTGTAACCCAGCGAGAAGACCCTCCGCCAAGTCTCGCAAGGTCCCGGCGGAGGGTCACACCCGATACGAATCGACGCATCGAGAGAAAGACATTCTGATGACAACGACCCAGCCAGACAACCAAACCACCATTGATCGGCCGGAATGGCTCACCGTGAGTTCGTGGCCGTTCCAGATTCGAAACGCAACGATCAGGGGCACATCGATCGCCTACACGGATGAGGGTAAGGGCCCTACCGTCCTCCTCGTCCATGACGGGATGTGCTCCTTCCTCTGGGTCCATCTCATCGGGCGGCTTTGCGAGAGCTTTCGCGTGGTGAGCCTCGACTTCCCCGGATCCGGTCTTTCCCCCGAGGGCGGTTCCCCACCGCGTCTCGAAGCAGACACCGCGATCCTCGAGGCGTTCGTGGCTCACCTCGGCCTGACGGACCTGACCCTCGTAACCCACGATCTGGGTGGGGGTGTCGGCCTCGGCTTTGCCACCAGACATCCCGACATGATTTCCGGCTTGGTACTCATCAACACCTTCGCCTGGCCCGCCGCCACCCCGGGTCTACGCGGGATGTTGCGGGTGATGGGAAGTCGGCCGATGACGGCGATCAACTCCACGACGAATCTGGTGGCGCGGGCCACCTCAAGCCGATTCGGTGTGGGTCGGCACTTCGATCGTGACCAGAAGCGAGCCTTCACGATGATGTTCCGCGACAAGACCACGCGGCGTCGTCTCAATGCCCTCATGGCCTCGGTGAGATCGGAGAGTGACTACCTGTCCGAAATCGAGGGCCACCTCGATAGGCTCGCCACCAAACCGGCGCTCACCATCTTCGGCGAGCGAAACGACCCTTTCCGCTTCCAGGAGAGGTGGCGCATGCATTTCCCCGATGTCGAGCAGATGGTGATCCCGGATGGGTATCACTTCCCGATGTGCGACGACCCCGACGGAGTGGCCGAGCGGATCACCAGGTGGCACGAAGACCGCGTCGCCAACCCCGGTGACAACGAGGATGAGCGGATTTGAGCCGGATATGGCCCCAGGAACCCCGGGTTCGAGATTTCGGGGCTAGATCTTGGGGAGCTTGAACCCGGATTTCTCGATCACGTAGTCACGCGATTGTTCGACGGCGCGTTTGACGGCGGGCCAGTCGACGTGCTGGAGCCGACCGCCACGTTTCATGACACGTCCGGCGATGATGACCGTGTCGACGTTGCCGGTGTCCATACCGGCCACAACGGCGGTGACCGGGTCGTTGAGGGGGGTGACGTTCATGCGGTCGGTGCGGAGCAGGACGACATCTGCCTGCTTGCCCGGCGTGAGGCTCCCCGTCTTGTGGTCGAGCCCGTTCGCCTTGGCCCCGTCGATCGTGGCACAAGCCAGCACTTCCCGGGTGGTGATGGCCGGTCGGCCCTGGGCGGCAGCCTGGGTCCGTTGCAGGGCCAGCACCGAGCGCATCTGGTTGAACATGTCGCCCGGCACATTCGTCTCGACGTCGACGCTGAGGCTGGGCCGCAGCCCGCGGTCGAGGAACTTCTGGATCGGAGGCATGCCGTGACCCATCATCATCTCCACCGGGGAGGCGAGTGACACGGTCCCACCGGTGTCCACGATCATCTGGATCTCTGTGTCGTTGAGTGTGGTGCAGTGGATGTATGTGGTGTCGGGGCCGAGGAGACCCGCCTCACCCATCTCCTGCACCTTGGAGTCGAGCCCGTAGCTGCCGACGCCGACGTGGGTCGAGATGCGGGCCCCGGTCTCCCTGGCCAGTTTCCAATGATCGCGGGAGACCTCGAAGTCGGTGAACTCGGGCCCGGGGGCGGCCAAAGCGAGAGTGAGCATCTGATCCTGGGTCGAGAAGTGCTCGGTGGCAGCCCGAACGAACCAGCTGGGCTGTCGCTCCTCCCACTTCCCCCACCAGGGAAAGCCGTATGCGAAGACAGCTCGCATCCCGGAGTCCTCCAGCGCCTCCACCACCGCATCGGTGTGGGCGGGTGAGCCCTGGATGTGGGACCAATCGAGCAGGGTGGTGATCCCGGCGTCGATCGCCCCCAGCGCCGACACCAGGTTCCCCACGTAGGCGTCCTCGGGGCGAAACGCCGGTGCCAGCTTGTGGAGGACGAACGAGATGTAGCTGGTGCGCCCCTCCAGCGGGACGTCGGCCCCGATGTTTCGCAGCACGCCCTCCCAGATGTGTCGGTGGGTGTCGACGAAACCGGGGACCACGATCATCCCGGTGGCATCGATGACCTCCGCCGACTCTCCACCGTCCAGGTTGCGGCCCACCGAGACGATCCGGTCGTTCTCGATCAGGACGTCGCCACCGGCAACGTCCCCGACGACAGGGTCCATGGATAAGACAGTTCCACCCTTGATGAGAGTGCGTCCCTGCGGCACCACGCTGAAATCGGTGCCCGAGAGGTAGAACTCGGGAATGGAAGCCGCCTCCTGCACCCGGCTCCCCAAGACAAGCCGTCGCACCCGACGGAAGTTCCTCTTGACCAGCTCTTTGAGATCACCCAGTTGGAAGAGGATGATCCCGATGAGGACGAGTACTCCGATGATCATCATGCCGTCAGCCGGCGACAGCCCGAGGAACGGGAGGATGGTGATGATCAAAGCGAGGAGGACACCGGCCACCGCACTCCCGAGGAATGTAGCCCGACCGCCGGCCAGCGATGCCCCACCGAGGACGGCAGCGGTGATGCTGTTCAGGGCGAAAGACGAACCGATCTGGGCATTGCCCAGCGGTGATCGCGCCATGATGAAGAACGCGGCGATCGCCGCGAAGAGACTGCAGAGAAGCAAGGCGCGAACCCGGACCCAGTTGGTCCTGATGCCACCCCGTTTTGCCGCCGTCTCGTCGAACCCGACAGCTCTCACCTGAAGACCCGACCCCGAGGCGTGCAACCAGAGATCGAGGGCACAAGCTGCGACCACGATGACGATGAATGCGATAGGTATCGGGCCTACGGTTGCAGTGAGGAAAGCGACGAGGTCTCCACTGATGATCCCCTGTGCGGTCGGTCGCATTGTCAGTGAGATCCCGTCCAGGATGGAGAGCGTCGCCAGGGTGGCGATGATCGAGGGGATCTTCACGCCCCGGATCAACCCCGCGTTGACCAAACCGAGCCCGAGCCCGGCCAGGAGAACGACCGCACTGCCCATGAGGATCTGCGAGAGGGTGGCCTCGGCACCCACGAGAAAGGAGGCGAGAACCACACCAAAGCTGATCATCGCGCCGACCGACAGGTCGAGGTATCCAACGAGGAT
>DASPGH010000124.1:0-8537 GCA_035620735.1 Acidimicrobiia bacterium | reverse complement strand
GGAAGATCGAGATCAGGTCGACGAAACCGACCGCAACCCAGTCCGACCTCAGCCTCGCGTACACGCCAGGTGTCGCCGACCCATGCCTGGTCATAGCCGATGACGCCGATTCGGCCTTCCGCTTCACGAATAGAGGCAACCTCGTCGCGGTCGTTTCGAACGGATCGGCGGTTCTGGGACTGGGGAACATCGGTGCCCTGGCCAGCAAACCTGTCATGGAAGGCAAAGCGGTCCTCTTCAAGCGGTTCGCCGACATCGACGTGTTCGACCTCGAGATCGACGCCAGCGACCCCGACGACGTCGTCCGCTTTTGCGAGCTGTTGGCGCCAACCGTTGGCGGGATCAATCTCGAGGACATCAAAGCGCCGGAGTGTTTCTACATCGAGTCCACGCTTCGCCAGCGCCTCGACATCCCCGTCTTCCACGACGATCAACACGGGACAGCCATCATCAGTGGCGCAGCCTTCCTCAACGCCCTCGACCTCACCGGTCGCGACATCGGCGAGACAAAAGTTGTCGTGGCCGGCGCCGGGGCGGCCGGCGTTGCATGCGCACGGTTCTTCGGGGAACTCGGTGTGAGGGGAGAGAACCTGTTGATGACCGACACGGCCGGTGTGATCCACGCAGGTCGTGACGATTTGAACGAGGTCAAGAGGGAGTTCGCGGTGGAGACAGACGCCCGCACCCTCGAAGATGCCATGGTCGGAGCCGATGCCTTCATTGGCGTTGCCGTTGCCGGAATCGTCTCCAAGGAGATGGTGCAGTCGATGGCCGACCGCCCGATCGTGTTTGCCATGGCCAACCCCGACCCCGAGATCACCTATCCAGATGCCAAGGCGGCGCGCGAAGACGTGATCATGGCCACGGGTCGCTCCGATTATCCGAACCAGGTGAACAATGTTCTCGGTTTTCCTTTCATCTTCCGCGGGGCGCTCGACGTCCGCTCACGTGGCGTGTCGGAGAGGATGAAGATCGCGGCGGCCCATGCCCTTGCCGAGCTGGCGAGAGAGCCAGTCCCCGACGCGGTCCTGCGTGCCTACGACCTCGAGACGCTGACCTTTGGGCCCGATTATCTGATTCCGAAGCCGTTCGACCCCCGTGTCCTGTGGAAGGTGGCCCCGGCGGTCGCCCAAGCCGCGATGGACGAAGGTCTGGCGCGGGCCCAGATCGAGGATATGGACGCCTACAAGACGGAGCTGCAGGCGCGCTTCAGCGCATCGCACGGCCTCATCAACGCCATCACGATCAAAGCGATGGAGCAACCCAAGCGGGTCGCATACCCCCACGGCAACGACGTCCGAATCATTCGCGCCGCTCGTCGTGTCAGCGACGACGGCATCGGTCGACCCATGCTTTTGGGCCCGATCCAAGAGATACAGGACATCGCAGACAACGCCGGGATATCGCTCGAGGGACTGGACGTGATCGACCCCGCCTCTCCTGATTCGGCAGCGGGGCGGTACGCGGTGGTTCTCGAAGCGCTGAGACGAGATCGTGGGCTCTCATTGCAGGAGGCCGAACTGCAGGTTCTCGACCCAAACATGTATGCGTGTCTCATGGTGCGCGAGGGCGACGCCGACGCTGTTCTCGGCGGTCTGTCCACCCACTACCCGGAGACCATCCGGCCGGCCCTCCAGGTGCTGAAGGTCGAAGAGGGGAGGTCGATCGTCTCATCGGTGTATCTGGTTGTGGTTGGTGGACGCGCCTACTTCTTCACCGACTGCGCCGTCAACATCGAACCCACCGCCGAACAGCTCGCCGAGATCGCTCTGGCTGCCACCAAGACAGCCGAGGAGCACTTCGATCGAGAGCCGCGGGTCGCCTTCATCAGCTACTCAGACTTCGGCTCGGCCGGTGGGGAGGAGCCGGCGAGGGTTCGCCAGGCCGTGGAGATCTTCAAGAAGGCCCGCCCCGACATACCTGTGGACGGGGAGATGCAGGCGGACTCCGCGGTGGTGCCCGAGCTCCTTCAGTCCCGTCGTCCGGAGGGCTCGTTGGGCCGTTCAGCCAACGTGCTCGTGTTTCCCAATCTGACCGCGGCGAATGCCTCCTACAAACTCTTGAATCGGCTGGGAAGCGCCGAGGTCATCGGTCCCATTCTCAGTGGTCTCTCCAAGGCGGTTCACGTCTTGCAGAGGGATGCGTCTGTGAGTGACGTGGTCAACATGACGGCCATCGCCGTCGCCGAGGCACAGCGCAGGGGCTGACTACCCACTGCAGCGGAGAGTCTTCGTCGGCCCACTCTGAGGGTGGTGTTAGGGTGCCCTGATTAACACTACGTGAATAGGAGAAATCCTGGTGTGGGATGCGTGGAACTCGCTGCGATCCGGCAGATCGCTGATCGCGTGTGCCTTGCTCATGACCGTGCTCGTTGCTGCCTGCGCTCCAGACGACGGCGGGCAGGTTCGCGACCTGGGTAGCTCGGGATCTGCGAGCGGCTCGGGCTCGGGTACGGGGCCGGGTTCCGGCTCTGCCAGCGGGTCGGGCTCAGGAGTCGGCGATGCTGAATGCCATCCGGTCGGCAGCGAGCTCGAGGCCGAGGCAGACACCGTCGTCGAGCTCACGCTCGTCGACTACGCCTTCAACCCGAGCACGATCGAAGTGCCGTCAGGCGTTGTGACCTTCGCAGTCACCAACGACGGGGGCGAGGCTCACGAGCTCGCATTTCTCCCCGGTGGTGGTGAGGTCCCGATGACCCAAGACGGGGTGCCGGACGAGGAGGCTCTCGAAGCTGGGGGTGCGTTCGAGCTCGAGGCCTTCGGGCCGGGGCAGACGTGCAAGGCCACCTACGACCTGGAGCCGGGCATCTACACCATCTTCTGCATCGTCGAGACCGAGGATGGGACGACCCATTACGCCCACGGGATGCAGGGCACGCTGACCGTTCAGGGATAGATCAAGGCCCCGGCGGGTTGTCGGGAATGAGCGGCATAGGAGACCTCCGCTCGGACGGTGCCGGGCCGAGGTCTCGATGTTGCCGTTCGGGGTGTCTAGAAGGCCACACACTCCGAGAAGTAGATGCTGAGGTTGGTCATCCCACGACAAGCCGGGCCGGCAAGCTGGGCTTGCAGAGGCACCTCGCCGTCGGGTCCCACTCCGATGTATGTGCTGGCGTCGGCGACGCCATCTCCGGTGAAGTCGAACGCAATGAGCCCGTGAATTCCTTCACCGGTCTCCAGGTCGATGAGACCTTTGTCGATCCGCTTCTGAAGTCCCTTACTCACATATATCGGCTGGTCATCCATGCCGAAGGCGATCTGAGCCCCGGCCGCCGGGTCACTCTTGCGACATTGCTGCACTCGAACGCCAACGCCGTGGCTGAGAGCAGGACGACGTTCACCATCGTCATGACTGCAACGAACAAGGTCCTACGCATCTCGCCTCCTTGCGATTCCGGACCTTGAAACGTAAGAGTCAACCGTCACGAGATCGCAACGACCCCAAGTCGACCCGAAATAGTCGTGGCCGAATCTGCTTCTAACGCACCCGTCACAGCTGGATGTCGAATGAGTGTTTCGGTTCGCCCTCGTCGCGGACCACAAGCCGGTCCAATTGCTTCAACGCTGCAGCAATCAACTCCTGAGCCTGTCTCAACGCGTCCTCAACCGCAGCGATATCTACAGGTTGATCGCCGCTGTTATCGATGGCCATGACCCTCCGTTACTTCGAGCGCTATCCCCACCTGAGTGTCGGGACCAATCTAGATCTCATTGGCCGCAGACGGTTCTCGCAGGTCCTCCAACAAGACACCGGTGATCGGGTACCCCTACCGCTCCTTCCAGTACTCCTCATAGTGGACATTCCCCCGCTCTTTGAGATGGTCGATCGTGAACCCACGCTCACTTAGGATCTCACAAACCCCACGTACGTCAGGGAAATGCATCTCGCCGTCCTCGTCCCACTTGGGTAGTCCGATCATCAGCGGGTTGCCACACAGGAAGAAGTGTGTGTTGTCAGGACTCAGAGGCTCGCCGAGTGTCTCCTCGAGACGCCCGGACTCGATGAAGTCCTGGATGTAGATCTTGTTGCCCTCGTCCTCGGGCTCACGTGTGGTCAGGATGACGTACTGGTAGTTGTCGAAACGCTCCTCGACAACGGCCTGTTGCTCGTCGTAAGCGAGATCTCGTCGATACCTGACACACACGACCGAGACGATCTTTCCCTGATGACCCCGGCGAAGGAGCTCGGCGGTCATCAGGTTCTGTGGCGCCTCGCCGGTGCCGGTGCTGAGGAAGATGACGTTATCGTCTGGCTCGACCCCCTCCAGCGTGTAGCGACCGGTGAATTTGGAGCTCATGAAGATGCGGTCGCCCACCTCCTTGGCGAATATCCGGGGAGTCAGCGCCGGGATCTCATCATGTTCGGGAGGCACCTGAACGATGTAGAACTCGATCTCGTCGGGGTGCGGCTCAACCAGATCACCGTCTTCGTTCACTATCGAGGACGAAACGGAGTACGAGCGACGGGCCATCTTGTTTCGCTGGTCAGGGTCTTCGGCGAAATCCTCTGACGCATCGTCAGCGCGGGGCTCCCAGAATCCCAGACCCAATGTCGTGTACTTGCCGGGCTCGAACGGCTCAACAGGCTCGTCGGGCTTGATCCGCATCACCCAGAGGTCGGGATTGTGCTCGCGGATCGAGGTGATCGTGGCGTTGTAGTTCTCTTCCCGGTGCTGCTCGTCTAGCTCCTCGAGGGTCAGCGTCTCGTAGTGCACGAAGAGGTTGGCGATCACGTCACGAGCCGCGTCGAGGGTGTCGGGGCTCCATGGAGACCGTCGGTGCACGGTAACCGTGTTGGACAGGATGTGGACACTATCGATCTCCTCGACTCGTCTCCAGAGCCGTCTCGCCAGGGTCCGCGGAGGTGTGTCGCCTTCTGGCGATCCGGTGAAGATGCGGGCGTCTTGGCCCGTCAGTGATCGGTCCAAGTCGAAGATCGCAACCTCGCCGAGTTCCGTGGCCTTGACTTCGATCGTTTGACCCATCCAATGAAGTTAGTGGCCGGGAACATCGTCGGTTCAGTGTCGGTTGGCTGTGTCATGGATGAAGAGGTCAAAAAGGCCTTGGACCGGGGCGGCATCGCCGATATAACGACGATCGGTCGCAAGACCGGGGCTCCCCGCCGAATCGAGATCTACTTCCATCAATTCGACGGCGAGTACTACCTCACCGGTCGACCGAGTGAGCGTAAGAGGGACTGGGTGGCGAACATCGAGGCGCATCCGGACTTCACACTCCATCTCAAGCGGGGAATCTCGGCGGACGTGCCTGTTCGCGGATACAACGAACCCGACCCCGCAGAGCGGGGCCGGGTCCTGCGTCGTGCCCTCATCGAGAGTTGGGACTCACCACCCGAAGGTGTGGACAGGGCGCTTCACAAATGGGTTGACAACTCACCCTTCATTCGGTTCGAACCCGTCTAGAGCTCCCCGGTCTTCGCTCCGACGTCCCTCATCCCAAGACCGATCAGGACGAACACGATCCCCATGAGGATCGCCATCCCGGCTACCCCGAAGGCCACGACCGATGTGAACAACGACGCTCGGAGGAACGAGGCGTTCATCGCCACTGGCCGGAGCTCGCTTTCACGGGGAAGCTCGGCGTAGGTGAGGCCATCGGTTGCTTCCAAGGCATGCACCTCGATGATCTGCGCCTCGCAGTATGCAGACAGAGGCCCGTTCACTTCGTCGCCGGCGAGACAGCTGGCATCTTCAGAAACTGTGATGTTCTGATCTCCAAGAGTGCTGCTCACGACGACCCAGGTGGCGATGCCGCCGGCGATCAACACGATCCCGAGGACTACCGACGTTATGTATGCAGTCTTTCGCATGGTTTTTCCTTCACTCGACTTGACCCAAACCTATTCGACGATGCCGGAACTTGGGACCGGTGAACGTCCCGAACCGGGTGGGACTTTCGTCACCAGGCTGGATGGTCGCTTCGAGCTGTATCAGTAGGGTGGTCGACGTCTCTTCAAATTGGAGATTGCTGCATGAGAGATCGACTGATGCTGGTACTCGCCGGGCTCGTCGGCTTCTCGGTCTATTGGATTCTCGACCGTGAGGGTCGCAAGGAATCGAGAATAGAGGGCCCGGGATTCTGGGAGAGAGTCTCGAGGGACTGGCTGAGCCTGCATCCAGTCGCAGGTCCCATGGGGCGCGGCTTCCTGTTCCTGGGGTTTTTGGGCCTGATCAGTGTTGGTCTGATCGGATACGGGAGCTAGTCGAAAGGAGCCGCACATGCTGATGGAGATGGACTGGGGAGTCACCATCGACAAGCCGATCGATGTCGTGTTCGAAGCCTACGTCGGTCAATTGAGCCAAATCTGGGACCTCGGACCGATCGAGGTCGTAACCGACGGATCCTTGCGTGCCGGCTCTCGGATCATGCAGGTTGGTGAGCCCAAGTGGGGTTTCCAAGACCCCTCGACGTCGATCACCATCGATGATTTCGAACCGGGCCGCCGCATCGTGTTCACCGGTCATGTGGACGTACCTGGCTACGTCCGGCCGGAGAGCGGGTTCTCGAGCTTGTTCAACCTGTCCATGAAACCTGGCTGGGGAGTCGAAGCCACCGTCGACACGCATTTCCTCGAGCTCGGTGAGTCCAGGACGAGGGTGGTGGTGATGGGAAGGAACCGGGTGTCACGTTTTGGCGCGGTCACGGCCTTCTTCACCAGATGGTTCGGATACTGGTGGGTCAACCGTCGCCTGACCCAGTTCCGGGACAGAACCCAGGGCAAGTGGCAGGTGTCCAGGATCGCCATCTGATCGACAGGTCACCCCGGAACGCAAGCTGCTTGGGCACCGACGACCGAACATCGAGTGGGGGCGGAGACAGACGGGAATCGACGGTCAGCGCGGTGTCTCCCCGGTGGCGTCTCATAGGCGTGAGATCCAGGAGCTTGTGCGGATTGGTCCTCAGTACGGCGCTACTCGCCACCTCATGTGGGACTGGAGGGTTGCCAAGCCACGTAGCCTTCACAGGTGTGGAGGCGGATCTGTGGAGAGGTCCCGCCCACTGCGAATGGGACGGCACCTGGTTCATCGAGGTCAACGATGAGAGCTTTCCGGTCGAAACCGATGGGGACCGACCTGTATGGGTGAGGGACCCAGCAGAAATGGATTCATTCAGTTATGCAGCAGAATCAGATCTCCAAGCGGAGGTTCCGGGATCGGCAGACTTAGTTGCCCAATCCGACGAGGGCTACGAACTCTGGTTCGACCCAAACGACGAGACCCTTCTCTATCTGGTCAAGGGCGATCGGGTTGAATCTTGGGCATTGGCCACCGATTACTTCGGTTGCGCCTGAGGCGGGACCACCCTGATCGGCCAACCAAGCTCACCCCTCGAACGAGAATGTGGCGATGCTCAGAATCGCTTCGGGTGTGGTCCTGGTTCTCGCCGGAACCACATGGTCTGGACCCATGCCGGATGCAGGTTGTCCGGCGATACGGCCAAACCAATCTCATGCCCCCGGAATCCGATCTGCTGGTGCCTTCGAGCGGGCGGAGGGGCCACTGTGTGAGATCGAGAGTCGTGGTAGGACTGGCTTCTGGACTCGTTTTGGCGATCTCGCTCGTCGGCTGTGGCTGAAGCTTTCCCGACCGGGTTGAGTCTCGGGAATCGATGCCGAGTTGTTCAGAGGGGCGGAGCACTGCGGGTGGGATGGGACCCACTTTGTGTTGGCCAATTAGAGGCTCCAGCCTGACCGGGAGAATTGTCCAGAGCCGGTCCCGCAGATCTTCGTTCGTAACACAAACGAAGTCCGCGAATACACATTCGAGGAATTCGGTGACCTGTCTCGACCGATGCCGGGCGACGCCGAGAAGATCGGCCAAAGCGATGGTGGTTCGATAGAACTCTGGTTCGCAGACTCCGACCCCATATACGTGTACGTCGTGGGTGATGGCTTCACCGAGGCGTGGCTTCATGCGGCCGACTGGAGCGGCTGCGATCAATTGCCGGTATGGAGGGTGATTGGTGGCGGAGGCGGACGGGAATCGAACCCGCCAGAGACCGTATCGGCCTCTCACCGGTTTTGAAGACCGGGGGACCCACCAGGCGTCCTGACGCCTCCGAGGTGGGTTGGGAAGCGTAGAGCCAGAAGTGTTTGTGGAACCAAACGGGGGGGATATACGCTCTCATAGACATGCCGGAGAGAAGCTTCGGACGCACTGTCCGATACCGGCGCACCAAATTGGGGTTGAGCCAGTCGAAGCTGGGGGAATTGGTGGGCCGCTCGACTGCGACCATTCGGTCGTGGGAGAAGGACGACTCGCGTCCTACCGATCCTGACGTCCTGGCCACCCTCGCCGCGATCCTCGGAGTCAGTGAGCGCCAGCTCTTCGATAAGGCCGAGGTCGATCGTCCCCAGGAAGTCGACGACAGCCCGACTGTCGAGCAGGCACTGGCGACCCTTCGGCCTCCGGGAAGCGCCGCCACCGAGTCTTCGGGGTCGGAACCACGTGTCAGCGTGATAGCTGCGGACACGACATCGGTGGCCGCCGAAGGAAGGAGAGCGGAGCGCCGTCGGGA
>DASPGH010000123.1:0-17082 GCA_035620735.1 Acidimicrobiia bacterium | reverse complement strand
CTGGCTGATCACCGACCTGGACATATTCGACTCCTTTGCCACCGCTTTACTCCCCGGAATCCTCCTCGGGGGTTTCGCCGGCGGCTTCGCTGGCGTCGCCTCCACGATGGATTGATCCGGGCTCGCTCCGACCGCCGTCATCCAGGCTCGGTTCCGCTACGAATTGGCGATGATGGAGCGCAGCGCCCGCGTCTTGGTCACAGGAGCAACCGGCTACATCGGTGGTCGGCTCGTCCCTCGCCTCCTCGAAGCCGGTTGTGAGGTCGTTTGCCTGGCCCGGAGTCCAGCCAAACTCGACCACGTCTGGTGGCGCGACCAGGTAGACGTTCGAAAGGGCGACCTCGTCGACGCCTCATCGCTCGCCGGTGCTCTCGACAGGTGCGACTACGCGTTCTACTTGGTCCATTCGATGGAGCAGAAGGCAGAGGACTTCGAGCAGAGAGACCGCGAAGCCGCTCACAACTTCGCCGCGGCGGCTGGAGAGTCTGGCCTCAGGCGGATCGTCTACCTGGGGGGATTGGGTGAAGGTGAGCTGAGCCCCCACCTGGCCAGCAGGCAGGAAGTCGGCCGCATTCTGTCCGAGGGGAGCGTCCCGGTCACTGAATTGAGAGCGGCCGTCATCATTGGCTCGGGCTCGGTCTCTTTCGAGATGCTGCGTTATCTCACCGAGGTGCTTCCTGTGATGATCACCCCGAAGTGGGTGCGCACGCGCTGCCAACCACTGGCGATCGCCGACCTCCTGGACATTCTCGTAGGAGCGCTCGACGACGAGGGAACGTCGGTTGTCAGAGAGATCGGAGGACCGGATCCCCTCAGTTATGAGCAGATGATGCGGGTCTATGCCGAGGTCGCCGGTCTTCCTCGGCGGTGGATCCTGGCGGTGCCGGCTCTGACCCCGAGACTGTCAAGCCTTTGGATCGGTCTCGTGACGCCTCTCCCCACCGCGGTGGCCGGGCCGCTGGTCGACAGTCTTCGTGTGGAGGTTGTGGTCAGGGACAACTCCTACGCCGAAGAGAAGGCCAACGGTCTCACCTCCTATCGAAATGCAGTTTCCCGAGCTCTTCATCGGGTCAACCAGCGAGAGATCCCCACGCGTTGGTCGGGGGTGAGCGGCCGCCCGGCCCTTCCGTATCCCACCGATCCCGAATGGTCGGGTGGCACGGTCGAGACGGATGTCCAGAAGATTGTTTCGTCAGCGTCGGCTGACGACGTGTTCGGGGTCTTCAGCAGTATTGGTGGCGATATCGGCTACTTCACGATGAACTGGGCCTGGAGTGTTCGCGGCCTCATCGACGCTCTGGCAGGAGGGGTGGGGTTGCGCAGGGGACGCCGACACCCCTACGACCTCAGGATCGGGGAGTCGGTCGATTTCTGGCGTGTGGTCCATGTTGTGCCTGGTTCACTACTCGAGCTGTATGCCGAGATGAAGCTGCCGGGTGAAGCTTGGCTGTCATTCCACGTGGAGGACGTTGCCTCAGGGAGCGTGTTGACCCAGACCGCCCTCTTCCGGCCACGGGGGCTGTTGGGCCGAATCTACTGGTGGGCGATGTTCCCCTTCCACGCTCTCATCTTCGGTCGCATGGCGCGCCGGATCGCCCGCAATGCAGAAGAAAACGCGCGGTATTGACTACTCGTCGCGCAGCGAGAACACGATCGTCTGCAGGTCTGTGAAGTCGTCGATGCGCTGGCGGCCCCAACCTGTGTCGGTCCCGGCCGCTCCACCGAACGGCTGGAAGGTCTCCCACGTATCGGTGGAGTCGTTGACGATCACCGTCCCCGACCTGATGCGGTCGGCGTAGTAGAAGGCTTTGCTCAAGTCGTTGGTGAACACGGCCGCCTGCAGACCGAGACGGGTGCGGTTGGCCACGGCCACGGCGTCCTCGTCGTCCCGAGCGGACAGGATAGGAAGCACCGGCCCGAACGATTCCTCCTGGGAGACGGCGGAGTCCTCCGGCACCTTGTCGATCACGGTGAATTCGTAATACAGGTCGGTGGGAAAGCCTGTCGCTCGCTTGCCTCCGACGAGTATCTCGGCGCCTCGCTCGATGGCGTCTGCCATGTGGCGATCCATCTTCTCGGCAGTTGCCTTGTTGTTGAGCGGTCCCATGTTGGTGTTGTCGTCGAAGGGATCACCCAACCTCACCACCTCGGCCGCTTTCATGGTCGCTTCGACGAACTCGTCGTGAACCTCGTCGAGGACGATCAGCCTCTCGGTGGCGACACAGACCTGACCGGCGTTGTAGTAGGCGCCATACACCGCGGCCTCCGCGGCTTTCTGGATATCGGCGTCTGCGGTGACAACCGTCGGTCCGTTGCCCGACATCTCCATGATCGACCGCTTCAGACCCATCTGTGACACGATGCGCTCACCTGTCGCCGACGATCCGGTGAAGCCGACGGCGTCGATTCCACGATGGGTCACCAGGGCCTCGCCGATGTCACCCGCCCCCGGGATCACCGAAATCGCTCCTTTGGGTACCCCCGCCTCCTCGAATACCCTGGCTATCTCCAGCAGGGCCCAGCAGGTGAACTCGGGGGGCTTCACGATCAACGCGTTGCCCGTGGCGAGACCCGGGCCCACGTACTCCATTGGGATCATGACCGGGAAGTTCCATGGTGTGATGGCGGCCCACACCCCGACTGGTCTGTGCACCGTGAACATTCGCCTCGTGCGCTCGGTGGTCGGTATCACCTCACCGGCCAACCTCTTCACGTCCTCGGCGGCGATCTGGAAGTAGTCGGCAGATTCGGCGATGTCGTCGATCGACTCCTCGGCCAAGGGCTTGCCCTGCTCGGTGGTGAGGATGCGAGCCACGTGCTCGATCTGGCCTTGCCACAGGTCGTAGATCCGGAGACACAGCTCTGCTCTCTCGAACGCCGTCCAATGCCGCATCTCTTCGGTGGCCTCCCGAGCCGCGGCCACTGCCCTGTCGATGTCAGCCTGTGACGCCTTGGGGACGTTGTATATGTGCTCACCGGTGACCGGGGAGGAGATCTCGTAATGGTCGTCCCCGCTGCCCTCGGTCCACTCGCCGGCTATGAAGAGTTTCAGATCCTGAACCATGGCTCAAAGGTACCGAAGACGATGCGTTCTGGGGCCGGATCGTGCCGTCTGTGGCGTTGCATGCAACTCGACCACCACCGGTAGTCTGACAAACCCTGGAACGAAGGAGTCTGATGGGTCTGCAGGGAAAGACGACCGCTGAGTGGTTCGACCGCGGTTCGGCGAATCTGATCAACGGGGTCTCCAGCCAGTTCCGCTACTGGGGAGACGATGACACCATCGTCATCGATCATGGGAGGGGCGGTCATGTCTTCGACATGGACGGCAACCGCTACATCGACTACCAGTGTGGGTTCGGGCCCATCATCCTGGGACATGCCGACGAAGCGGTGGTGGCCGCCGTCGTCGAGGCGGCATCGGAGGGAACCACCTTCGCCATGACGCAAAAACGCGAGGTGGAAGCTGCCGAAAAGGTCATGGAGGCTCTGGCTTGGGCAGACGGGATGCGGTTCACCAACACGGGCACGGAGGCCACCATGCACGCCATCCGTCTGGCCCGTGGGTTCACCGGCCGGGACCTCGTCGTCAAATTCGAGGGTCAGTACCACGGGATGCACGACTACGTCCTGTTCTCCACCGCGGGCACTTCCCCGGGCGGCCTCGGCTCCCGATTCTGGCCGGTGCCGACGCAATCGAGCTCGGGCATTCCCGAATCAATACGCTCCTATGTCAGGACACTCCCCTTCAACGATCTCGAGCTGGCCCGACGGCTGTTCGCTGACGAGGGTCGCCGTATCGCTGCGGTGATCGTCGAGCCCACCCTGGGCAACGCCTTCGGCTTCATGCCGGTCGACGGTTTTCTCCAGGGTCTCCGTGACCTATGTGACGAGTCGGGTGCCGTCCTCATCTTCGACGAGGTGAAGACCGGCTTTCGCATCGCCACCGGAGGGGCCAACGAGTACTTCGGTGTCGCCCCGGACATCGGGACCTACGCCAAGGCCATGGGCAATGGCTTCCCCGTTGCCGCGATCGCCACCCGGGGCGACCTGGTCCAGGGCTGGAAGCAGGGAGGTATTGCTCAGGCGGGCACGTACTCAGGCAACGGAGTCGCCGCGGCCGCCGCCCAGGCGACGATCACCCAACTACTAACCGGTGAGCCCCTTGCCCGGGTCGAGAAGGTGGGGACTGCACTGATGGAAGGTCTGGGTCGGGTGCTCGCCGACAAGGGTGTGGCCGGGCAGGTCACCGGGCATCCCGCCATGTTCTCGATCTACCTCGGCGAAGGTGAGCCCAAGGAGTTCCGGGACACCGCCGGTCACGACCACGACCTCTACGAGGACATCTGCATGAGGATGATCCGTAAGGGAGTCATGCCCTGCCCTGACGCTCTCGAGCCATGGTTCGTCTGTGCCGCACACACCGACGAGGATGTCGCCACAACACTCGAGGTCTTCGAGGAGTCGTTGAGCGAGGCCCTCGCCGGCTGACGCTGGCTCTGGGAGTGCCGGGGCGGTTTCGCGATCTGGGGCTTTCTCGCGTTCGCCGGGCTGCAGACTTCGCTCGGCGAAGTCTGCAACCCTGGGTTTGAACGCCCTGGCGCCAAGACCACCCACTCCACCCCGACCGTCGCAGTCCGCCCGACCGCAAGGAGTGGGTGGATAGGCTCGGGAAATGATCCGTGTTGCAGTATCGGGTGCTGGTGGGAAGCTTGCCGGGCCCATTGTCACCGCCGTCGATGGAGCCGACGACCTCGAGCTCGTAGCCCTGTACAACCCGAACCGATCCGGTCAGGACCTGGCTGGTCTGACGATCACCGGGGATGCCAGGTCGATCGAAGCCGACGTCGTGATCGAGACCGCCCACCCCGACGTGGTGTTCGACAACCTGGAATCGTGGCGGGATGCCGGCGCCGCCGCGGTCGTCGGGACGTCAGGGTTCACCAGTGAGCGCCTGGACCAGCTCCGCTCGATGTGGGGGACCGAAACCGCCTGTCTCGTTGTTCCCAACTTCTCGATAGGCGCCGTCCTCATGATGCGTTTCGCCTCCGATGCCGCCAGCCACTTCGAAGCAGTCGAGATCATCGAGCGTCACCATGCCACCAAGCCAGACGCCCCGAGTGGGACGGCGCTAGCCACCGCGATGGGGGTCAGCGAGACGGGTGGGGCCTCCGCCGAGCAGTCCGAAGAGCTGGTCCCCGGAGCTCGGGGCGCTTCCGTCGACGGCGTGCGGGTGCACTCACTGCGACTGCCCGGACTGATCTCCCAACAGGAGGTCGTCCTGTCCAACCCAGGTGAGGTGCTCTCCATCGAGCATCTGTCGACCAGCTATGAGTCGTTTGCCGCCGGGGCGGTCATGGCGGCCCGCGGCGTCCGCGACCTCGATGGGGGAGTACATGTAGGTCTCGACTCCGTCCTGATGTAGGCCCGCTGGACCGGCGTGGCCCCATGCCGGCATGGGCACGGTCTTCCAATAGGCTCTGACCATGGCCAAGATCCACGGCGGGCAGATCATCGCCCGAGCCCTCAAGAACGAGGGTGTCGACACCGTCTTCGCTCTCACCGGCGGGCACATCGTCCCGATCCTCGACGGCTGTCTCCAGGAGAGAATCGACATTGTCGATGTCCGCCACGAGCAGACGGCTGCTCATGCCGCCGAGGCCTACACACGTCTCACCGGACGGCTCGGCGTGGCCGTCGTCACGGCCGGCCCCGGGGTGACCGACACGATCACCGGTGTGGCCACTGCCTTCTATGGAGGGACTCCGATGTTGGTCATAGGGGGTCGTCACCTCATCAGACAGGAGCTCAAAGGCGGGCTCCAGGAGATGGATCACACCCGTTTGTTCGGATCCATCACCAAATGGGCGGCAACCGCCTGGCAGGTCGACCGTCTCGCCGACTACATCTCAACAGCGGCCCGGCACGCCTTCGCCGGCCGCGGGGGCCCGGCGTTCCTCGACGTCCCGATGGACGTCCAATTCGACATGGTCGAGGAGGGTGCGGTTCGCTTCCCGGCGGACTACCGGCAGAGCCACGGATTCGGTGCCGATGCGACGACCCTCGAGGAAATCATCTCGCGACTGAGGTCAGCGGAGAGGGTCATGATCTTCGCTGGTGCCGGAGCCAGGGCAGGCGAGGACAATCGCCTCGCCGACCTCGCCGAGGCTCTCCAGGCTCCCACGTACGTCAACAGTCGTGCCCGCGGGTCTCTGCCGTACGGTCACCCTCTGCTCGGAAACCATGTGCGGTCACGGGCGATGGCCGAGGCCGACCTGGTCCTCGCTTTCGGCGTCGACTGGGACTTCCGTACCTCTTACGGTGACAAGATCTCATCTGACGCCACAGTCATCCAGATCGATGGCGACGCCGCCAAGGTCGGATGGAACCGGCCGGCACAAATGGCCGTCGTGGCCGACCCGATGACCGTGGTCTCTCAACTCGCCGAAGAATCCGACCGGATCGGTCGTGGGGACATGCCCGTCTGGACGAAGGAGATCATGGACGCCGAGACCGCCAAACTCGCGGAGGCGCAGGAGGCGGCCGACGACGATTCGTCTCCGATCATGCCCCAGCGTTTCGCCAAGGAGGTGGCGGAGTTCTTCGGGCCCGACTCGATCGTCTCTGTCGATGGCGGCGACATCGTCTCCACCACGGCCCGGTGGCTGCAGACATCGACACCCGGCCACGTGCTCGACCCCGGGCCCTTCGGAACGTTGGGCACGGGCGCTCCCTATGCCATCGCGGCCAAGAAAGTGTTTCCCGACAAGACAGTCGGCATCGTCTTCGGCGACGGCGGGTTCGGGTTCAACGGCATGGAATACGACACGATGGTGCGGCTCGGCCTCCCCATCATCGGGGTCGTCGGCAACAACGGGGTCTGGTCGAACATAAAGACGTTCCATCGCAGGGCCTACCCCGAGCGTCTCGTCGCCACCGACCTGGGGATACGCCCCTATCACGAGATGGTCAGAGGTCTGGGGGGATATGGCGAGTTCGTCGTCGACCCGGCCGAGATCCGTCCCGCCCTGGAGCGGGCTAGGGAATCGGGCCTCCCTTCCCTCATCAACGTCCACATCGCCGAGACGATGCGGATGTCCTCCAACTACAGCCAGTAGCTCCCCTTTGCGAACCCGGGGTTGCTGGCGCCATATCCGGCCCAAATCCGCTCATGTTCGGCGGCCCCACAACGCCGACCGCTCCATAGATGAGCGGATTCGACCCATATGTGGGCCGAGGAACCCCTGGTTAGGGTGCGCGCGCCGGGTTCGGATACCCAAAGACCCCGGGGTTCGGGGAGCGGTGCTAGTCGAGGGCGCCGGGGTCGTCGGGGACGTCGACCGCGTATTGGCGGAGGGTGGCGAGGGGGACGATGTCGAGCGCCCGCTCGTGGGTCGAGGCGAGGACGACAGGTGCGGCGGCACCATCCTCGTGGGCGCGCAACCAGTTTCGAGCGGTGACACACCAACGGTCACCAGGATTCAGACCCGGGAACTGATGCATGGGCATCGGTGTGGTCAGGTCGTTCCCGATGGATACCTGATGATCGAGGAACTCACGGGTCATGACCGCGCACACGGTGTGACTGCCCACGTCGCCGGGCGCCGTTCGGCACGATCCGTCCCGAAACCATCCCGTCATCGGATCGTTCGAGCAGCCTTCGAGATCGCTGCCGAGGACATTCAGGTCCGGCATGTGGCCGATTATCGCTTCAAAGAAAGGCCACGGTGAGACTGCCGACTATGAAGCAGTAGATCGCGAACGGGATCAACCCGACACGACGGAGGGCGGCGAGGAGGATGGCGATGGCGGCGTACCCCGAGACCGCGGCCACTGCGAGAGCCACGACGAGGTCCCAGCCGAGGGCGTCGGTGCCGAACAGGTCGGGCAGCGAGATCAACCCGGCGCCGGCTATGGCCGGGATCCCGAGCAGGAACGAGAACCGCGCTGATTGAGTGGGCTGGAACCCCTGGGAGTTCGCTGCGCTGATGGTGATGCCCGACCGGGAGATCCCGGGGATGAGAGCAAACGCCTGGGCCACACCGACAACGATGGCATCGGGAATCCTCCCCTGACCTAGCTGGCGGGTGCCCCGGGCGAACATCTGGCCGATCACGAGGATCACGCCCGTGGCGATGAGGGCGAAACCGACTTTGGTCACGTCGTCCTGGATGCTCTCGATTCGGTCCCGAAGCGGGACACCGACGAGCGCCGGGATCGTGCCCACGGCGACCAACAGCGCGATCCTCCGGCCCTCGGGGTCGTCGCGGAATCGAACAACCTTCATCAAGTCGTTGCGGAAGTAGACGACGACGGCGAGGAGAGTCCCGAGATGGAGCACCGCCGACACGGCGAGGCTGGGGGGAGAGATGTCGAACCCGAGATTCGCCAGGAAGGCCGGGATGATCACGAGATGCCCCGACGAAGAGATGGGCAGGAATTCGGTGAGACCCTGGACCAGGCCCCAGATGATGGCAGCGAGCACGCCGGCACGGTAGTTGTCAATCGGTTGAGACCAGTACCGCCAGCCGGACGTCGGCAGCCGCCAGTGCGACCTCGGCGGATGACTCCGACGGAACGGCGACACCGCCATCGGCAGCATCGAATGGATCGTCGGAGCCGGGGTGGGCAACTACCCCCTCCACTTCGACACCGGTGTCGAGGAGAACCAGTCGCACCCGGTCTCCCGCCTCCGCACCGTCGGGCAACGTCACGCCCACCACCCACCAACCGGCGGGAACCACCGAATCGGACCTGTCAACGTCGGTTGCCAGAACCGGATCTCCACTCGCAATCGGTCGTCGCGCCACCGATCCCAGCTCGGCAGCGACATACAGGTCTGCCGGGACAGGACGCATCTCGGTGTTCGTCTCCTCGATCACCTCGCCCGGAGCGATGGCGGCCACGGCAAATGGCTGGTCCACGGTCGAATCGGGACCGAGCTCGATGTAGACGGCGACCGCAGCGGCGAGGACGACCAGTGCCCACCGCCCCCAAGGCAGCGGCTCGAACCACAGCATGGTTCGAAGTTAAGGGTTGGCGAAAGCGGTTAGAAGGGTGTCGTCAGTCCGAATCGGATGACTTCGACGACGACGCGCTCGATGCTGCCTTCGCAGACGTCTTCTTCTTCTCCGACTTGTCTGACTTGTCGCCGTTGCTGGAATCGCCGGCGCCCTTGGTGGAGGTTGCGGACTTGGAGTCGGTGGCGTAGAACCCGCCACCCTTGAACACGATGCCACGTGCGTGGAAGACCTTCTGGAGGTCACCTCCGCACACCTTGTGCTTTTTCAGTGGCTTGTCCGAGAACGACTGGAAGACCTCCAGGTTCTCCCCGCAGTTCTTGCAGACATATTCGTACGTGGGCATCGCTGGGTAGACCGCGCTTTTCGATAGGTGGAGTTCCGATTTTAGAACCAGGGCGGGGTCTCTTCCATTCCGCAACGGCCCGTATGATCGGTGACCATGTCTTTGGGCATCGCTCTGGCCGTGCTGGCCGCCTATGTAATCGGAAGCATCGATTTCGCCGTGATCGTCGCTCGCATGCATGGCGTCGATATCCGCGAGGTGGGCAGTGGCAACCCCGGAGCATCAAATGTCTTGCGTTCGGTGGGCAGGGTACCCGGGACAATGGTTCTGGTGGGTGACACCCTCAAAGGCGTCGTTGGGGCGGCGATGGGGATGGTGGCATCGGGGACCGCCGATCCCCAGATCGAGTGGGCGTTTCTCGCCGGGTTCGCCGCAGTGTTCGGTCACTGCTATCCGATCTTCCACCGTTTCCGCGGAGGGAAGGGGGTTGCCACCGGATTGGGGGTTCTCTTCTTCACTGTGCCCCTGGTCGGGGTCATCATGGTTGTCGGCTGGCTGATCCTCGTGAAGCTGACCAAGACGGCGTCGATCTCCTCGTTGATCATGGTGCTCGCCGCGATACCTCTGGCGATATGGCAGGGTGTGCGTGGGATGAGCCTGGTGTGGTTCGGAGCCACCATCGTCTTGGTCTTCTGGCGCCACAGGGGAAATATCCAGAGAGTTTTCCGAGGAAACGAAGAGAAGGTTGAAGCGTGAGCATCGAAGTTGCAGTGATACCGGCTGCGGGACGAGGCACCCGGATGAGACCGGCCACCCGGGTGGTGCCCAAGGCGTTGATCACGGTGGTCGACCGTCCCGCCATCCAGTACGCCGTCGAGGAGGCGGCCCGGGCAGGCGCCAAGGAAGCGGTGGTGGTCGTCGACCTCGATGCCGGACACCTGATCGCCCAGCACTTCAAGATCGGCGGATCCCTGCCCGGGCTCGAAGACATCAGGGTGCGCCCTGTCGTCCAGGAGGAGCCCCTGGGGTTGGGACACGCGGTGTACGAGGCCGCCGAGATGGTCGGAGACCGGCCCTTCTTCTGTCTTCTCTCGGACAACATCGTCCGACCCGGCCAGGACGTGCTCGAGGAGATGGCCGGAGGCAGCAACGATGGGGTGGTGTCTGTCATGTGCCTCCGCCGATACTCCGATGAGTTCCTCGACAAGTACGGATTCGTCGTGCCGGCCTCGGAGATCGAAGACGGCTATCTGGACCTGGGCGGTGCGGTGGAAAAGCCAGGAGTCGACAAGGCTCCCTCCAACCTCGGTCTGGTCGGCCGTTACCTCTTCACACCCGAGGTCTTCTCGATCCTCGACAAGACCGATCCGGGGTTTGGCGGTGAGATCCAGCTCACCGATGCCATAAACGAGCTCGGTCGCCTCGGACGGCTGCGCGGCTACGTTGCGGAGACCGATCTTCTCGACACCGGCACTCCTCAGGGCCTCCTCCAGGCGACCCGGGTGCTGGGTAGCCACCAATTCGGCGACGAGGTCTTCGAGGCGTGAGGTCGATCGGGGAGGTCCGCCGACAGATCCTCTCGACGGTTCGCGCCAACCCTGCGGAGAAGGTGGCTCTGGGTCAAGCCATCGGCCGGGTGCTGGCCGAGCCGGTGATCGCACCGCACGACGTGCCCAGCTTCGCCAACTCGGCGATGGACGGATTTGCGGTCCGCGCCGCTGACGTCTCGTCGCCAGGTGCGGTCCTCGAGATCGTCGAGGACGTGGCGGCCGGTCAGACAGCCTCGAAGACAGTGGGAGAAGGTCAGGCCATCAAGATCATGACCGGAGCTCCGATGCCCGATGGAGCCGACACGGTCGTCCGCGTCGAAGACACCGAAGAGGAGTCGGGAAAGGTGACGATCGCCACCGCATCGGCTCAGGGCACATCGGTGCGACCTCCGGGCGGCGACGTCGCCGCCGGCGCCACGGTCTTCCCGTCTGGGGTGAGACTGACCGAACCTCACATCGGTGTCCTCGCCACGATCGGCGTCGTGTCCCCGGTCGTCGCTCGAAAGCCGCGGGTCGCAGTGATGTCAACCGGTGACGAGCTGGTTCCGGCCGATACCGGGACTCTGGAACCGGGGATGATCCGCGATTCGAACCGTCCGATGCTCCTCGAGTTGGTGACCGCCGCCGGTGCCGAGCCCGTCGACATGGGTCGGATCCCCGATGACGCCGATGCCCTGCGAGCAGCTCTCGGCGAGGCCGCGGCCACCACTGATGCCATCGTCACCTCGGGCGGGGTCTCCATGGGTGAGTTCGACGTGACCAAGCTGGTCCTCCGCGACGAGGCGGACGTCGAGTTCTTCCCGGTTGCCATGAAACCCGGGAAACCGCAGGGTTTCGGGACCGTTGGCGGGCGGCCTTTCTTCGGGCTGCCGGGAAACCCCGTCTCGGTGCTCGTCTCATTCGAGCAGTTCGTCCGCCCGGCGTTGCTCAGCATGCAGGGGGCATCGGCGTTGCTTCGTCCTCGGGTCATGGCTGTGGCCGGCGAGACGCTCCGATCCGACCCGGCCAAGGAGGAGTTCATCCGTGTGCGGTTCGAAGACTCGTCGATGCCACCGAAAGTGGTCCCGACCGGTGGCCAGGGCTCACATGTGCTGTCGGGTGCGGCCAATGCCGATGGCTTCGCGGTCCTCCCCGTCGGCGTAGACGGGGTCGACGAGGGCCAGCCCGTGATCCTCGAGATGTTCCACGCCGTCGAGACCAGAGGGACCGACGATGGCTGAGCGGGAGTTGACTCACCTCAACGAAGCGGGGGAGGTCCACATGGTCGACGTCGGGGACAAGCCGGTCACCAAGCGGACCGCAGTTGCCGAAGGCTTCGTTGCGATGTCGCCCGACCTCGTCGAGCGCTTCTTCTCGGGCGATCTGCCCAAAGGCGATGCCGCAGCAGTGGCGCGGGTGGCCGGCATCACAGGAGCAAAGAAGACGTCGGAACTAGTCCCTTTGTGTCACCCGATATCGCTCGACTCGGTTGAGATTTCACTGGAGCCGGCTGGGCATGGCGTCGCCATCACCGCTACGGTTTCGTGCACAGGCCAAACCGGGGTCGAGATGGAAGCCATGACGGCAGTCTCGACGACGGCGCTCACCATCTATGACATGGTCAAAGGTGTGGAGCGAGGTGTGACAATTGAGTCGGTCCGCCTTCGGATGAAGGAGGGGGGTAGGACCGGAACCTGGGAGCGACCGGAGGGTCGTTGATTGGTGGCCCACTCGAGAACTACGATTCACGAGCGGACGGAGATAACTGACAAATGGATGCACCCCTCACAATTGCGGCGCTGGTGATCGTTGCGATCTGGGCCGTATATCTCCTCCCCACGATCTTCGGGGAGCGCAGTACCGCCTCGATCAACTCAACGGAGGAATTCGACCGTTGGTCCCATTCGATGGCGCATGTGCAGAAGCACACGGCTGCCGACCTCGCCGCCAGTCACAAAGACCAGATCCGCACCCGTCGTCGCCGCACACTCCTAGTGCTGGCCATCCTCGCCGCCGCTTGTTTCGGGGCAGCCGCGTTCTACGGTTCGATCCCATGGCTCCTCGCCGGGCTCTTCTTCGCATCACTCATCGTGCTCTACGCCGCAGCCCTGGCTCAGATGAAGCAGCGCCGGCTCCAGCGGCTGAAGGTGTCTCACGTGTCTGAGCGTCCCACCGAGTGGGAGGAGCCTCAGGTGCGAGTCATCGCCAATTGACGCCAGACCTCACCGAACAAGTACGTCATGTCCTCGATGCGCGATTCGAGGCGCGGGAAAAGGCGATCACCGAATCACGCAAGGTGATCCGCGCCGCGGCCAACGCGATCAGGGCGCTTCACCGCGACGAGTGGGACGAGGCAGAGCAGCTGATCTCGGAGTCGGGACGACGGCTGGGGACGATCAACAAGGCAATAGCTGACCAGCCCGAGCTCGTATCTCACGGTGTGGTCGTCGATGCCGCCAAGGAGTACTCCGAGGCCCGGATCACCCAGGCGGTGTTCATCGGGGCGGAGCTGCCCGGCTTCTCCGAGCTCGGGGTGGACCCCGTCCCATATCTCCACGGTCTCGGCGAGGCGGTTGGGGAGATGCGCCGGCGAATGTTGGACATGCTACGCGCCGAGCGTCTCGAGGAGGCTGAGGCCCTCCTCGTGATGATGGACGACTTCGTCGACCAGCTGGCCGAAGTCGACTATCCGGACGGAATGACCAACGGTCTTCGCCGCACCACCGACGTCTCCCGATCGCTCGTCGAGAGGTCACGGTCCGATCTCACCGCCACGGTGGTACAGGAGAGACTCCGCCGTGACCTCCGCCGCTGACCCTTAGACTCCGCCGTGACCTCCGCCGCTGACCCTCCGTAAGATGACCGCCATGGACTTCGATGGCGTCAGGCTGGAGACCGAGGGCCGGATCGCAACGGTGACCCTCGCCCGGCCGGAGAAGAGAAACGCTCTCAGCCTGGACATGCTGCAGAACGTCATCAAAGCCCTCGAGTCGGTTCCGGTCGAAACCGGTGTCGTCGTGCTCGCCGCCGAAGGGAAGGCGTTCTCGGCCGGTCATGACATGAAGGAGATGATCGACCGCCCCGCCCAGTACTACGACGACCTATTCGAGACGTGTGGCCGGATGATGTCTGTGATACACGCCCTGCCTCAACCGGTGATCGCCAAGGTTCAGGGTGTTGCCACCGCCGCGGGGTGCCAGCTGGTGGCGTCCTGCGATCTCGCCGTCGCTTCTGGGGACGCCTGGTTCGCCACCCCGGGAGTGTCGATCGGTCTCTTTTGCTCCACGCCGATGGTGCCGGTCAGCCGAGCTGTCGGGCACAAGCGGGCGATGCAGATGTTGCTCACCGGCAAGCCGATCTCGGCTGGGACGGCGGTCGAGTGGGGCTTGATCAACGAGGCGGTGCCTGCCGATCGGCTCGACGATGCGGTCGACGAGTTAGCGGCAGACATCCTCTCGTTCTCCAGGCAGACCATCGCGACCGGCAAGACTGCCTACTGGCGACAGGCCGACACTCCCGAGACGACGGCCTACGAGATCACCACACCGATCATGGCCGCCAACGCAGCCCGAGAAGACGCACAGGAGGGCATGAGCGCGTTCTTGGAGAAACGTGACCCTGTCTGGCCCGACGGGTGAGCCGGGTCTATCGAACGGAGCTCACCCCGCTCTCGTTTCTCGAGCGGGCCGCCATCGCCTTTCCCTCAAAGACGGCGATCGCGTACAGAGATCGAGAGCTGACATATGAAGAAATGGCGGGTTTGACCACCCGGGTGGCCAGAGCGCTGCAATCGGGTGGAGTAGGTGCGGGCGATCGCGTCGCTTTTCTCTGCCCCAACATCCCCGAGATGTTGGTGGCTCACTTCGCTGTGCCCTTGCTCGGTGCCGTTCTCGTGGCGGTCAACACCAGGTTGTCAGCCGAAGAGATCAGATACATCCTCGACCATTCCGGATCGAAAGTCCTCGTTGGAGACTCGGAGTTGTTGGCCAGGTTGGCCCCCATCGTCGAGGACTTACAGACGGTGGAGGAGATCGCGGCCATCGACGAGATCGCCATGGCAGTCCCGTTTGCGGCCACGAAGTGGGAGGACTTCATCGCACGCGGGTCCGACGAGCCATTGCCATGGGTCGTCGACGACGAAGAGCGAACGATCTCGATCAACTACACGTCGGGTACGACCGGACGGCCCAAAGGAGTGATGTACACCCACCGTGGCGCCTACCTGAATGCGCTGGGCGAGATCATCCATTCCAGACACACCCCGGAGTCGGTCTACCTGTGGACCCTTCCGATGTTCCATTGCAACGGTTGGTGCACCACCTGGGGTGTCACCGCCATCGGTGGCACTCACGTCGGGCTTCGAGCCGTCGACTCCGGTGAGATCTGGCGGCTCATCGACGAGCTCGGGGTGACCCATCTCAACGCTGCCCCCACGGTCCTGATCGGGCTGGTAAACGATCCCGCCGCCCACGTTTTGGAGAGGCCCCTGACCGTCACCACCGCCGGGGCTCCTCCCTCGCCGTCGCTCATCGAGAGTCTCAGCGAGTTGGGGGCGAGCATCGTCCATGTCTACGGGTTGACCGAGACCTATGGTCCGCACACCGTTTGTGAGCTCCAACCCGGGTTCGAGAAGTTGTCCCCGTCCGACCGCGCCCGCTTCATGTCCCGTCAAGGTGTGTCATACGTGATCGCCGACCCCACCCGAGTGGTCGACGACTCCATGGGCGACGTCTCCCAGGACTCGGAGGCGATGGGCGAGGTGGTGATGCGGGGTAACAACGTGATGAAGGGCTACTTCGACGACGAGGAGGCAACCGAGCAGGCCTTCCGGGGTGGCTACTTCCACTCCGGCGATGTGGCGGTCTGGCACCCGGACAACTACATCGACCTGAGAGATCGGTCGAAGGACATCATCATCTCCGGCGGCGAGAACATCTCCACGATCGAGGTGGAGCGGGCCATCGTCTCACACCCGGCCGTCCTCGAGTGCGCAGTCGTTGCCGTTCCCCACGAGAAGTGGGGCGAGAGGCCCAAGGCGTTCATCACGCTTAAGCCAGGGGAGTCGGTCGAGCCGGCGGAGATCATCGACCATGTCCGCTCACAGCTAGCGCATTACAAGGCACCCGATGAAGTGGAGGTGGTCGATCAGCTCCCCAAGACCTCCACCGGCAAGATCCAGAAATACGTCCTCCGCGACAAAGAGTGGGCCGGGCACGAAAAGCGCATCAACTGACCAGTTCTGATAACGAACCCGGGGTTCCTCAGGCCGTATACGGCCCGAATCCGCTCATGTTGCGTGCGGCGTGCCGACGGATCTGCCCCGAACCCAACCATTCGGCTTCGGCTACGGACTCGACGTGACGAGTGGGTCCCCGAGGGTCCAGCGCAAGCTCGCGGCAATCCTTGCGGCGGACGTGGTGGGTTCGAGTCGGTTGATGGAGTCCGACGAAGAGTCTGCGGTTCTCGAGCTCTACGCGCGCGTGGACCGAATTCCAAACTGCCCTCCGGCTCGACCCGAACCTCTATGAGGCGCTGTACTTCTACGCTCGATCCCTCTTCTCCCAGGATCGCATGGACAAGGCGGCCGATCATTTCCTCCGTTCCCGTGAGATCCTTCCCAACCATTTCGAGGCACCCATCTTCCTGATGCAGCTCCACGGTGATCCGGGACGCGAAGAGGAGGCTCAGGAAGTCGGCACGGTGGGCTTCGATCGAGCCGAGCAAAACTCAGTGTTCGCCCAGAGAACGTCTGGGCCAGATATCTCGGCGCCGCGTGCCTGATGGCAAGCGGCGACAAAGAACGAGCGGTCGAATGGATTGACGAGCGCTGGCCATAGCTCCTGACGATTTCCTGACCCGGTACAACGCAGCTTGCGTGCTGGCCAGGGTGGGTGACAGCGCGCGTTGGATCTCTTGGTGAGTGCGCTGCCGAAGATGCACAACGAGATTCGTGGCTGGGTGTAACACGACAGTGACCTGGACAGTCTTCGGAAGCTGCCCCAGTTCACGGCTCTCATCGAGTCGATCGGCCGGTGGCAATCCGCCCGATCTGGCGTCACAGCTACCCACCGATAGAATTCGATGATCCAAGCGTGTGCAGTCGGTGTGGCTGTACCACACCAACTGCACACGCCCAAGGGGCTGTAGCTCAGCTCGGCAGAGCACCTCGTTCGCAACGAGGGGGTCACGGGTTCAAATCCCGTCAGCTCCACCATTTGCCCTGGTCAGGGCTACTTCTGACCGAGCC
>DASPGH010000122.1:0-60214 GCA_035620735.1 Acidimicrobiia bacterium | reverse complement strand
CACCCGGCTTTCTCCATCCTGGGCGGCGATCTCGTCCGACACCTTCTCGAGGTCCTCACGGGTGCGCCCCGCGACCACGACATCCGCGCCCTCCGCCGCCAGACGACGGGCGATCGCCCGTCCGATGCCGCGACTGCCGCCGGTGACCACCGCTACTTTGCTCTCGAGATCCATGACCCGGAATCTAACGTTCGGCGACCAAACACGGGACGGGGTGGGCGGGGCACGCCCGTGACCCGTATCACCTCGCTGGACGTGTACCCGATAAGGCTCGCTCTTCGCGACCCCGTTCCGATGGCAAGCGGGGTCATCGAGTCCACCGGGAACGTGATAGTCAAGATCATGTCAGAGGACGGCGTCGTGGGATGGGGGGAAGGAGTGGAGGCACCGTCGCTCACCGGTCAACGACAAGACGACATCGTGGCGGACCTGGAGACGATGCGTGACTTCATCATCAGGTGGGATTCTCGCCAGATCACCGGTCTCTGGCAGCGTCTCCACCGTCTCAGCCCCCTCGCCACGACCGCGCTCGGTGCCATCGACATAGCGGTGCACGACCTGGTCGCCAGGACTCTTGCAGTGCCGGTCCACGGATTGCTCGGCGGACAGGTCAGACAGACCGTGCCAGCGTTGGCGCTGGTCGGAAGTGGCGACCCGACAACGGACATCGAGAAGATCTCGGCGAGGCGTGACATGGGCTACACCTGGTTCAAGATCAAGTTGGGGATGGCACCTGCCGAGGACGAGTGGCGAACGATGAGAGCGGCCATCGACCTAGTCGGGAAACATGGTGTGGTGGCCGGCGACGCCAATGAGGGGTGGGACGAGGAGGAGGCGATCGGCTTCCTCGCTGGTCTGGACGGGAGTGGGGTCCGCTTCGTCGAACAACCCGTCCCCAGGGGTGATCCTGGGGCTCTTTTTCGGGTCGCCGCCTCCTCACCGGTGCCCATCTGTGCCGACGAGAGCGCCGCCGGTCTCGACGACGTCGTCGCCTTCGCAGGAACGCCGGTCCGCGGTGTCAGTCTGAAGCTGATCAAGCATGGAGGCATCACCGGTGTCATGCGGGGCGCGGCGATCTGTGCTGCTGGCGGCCTCGAAGTGAACCTCGCCGGGAAGGTGGCCGAGTCGAGCATCTCGGCAGCGGCCAACCTGCACTGCGCCGCGGCCATGACGAGCATCGAGTTCGGCTGCTCGCCCGCCAACCAGGGTGTGATCACGGACGTCTCAGATACCCCGGTCTCGGTCGATGGGGGCATCTTCACCGTGCCGACCGCCCCCGGTCTGGGTATCGAAGTGGACGAGGCTCGAGTGCGCAGCCTCTCCGCATGAGACGGCAAGGGGCTTTGTGGCACGAGACATGGACGTACTCGTTGAACACATCGAGCGACGGGGCCGACGGGAGGAAGGGAGTGTCCGCACCATGACGAAAAGCGTTCGTCTGGCATCCGTCGGTCTCGGTCGGTGGGGAAGCGTTCTCGCCAGGGGAGCGACGTCGGCCGGCGCCGAGATCGTCGGCTGCTATGCACCTAGTGAGGAATCACGTCGCGCCTTCGTGGAGGAGCACGGCGGAGAAGCCTTCTCGACTTTGGAGGAGTTGCTCGCCGACAGGGATGTCGACGGAGTGCTGATCGCATCTCCTCACACCACTCATGCCGACATCGTTATCTCGGCCGCCGAGTCGGGGAAGCACGTGTTCGTGGACAAGCCGTTCACACTCGACGTCGCTTCTGGTGAGAGGGCCATCGCTGCCACCGACGCCGCGGGCGTGGTCCTACAGGTAGGGCACAACCGTCGGCGCCAGCCGGCGAACCGTCGCATCAAGCAGATGATCGATGACGGAACCCTCGGCACCGTGACCATGATCGAGACCAATCAGAGCACACCGAGCGCCCTCGGCTTCCGAGCCGACTACTGGCGTGCCGATGTTTCCGAGAGCCCGCTGGGTGGCATGACCAGTCTCGGCGTCCACATGCTCGACACGATGACCTATCTGCTGGGTGAGATCGAGACGGTCTTCACAATGAGCAAAGGCATCATCGAGTCTCCCCCGATTCACCATGCGACGACTCTCCTCTTCGAGTTCGCCTCGGGGCCCCTCGGCTATCTGGGCACTTCGTTCGTCGTCCCCAGGGTGACCACGGTCACCGTGCGTGGCACGGCCGGCAGCGTCATCAACGAGGATGACGGCCATCGGCTCATGTGGCAGACGATCGAGGATCAGGTCCCGACAGAGCAGCCGGTCGAGGTCATCGACACCATCGCCGACGAGCTCGGTGAGTTCCTGCACGCGATCCGGGGAGAGACCGCCCCCGAGACCGGGGGTCGGGAAGGTCTCGAGGTCATCGCCATATTGGAGGCGGCCAAGGTGTCGGCAGAGTCAGGCGTTCCCCGACCTGTGGCCGAGCACCGTAGGACCTGATGAGCCCGTCCGGTCAGCCCAGCAGTCTGAGCGCGTTGTCGCTGAGGATCGCCTGTCTCTGTTCAGGCTCCAGCCCGGGGACGGCGTCTATCAGTGACACCGGGTCATCGTCACCCATCTCGAAGGGATAGTCGGTCCCCATCAAGACCCGGTCGGCTCCCATGATGTCGATCAGGAAGCGAAGCACTCGAGGGTCGTGGACCACGGTGTCCACGTAGATCATCTGCATGTAGTCGCTGGGCAAACGGGTCGCCTCCTGCGCTGCCAGCTCCGGCTTGGCTTCATAACCCCGGTCGAGACGTCCGATCTGAAAAGGAAGGAAGCCACCGCCGTGGACGGCGCATAGCCTGAGGCCGGGGAACCTATCGAAAACACCGGAGTAGATCAGGCCGGCGAGAGCGATGGTCGTCTCGGCGGGACGACCCACCGAGTTGTCCATGAAGTAGCGGTCGAGAGCCACACCAGTGAGGGGAGCCATCGGGTGGAGGATCACGAGGGCCCCCAGCGCTTCGGCCGCTTCCCACACCTCGTCGAGACCGGCACGGTCGATCCAATCCGGACCGACGGTGGTGGCCAACTGAGCGCCAACCATGCCCAGCTCCTCCACTGCCCGCCGCAGCTCCCTGGCCGCGGCTGTCGGGTCCTGAAGGGGGAGACTGGCCACCGCCCGAAAACGGTCGGGATCCCGATTCGCTTCCTCGGCGAGACAATCGTTCTGCGCACTCGAGTAAGCGAGCGCCTTGCTCTTCTCCAGGTCGTATCCCGTCAGATCGATCCAGCCGGCGAGCAGTTGGGTCTCGATGCCCATACGGTCCATGTCGGCGATACGTTGGGAGGTGTCGCCGAGACTGTCCCGCATCGGGCCACTGGTGAATCCGTCGTTGAACCGGACGCAGGTGCCTCGTGCGGTCTCGAGGATGTGGGCGCCGTGAGCCTGTCCCGAGCTCTCCAACCACTCACGGAACTGGCGGGGGATGCAGTGGGCATGGACGTCGATGCTCATGCCCCGGACCATAACCGTCTCCTGCAATCGATTGCACCCAGTGGTTGTGTCAAGATGGTGGTGCCCAAGTGGATGATTCCGTGTGGTTTGGCCGGTGTTCATGGTCAGGATGCGACCCACGAATGTCGACTTCGCTTCCTTGGGAAAGATGACTCCCGGCAGTGCCCTCTCCGCTCAGTCGATGTCTGGAGTCTCCTCCAGAACGCAAGCTGCAACGTGGCCCGGACCGCGGGGTGTGAGCACGACTTCGGGCACGGGCTGGAACGCGATATGCACTCCGGTCGAGTCCTGACGCACATCCGCCAGTGCGGCGCGGGCTGCTGCCGGCACCTTCTCCGACCGCAACATGGTCGCCACCTCGGCGGCTGCATCTTCGGTGGAGAACGTCATTTCTGCGGCAAAGGCGTCCTCGCGGGTGACTCCGGTCAATTCGTCGAACATGCCGGGCACATCTTCGAACCAACGCACCACGTCGTCGATCTCCCATCCACATGTAGGTGTCGCCACCGGGCATCGAGTGTGAAAACGGCAACCCTGAGGCGGTCGGGCAGGGTCCGGTATGGATCCCTCCAGGGTGGTGAGCGCTGCCTCGGGGCCGTCGTCCACGTCGGGGCTGGCACGGAGGAGCGCCTCGGTGTACGGGTGGCGGGCGTCATCGAAGATATCGGCAGTGGCGCCTGCCTCGGCCACTTTCCCCAGGTACATAACGACTACCCGGTCCGCCATGTGGCGGATCACCGAGAGGTCATGTGTGATGAAGAGGTAGGTGAGATGGAGCTCTCGCTGCAGCTCGTTGAGGAGATTGAGGATCTGGGCCTGAACCGACACGTCGAGGGCAGATGTGGGTTCGTCGAGGACGATCATCTCCGGGTCGAGGGCCAAGGCACGCGCTATCGAGATACGTTGCCGTTGTCCTCCGGAGAACTGGTGGGGATACCTGTAGAGATGCTGTCGGCCCAGGCCCACCCTCTCGAGCAACTCGACCACGCGCTCGGTCAGGTGGTCGCCGGAGGCCTCCTTGTGAACCTTGAGAGGCCGTCCCACGATCTCACGAACCAAGTGCCGTGGATTGAGTGAGGCAAAGGCGTCCTGAAACACGACCTGGCAGTTTCTCCGATAGCGGGTCCAGGCGTCCTTGCCCAGCCGGTCGATGCGATGCTCTCGCTCGAGACGGTCCAACTCGGCCTTCATATCGGCTGTCCGTACATTCTCTTCCACTGCCAGGATGGACTCGAGGCGATCCTGCTCCTCGCCAGTGATGTCGAAGTAGACGCCGCCCCCGGTGGGATCGGTCAGACCGCTGACACATCGTCCCAGGGTGGTCTTTCCGCAACCGCTCTCGCCGACAAGACCCATGGTCTCACCGCGGCGGATGTCGAAACTGACGCCGTCGACAGCGCGAACATGACCGGCGACCCTTTGTAGGGCTCCCTCTCTGATCGGGAAGTGCTTCGTCAGGTTGCGCACCGAGATGGCGAGCTCACCCTGCAGCGAAGACCCCGAGGCTCCTGTCGAATCGAGAGTGGCGGTCATGACGTCGGCTTCGAGAACGATGGAACTTCAGCGGCGCCCTCCGGGGGGTTGTGTATGAAGCAGGCCACGGCGTGTCGATCCGGCCCGGTCTCCAGCTCGGGGTCGATCTGAGCGCAGATGGACACTGCGAACGAGCAGCGCTGCACGAATCGACACGATGGGGGAGGATCGATCAGCTCGGGAACGGTTCCCCTGATCGCGACGAGTTGGCCACGGTCATTGGCACGGGACGGGATGGCAGCTATGAGCCCTCGGGTGTAGGGGTGGAGCGGGTTGGCGAATATCTCCTCCGTCGGGCCGATCTCGACGACCCGGCCGGCGTACATGACGGCGACACGATCGCACACGCGACGGACGAGGGACAGATCGTGGCTGATGTAGAGCACCGCCGACTTATGGACGCCCTTCAGCTCCTTGATCAGTTCGATGATCCGGGCCTGCACGGTCACGTCGAGGGCTGTCGTCGGCTCGTCTGCTATGAGCAGGTCAGGGTTGCACGCCAGGGCCTGGGCGATCATCACCCGCTGTTTCATCCCGCCGGAGAGCTCGTGCGGGTAGCGCTGCATCACCTTGCTCGGGTTGGGAATCTGGGTCTCGGCCAGGGCGGCCGCGACCATGTCGTCGAACACCTTCTCGATCCGTTGCCGTCTACTGCGTAATGGGGGTACGGCGAGGAGCGCTTTTTCGAAGAGACGTGACTTCTGAGATACGTAACGGCGGAGCAGAGGGTTGCGGCTCGTCCCCAGGGCGGCCCGCTCCAGCACCTCGCTCGTGCGGTGTTGGGCGAAGACCTCTGCGATCTGATCGCGCACCGTCAGGGCGGGGTTTAGGGCCTTGGCGGGATCCTGGAAGATCATCGCTATTCGATCTCCTCTTATCCCGCGCAGCTCGCGTTCGGAGATATGGCTCAGATCGATGGTCTCGAACCCGCTGTGGTCGCAAGCGGCGCAGCCGGCACCGGCGCAGACCGTGCACTCCACCGGCTGGCGCCCGGTCCCTTCGCACTCTTCGCAGCCCGAACCCGAGCAGTGTGAGCATCGAACGTGGGGTCGGAACAGAACCGAGCCCCCGGCGTGTATCCCTGGCGGCATCGGCACCAGCCGGAGGAAGGATCGGGCCGTCACCGTCTTCCCACAACCTGTCTCCCCGACCAACCCGAGTGTCTCGCCGTCCCGGATGTCGAAGTTCACACCGTCGACAGCGTGAACTCTCCCGGCCTTCGACTCGAAATGCACCTTGAGATCGACAACCGAGGCGACGGTTCCAGCGGTTCCAACAGCCGGCTCCGGCGCCGGCGCGACTGTCATCGCTTCGACTCCGTGCGGGGGTCGAGGATGTCACGGAGCCCGTCGCCGACGAGATTGAAGGCGAGGGCCCACAGAAAGACCATGAGACCGGGGAAGGTGGATGCCCACCAGCGACCGGCCGATATCCCGGCCTGTCCCTGGCTGACCAGCACACCCCACTCCGCCAGACCTGCTTCGGCGAGGCCGATGAAGCTGAGGGTGGCTCCGATCAGCACGACGTTGCCCATGTCGAGTGTCGCTTGGACCACGACCGGTGTTATCGAGTTGGGCAGGACGTCTTTCATGTATATGCGCAGATCGGAGTCGCCGATGACGCGGGCGGCGTCGACGTACTCGTTCTGCTTGATGTGGATCACCTGTCCCCGGATGATCCGGGCGTACTTCACCCAGAACACCGCGGCCAGGGCGAGGATGATGTTCCCGAACGATGGCCCGAGCACCGCAGCAATGGCGAGGGCGAAGATGAGTTCGGGGATCGACAAGAAGACATCGACGAGCCGCATGAGAAGCTCGTCGATCTTCCCACCGAGGAACCCGGCGAGACTGCCCACGATGAGCCCGATCACAACCGTGATGGACACGACGATGATCGATAGCCGCAACGAGGTTCGGGCCCCCCATATGACTCCGTACAGGACGTCGCCCCCCTGCTGGGTGGTGCCCAGGAAATGCCCCGGGGTTCCCGGAGGTTCGTTGAGCGCACCCCAGTCTCTTGGCATCTGATATGGGTTGGGGGTGTTGGGCTCGATCAGGAGCGGGGCGAAGATCGCCATCCCGATCATGCCCACGATGAGGGCGGCTCCGATCAGGGTGGTCGGGTTGCGCAAGACCTCGCGTGCGATCTCGGTGAAGCGGCGGAGCCGGGTTCCGAGGGCTCCGGCCAGGGGGGCCGCCGGGGTTCTGGGAGCGGTGCCTACGGCCATCAGGTACCCAAGACCACTCGGCGGTCGAGATATGCGTACATCACGTCGACGGCGAGGTTCACGAGCAGGAAGAGAACGCTGGTGAACATCACATACGCCATGATGGTGGCCTGGTCGCCTCTCAGCACTGCATCGGCCATCCAGCGGCCCAGACCGGGCCAGCGGAAGATGATCTCGACGACGACCGTTCCCTGGAGGAGGAATCCGAAGCTGAGACCGATGACGGTGACCGTCGGGATGAGCGCGTTACGGCGGGCGTGACGCCGGAGCACCAGCTTCTCGGGCAGGCCTTTGGCCCGGGCCGCATCGACGTATTCCTCACTCATCGACTCGACGAGGGAGGATCGCATCATCCTGGTGATGATCGCCGCGGTGCCGAAGCCGAGGGCAATGGCCGGCAGGAGGAGATGCCAGATGGCGTCGACGAATGCGGTCCAGCTTACGGCGATGATGGCGTCGATCGCGTAGAGGCCGGTGGGATGGGCGATGCTCTGGAATATGTCGGCATCGGACCTTCCGATGGGCGCCCACCCCAGACCCACCCAAAACACGATGAGTAAGAGGATGCCAAACCAGAAGATGGGCATGGCAGCACCGCTGATCGAGAAGACTCTTGTGAGGTGGTCGGGAAGCCGGTCTCGTCTGGCACCTCCATATGTCCCCAGACCGATGCCAAGGGCGACGGCCACGATCCCCGCAGCGACAGCCAATTCCATGGTGGCGCCCAGCTTGTCCGGGAAGACCTGGCGCACCGGTGCGGCAGCAACACCCGACCAGCCCCAGTCTCCGGTCAACATGCCACCTGCCCAGGTGAGGTATTGCACTGGTAGCGGCTGGTCGAGACCGTAGCGCTGCTCGATCTCGGCTACCTCCTCCGGGGTCATCTCATGGGACAGATAGATCCCGACGGGGGAGCCTCCCACCCTGGTCAGTGTGAACACGATCAAGGACGTGCCGATGATCAGGATCGGCAGGACCATCATTCGGCGCAGGACATAGTCCTTGATCTGCATCAGGCACCCATCATGGCACTGTGCGCCTGCTTTTCGTGGGGGCGGAGAGGGGCGTGGGGACCAGCGCCCCTCTCGCTCAGGTGGTCGTCTGTCATCCCTTGTCGAACAGGGCGAACTTCAGACTGGGCCGGGGCCACAGGGGGTTCATGACGAAACCCTGCACCCAGTCGCGGTACGCCATGACGGCCACCTCGTTGCCGGCGATGATCCACATCGGGTCGTCGTAGAACATCGCTGACAGCTCGTGATAGATCGCCTCCCGCTCGGCAGGATCGGTGATCACTGATGCCTCGTCGATCATCGACGAGATCGTCTCTGGATCCTGATAGCCGTTGGCCATTCCATGCACCTGACCCCAGTTGCCCTCCGGGTCCATGTACTCACTCTGGAACGCATGGGGGTCGGCGAATGGGTCGGCGTTCTTGACCCACATCGCATAGGGGATCGGGTCCGAGGCGTGGGCCTCGTCGAACTGGGCCTCGGCCAGGGCGAGGACGTTCACCGTGAAGTTGGGGTTGAGCCCCTCCAGCGAGTCCTTCAGGACGAGTGCGGCGATCTCGAAGAGGTTTCCGCCCTCAGCGATGACCGACACACTGAACCCTTCGTCCCATACACCAGCGTCACGGAACAACTGCTCCGCCATTGCCAGATCCTGGGTGTAGACGGGGAGGTCCTCGCTGTAGCCGAGGACACCCTGGGGCAGGTAGAACGGCGTCGGTGCTCCGAAGCCACCCAAGGCACCCTGGATGAATGCCTCGTAATCGAAGGCGTGGTTGAACGCCTGTCGGATCATTGGGTCGTAGAAGAAGTCGGCCGGAATCGTGTCTTCGGCCGGTAGCTCGTCGACCGGGTAGTTCAGGTTGAACCCGATGTGAATGGGCTCCAGGAGGAACTCACCCTGGAACACCGTGACTCCCTCCGCACCTTCCACGTCACCCACGAACGAAGGGTCGGTCTCGATCGTGTCGAAGTCACCGGCGCGCACACCGAGGACGCGAACATCGGGGTCGGGCACGATCTCGATCCGGAGGTCGAGGTTCGCCGGAGTGCCCCAGTAGTTCTCGTTGACCGTGAAGAGCATGTTCTCGCCGCGATTCCACGTGTCGAACACATAGGGCCCGGTGCCGACGGGGTTGGTGGCGATGTACTCGTTGGGTGTGCCGGCCTCGTATCCACCGTTGAATTCGACGAACTCCTCGGACATGATCGAGGCCACGGACTGTGTCACAACGGAGTTGAGGAATGCCGCATTTGGCTGGTTCAACGTCACCACGAAGGTGGTGGCATCGGGTGCCTCGGTGGAAGCGACGGTATCGGCCAGCAGGCCCACGTTGCTCTCGGGGAGGTCCATGGTCAGGACCCGGTCCCAGGAGTACTTGACGTCGGTGGCATCCACCGGGTTGTCCTCGTGGTCGACCACTCCTTCTCTGATCGTGAAGGTGTAGACGGTCCCGTCCTCTGAGATGCCGCCGTTCTCGACCGAGGGCACTTCGGCGGCGATGCCCGGAACCAGATCGGGGCCATCCGGGGAGAACTCGACGAGACGGTCGTATACCTGGAGGATCACTGTCTCGCCTCCCTCACCCGCCTCGACCTGGGCCGGGTCCAGCGATGTCGGCTCGTCGTCCGCGGCATGCACGAAGGTGTCCGGGTTGGTCACCCCTCCGGTCGACGGAGCCGTTGTGTCGCTGGGCTCCCCCGCCGTCGTGGTCGCCCCGTCGCCGTCGCCGGCGGTCGTGGGGGTGTCCCCCTCGGTCGAATCGGTGGTCGTTCCCGTGCAAGCGGCCACGATCATCGTCATGGCCAGGAAAATGGCCCACAGCCGTTTGGCCGTGACGGTTTTGTGCGAACTCATGTCTCCTCCTCAGTTCAGACCAACAACCGGTGCTCGGCTCTCCCCGGCGATTCCTGCAATCGTTTGTAGTCGAAGGCTAACTTATTGATGTTTGCGGTGATCTGTCAACGAGTTCTCTGCCGTTTCCGGGGCTGTCAGGTCCTCGGGCAGAGACTCAGGTACTGGCCCAGTAGTCCTCGGACGCCTTGGTCTGGGCCAGCGCTTCGGCGTCCTCGAAGCCAGGGGCCATGGATGCCGCCGTTCCCGCCATGTACTGGTGGTGGTCTATATCGAGTAGACGCAGCCAACTCTGCTGACCCATGGTGAGACCGATGAAACAGCCGAGCTCAACCAGCTCGGGTTGGCTGAAGTGGCGATGCATGCGCTCCCAGAAGACGTCATCGACGTCGAGGTGCCACACGATGGCCTCGGTGTACGCCAACGCCGCCTTCTGTCTGTCGTCGTACTGTCCTGACGACTCGAAATTCAGCAGCTCGTCGTATTTTCCTTCGGTTAGACCCATCTTCCGACCCTGTTCCGAACGCTGGTTTCCGCAGTATTCGCACTTGACCGATCTCGAGACATAGACCCGACACAGTTCTTTGATGTCATGGTCGAGGACACCCTCACGGAAGAGGTCCCGCCAACCATTGGCGAAGAACCAGAAGGCCTTGGGGACATGCGCCCGGACCGCCGAGCTCTCCGGGCGGGGAGTGCCCTCCCGGGCACAACGTTCCATCTCCTGACGCATCTCCGGTGTCATGTCGTCGAGCGCCACGTAGCTGATGCGCTGTTCTCCAGCCATTGCTGTCCTCCTCTGCTCGCCCCGATTGTAGACCCGCAAACGTTTGTGGTGACTAGGCCGGCGTTGCGGTGGGTTGGGTGCGGTCGTTGCGGTGTGTTCGTTGCTGTGTGTTCTGGCAACCCTGTTTGCAGACTTCGCTCAGCGAAGTCTCTGGCCCCGAGAATGGTGGGGGGTCGGGGAGGTGCGGAGATGGAGAGGGTCGGGGGAGGCCGGGTCGTGACAGGGCCCGCTCAGCGTTGTATCCCGATCAGGATGACCCCGGAGGCGACCAGGAGAACGCTGGCTACGATCCAGACGTCGATGCGCTCTTCCTCCCTGATGAACAGCCAGCCCAGCAACAAGGCGAAGATGCCTTGTGTCGATTGGAGAACGCCGACCAGCCACGCCTCCAGGTAGCCGAAGGCGGCCATCTGAGTGATGAGTGCGCCACTCATCGCCACCCCGGCGACCACGAACCACCAGGGGATGTGGCGGAAGTTCTCGCGAACGCGACGACCGATGCGCCCGCCGAAAGTGTCGATCGCCACGACGACGGTGAAGGCGGCGGCCGAGCCGATGAGGGCGCCGAGGACCGCATCGTCGTAGCGGAGAAGACCCCACTTCTTGACCACGAAACCCAGACCGAAGAAGACAGGAGCAGCGGCGGCGAAGACGAAACCCAGCCTCTTCGTGGTGGGGTCGGCAGGGGTGGCGACGCCGTCGAGCATCGAGGTGGGGGTGGCCCGTGCTCGCACCAGAGCAAGCAGTCCGGCGATGACGATCAGCCCGCCGACGCCATCGAGAATCTCGACTTCCTCCCCGAGCACCAACCAGCCCGCCAAGGCGGCCACCACCGGGCTCCCGGTCATGAAGGCGCTGGCCCGGGTGGCCCCGACCAGACGCACAGCACGGAGGTTGGCGGACCGGCCCATCAGGGAGCCGAGCACTCCGCCCAGGGCCAGACCGATCACGCCGGCGGTGCTCCACGGAGGAGGCGTCACCGTGAGACCGACGAGGGCGAGGACGATCACGTTCACCAGGACCGTCATCATCAGACCGTCGTCATTCGGCCGGTGCCGGTGACCTACCCGCGCCAGCACCGATCCTGCGGCGAACAGCGCCCCGGTCGCCAAACCGAGAACGACCCCGATCAACTTCCGGCTCGGTCCAGGTCGACTGTGAGTTTGTCCCTCAGGAAGCGGAAGGTGGCCGGTGCCCAGTCCGCCTGATGCTTGAACGCGCAGTGGCCGGCGTCGGCATAGACGCGGGCGGTTCGGAAGGTCGGCGGCCCGCTTTCCAGCATGAAGTAGATGTTCCCGATGGGGGCGAGATGGTCGTGTTTGCCGTTGATCATGAACACCGGCTGGACGATACGGTCGACCAGCCCCAGCTCCGACAAAGCCCACGTCTTGAACCTCTCCTCTTCTTGGTCCCTGCTCGTGGGGCCGAACGAGGGTGGTCCGTCCGGTTCACCAAAACGCCACTCGGCACGGCGGTTGGCATGGGCGACGAAGTCTTCCATCTCCTCGTCGGTCATCCGATAACCGAACGGGTGACCGGCGTTGGCCACCACCGCCTTGACCTTGTTGGGCACGGTCCCCGCCAGTTGCATCACCGAATAGCCACCACGGCTGATCCCGAAGGCGCCGATCCTCTCTCCGTCGACCTCGGGCCGCGACGCCAGGTAGTCGACCGCGGCCTCCCAAGCGCTGACCGAATCTGGTGACCACGGGAACGGGTTCTCGCCGGTGGCCGGGCCATCCATCACCACCGAGGCGAGTCCGTGCTCCAGGGCTAGGTCGGCGGCCCATCCCCTGTCCTCCTTGAACACGTCGGCCCCGCACATGATCAACACGGCGGGCACCGGGCCCTCAGCTTCCTTGGGCGCCCTGAAATGGACACCGATGCTTTGACCCTGATGATCTATCTGCACCACATCCAGAGGGGGGTCGAGATGGGCAGACGCCTTGCGGTACGCCCTGGCGCACGCCTCGCTGATGCGGGCCTTGACCGGGGTCACCTCCCCCGGGAACCGGCCAATGGCGAAGTAGGTCTTGGCTTGCAGGTAGGCACGGCGGGCGGCGTCGTAGTCGCCGGCTGCTTCGAGACGGTCGCCCTCCGCCTCATGGCGGTCACCCACGCTCTGCCAGACGGGAACCCAGTGGTCCTCGGTCGTGCCTTGAAGACGGGCCACAGCCGCCCTGAGCTCGTCGACGTCGTCGATCATGCTCAACCAGCGCCGGTAGAAGCCGCCGTGCTCCACGACGAAGGGATCTTCGGAAGGGGCGAATCCGAGTTCTGTCATGTGTTGTTCCTTTCCAGTGTCAGAGCCGATGCCGTGTCATCTCGGCGTGCAGGTCCTCCTCTGGCTCGAGGATGTAGACGCCACCGTTGACTCGATCGGTGATGAAGACGGTGTGGTCTTCTGTGACGAAGAGGTCGTTGATCTGAATTGCCTGCTGTCCCGGGGGACAGGCCGGGATGAAATGGGCTACCTCGATTGGACCGTCCGGGTCGGTCGTGTCGTATACCCGCAGCCCTGCGTTGAAGTAGGTGGCGAAGATGAGCGTCTCACTCTCATAGCTGTCCGGCCGATTCTCGTGCAGACAGTGGGCGCCGTAGCGAAGCCCCCTCAGACAGAACTCCTCCCCGGGGGTGGGACAGATCGAGCGCACCTCGGGAGCGGTCTCATCTGCGACGTCAACAATTCGGATCATGTGAGGCGGGCCCATGCAATCGTCGAAGGTCGACTCGTCGGTCACGGCCACCAGCGCCCGGGAGCCGAGGGGAAGACATGTGTGAGTGTGCCCGCCCACCTTCCAGTCGAGATGGGAGACCACTCCGAGGTCATCGAGATCGGAGATGTCGATGATGACCAGCCCCGAATCCCAGAAACCGAGATATGCCCGGTTACCGCGGACCAGGGCGTGGTGGACTGAGCGCTCCTCCGAATCGGGCCAGGTGCGCTCCTCGCCATCTCTCATGCCCGGCCACCACCAGCGCGCCCGCTCCACCGGGTGACGGGGATCGTCGAGGTCTATCACCACCCAGATACGCTCCGTGAACTCATCCGGTGTGGCCGACACGTAGGCATACCTTCCTCCCTCCCACACGATGCGATGGACCCCGAGGCCGGTCGAATCCCAGAATCCGATCTCACGGGGCTCGTATGGGTCAGTCAGATCGTGAACGGCCAGACCCACTCGCTCCGGACGGCCGCCTCTGAACGCCTCGTGATTGGTCAACAGCAGGTCGTCGGCGACCTGTACTTTGTGGGTGTGTGAGCCCGGCGGTGCCGGGATCTGACGGAGGAGAGTGGGCTCTCCCCGGTTGGAGATGTCGAGGATGCTCGTTCCCATTCCGCTCGGTCCGAAATGAGCGACGTAGAGGACGTCGCCGTAGGGCATGACCTGCATCCCGTCGCCATGACCACCCAGATCCGAGTCGCCTATCAAACGCAGGCCAGAGGACTCCTCACCGTGCATGCAATCGTTTGTAGCAGATCGTCGCCGACCGGGGCCAGCCCCGGTCGGTAGTGTGATGGGCACACCGACGACACGAGGAGCATGTCAGAACGGGTGACATTGCGCGACGTCGCCCTCGAAGCGGACGTCCACATCTCCACGGCGTCGCGCGCTCTCAACCCCGAAACCCGCTCGATCGTCAACAGAGAGACAGTGGAGCGGGTCCTCGAGGTTGCGAGACGACTGGGCTATCGCCCCCACCCATTGGCGCAGGGTCTGCGCACCAACCGCACGATGTCGGTGGGCATGGTCATCCCCGACGTCGAGAACCCGCTCTTCGGGCCGATCATCGCCGGGGCCGAGCATGTCCTCGGGACCGAGGGCTACTCGTTGTTGATAACCAACACCGAGATAAACGAGAGCGAGACAAGTGCCGCCGTCGAGGCATTGGTAGAACGACGGGTAGACGGGATCATCCTCGCAACTGCGTCGCGCTCCGATGACGTCATCCGTCACCTGGTGGATCGTCGGGTGCCCATGGTGCTGGTGAACCGGTCCACCGAGGGCATACCCGTGCCGGCCATTCTCGGTGACGACATGAGCGGCATCGGCCTCGCCGTCGATCATCTCATCGATCTGGGGCACACCCGCATAGGGCATGTCTCCGGTCCACACCATCTCTCGACAGGTCTGGGTCGATATCAGGCATTTCTCACGCGCATGCAGGCTCGAAATCTCGCCGTCGACTCGTCGGCCATCGAGGAGGCGACCTGGTATCAGACCGACCCGGGTTACAAGGCGGCCACGACATTGTTGGCCCGGCGTCCCGACCTGACCGCGATAGTTGCCGCCAACGACCTGATCGCACTGGGCTGTTACCGGGCCGTTCAGGAGATGGGTCGGCAGGTGGGGCGCGACATCTCGATCACGGGTTACAACGACATTCCCCTGCTTGACATGATGCAGCCACCCATGACCTCGGTTCGGGTGCCCTACCGGCAGATGGGTGTGGAGGCCGCAGGCACGCTGCTCTCGATGCTGGCCTCCGGCTCGACCGATGAGAAGCCGATCTCGATCCGTCTCACACCCGTCCTATCCGTCAGGGGATCCACCGGTCCTCCTCGCGGCTGACGTCGCGGTGTGATCCAACGTCTCGGGAAGCCAGAGCAGAGCGGCAAGCGTGGTGAGCGCCGCGAGGGCGAGCACGGGCAACGTGCCCACGGTTCGCCCGCCGACCTCGTAGAGGGCACCTGACACGATCGGTGTGATCAGGAAGGCCAGGTCGCCGGTGAAACGGAACGCTCCGAGGTGACGTCCCAGACCTCCCTGCTCGGTCAGATCGGCCAACATCGTCGTTCCCACGTTCACCGCCACCGACCCCAACGTGAGCGCCAGGATCGACACCCACCACGCGGGTGCACCTGACGCGATGGCGAAGATGGCCAGACCGCCGGTTTGCATGACCAGACCGGGAATCAGCGCCCAACGTCGTCCCCGCGTGTCGGAGACACGACCCGCGACCACAGCACCCACGACCCGGGCGACGCCGCCCAACCCGAGAGCCAGGCCCACCGTGGCCGGCCCCAACCCGAGCTCGTCATCGGCGACTATCGGAACGAGGGTCTGGATGAGGGCTGCCCCGATCGAGAACTGGACGGCCGGGAGGAGGTAGATCACCGCCAAGGTCAGACGTGGAGGCGAAGGGGTGTTTGCGGCGGTCGTCGCGTCGTGATCGCTCTCGGGAGCCGAACCGGGATTGCGCAGGAACAACGGTGCGACCGCAGCGACCAGGATGGCGCCAGCGACCATGGCGACCCGCCAGTCCCAAACCGCCCCGGCGAGACCGCCGACGGCAGGGCCCACTGCCTGACCTGCGAGGAGGGCAGCGGCGAAGAAGGACATCGACATGCCCCGTCGCACTCGCGGAGCCCGCGCGAAGAAAGCCATCGACCCGGTCAAAGTCCATGTCGAACCGATCCCCATGGCGAATGCTGCGATGAAGACCACGAAGGCCATGGGTGCCAGGCCGAACATCAGGCTCCCCGCCGCAACGATGAGAGCCGCGGTGGCCATCATGATTCCGGGTCGAGTTCGGTCGGTGATGTCTCCGGCGGGAAAGTCGGCCGCCAGCCGCCCTAGCGCGAAGGCCGAGCCGATCGCACCCAGACCCAACGCAGTCAGCCCGAGATCGCGGCCGATCTCGGGGAGGAGTGGCGCCCGCAAGAAAGCCACGGACGTGATGAGGAAGAGGCCCGCTCCCATTCCGACCCGGAACGGCCGCGAATGCTCGATGGTCATTCGCGATGGTTGGAGAAGCTAATCGTTCGTTTCAAGCAAGCCCGTCGGGGACATCACGATTCTCCGGCGCGACGTCGCGACCCGAAGCCCGCGCCTCTTTGGTCAGAAGCGCGGCGAAGTCCTGATCGCCATACCCGAGACCGATGCCTTCGACGATGATCTGGTGTACCAGGGTCGCAGTCGGCAACGGGATGTCGAGATCATTGGCGGTGCTCAGCCCGAGCTCGAAGTCCTTGCGGAGAAGATGCCAGGTGAAAGTCGGGGTGTAATCGACGTTGACGTAGGCAGGAGTCTTGTACCTGGTGAAGGTTGATCCCATCACCGAATCGTTGAGGAACTCGAACAGGTCGGCGCGTGAGACCCCGGAGGCCTCAGCCAGCACTGAGATCTCCGCCATCGACTGCGCCACGACACCAAGCATGAGGTTGTGACAGATCTTGACCAGACGTGCTTCGTCTCCCCCGCCGACATAGGTCACCTTGCGGCCGAACTGTCGAAGATGTGGCTCCGCTTTCGCATAGGCCCCTTCGGGGCCGGAGGCGACCACGGTGAGCTTGCCTGAGGCCACCACCTTGGGGTTCCCACTGACTGGAGCTGCAATCACTTCGGTCCCCTTGCTCGCTGCCTCCTGACGCAGGCTCCGGGAGGTTGCCGGGTCGATGGTCGTCGAATCCACGATCACCGAGGGTCGGGCATCGTCGCGGGAGAGGACTCCCTCTTCTCCGAGAGTCACCTCGATCACGTCCTGAGGACCCCCCACCATTGTGAAGACGACCTCTGTCGCCGCGAGGTCAGCGGGCCGATCGACCACCTTGGCCCCGTGTGCGGCGAGGGTTTCGGCCTTGGAACGGGTCCGGTTGTAGACCCACACTTCGGTGCCGGCGTCGAGGAGACGCTTCACGAGCGCCGATCCCATCCTTCCGGTGCCTATCCAGCCGACTTGTCCTTCGGCGGTCATCGTGGGTCGACCTCCATCTCGTTCTGCAATCGTTTGTATTCAACCGGTCGTGCTCGGGGGCGTCAACCGGGCCCTGCGTTGACGCCGCAATCGATTGCCGGCCCGAGCCTAGCCCGATGGTCATGTCGCTCCCGGGCCGGTGGGTCAGGAGTGGATCCCACCGACCTCGAGGACCGGCCTCATCCTCTCGATCGCCAGTTCGGGATCGACCAGGAGACCCGCTTCGTCGGCGAGGACCAGGATCCGGGCAAGGTGAGGGAGCGACCTGGCGCTCTCTGCTCCGGCCACCATCCTGAAATGACCCTGGAGCCCATTCAGATAGGCCAGGAAGGCGATGCCGGTCTTGTAGTCGAACGTGGGCTCGGAGAACATGTGGCGAGCCAGCGGCACGGTCGGCTCTAGAGCCGACCGATAACCCTCGTCGTCGTTCCGATCCAATGCCTGGAAGGCAACGCAGGCCGCCGGCGCGATGGGTCCCAGTACCCCGAGGAGGGCATCGGAGTGACCGGTGTCGTCTCCTCGTATCAGCTCGACATAGTCGAGGTCGTCTCCAGTGAAGAGCGCCACTCCTTCGGGAAGTCTCCGTCGCAGGTCGATCTCGAGCCCGGTGTCGAGCACGGAGAGCTTCACTCCGGTGACCTGGTGGGGATGGGACTTGGCCAGCTGGAGAACGGTTTCGGCGGCCGCCCACGGATCGTCGCTGCCCCAATAGCCCTGGAGTGAGGGATCGAATGCCGTTCCCAGCCAATGGATCATCACGGGGTGAGACGCCGACGAGATCACATCGTGATAGACAGAGGTGTAGTCCTCCGCCGACTGGGCCATCGAGGCGAGGTGTCGGGACGCCATCACGATGGCCTGTCCCCCCTGCCCTTCGATGTATGCGACCTGTTCCTGATAGGCGTCCGTTATCTCGTCCAGGGAGAAGACGCCTCCCGGGGCCAGGTGATCGGTGGCCGCCCCGTAGACGGCCGGGCCTTCCGCCGCCGATGCGGTACGGCGAATGAGCTCACGAGCCGTGTCCCAGGCGACACCTGAGCCTCGCTGCGCCGTGTCCATCGCCTCGGCCACTCCGAGCCCAAGGGCCCAGAGATGTTGACGGATCGAGATCGTGGTGTCCCAGTCGATGATCGGCGGCCGCCCCGGGTGTTGTTCACGCAAGGGGTCAGGGACCACGTGCGTGGCGGCGTAGGCGACTCGAGAGGTGAAGCCTCCAGGCTCGGGCGCGACAGGCGGTGTCCCCGATGGTCGCCAGGTTACGAGATCGCCGTCACCCACTGGCAGCGACAGCTTCATGTCGACATGTGACTATTCACTTCCTCTGTCGGGAAAGTCGACATGGGGAATGATGTGCTCGACCCACTGCTCCAGCTGGGCCGGGTCGGGGGTCAATGTGTGGAGCATGAAGCTCTGCACCCCGGCGTCGACACGGGCTTGGAGCGAACCGACGATTTCGTCTGGTGTGCCGAAGAGGTACACCTGCTCCAGATAGTCGGGCCCGCGTTCGTCGCTCATCACTCTCAGAAATGCCTGGTGTTGCACGCGAAGGGCCCGCTCCCGTTCCTGGGTCGGCACGAAGTGCATGAAGTTCTCGTGAGCGATCGTGAGGGTCTTGGGATCACGGCCGTTCTCGGTGAAGTAGTCCTGGAGCTCGTCCCAGTCGCGCCGGATATCGTCGGGCGGGCAGGTCGGCCGTGGAATCCAGCCCTCGGAGCGGAGAATCCGGCGCTTTACCGCGGTGGCGAATCGGGGTGCTTCGGGGGATGCCGGGTCCGCCAGCTGAGATCCGCCACCGATCCACAGGTCGGGCCTCGTCTCGGTCCTCGGCTCTATCTCCACCTCATCCAGGGAGTAGAAGCGTCCGTCGTAGGTGACCGACTTCCCCTCGAGGAGCGGGATCATGATGTCGAGGATCTCATCGGTGCGCACCCCACGCTCCGACTTCGACGTTCCCACCGCCTCGTATTCCTTCGGATACCAACCTATGCCCGCCCCGAAAATGAAACGGCCCCGCGACAGGAAGTGGAGATTGGCGACCTGCTTGGCAAAAAGCACCGGCTCACGGATGGGGACCACCATCACCGATGTGCCCAACATGATCCGCTCGGTCACACCGGCGACGAGGGCAAGTGTGGTGAGTGGTTCCAGGAAGGAGACCGAGTACAGACGTCGCGCGGTGAGAAGGTGATCTGTGATGAATATGGAGCCGAGACCGAGGTTCTCCGCTTCTCTCGAGAAGTCGATGATTCCACGTGCCCGCTCGGGCCCATCATCGCTCCAGATGAACGAGGGGAGGAAAACGCCAAAGCGGCTCGGGTCGCTCAAATATGTTCCTCTATCGGCTGCAAACGATTGATGGCGACGATAGCCTCGTTGCCGGAGGCGAGCCTCGTCACTCGCAGGCTCATCTTCAGGTGACGATCATACAATCGATTGCAGCCGTGGTTCGCGGATGTAGAGGAGGAGCAGTATGAAGTCGTGGAAGAAATTGGCCGCCATACTGAGTGTGCTGGCCCTGATATTGGCTGCGTGCGGAGGCGATGGGAGTACGGACACGACCGCTGATGGCGGACCCGACACCACAGCCGATGGTGGGGTCGACACCACCGCCGGGGAAGAGCCGGGAACGACTACTGGCGACGGTGGTGGCGAGCCGATAATCGCGGCGACGTCGCTTCCCCTGACTGGAGACTTCGCGATTCCGGCGGAACTCCATCGTGTCGGCTATCAGCTCTGTGTCGATCTCATCAACGAAAGGGGCGGTGTGCTTGGCCGTGAGCTGGTGCTCGAGGTCGAGGACAACCAGTCCGACCAGGAGATCGCCGTTACGCAATACGAGCGAATGGTGGCCGAGGCGGACATCCTCTTTGGCACCTTCTCCAGCCTCCTCACCGGCCCGACCTCGGCTATCGCCGAGCAGAACGGGATGGTCTACCCGGTTCCGTCGGGTGGAGCGCAGCGAATCTGGGAGCGCGGCTTCGAGAACATCTTCTACTTCCAGGCCCAGCCCGCCGAAGGTGTCGGCTCGGCCGCGGTCAACGCCCTCCTCTATTACCAAGAGCAGGGCCTGATCTCCGAGGACGATTTCCCCGAGACCGCGGCAGTCGTCTACGCCGACGACCCGTTCGCCGCTGCAGGCCGCAACGGTCTGGCCGGTGGCACGGTCAACGACCCGGCGACGGGAGAGGTACTTGCCGACCTGTCGCCCGGCTTCCTGGCCGACGCCGGCATCGATATCGTCTTCGACGAGCAATGGCCGGTCGGGTTCACCGACTGGACCACGTTTGCCAACTCGATCGCGAGCAGCGGGGCCGAATCGGTGTGGGCGGCCACGGCCTCCGTCGACGAGGCGATCTCCCTCGTACAGGCGCTTCAGCAGGTTGGTCACCAGCCCTCGTTCGTCTGGATGTCCCAGGGAGCGCAGAACGAGTTCCGTGACGAGCTCGGCGGACCTGAGAACGGTTTGACGATGCACACGGTCTGGCATCCATCGATCGAGTTCGTCGGAACCTTGGCCGGCGAGGAGTACTCGAACCTGGACTTCGTCGCCGATTTCACCGAGAGGACCGGCAACGAGCCGAGCGAGGATGAGGCGATTCCCTTCGCAGTCTGCCAGGGCATGGAGCAGGCGATGATCGGTGCCGGAAGCACGGACAATGCCGCGATGCAGCAGTGGCTGCGTGACAGGACGGCTGACGATCCGGTCCGAACCGTCCTCGGCGACTTCCACTGGGACGAGCGTGGTCTCCCCATCGGGCGGGACTACCTCCTCAACCAGTGGCAGGACGGGACACTTCAGTTCGTCTATCCAGTCGAGGAAGGCCTCGACACGGTCGACATGGTGTTCCCGAAGCCCGATTGGTAAATCGAGGCTGAACGAGACTGAAGGGGCCGGCTCCGGCCGGCCCCTTCGATTCTGCAGAGTGTGAGGAGAAGCTCGTAACCGACTTGTTAGAGGTCCGCGAGGTCAGCAAGGCCTACGGTGGGATCCAGGCCGTCGCCGGGTGCTCGTTCTCCGTCGACGAGGGCTCGATCACCGGTCTCATCGGCCCCAACGGTGCCGGTAAGACCACGGCCTTCGACATCATCAGCGGCATCGTCTCCCCTGACGAGGGCAACGTGTTGCTCGAGGGCATCGACGTCACCGATTGGATGCCCCACCGCATCACTCGCCGGGGGGTGAGCCGGACGTTTCAAATCACCCGTGACCTGGGTGCCATGACCGTTCTCGAGAACATGGTTGTGGGCTCACCCACAACCGGGTGGCGCGGTCTCCTCGGATCGCGGATCCTCGAGCGCGAGGAGGACCGTGCCATGGAGCTCCTCCGCTTCGTGGGCATCGATCGGCTCGCCTTCACCTCGGCCGAGTCGCTGTCCTACGGTCAGAAGAAGTTGCTCGAGTTCGCCTCCGTGCTCATGCCGGAGCCCAAGCTGATCATGCTCGACGAGCCGGCGGGTGGGGTGAATCCCGCACTCCTCGAGCGGATCATGGACCACATCCAGCAACTCAATGATCAGGGACTCACGTTCCTCATCGTCGAGCACAACATGGACGTGGTGATGACCATGTGCGATACCATCGTCGTCATGGCCCACGGCGAGGTCCTCACCACAGGAACCCCAGAGGTCATACGAGAGGACGACACCGTCCTCGACGCCTACCTGGGGAGGGCCTAGGTGGCGCTGCTGGAGGTCGAAGACGTCGTCGCCGGGTACGGGGCGGGACCGGACATCCTCACCGGTCTCACCCTCAGCATCGAGGAGGGGACGTCCTATTGCATCGTCGGGCCCAACGGGGCCGGCAAATCGACTCTCCTGCGCACGATCGCCGGCTTCCTGAAACCTAGACGCGGCGAGGTCCGATTCAACGCGAAACGCATGAACGGGTCGCGACCCGACCAGATGCTGGCCGCCGGTGTCTGTTTCGTCCCCCAGGACGCCAGCCTGTTCCCGACCATGACCGTGAAAGAGAATCTGGTAATGGGCGGCTATCTCATCGAGGACCGCTCACTGTTGCAGGAGCGATTGGAGGCGGTCTACGAGGCTTTCCCCATCCTGAAAGAGCGCAGGGGTCAGCATGCCGGGACGCTCTCGGGGGGTGAGCAGCAGATGGTGACGTTGGGTCGCGCTCTCATGATCGAACCCAAGATGGTGATGATCGATGAGCCCAGCCTGGGTCTCGCCCCCATGATCGCCGATCAGATCTTCGAGAGGATAAGGGAGTTCGCCAGCCTGGGCATAACGGTCGTCCTGGTCGAGCAGAACGCGGCAAAAGGCCTCGAGGCGGTCGACTGGGGTTTCGTCCTCGACCTGGGCTCTCTGGAGTTCGAAGGTCCCGCCGATGGGATACTGGCCGACCCGAGGATCCGCGACCTCTACCTGGGCAAGGCGATGGCCAGACGGAGAGACGCCGACTGATGGAATGGGTGCAGATCCTCGTTCTGGGGCTCTTGCTCGGCGGCGTCTACGCCATGATGGCCTCGGGTCTCACCCTCCTATTCGGCGTCATGCGGGTGGTCAACCTGGCCCATGCCGCCTTCATCCTGGTGGCGGCCTACGTCACCTACGTCCTCTTCGAGAACCTGACTCTCGACCCGATGATCTCGTTGGTCATCACCATGCCGCTCATGTTCGGCCTCGGGGTCTTCCTCTACCTCACCCTCTTCCCCCGTCTCGAGGAGAGCCCCCGCTACGTGGAGATGACGGTCCTGCTCACTTTTGGCCTCGCTCTGATCGTGGAGGGGATGCTCACCTTCATATTCACCGGCATCTTCCGCAGCGTGAGACCCGAGTACGCCTCGACTTCGCTGTTCATCGGTGACATCTTCATGCCGAGTAGTCAGCTCTACGCCTCTCTGATCAGCTTCGCACTCCTGATCCTGCTCTGGATCGTCCTCAGATTCACCAAGACCGGCACGGCCATCCGGGCCACGATGCAGAACCGGGCTGCTGCCCAGATCGTGGGTGTGAACGTCCGCAAGGTGTCGGCGATCGCGTTCGGGATCGGCATGGCGCTGGCCGGGGCGGCCGGATCGCTGCTCAGCTTCATGTTCCCCTTCTTCCCGGGGAGACACTGGCAGTGGGTGGCCTTCCTGCTCGCCCTAATCGTCCTCGGTGGGATGGGGAGCATCAAAGGAGCAGTCATCGGAGCGATGCTCCTGGCTGTGGCCAGCGCGTTCGTCACCGACTTCTTCGGCCCGACCTGGTCGCCGATCACGTTCTATCTGACCTTGTTTCTCATCCTGATGTTGAGACCCGAGGGTCTGTTCGGCGCGAAGGCGAGGCTGTAGAACGTGGCCGTGGTCGAGCAGCGAGAAGAGCTCGTCGAGGGTGCACCGGGCCGGAAGCCGGGAACCACCGCGCGTCGGGTGACGCTGGCCATCTCCCTGGGTCTCGTCCTCTTCTTCCCCGTCATCGCCTACCCGATCTTCGACTCCTACGCCTATGTGATGCAGCTCGGGATGTTGCTCCTCATGTGGATCGCCCTGTCATCGAGTTGGAACATCCTCGGTGGGTTCGCCGGGTACATCTCACTGGGACATGGGCTTTTCTACGCCATCGGTGGCTACAGCGCAGGTCTCGCTCTGGCGCACTGGGACATCTCCCCGTTCCTCTTCCTCCCGGTGGCTGGGTTGGCGGCCATGGTCGTCGGCTTCCTGGCCGGGCTCATCACACTCAGGACTCGGGGCCCGGCCTTCATCGTGGCCACGATCGCCATGCTGTTTCTGGGTCTGCTCATCTTCGACAACTGGGAGTTCATCGGAGCCTCCAGCGGTCTCGATCTTCCCTTGATCGATCTGACCTGGATGACCGACCTCTTCGGTGTGGAGAACCCTGTGGAATTCCTCAAGGTGCCCTTCTACTACGCCATGGCGATCACTGCCATCGGCGCCGTCTTACTCTCCTACCGGGTGGCACACTCAAAATTCGGCCTGGGTCTGCGGGCGATCAGCCAGGACGAGACCAAGGCCGAGGTGGCCGGGATCAACACCCGCTGGTACAAGGTCTGGGCTTTTGCATTGAGTGCCTTCTTCATCGGCATGGCCGGGGCCATATACGGCTACTCGCTGACCCATCTCCGACCTCTGACCTTCTTCGCAATCGCCGTGGCGGCGCGCATGGTGCTGATGGCGATCATCGGGGGGCGGGGGACGGTGGCCGGCCCAATTCTCGGGGCGATCCTCATCCTCGGTGTGAACGAGGTCGCCGTCCGTCAGTTTGGTGAGTCCGCCCTCAACATCGTCTTCACAGGCCTCATCCTGCTCGCCGCCCTCCTCTTCTTCCCCGAGGGCATCGTGGGGAGTTTGCGCAAGGCGGGCCGTCTCCCCGCCTTTCTCGACTGGGACTGAAGCCCTCCAGGCGAGTGGGCTCGGGAATGGCCCGATGACCCTTCCTACCCCTGCGGAATCACCGGGATCAGCAGCAAAGAGGGATGTAGAGGGCCGGTGTGGATCGAGATCTCGCCACCGAACAGCTGCAACGGCCGGTCACTTGGATCATCGTGGAGGAAGGGGCCACAGCCGGTGAGCCGATTCTTGAAGGTGGAGAGTTTCGCCTCACCGAGATCTCCCTCGTACTCGTAGTCGTTGCCCCGGATACTGAGACCCAGCCGATAGCCGGCCGGGATCACGATCGATGTCGGCCAGATCTCTATGTCCAGCTGGTAGATCTGACCGGGTAGTAGGGGCTCTTGCGCATCGTGAGAGTGGTAAGGGCGGTAGGGAAGACTCAGCTCCGGATCGAGACGACGATGCGACGCCCTCAGCCATCCTTGTGCGATCGGGGTGTGCGGGTCGATGGCGCCCTGGAATGTCACTTCTCTGCCTTCTGAGTCGAAAACCCGGACGACGACGAAGATGTCTGCATCCTCGGTGGCCGAGGACACGAACAGCCTGAGCGCCGAGGGCCCGGTCAGCTCCGTTTCCGTCTCAAAGGGCTCGAGGAGAAAGGTGACCCCACGACCGGTCGGGTCATACGAGACGTTCCCATCGGTTCCCGGCTCCGCCAGCCCCAGTGTCATGTTGTCGGCGTCGAGAAAGAGAGTGGTCCACGAGGTATCCGGCAACGGCCAAGTCCGAGCTGAACGCTCCTCGAAGCGATCCAGGTGACGAATCTGAAGCCGGACCGGTGCCTCGGTGTCCCACCCGTTGTCCTCCCCTTTCAGGAATCTGGCGAAGAACCTCTTCTGCAGACCGACGCCGTAGTCGGTGTAGAAGTGGGTCCAATGCTCGAGACCGTGGATCTCCAGCCACTTCTGTGAGCTGGCAGACCTGACGAAGCCCTCCACGTTGCCCCGCAGATGCAGACCCTGGCCTCCCCAGTTCCCGGCCGAGAGCAGCGGCACCTCGATGTCGGCCCAGATGGGGGAGCGATCTCGGTGGAAGTCGTCGTCGAGGGGGTGTGCCCGCACGTCAGCGCCCAGATCGGCCCGGTTGCCCTCCAGTTGGTCCTCGTCCAGGTCCTGATCACCGGTGACCGGGACACCGGTCACCCGGCTCGTGGCCCCCCGGCTTCCCAGCCCGTGCTGGACGGTCTTGACTTGCATGTCGTACCAGTTGGCCCAAAAGGTGGAGAGGATGCCTCCATGATGTGTCATGTCCCGGTAGAAGTCGGCCGCGCCTTCCCAGACGCAGATCGCGGCGAGGTGCTCCGGCTGTCTCGAGGCGGCATGCCACTGATTGATGGCGTAGTAAGAGATACCGTTGAGACCCACCTTGCCCGTGCTCCATCGCCGGGTCCCGGCCCATTCGATGCAAGCAACCAGGTCGTCGGTCTCCCGGGGGGAGAAGACGTCGACGTACCCCGGTGAGCGTCCGCAACCTCTGGAGTCGACCCGGGCCACTACGTACCCGTCGGGGACCCACTTCTCCGGGTCGACGACCTCCCAGTTCTGATAGCGGTTGCTCGACCCCGCCTCCACATCGGGGTGCTCCGTCGTCATCACCCGCCACTGGTCTGGGTAGCCTTCCTGGAAGGCGAGTCCCTTGGCATAGGGGCCATAGGAGAGAATCACCGGGTAGCGGCCTTCTTCATCGGGCCGGAACACGTCCGCCAACAGCACCAGCCCATCGTCCATGACGATGGGTACGTCCCAATCGATGTGAATCTCGTCTGTCATCCGGGCCTGCAGGCTAGGCGTTAATGTCATGACAATCGTTTGCAGTCAGTCCGGTTGCAGGAGTTGATGACGATGTCAGGATCCCAATACGACGTGGTGGTGGCCGGCGCCGGCCACAACAGCCTGGTGGCGGCAGCCTATCTCGCCAAGGCGGGGCTGCACTGTCTGGTGTTGGAGGCGAGATCGACCATCGGTGGCAACACCGCTACCGAGGAGCTCACTCTGCCCGGGTACCACCACGACAGCTGCTCCACCGCCCACAACATCATCCAGGCCAGCCCCACCCTCCGGTTCAACGAGCTCAACCTCGGCGACTTCGGTCTCGAATACATCCAACCCGACCCCGTGGTGCACATCCCCTTTCCCGACGGGACCTCGGTGACGATGTGGCGGGACATCGACCAGACCGTCGCCGAGATCGACCGGTTCTCGCGCTCGGATGGCGCCGCCTACCGCCGAATGATGGAGGAGTACGACCGGGTGAAGGGTGTCTTCGCCGACTCGCGCTACACCCCTTTGGGTATGGGCCCCACTCTCGACCAGCGGTTGGCCGAGCACCCGGAGGGAGACAAGTGGCGCAAACGCAACGCCTCCAGTGCCTGGGACATCATCAGCAGGGAGTTCGAGCACCCGCACAGCCGCGCCTTCATGCTCTGGTTGGCGTTCATGACCGTCCAACCACCGCAACGTGTCGGCACCGGGCGTCTCGCCTACTCGCTGGCGTTCGGGCGTCAGACCAGTTCGTGGATCATCCCCAAGGGCGGCTCGGCAGCCCTGCCCCTCGCGTTGAGCAGGGTCATCGAGGCCAATGGGGGGATGATCCTCGCAGGTAGGCGAGTCGATCGTCTCATCATCGAGAGCGGCCGTTGCGTCGGAGTCGTCGATGAGACCGGTGAGGAGCACCGGGCATCGAAAGCAGTCTTGTCCACCGTTCACATCAAACACCTACTGGGCATGGCACCCGAGGGCAGCTGGGGTGCAGACTTCGTCACGGGCGTCGAGGAATGGCGGGCCGGGATCGCACTCTGCCCGGCGCACTACGCCACCACACAGGCTCCTGAGTTCGACACTCCCGAGGGGGCGATACGACCCATCGCCTCGGGGACGCCCCACTCGGTAGAGCGGATGCTTCGTGTCGAGCACGACTTCCTGACCGGGTCCCTCGCCCTCGATGACCCCCCGCTTCTGGTGCTCTGCCCGACCGTTGCCGACCCCAGCCGGGCACCCGACGGCAATCACACTTTGAAGGTGATCGGATTTCACCCTTATGAGCTGGCGTCGGGAGCCGAGACATGGGACGAGGTCAAGGAGGAGGTGGCATCGGCGCATCTGGAGCATCTCCGCCGTTACTCGCCCGACCTGAGTGACGAGACCATCCTGGCGGACGCGATCAAGAGCCCACTCGACCTGGAGCGGATGAACGCCCACAACTGGCACGGATCCTGTCACGGTGGGGACCAGGATCTGGCTCAGTCGGGCGCGTTTCGCCCGGTCTACGGCTGGGCACAGCACAGGATGCCCATAGCCGGTCTCTATCAAACGGGTGCCACCACATATCCGGGACCGTCGGTCTCGGCGGGACCGGGACGCAATGCGGCCTGGGTGATGCTGGACGATCTCGGTATCGACCGGAGCAAGGTGTTCGCTGTCTAGGAGGGTCGAAATGGGCAGATATGGGATCAAGACACCAAACCACCACACGACCTGGGACAACATGCTGGAGGTGTGGCGGGAAGCCGACGGCATCGAGCTCTTCGAGTCGGCGTGGAACTGGGACCACCTCTACCCGTTGCGCAGCGATCCTCACGGAACGTCACTCGATGGCTGGGTGACGTTGTCGGCCCTGGCTCGTGAGACCAGCCGAATCCGGATCGGCTCCATGGTCAACGGCATGCATTTCCGGCTCCCGTCGATCACGGCCAAGATGGCGGTGACCCTGGATCACATCTCCGGTGGCCGGTCCTATCTCGGTCTAGGTGCCGGGTGGTTCGAAGAGGAGGCCGAGGCTCACGGAATCGAACTGGGCTCACTCCGTGAGAGGTTCGACCGGTTCGACGAAGGTCTCGAGGTGATAGTCAGCCTCATGACCAAAGAGGCGACGAGCTACTCCGGCGAGTTCTACGAGCTGAAGGACGCCCTCAGCGAGCCAAAGGCAACCCAAAAGCCCCACCCGCCGATCGTCATCGGAGGGACCGGCGAGAAGCGCACGCTGGCAGCCGTCGCCCGCTGGGCGCAGATGTGGGATGCCTTGCTGGTCGATACCGGGGAATGGAGTCGTCTCCGCGAGGTGCTCGAAGACCATTGTCGCCGCGTTGGCCGGGACTCCTCTGATATCGACTGCTCCGTGCACGTGCGATATTCCCACGACGAGGAGGCCGAGGCGGTCGCCGAACAGGCCGCCCGCCATCTCGACAACGGTGTCGACGTGGTCATCTTCACAATGGGAAGCCCGAACGACCCATCCATGGTCACGGCCTTGGCCACGGCGCTCGACGCGGTGGGGTGATCAGGCGCCGAGACGGCGCCCGAGGAAGTCGAGGATCGTCTCGATGGCCCCGTCCTGCACCGAATCCACCTCGTAACTGCCATCTTTGCCTCTGAAGGGGAACACGAAGCCGTGAACGGGGTGGTCGAATGAGACCCACTCCACGTCTTTGCCGGCTTCCTCGAGTAGCTCGTATGTAGTGCGAAAGATCCCCTGGAGATGATCGGTCTCCCGTCCGATCACGAGTATCGGGGTGGTGATACCGGCGATCCGCTTCGAGGCCAGGTCTGTGTCGATCCGCGACCGAACCTTCTCCACCTCGGCCATCTGCATGTTCTCGATGTTGCGCAACCCGGTCTCTTCGTTCATCGGGGCGGTCTCGTCCGGGGTGAGGGCGAGGAACTCATGAGCGGCCGGCTCGTTGGCCACCGCGGCCGCCAGCCCGTGGTACTCAGAGGTGATCTTCAGCGCCATCTCCCCGCCGTGGCTGCTCCCGATGTGGGCCATGCGATCGCCGTCCACTTCGGGTCGACCCTTCAAGTACTCCAGGATTGCGATCTCGTCCTCGTATTCGAGAGGGGCGCGGTTGAACATGTCGCCACCCTGACGCTGGTCCCAGACCAGCTGCCCACCGCTGTGATAGCCCAACTCGACCTCGCTGCGATATCGGATCCAGGCGCATGCGTATCCGGCTTGAAGCAGTCGTTCCATCGTGTAGCCCCGATTGGCGACCGCATCTCGAATCCACGCCATTCCGCCCCCTCCGTTGCCTGATGCCATGACAACTGTGGGGAACGGTCCCGGCCCCTCGGGAAGGCGAAGCCCCACCGGGGCATAGAGACCGTCCCACGTCTCCACATAGAGCAGCCGGACCGGAATATCCGAACCGGTGACCGGCTCCACTATCTCGACGGCCTGGGGGTCGAGACCGGAGGAAAGTGACGTCTGTGGTATCGATGCGATGGTTTCAGCCGATGATCGGGCGGCGGTCAGCCTAACTGGGTCGGTCTCTTCTGCTGACACGACGAAGGAACCGCCGGTGCAGCCACGCGAATCGGCGACGCCCGTTCTGGCTGAACGTCAAACAGTGGAAGTCTCATTGGGATCAGCCCTCGGGAAAGGGCGTCCCCTGATGAAACCTGAGCCGCCATCCGTCGTTCGTGTTCACCCAGACCGAGGTGCGCTCAGCCGGTCTCGGTGCTCCGTCGAGTGTCTGTCGACTGATGTAGCGGACCAGGGCCACGTCCTCATCGATGAGTTGGATCCGATACTCAGCCAGAGGAATCTCTGATTCGATCGATCGGGACGACGCCGCGATTGCCTGCGCTCGCGTGTAGGTGCGACCGGAACGTCCCACCTCGCTGAACTCGGGATGCAGCATCCTGTCCATCCACTCCTGATCGAACCGGGTCCCGTCCCGCCAAAGACCCTCCTCGAGATGCTCCAGGTAGGGGGCTGTGGAGACCACAGCGCTGGTCGGTAGCGGGCCATATATGTGCGGGAATTCTTCGCCCAGGTCGTATAGGTCCTCATAGGTCAATGTGTCGCCGAGACTCGACGGGTCGATGGTGAGCAGGATGAGATCGTTGTGATCGTGGTAGAGGCGTCTGGCCACCTCAGCCACCTGATCAGCCGTGGAGCAGTGGATGAACCCCTCCTCGTCGAGACTCGAGGTCCGGTATTCGTCGGTGCTGGCCGCCCAGTCGCCGGGGAGGGCGAGGTGATAGATCTCGGCGGTCAACCGCTCATCTCGGCCATGCGACGACGCATCTCCTCTTCGGAGACATCCTCGATGTGGGTCGAGATCCACCATTGGTTGCCCTGACTGTCCACGACCCCGCTCGTGCGATCACCGTAGAACTGGTCTTCGGGCTCCCGCATGGTGTTCGCTCCCTCTTCGAGTGCGCGGGCATGGGTTGCGTCGACGTCTTCCACATAGACGCTCAGCATCGCCGGAAACGACGGGAATTCATCGTTGGCCCCGGCGACGAAGACCAGTGAGTCTCCGAGCCTCATCTCGGCATGCATCACGCGCCCGTCGTCCTCGAACAACTCTTTGATGTCGGCGTCGAACACCTTCATCATGAAATCGATGATGGCCCGGGCGTCATTGGCCACGATCTGTGGGGTGACTGTGTGGTAACCGTCGGGTGGATTGGCTGCCATGACTACCTCCTCACTTCCAAGATACCCGCGGCGCTACCGGGTCAATCCGGGTCGTGTCCGGGTCGTGTCCGCCGCCACACCACGACGAGGGCCACGCCGGCGACGAGAAGGGTCATGCCGATGAAGGCGATGCCGAGACCCCAGAAGAGCCAGGATCGATCGGCCGGTTGGTCGATGAGGATTTCGATCACACCGGCGATATAGATGCCGAGAAGGACGAGCCCCGACCCGGAGAGGACGATCCCGAGGACCAAGGCGGCAGACGGGAGGAGCCTGGACTTTCGTGCCTTCCGCACCGGCTATCAGTCGTCGATCTCCAGAATGGTCAGAAGACGATCGGATGATTCCTTGGCGATTTCGAGGATCGCCTGATACTCCTCCGACTCGTATGCCTCGACGGCCCGCTCATAGGTGGGAAACCTGACCAGCACGTTTCGTGGGAACTCAGGTCCCTCCATCTGCTGGTACCGGCCGCCCCTGGCGATGAATTCTCCGTCGTGGTCTGCCACGACCTTGCTCGACTCCTTGATGTACTCGCCATACCTCTCGTCGTCCTTCACGTCGACGTGAACGACCCACATACCTGCCATGACGTCTCCCTTGCTCTGGATGCGACGCTAGCCGAGGTCCTCCGTGACGCGATGAGACCGCCCTTTTTGGCAGGGCGGTCTCGAGGTTCCTCCTAGAGGATGTAGATCAGGAGGGCGATGATGAGCAATATGCCCACGATCGTCCAGATCAGTCCTGAGCGTGGCATGACCTCCCTTTCATTTTCGTGCCACACAGGTACCCAGAACAGCCTCCGGCCAAACGCCAGGGGTCATGTGTCGTCGATCCAGTCCAGCATCGTCTCGCCGATTCGTTGCCCCGCCGGCCGGGGGCTGGAGCCAGGGAGGGGCACTACCGTCGTTGGCGTGACCCAAACCCCCCAATCGAAGACTGACCAGGTGCGGGCAGCCGAGGTCATTTCGGCGATGTGCCTCGCCACCGACCTGGGTATGGGTTTCCCGTTCGAGCATGGTCTCCAAGCGACGCTGACGTCCATGCGACTCTGTCAGGCGCTCGACGTCGACGCCGACACGGAGTCGAGCACTTACTACGCCAGTCTGTTGATGTACGCGGGATGCACGGTCGATGAGAAGGAGCGATCGGAGATCTTCCCCGGGCGCATGTCGGTGCAATTCACCCGGCGACAGTTCGGATCACGGCCCGAGATCCTCGCAGGTGTCTCTCGCTCCTTGCAGACGCCCGGGGCCTCATTGCCACGGCGATCCTGGGACGTGATGACCGGTCTGCCCCGGTCCTTTCGCTTCATCAAGGGCCATATGAGCGCGTTGTGCGAGGTGGCCGGGATGTTCGCCGAACGTCTCGGTGTCCCCGACTCGATCTATGGAATGTTCTCGCTTCTCACCGAGCGATGGGACGGGGCGAGCGTCCTCGGTCGGGCCCGCGGCGACGAGGTTCCTCTTCCTCTGCGCATCATCCAGGTGGCTGGCGATGCCTGTTACCAGCGGCTCTTGGGTGACGACGAATACGTGAAGGAGGTGATCAGATCGAGAAGCGGGAAGGCCTTCGACCCCGAAGTGGTCGACGTCTTTTTGGCGAATGCCACCGAATTGCTCGGACCATCGGATCCTCCGGGCAGCGTCTGGGAAGATGTCCTCGCGGCCGAGCCTAAACCGCGGCTGATCCTCGAGGGAGGTGAGATCGACCGCGCCCTCGGTGCCATCGGGATCTTCGCCGACCTGGTCTCGCCCTATCTCACGGGTCACTCGTCCGGGGTCGCCGACCTCGCCGCATCGGCCGCTGAAATCAATGGTTTCCGACCCTCGGAGGTCGTCTCGATACGTCGTGCCGGCTATGTGCACGATGTGGGCAGGACCGCCGTGTCCGCGCGAATCTGGAACAAGCCGGGCCCGCTCACCGCCGACGAGAGAGAGCAAGCGAGACTTCATCCCTATCAGACCGAGCGGGCGCTGGCACACTCTGACTTCCTGGCCGATGTGGCATCGATTGCCATGGCCCATCATGAGCGGCCCGACGGCTCGGGTTATCACCGCGGGATCGACATATCGGCTTTGTCCCCGGCTGCCCGACTCCTCGCCGCGGCCGACGCCTTTCGATCCAAGACGGAACGACGGCCCTATCGCGACGCGCTGTCAGCCGATGAGGCGACCGCCTCTCTGGTGCGAAAGGCCCGGCAGGGAGGCTTCGATCCGGAGATGGTCCGCGCCGTCGCCAAGGCCGCCGGACAGCGACCACCTGCCATCGAACGGCCGGCTGGTCTCACCGAGAGGGAGGTCGAGGTCGTCGGCTTGCTGGCCATAGGGCTGCGGACCAAACAGATTGCCCGGGAACTCGACATCGCACCCAAGACGGTCGACCGGCACATCCAGAACAGCTATCGCAAGATGGGAGTCTCCTCCCGGGCGGCCGCCACCCTGTTCGCCGCCGAGAATGGCCTGGTTTCGACCTGAGTCATCCCGTATGGGGAGTTTTCCGTATTCACGGCACCAAGCCCTGCCCATACGGTCGAGGCATGAGCAATGCACCACGAGATCGAATCGACACTTTGGTGATCGGGGGTGGGCAGGCCGGCCTCGCTGTCGGTTATCACCTGACTCAAGCAAGGGTGCCCTTCCTGATCGTCGACGGCAACGAGAGGACCGGCGACGCGTGGCGTAATCGGTGGGACTCTCTCCGGCTCTTCACCCCGAATCGGTTCAACAGCCTCCCCGGCTTCCCGATCGAGGGCGAGGATTGGGGCTTTCCCACGAAGGACCAGGTAGCCGACTACCTCGAGTCGTACGCAAACCACTTCGACTTCCCCATCAGGCATGGCACGAGAGTCGACCACCTCAGCCGGGACGGTGCAGGCTTCACGGCCACGTCCGGTGACCTCACGATCGAGGCGGACAACGTCATCGTGGCCATGGCCAACTATCAGGTGCCGAGGAGGCCGTCTTTCGCCGACGAGCTCGACCCGGGGATCTTTCAGGTCCACATCGACGATTACGAGAACCCGGGTCAGCTCCGGGACGGTGCCGTCCTTGTGGTTGGGCTGGGCAATTCGGGCGCCGAGGTGTCCAAGGAATTGGTCGGAGAACGTCAGGTTTGGCTGTCCGGCGAGCCGACTGCAGTGCAGCCATTCCGACCCGAGAAGCTCTCCGGCAGGATCCTCATGCCCTTCGTCGGCCCGGTCATACTCAACCGTCTTCTGACCACCAGCACTCCGATGGGGAGAAAGGCTCGCTCCAAGCTCCTTCACAAGGCCGCGCCTCTGATGCGGGTCAAGCCGAAGGATCTCGTCGGGGCCGGGGTGCGGCGGGTCGGCCGGACGAGCGGCGTGGCGGACGGATACCCGCAACTGGAAGACGGGACCGTCCTCGACGTGGCCAACGTTGTCTGGTGCACCGGCTTCGATCCCGGATTCTCCTGGATCGACCTGGATGTCTTTGACGAGCATGGCGACGTCATCCACCGGCGCGGCATCGTCGTCGAAGTCCCCGGCCTCTACTTCGTGGCTCTCAAATTCCAGTATTCCGCACTGTCCGACACACTTCTCGCAGTGGGACGTGACGCCGGGTACGTCGTCGATCATCTCGTCGCCCATCGGCGAGGAGCGGTGCTAACCGAGGCCGTCTGAGCTCGAGCACGTCGAGGTGCTGCGATGATGGGGCGATGGGCGCCCACCGTTTTCGCGACCGGCTCGACAAAGGCGAGATCCTGCTACTCGACGGTGCCATCGGCACCGAGCTGCAGAGAAGGGGAGCAGCGATGGACACCGTGGCCTGGTGCGCGGTTGCCAACAAGTCTCATCCCGACCTGTTGCGTCAGATTCATCTCGACTACATCGAGGCCGGCGCGGACCTCATCACTGCCAACACCTTCTCCACAGCCCGTCATGTGCTCGAGGCCGCCGGTCTCGGTGATGAGACCGAGCGGATAAACCGGGAAGCAGTGCGGCTGGCCCGTCAAGCGGTAGAGCGAAGCGGGAGAGACGTCTTGATCGCCGGATCGATGTCCTCCACTCGACCGCTCGACGAGCCGCCTACGAGACCGGTCGGGGCTCGGGTCGCCACCAGCTATAGGGAGCAGGCCTCGCTGCTCGCTGATGAAGGAGTCGACGTCATCGTGGCCGAGATGATGGTCGACGTCCTCAACGCCTCGCTCGTCCTCGATGCGGCGAGAGAGACCGGCCTACCGGTGCTGGTCGGGTGGAGCGCTTCCCCCGGCGACGACGGTCGTGCGGTCCCCTATCGAAGCGTGAGACAGGACGCACCGACGCCGTACACCTTTATGGAACTGATGGAGCGAGCGGTCTCCCTGGGAGGCGATGTCCTCGGGATAATGCACTCCAATGTCGCTGTTACCGGACCCGCGCTGGAGGTGCTATCCAGGCACTGGCAAGGTCCTCTCATGGCCTATGCCGAGACCGGCTGGTTCGAACCCCCGAACTGGGTGTTTGCCGAGACCACCTCGCCTACCGATTATGGGGACATGGCCCGAGAGTGGATCGACCTCGGGGTCTCCATCGTTGGTGGGTGTTGCGGTACCACACCGGAACACATCTCCCGATTGTCCGCGGAGCTGAAACCCGTGTGACCCCCGACACCGGCTCGCCTATCGTGCGATCGATGACTCAGGACGAGTTGGTCGAGTTCGTCAGGAGCGAACTGCCCGGCACCGAAGTAGTGATCGCCACCGAGGAGGGTGGTGCACCCCAGGTGTCTTGGGGCGACACTTTCTTCTTCTACGACCCGGATGGAGTCACCGATCCGTCGAAACGTCTCCCCTACGCGACCATCGTTGTCAACGACTATCCGGGGTTCGACGAGAGCTCCGACCTTGGTCGGGAAGGAGTATTCAGGGTCAACGCCTGGGTGAGCCGTCAGACATTCGACCGGGTCACGCCCGATGAGGGATCGCCGATCGATTACTCCGCCCTCGACCGGATCATCCCCCACCCGATCTATGCGAAGCAGGCGTGGGTCAGTGTGCTCAATCCAGGGGCCTTGACCGGGGAGGCCGTTGAGGATCTCCTGACCGAAGCGCATGCTCGGGACAGGGCCCGATACGAGAAGCGGCGCGCGAGCGAATAACGGCTGACGCGAGAGAGGCTCCGTGATCTCGGAGCCTCTCTTGCGTTTGCGTTGTCTGCGCAAGCGGAGTTGTCCCCGGGGGGCGGGAATGGAGGACCGCCCCTGCAACCCCTAACCCCCAGCAGTCGTTCCCGGCGCCTCTGTCGTCGACGTCCCATCGTCTGGCGCGTTGTCGCAAGCAGCGATAGCAACGATCATGCTGATTGCGAGACCCGCTGCAGCCAGCTTCCTTCGCATTCGTTTCCCCTTTAGTCGGTACCCCTCGCGGAGTCAGAGCGAGGGTACGACACCGAAGCCTCACTTGTCAATGGCTATTGCGGTAATAGCCATTGCTGAAACAGCTATTGACCCCGTGGTTCGATCGCACCATGATCATGTTGTGGGCCGTCGAGACAAAGCCGAGCTGAGTAAAGCGTTGAAGGGGATAGACGCAGCAACGCGGGAGAACGTCAAGAGAAGCATCGCGATCCAGAAGAGGGTGGAGTGGATGCAGGAACGCCTCGCCGAGGGCGTGACCCCCTCCGAGTTGATTCGTGAGGAGCAACGTCCTCCGATGGTCGAGATGGTGACGATGAACATCGAGGCACTACAGAGTCTCGGGTCGCGGCTCCGCCAGGCGGAGGCGCGTGCTCTCCGCGCCGATGGAGTGACGATGGAGGAGATCGCCCAGCTCTTCGGGGTCACCCGTCAGAGGATCTCGGCCCTGCTCAAACAGGGTGAGGACGGCTGATCGGATCTGCCTCTCCGTCGGTTTCGAACGTTTGTTGGGATCGACTCCGTTCCGGCGAAATCTGGTGGGGACGGTTGTACGTTGCGAGGATGGGAAGGGAAAGGAAGGTCTTCGAGAAGCCGCCGATCATCATCCTCCGACTCGATGACCCCGGCTTCCGTCTCGGTCTGACCGCGATGAGCACCTGGTGCTCCTCGAAGCTGCCCGTCACCATCTCGATGTAATACCTGGGGCGAATGCCCCTTTCTCATCGTCATCAGGCATCCGCCATTTGTTTCTCGGCTTCCGTAGGCTCCGGCTATGGACCGAGTGCGTCGGTTCGTTTTCCAGCGTTCATTCCAGAGACGCGATTGCGAACACTCGAGTGGAGTGAAGGTCATTGAGCCCACCCCACCCGAATGCCCCGCATGCATTGAGGCAGGAGCGAGATGGGTTCACGTTCGGATGTGTATGACCTGTGGGCTTCCGGGTTGCTGTGACAGCTCGAAGCTGAAACACGCGCGGGAGCATTACGAGAAATCTGGACATCCACTGATCAGATCCGTCGAGCCAGGCGAGTCCTGGGGATGGTGTTATCCAGACTCGGCGTATCTAACAGAGGACGACTACCAGCGTCGCCGCCCGTAACAGCAGATACGGGATCTGTTCACGCCTTTCGTTTGAGTGCGCCGCTGCCCTGACTACTCGACGATGTCTGTCACGGCAGCAATCGTCTCGGAGTAGATGATGAGTGGGGCCAGCAGGGCGATGGCAGAAATGATGGCGACGGCGAACAGCGCTGCCGCCCAGCGCCGCGGTAGGGCGATGCCGCTTATCCCGATGACGATCAGCCCAGCGACCGAAACGAACGTCTTCAGCATCAGCAATGGGCTGTACAGGACAAGGCCTTCAATGTGTTGACCAGACCGCTCGGTCGCATCGAGCGATACAGAGCGAGAGAAGACCCGTTGGGCCTCTTGATGCTCGTTCCATTCGGTGGCCGACAATGGCCCGCCGTTCTCCAGAACGAATTGGTCGATGATTGGCGCCGAATGGTCAGCGACGTCCCAGACCAGCGTCGCTAGCCACCATGTGCTCGTAATGACCAAGACACTCACAGTCAGGAAGACGATCGAGGCTCGGTCGAGCGGCGCGTGCGACTGAGGTCGAATCCCAGATGTGGCGGCTTGCGCGTGCATGAGGTCTCGGAATCCGAGACCTCATGCTATAGCAACGCCGGTGAGCAGCGCTCAGCTACAACCGGTGGTGTCTCCACAGGTGAGACAGACGTAGCAGCTGCCGTTGCGGACGGTCATGTGACCGCAGTTGGAGCACGCCGGGGCGTCGCCCATGTTCTCCGACAGGGCGACATCGGCGATGCCGGATGAGCCGACGGCTGTGACGGCCACCTTCTCCCGCTCGGGTGCCCTCACTGCCTCGTCAGGCCCGTCGAGGAACTCGGCGGCCGACCTGACCGCATCGACGTCGGCGTCGGCGGCGGCGTCGGTCAGGTCGAGCTGGATCCCGGCGTCGACGGCGAGCCCGGACGGCGGCTCAGGCAGGTCTGTCTCACGATCTGGCGGCACCTGCGCCAACTCGTCCCGCTGCAGGTACTCGACTCCAAGAGCCCGGAACACGTAGTCGACGATGGAGTTGGCCATCTTGATGTTGGGATGACCCTCGACCATGCCTCTCGGCTCGAAGGTCTGGAAGGTGAAGGTATCCACGAACTCCTCGAGCGGCACTCCGTACTGAAGCCCCTTGGACACCGCGATTGCGAAACAGCTCAGGATGCCCTTGAGGGTCGCTCCTTCCTTGGCCAGGTCGATGAAGATCTCGCCGAGAGTCCCGTCGTCGTACTCGCCGGTGCGAAGGAACACCTTGTGACCTCCGACTCGAGCCTCCTGGTTGAACCCGGAGCGACGCGCCGGGAGCAGAAAGCGCGGCGGCTTCATGCCCTGGGCATAGGCCTGGGTCGGGGAGATGCCGGCGGGGAGGTTGCCCCAGTGAATGGCCTTCTCGGCCTCGACGGCTGCGGTGATCGCCGAGTCCTCCTCCTCGTTCTCCTCGCCCTCGTCGGCAGTGGAGTTGAGTGGCTGGGCCGCCTTCGACCCGTCCCGGTAGAGGGCCATTGCTTTGAGCCCGAGCTCGCCGGAGAGGTGATAGGCCTCCTCGATCTCTTCGACCGTCACCTCGTTGGGCATGTTGATTGTCTTCGAGATCGCTCCCGATATGAACGGCTGGGCTGCCGCCATCATCTTGATGTGTCCGTTGTGATGGATGAACCGCTGGCCGTACTTGCCGTTCTTGTTGGCGGTGTCGAAGACGGCGAGGTGCTCATCTTTCACGTGGGGGGCGCCTTCGATGGTCTGCCGGCCGCAGATATGGTCGTTGGCCTCCGAGATCTGTGCTCTGGTGAACCCGAGGGCACGAAGCATGTCGAAGTCCCAGCTCGTGTACTCGTCGACGGTGAACCCGAGACGCTGCAGCGACTCTTCGCCGAATGTGAACACGTTGAAGGCGTGCTTCAACTCGAACACCGCCGGCAGTGTTGCCTGCAGCTTGAGGATGTCTTCCTCGCTGAACCCTTTCTCGAGGAGTGAGTCGGTGTTGATGTGGGGAGCGCCCTCGATCGAGCTCGTGCCCACGATGTAGGTGACGATCTCGTTGATCTGGTCGAGGTGATACCCGAGATGGGTCAGTGCCGGGGCGACCGACTGGTTGACGATCTTGAAGTACCCACCTCCGGCCAGCTTCTTGAACTTCACGAGAGCGAAGTCGGGCTCGACACCGGTGGTGTCGCAATCCATGAGGAGGCCGATGGTCCCCGTCGGGGCGAGGACGGTTGCCTGGGCGTTGCGGAAGCCGTGCTTCTCGCCACGCTCCAGGGCGAGGTCCCATGACGTCCTCGCCGCTTCGAGGAGGTCGCTCGGGCACATCTCCTCGTCTATTCCCATCACTGTCGTGGAGATGCTGTCGTAGTCGTCGCCGTCGTAGGCGGCCACCCGGTGGTTGTGGATCACACGGAGCATCGCCTTCTCGTTCTCGGCGTACTTCGGGAACGCACCGGTGACCTCGGCGATCTCGGCCGACGTCGCGTAGGAGTAGCCGGTTAGCACCGAGGTGATGGCGCCCGCCATGGCACGACCCACTTCGGAGTCGTAGGCGATTCCCTGCCGCATCAGGAGAGACCCCAGGTTGGCGTAACCCAGACCGAGGGTGCGGTAGTCGTATGAGCCCTGAGCGATCTCCTTCGAGGGGAAATGGGCCATGGCCACCGAGATCTCGAGGACGATGGTCCACAGCCTGATGGCGTGCTGGTAACTCTCGACGTCGAACTGGCCGGTGGCGTCGTCGTAGAGCTGCACCAGGTTGATCGAGGCCAGGTTGCATGCGGTGTCGTCGAGGAACATGTACTCACTGCACGGGTTGGAGGCGTTGATACGCCCACCTGCCGGGCTCGTGTGCCACTCGTTGATCGTCGTGTCGAACTGGAGACCCGGGTCGGCGCACGCCCATGCCGCCTCAGCAATGCGATTCCACAGGTCGCGGGCCTTGACGGTCTTGCGGACCGACCCGTCGGTGCGGTTTATCAAGTCCCACTCGCCGTCGTCCTCCACTGCTTTGATGAAGTCGTGAGTGATGCGGACCGAGTTGTTGGAGTTCTGACCGGACACGGTGGCGTATGCCTCGCCGTTGAAGTCGGCCGGGTATCCGCCGTGCTCGATGAGGATCTTTGCCTTCTCCTCCTCGACTTTCTTCCAGTCGATGAAGGTCTCGATATCGGGGTGATCGACGTCGAGGATCACCATCTTGGCAGCGCGTCGGGTGGTGCCACCCGACTTGATGGCGCCGGCAGCGCGGTCGCCGATCTTGAGGAACGACATGACCCCGGAGGACTTACCCCCACCGGAGAGCAGCTCGCCCTCGGCACGGATCTTGGAGAAGTTGGAGCCAGCGCCCGAACCGAACTTGAAGATGCGGGCTTCCCGCACCCAGAGGTCCATGATGCCTCCGGGGTTGACCAGGTCGTCGCCGACACCGTTTATGAAGCAGGCGTGCGGGGCCGGTCGGCCATATGAGTCTGGAGATTCGGTCAGCTCGCCGGTGGAGTCGTCGACGAACCAGAAACCCTGGGCGGGCCCAGTGAGGCCGTACGCCCAGTGCAGCCCGGTGTTGAACCACTGCGGCGAGTTGGGGGCAGCCATCTGGGCGGCGAGCATGTACTTGAGCTCGTCTTCGAACGCCTCGGCGTCCTCCGCAGAAGCGAAGTACCCGCCTTTCTCACCCCAGTGGCGCCACGTCCCGGCAAGACGATCGAAGACCTGCTTTGCGGAACGCTCCGGCCCGGTCACGGTCTCTCCGTCGTCGACGATCGGCTCGCCCTCGTCGTCGAATTGAGGGACACCGGCCTTGCGGAAGTACTTCGAGACCATGATGTCCGAAGCGACCTGGCTCCATCGGGCCGGGATCTCGGCGTCAGTCATCTCGAAGACGACCGACCCGTCGGGGTTGGTGATCCTGGAATCCCGACGCGACCACTCGAACAATGAGTAAGGGTCGGTTCCGGCCTCGGTGAATCGACGGTTGATCCGCAGGCCTTTGCTCATCCTCTGTGCCTCCTCGCACTCTGGGGGACGGGGGAGTCCGGACACCTGGCCCGGGGGCGGCGATGTCGGGACGGTGTCCGTTTTCAACTCCAACCACAAGATGTTGTGGTCTGCGGGGAAGTGTCCACAAGATCTTGTATGGACTTCAATACTGTAATTACAAGCGTGTCACCAGTCAACCATCAATTTTCGCCTGTTCCGGCTTGCCAGAACAGACCGGAGTCTCGATGGAGACTGCCCCACATCGCAGGACGCGGGCGGCGGCGAAGACACACCGAAGGGGGAAGTGGACGTCGGTGACACCACCGGGGGAAGTGGGAGGACGATAAACCGAATCTCCCGGTTTGATCCTCACGATCCGTCGAGACTTTTCGCGGGTTCCCGCCAGGCATAGGCGTCCGATCACACCGTTCGCCGAGAGGCTCGCTTTCGATCATTGGGGGAGCGTAAGGATCCCGGTTTGGGCTCAGCCCGTCAGATCACTCGTCGCCGCTCACCTTGAGGTCGAGACCGGTGTCCTCCCATTTCGCCTCGACCCTGACGTGTGTCTCGCCACCCTCGAACTCGACACGAACCTCCGGTGGGCCGGCGTCGTCTATCTCCATCTCGAATCCCGGTGCCGGGGTGCCAGCCTGCAGCTCTACCTCACCGGGCCTGTGGCGGATTACCACCGTCCCGCCTTGGGTGGTGACGGTGCGCAGACTCCAGACGCCTGCTGACGACGTCGATGACGTTGGCTGGGTCGCGGAGGGTGAAGTGCCTCCACCCGCGGGCGTGCTGGTGGTGGGTGAGGCCCCGCCCTTGGTCGCGGAGGGCGTCGTGGTTGTCGGGATGGTTGTCGAACTGGTGTGGGTGGAGGTGGTTGACGAATCGAGGGTCGTGCTCGTGGCCGGTGCGATGGCAACCGGGGCGTCGGCCACCTGATCGCTGGCGAGACTGACGATCTGCCACGTCAGCGCGGTAGTGATCAACAGGACCAGCACCCAGACACCCACCAACTTCCAAGACCTCATGTGCCCATTGTCACCGCTTCTCGCGCATGAGAGACTCAAAGTCCGTTCAAGGAATCCTCAAGACGGGGGTCATGGCCAAAGGCCGCCGATAATCTCGCTGCGTGGCCCGGATCGTTCTCATCGAAGACGATGTCGATATCAGACGTCTCGTGGCAGGTGCCCTCGCCGGCGATGGACACGACGTGGAGAGTGCCGAGCGTGGTCTGTCCGGTCTCGAGCTCGCGGTGAAGGGCGGCGCCGACCTGGTCATCATGGACCTCGGGCTTCCCGACGTCGACGGCACCGAACTGCTTCGCATGATTCGGGCCGTGAGCCAGGTGCCCATCATCGTCATCACCGCTCGTGGCGCCGACGACGTGGTGGTCGCCACGCTCGATGCCGGCGCCGACGATTACCTGGTGAAGCCGTTCTCAGTCGCCCAGCTCGAAGCAAGGGTTCGAGCCGTGCTGCGTCGCAAGTTGCAAGACGGGTCCGCCGGCCGGCTCGAGGTGGGTGAGCTCGTGATCGACGTTCCCGCGCGAACCGCCAGCATCGAGGGTCGTGCTCTCGATCTCAGCCCCAAAGAGTTCGATCTACTCAGGCTGCTCGTGGAACGCTCGGGAGAGGTCATGTCCAAGCGGGAGCTGCTCGCCGAGGTTTGGCGGGAGCCATACGGTGGCGCAGACCACACCATCGACGTACATCTCTCCTGGTTGCGCAAGAAGCTCGGCGAGTCGGCCTCGGAGCCGAGGTACATCCAGACGGTGCACGGGGTCGGGGTCAAGCTCATCGATCCGACGCGGTGAGACGTCGTCTGGTCATCCTCAGCCTGGCCACCACGGTCCTTGTCGTCGTGTCGTTCGTCATCCCGTTGGGCCTCCTGGTACGGCGTCAGGCCGCTGACAACGCAAAGGTCGGGGCGGAAAGAGATGCGCAGTCGGTAGCTGGTCTGGTGGCACTTGCCTCAGCCGTCGGTGAGGTGGGTGCACTAGGCGACTACATCGGAGATCTTCCCGAGGGGACGGTCGTAGTGGTCGGCACCGATGAGGTGATCGGCACCATCCAGCCGGGTCAGGGCACCCTCGTGACACCGGCCGGCCAGAACAGGAGGACCTTCGCTGCCGACGTGGCTGGTGGCTGGGAGATCGCCCTGCCTGTGGTGGCTGTCACCGGCGTCGTGGTGGTCGACAGCTTTGTCTCGGATGCCCAGCTCACCGCAGGTGTATACCCGGCGTGGGGACTGCTGGCTCTGCTCGGGCTCGTCCTGGTGGGTGCCGCGGTCTGGCTCGCCGACCGGCTCGGTCGCCGTCTCACCGTACCGGTGGAGGAGCTGGCCACTTCGGCCCATCTGCTCGCGGAGGGCGACCTCGACGTGAGAGTCGAACCCCAGGACCCCCAGGAGCTGCGGGAGATGGGTGAGGCCTTCAACTACCTGGCGGGCCGTCTCGAGGGATTGCTCGCCGAGGAACGGGAGAACGTTGCCGATCTGTCCCATCGGTTGCGCACACCGCTCACCTCGCTTCGCTTGGAGGCCGAGGGTCTCGACGATCCCGGGGACAAGGAGGCGATGATCGCTCAGGTGGATCGTCTCGAACGGGCCATGGATCAGGTGATCGAGCTGGCTCGATCGGCCTCGGCCACCGAACCCTCCGAGTCCGACCTCGACGAGGTGGTCAACAGACGTGCCGAGTTTTGGGCTTTGTTGGCCGAGGAGCAGGGTCGGGCACTTGCTGTCGAAACCGGAGCCAACGGCGCAAGAGTGTCGGTGCCCGACGATGAGCTGGCGGTGGTCGTGGACACCTTGATCGACAACGTCTTCTCCCACACCGCCCAGGGGGTCGGGTTCTCCATCGGCACCGGCAGTTCAGACTCCGGGTCTTGGCTCGAGGTTGCCGATCATGGTCCCGGCTTCGGCGAGCTGATCCCGGGCCGCGGCGTCAGTGGGAGAGGGTCCACCGGTCTCGGTCTCGACATTGTGCGAAAGACCGCAGTCGCCTCAGGAGGGAGTCTGGAGATAGACGACCGCCCCGGTGGTGGGGCGGTCGTCACGGTGAGGTTCGGCTAGATCAGTCGGAGTCGAGTTCGATCTCGACCTCGACCCGGGCGTGTTCGATGCGAGCCTCGAACTTGGCTTCGGCCTCACCAAGCCTGAACCCGATCTCGATTCGATCCTCTTCCACCTTCTCCAGCTCCACGTGCCAGCCCGGTGCTGACACGTCGACCAGAACCAGAACACCGGCGCGAACCTCGATGGCCACCGAGCCCACCCCGGGGAGGTCGTGGGTGCTGAGACCATCTGCCGGACGCGCGTTGGAGTCGTCGGTACTCGTCGATGTGGATGAGCCGGATGAGCTCGAGGTTGGGGATTGCACCGTGGTGGCGGTGGTGTCGTCGTCATCATCGAGTGACGTCGAAGTGGTCCCGTCGTCGTCGATGGAGGCGCCGCTCGAGTCGTCGAACGAGGTCGAAGTAATCCCGTCGGCATCGAGCGATGTCGAAGTGGCCCGGTCGTCGTCGAGCGAGATCACGGTGGAGTCCTCAGGTGAGTTTCCCGTCGAGTCGACCGTCACCGAGGAGGATCCGGCGACCGTCGCACTGGTCGAGGTGTCGGCGTTGCCACTGGCCCAGGCAACACCCACCACGAGAACACCTGCCGCCAGGGCTGTCAGTGTGGCGATGATCTTGCGAAGCATGTGATTGTTCTCCTTTCCGTTGTGGAGACCAATTTGGGTCGGACCAGGTCAGGGAGTCTTCAGCAGGCTCTCAAGAAGCCCTCAAGCATGTTCTACCCGGGCAAGTTCTCGGATCCTCCAGGCCGAGGCTGTGATGCCGGCGCAACGCGGTGCCGTTGTCACTCGAGGGCTATCGGGCCGGGTGGTCCCAGGCGTCCTCGGGGCGCCCGGTGTCGATCGACCACCGGGGAAGGAAGAACTGCACGATGGGGCCGATCAACAACGCGAATGCCACGGTGCCCACGCCAAAGGTGCCCCCCATGAGCATGCCGATCACCAGGACGACGATCTCGATACCCCAACGGGTCACCCTGATCGACGGACCGCGCCGGGCGATGGCGGTCATCAGGCCGTCACGGGGGCCGGGGCCGAGGTTGGCTCCGATGTACATGCCCGAGGCGAGCCCGATCAACAGGATGCCCGCGAGATTCATGGTGATCTGCCAGCCGAGACCGTCCGGAGCGGGGACTACCAGCGCGGCCAGGTCGATGACGACGCCGATGATGATTGCGTTGAGGAGGGTGCCGATGCCATATCGCTCCCGGAGCGGAATCCAGGCTGCGAGAACCACGACCGACACGATGATCGACCAGATTCCGACGGTGAGGCCAAACTGAGCGGCGAGACCTTGATGGAGCACATCCCAGGGTGGAAGTCCCTGGTTGGACTGCAACATCATGGCAATGCCCACTCCGAACAGGACCAGCCCCACGTTCAACTGGACCAGACGGCGTGGCAGATTCAGGCCAGAGACGGGGATGAACATGGCCCGGCGACGCTAATAGACGCTAAGAAGGGGTCAGTAACGAGAAAGGCGCAAGACATGGCTACCGACTTCACGGTCGTGGACAACGCAGGCGAGCCCTGGACACTGTCGGATCATCTCGACGCCGCGGCGGTGATCACCTTCCACCGCGGCGACTTCTGAACGTATTGCCACGGCCAGTTGGCCGTCATGGCGCAGCAACACGAAGAGTTCTTGGCGCGGGGAGCCCGTGTCTATGGACTCAGTGCCGACAGTGCACCGATGAACACCGCCATCGTCGAGAAGCTGGCACTGCCCTTCCCGGTGCTGTCCGACCCGGACAGGACCCAGGCCGTCACGCCGCTCGGGTTTGCCGACGAAAAGGATCCGAGACAGATCTCGCGTCCTGGCACGTTGATCATCGACCCAAATGGGGACATCGTCTTCTCCGTGACCGGCCGTGACTACGCCGATCGTCCCAACGAGGACGACCTCCTCGGGGCCTTGGAAGGTCTCGGCCTTCCCGCAGCCACCCAGTCTCCACCCGAGCTGGGAGAGTCGCGACCCAGTGAGAGGGCGATGCCCTACGAAGGTCTCCCGCACTACTTCCGGGGCGCCAAATTCGCCGTTCTCGCGGTGCGCGGTCGCTATCGCGACACTGGAGCCGAGTTCGCCGACGACACCAAACGCTATGTGCAGATGGTGGAGCGCTACCTGGAGGCATTGCCCGCGGTGGAGGAGCGCAGGACTTAACCTCATCGCATGGAGGGACCACAGGTCCAGCTATTCGTCACCTGTCTGGTCGACTCCCTCGCACCGGAGGTAGGCCGGGCCACGCTCAGCACACTGGAGAAGGCGGGGTGCAGGGTCGACTTCCCCCTCGAACAGGGGTGTTGTGGCCAACCTGCTTTCAACGTGGGGTTGATGGACGAAGCCCGCACCATGGCGGCGCAGACACTCGACGTCCTGGACGGAACCGAAGGCACGATCGTCGTTCCTTCCGGGTCGTGCACCGCGATGATCGCCCACCACTATGCGACACTCTTCGCCGGCTCCGACCGTGAGGACAAGGCAACGAGAGTCTCCGTCAGGGTGCGGGAGCTGACCCAGTTCCTTGTCGACGACCTCGATGCCTCTCTGACCGCCTCCTGTGACGGGTGCACCATCGCCTACCACTACTCATGTCACGGCCTGCGTGAACTGGGGCTGGAGCATCAGGCCGACCGGCTCCTCGGCGATACCGAGCGGGCCGCATTGGCGGGGGACAAGGAATGTTGCGGCTTCGGTGGTCTGTTCGCAGTCGAGATGCCGGCGGTGTCCACTGCAATCATGGACGCCAAGCTCGATCGGCTCGAAGCGTCCGGGGCGGATACCCTGGTCGGTGGTGACGTCTCCTGTCTGATGCATCTGGAGGGCGGTTTGCGTCGCCGCGGATCGGACGTCGTCGTGAAACACATCGCTGAGCTCTTGGGAGACGTGGATTGAGCGAGCCTGTCACGTTCCTGTCCCGTGCCGAGGCACTCATCGGAACCCATGAGGCGGAGGCCGTCGAGTCTGGGATCCGCAACTTCCTGATACGTCGGGAGGCTGCCTTCGAGGTCTTCGAGATCGGGGAGGATCTACGGGACAGGACGAGAGCGATCCGTCTCCACGCTCTGGCCAACCTCGACCGTCTTCTCGGCCATTTCGCCGATCGTATGGAGGAGGCCGGTGGTCACGTCCATTGGGCAGCGGACGCCGTGGAGGCCCGCCAGATCGCGGCCGGGATCCTGGCCCGTTCCGGGGCCCGCCTCGTGGTCAAGTCGAAGTCGATGGTCTCCGAGGAGATCGAGCTCAACGCGCATCTCGAGGAAGAGGGAGTCACCGTGGTCGAGACCGACCTCGGAGAGTTCATCGTCCAACTGGCTGGTGACACACCCTCCCACATCATCGCTCCGGTGATGCACATGACCGCCCAGGACGTGGGTCGTCTCTTCGCCGACAGACTCGATGTTCCCTACACCGACGACCCGATCGAGCTCAACCGCATCGCACGCGAGCATCTCCGGGAGGTGTTCCTTCGTGCCGACGCGGGCATCTCGGGTGTCAACCTCGCCATCTCCGAGACCGGTTCCTTGGTGCTCGTGACCAACGAGGGCAATGGCCGTTACACCACAACGGCGCCACGGGTGCACATCGCTTTGCTTGGGATGGAGCGCATCGTCTCCAGGTGGGAGGATGCCGCGGTGGTGCTCGAGACTCTCGCTCGCTCAGCTACTGGGCAACACCAGTCGGTCTACACCAACGTGATCACCGGCCCGAGGAAGAGGGAGGACCCAGACGGACCCGAAGAAGTCCATGTGATAGTCATCGACAACGGGCGGACAGACATCCTCGGCGGGGATACCGCCGAGATCCTGGCCTGCATCCGTTGTGGAGCCTGTCTCAACGCTTGTCCCGTGTTCCGAACCGCCGGAGGGCACGCCTATGGCACCGTTTACTCCGGGCCCGTCGGCTCCATCGTCACCCCCGGTCTTCACGGGATGGAGCCGTGGTGGGAGCTTCCCTACGCGTCGACACTCTGCGGCGCTTGTGAGGAAGTGTGCCCGGTGCGGATCCAGATCCCGAGGATGCTGCTCCAACTGCGGGAGAGAGCTGCGGCCGAAGGAAGGCTCCCGGGATGGCTGGAGAGGGGGATCTCTCGTTACGGCCGCACTGTGAGCGACCCTGCTAAGTGGTCCAGTGCCAAGAAGTGGGCTTCCCGGTTGAGCGCGCCGATCTCCTCCGAGGGTTGGATTCGGCGTCTCCCCGGCCCGGGCCGGGGCTGGACGCAGAGCCGCGACTTCCCCAGACCGGCGAAGCATTCTTTCAACGAGTGGTGGAGGAGGAACCGTGCAACGTGACCGCTTCCTGACCAGGGTGGGCCAGGCCACGCTCCGGTCTGCTCTTCCCCAGCATTCCCCGCCGTCGTCAGGTCTTCCGAAGATGGCTGACGTCGACCTCGTAGCCCTGTTCAGGGCCCGCGCCCAGGAGGTGAACACCGTCGTCCATGGCCCGGTCAGTCGTCATGGCGTCCCCCGTGCCGTGGTCGGAATCGCCGCCGGTCACGAGGCGTCGACCTTTCTCGCCTGGGACGACCTCCCTGCTTCAGGAGTGACCTCGTCCCTGCAATCTGCCGGATTGGACCGTCTCGGGCACGAGATCGACGACGACAGGCGGCAGCGAAATCTCTCCTACCTGGGGCTGGACATCGGGGTCACCGGAGCGATTGCCGGACTCGCCGAGAGTGGGAGCGTCGTCCTGGTACACGGACCGGGACGGCCTCGAATGGCCAGCATCGTTCCCGAGGTTCACATCGCTCTGCTCGACGTGGCGACGATCTCGCGGACACTGGCTCATTGGGCGCACGAATACCCCGGATTTGTGACCGAGACGACCAATCTGGTGTTGGTGACCGGCCCCAGCCGCACCGGAGACATCGAATTGCAGCTCAACTTGGGCGTGCACGGGCCCAGACACGTCCATGTGGTGATGATCAGATGAGTCTTCAGAAGCCCCCGAAGACAGATGCGCCAAGCCGCACCGTGGGGAGGGTGCTGATCCTCCTCATCCTGGCTGCGATCGCGGGTCTGATCATCTACTCGGCGGTCACCATCCAGCGAGCCGACCTGACTGAAGACCAGAGGGTCGAGGGTCTCGAACTCGAGGACACGGTCATCGTCGACGGCATCCGTCTCAACATCGTCGCGGATGAAGGGGGCCCGGACCCGGTGGTGCTGCTTCATGACTTCGATGTGACCGGCGGGCTCATTCTCGATGACCTATCCGCCGCTCTCGGTGAGGGATATCACGGCGCTCGCATCGATCTGCAGGGTTTTGGCTATTCCGACCGCATCACCTCTCCCGGGCCGGGTCACACCGTGGCAGTGATGGCCCAGAACCTCGCCGCTGCCATCCAGGAGCGTTTCGGGCAGGCGGTGCCAGTCATCGGTGTCGGTCTCGGCGGTGAGGTCGCCGCCGAGCTGGCTCACACCTATCCCGACGTCGTCACCGGAGTGGTTCTCGTCGACGTCGACTTCGATGAGGACCCGACCTTCGAGGAGTCGTTGCAGGGTTTGCCCTGGATGGGAAAGGCAGCCACCTACACCTGGGAGACAGGAGGGCGTTATGCGCTCGACAACTGGTCCCCGGACTGTGAGCAGGGTGGCTGGTGCCCGACCGAAGCCGAGGTGGCCGAGAGGGAAGTCATCATCCGGCTGGAAGGGACCACCGACTCGCTCTGGTCGTTCCGCCGCACTGCCACCGCAGCGCTGGCCCCAGCCAATCTTGCCGAGATCGGCGTACCCGCCGCCTACGTGTGGAGCACCTCGGGCGACGTGGACGAGGAGACCGTCGATGGTATTGCCGCCGACTGGACCGGTCTCCAGGTCTTCGAATCCCCGACCTTCGCCGCCCATCTGGAAGAGCCTGGGACCGTGACATCGGCGCTCGCCTCGCTGACCGGCGGTTGACAACTTCCTATCGTCGACACACCTGCAACCGGGTCAGGGGACGATCAGCACCTTGCCTGTGGTCAGACGGGCTTCCAGGGCGCGGTGGGCCTCGGCAGCGTCCGCCAGGGCGTACCTGGCGTCGATGCGGACATCGAGATCGCCGGTTGCGATCCACCGGAACAGGTCGTCCGCCCGTCCCAGCAGCTCCTCCCGGGTTCGCAGGTAGTGCGCCAGCGTGGGCCGGGTCAAGAACAATGAGCCCTTCTGGGAGAGCATCAGAGGTGAGATGTCGGGAACAGGGCCGGAGGCGTTCCCGAAGGTGACCATCATCCCCCGGGGCCGCAGCAGGTCGATGCTCTTGTCGAAGGTGGCCGCCCCCACTCCGTCGAACACCACGTCGAGGCTCTTCTCCCCGACCAGGTCCTCGACCGCCGCCTTGAAGTCTGTCTCGGTGTAGACGATGACGTCGTCTGCTCCGGCGTCCCGGCTCAGCCCGGCCTTGTCCTCGGACCCCACCGTGGTGATGACACGAGCCCCCTTCATCGCGGCGATCTGGGTGAGCAGCAGCCCGACCCCACCGGCACCGGCGTGAATGAGACACTGATGCGCGTCCGTCAGGGGAAATGTGTCGGTCGCCAGATAGTGGGCGGTCAGACCCTGAAGAAGGAGCGCCGCAGCGGTCTCCAGATCGATCTCATCGGGGACAGGGACGGCGCTGGCCGCGGCGACGACGGATTGCTCGGCGTAGCTACCGATTTGGCCCGACCATGCCACACGGTCGCCAACGGCGACTTCTTCGACGCCGGTGCCGACCGCGGCCACCACACCCGCACCCTCGACGCCAGGAGTGAACGGGAATTCCATCGGGTAGAGCCCGGAGCGATGGTAGGTGTCGATGAAGTTGAGCCCGGCCGCGGCAACATCGACTACGACCTGGCCCTCGCCGGCTGTGGGCGAAGCCACGTCGCCGAGTTGCAGCTTCTCGGGGCCCCCTGATTCCTCGATGACGATTGCCTTCACGGGCGCTCCACCTTCCATCCTCGTGCTCTGAGCTCATCAGCGAGCAGATCGTCGGGCAGATGTGACATGCCGGATGCGTCCCGTTCGTCTCCGAGGAGACGCTCGATCGGGTCGCGCACGGTGCGTGCCCAGGCCTGGCCCTTGGCCTCTGCTTCCAGACTCAGCGTGGCGTCGGCATTCACCGTGTAGACCCTGGCCGCGCTCTGCGGCTTTGCAATCGACCCCTTCTCTCCGTAGACGAGGAGGACGGCACCCGCGGGCACGTCCTGGATCCCCCCGGCAGCGATGAATGGGCCATCGAACGCCCAGCCCGAGCTTTTCGAGGTGTCTACGTTCTCGACCACTTTCGCCCAGTTCTTGTGTCGCTCATCGCCGACGAGCGGAACCTCGACGGCGACCAGGACCTGCTCTTCCATCATGGGAGAGTAAGACATCAACCCGCATCCCGGGCACCAGACGATTTACGCTGGAGCCAATGGCCAAGGTTCGACTCTTCGCAAACCTTCGTGAGATCGCCGGGACGACCCGTCTCGACGTCCCTGTCTCCACCGTGCGCGAAGCCGTCGACTTCGTGAACGACAAGTTCGGCGCCGAGTTCGAAAAGGGGGTCTCCGTCTCCCGGATATGGGTGAACGGGGAGGAGGCAGACATGGCCGATGTCGTCGGCGCCGATGACGAGCTGGTGATTCTCCCGCCCGTTTCGGGAGGCGGCCAGCCGGCCACGCTGGCGCCCACCGACTTTGCCGGATTCCTCCCCGTGCTCGTTGCGGCGGTCGCCGTTCTCGCCAACTTCCAGGGTCAGCCGATCTGGGCCGCGGCCCTGGTGGCCATCGTCGCCATCTGGGCCCTCGATTTGAATTCTGCCTTCTCGGCGCGGGCGCGAGTGTTCGCTCCACTCGCCGTCGTGACCGCGGCTGCCGCGTCGACTCTCTCGGCACACATCCTGGGGCCCACCGGCTACGGCCTGGCCATGGCGATTGCGGTTGCCGTGGTTCTCGGCTGGGCCGTCGCCTTTCCTCAATACCGACATGTCGAGGTCTTCGCCCCCACGGTCCTGGTAGCTCTCATCGGGAGCCTCGGAACGGCATCGCTGATCCTGAGCCGCTCGTCCTTCACGGCAGACCCGCAGGCGGTTGACGTGTTCTTGGTGTCGACGGTCGCCGGAGTCGGTCTGGGCGCGCTGGTCGGACGCATGCCGGCCATCCCATTCCTGGACAGGTTCACGACCACCGCGATTGCCTCGATCCTGGGGGCGGTTGGAGCCGCGGTCCTGTGGGATCTCGACCTCGTCGGCTATTTGCTGGTGGGTCTTGGCATCTCCGTTGCACTGGTGGCCGGTCAGGGGCTCTCCTCGATGATCAGGACAGGTCGGGTCGCGCTGACCGAGAGACCCCCTGGTTTCTTGTCCTCGCTCGACGGTGTAGTTCTCGCCGCCGCCATCTACTTCCCCCTCATCAGGCTGGTGCTGGCGCCCTGACGCTGAATCGGCAACCGATGACAACGTCGGGCGAAGGACTACGGCAAGCGACCGAGCGTGGTTAGCATTTCTGAGCCATGGCAGTCCAGAGGACGCAGTGGCGCGTCTTTCTCGTCATCACACTCAGCGCCGTGGCCGGATCTCTCTTCCCGATGCCGTCCGGCGCGGTCACCGAGCAACAAGTCGACGAGGCGTGCGCCGACTCACAAGCACAGCTCGCCGAGTACCGCGAAGCCCAAGCGGCGTTCGAGGATGCGGCCTATGCCTACGAGGAGGCCTTGAACGAGGTCGAGTTCCTGGAGCGAAAACAGGACCGCATGCAGACCAACTACGACGCCCATGCCGAGGACCTGGAATCGGTCCAGTCCCAACTCGAGGAACAGGCCGTGCAGATGTACATGATGGGTGGGTTCAACAACCCGGGCATCATTCTCTCAGCCTCTACCGTCGATGAAGTCATGACCACGACCGAGTTCCTCAGCTCGGCCACCTTGGGTGGTCAGGAATCGATCAACGACCTGATCGCGGCCAAAGGCGAGCTCTCCCGTTTTCAAGACGATCTCTCCGTCGTGCACGATGAGCTGAAGACTGCGGAGGCCAACGCACTCGAGATCCTCGATCGTCAACAGGAGGCGATGGAGGCGGAGCATGCCGCCTACGAGAAGCTCAGCGACCGTTGTAAGAAGTTGACCGCACAGAGAGCAAAAGAGGTGGCCGAGGCGAAGGCGCGTGCCGAGCAGCGTGCCCGGGGCTCGGTTCAGGTTGGCAGCTTCATCTGCCCGATGACTCCGGGACGGACGTCGTTCATCGACTCCTGGGGCTTCCCACGGCCCGGGGGCCGTGCCCACAAAGGCGTCGACATGTTCGCCGCCCGTGGCGAGCCGATCTATGCCGTCCAGGCGGGGACTGCCACCCCGTCCAACAACTCGCTGGGCGGCATCACCGTCCACCTGCGCGCCGACACCGGCTTCACCTATTACTACGCCCATCTCGACAGCCGGGCCATCTCCGGCTCCACACGCGTGAGTCAGGGACAGGTGATCGGCTACAACGGAAACTCCGGCAATGCCCGGTTCACCAGCCCGCATCTCCACTTTGAGATCAGACCCGGCGGGGGAGGCCCGGTCAACCCTTATCCCACGGTGCGAGCGGCCTGTTATTAACGTGGCGGACGTGAGTGACAAGCGCCGCCGCATAGATCAGGTCCTGGAGCCGGATTACGTCGAGGATCTCGGAGATCTGGAGCTCGGTGAGGTACGTCGGCGCAGAGACACCGCCGAGGACGTCGAAGCCCAGATCTCCTACTACAGACGACTCCTTCACGGGCGCATGGACCTCATCGACTTCGAGATGAGGCGCCGGTCGGGCGAGGAGGAGCGCTCGATCCTGGAGGCCCTGCCCGAGATCCTCGCCAGCGGCATGATCCTCGGCTCAGAGCCGACGTTGCGACATATCGAGACGATGCCACCGCTGCCCACCACCACCGGCCGCCGGCTGATCGACAAGATCATGGACGACGGTGTTCTCACCTCGCTCCCCGAGTTGAGCGAGGACGAGCTCAGAGAGGCGATCGACCGTCTCCGTGAAGTCGAGACCGAGCTCTCCCTGCAGCGTCGTCGCCTTCACGAGGTGATCGACAAGCTCCAGGACGAGATCGTCTCTCGTTACCGGAGCCAGCAGGACGAGGCGCCAGTCACCTGAATCTCCTCGCCGCCCAGATCCGATCGGGCCTCGTCGAGACCACGCATCAAGGAGCCGTCGCAGTCATCGCTCCAGACGCAAGCCTGGTGGCCCGGTTTGGGGACATCGATCGACCGTTCTTCCTCAGATCGTCTGCAAAGCCCTTTCAGGCGTTCGTCAGCCAGCAGGCGGGAGCCGATCTCAGCCGGCTCCAACTGGCGGTGGCGTGCGCCTCGCACCGGGGTTTCCCAGTTCACGTCGCCCTGGTCAGTTCGATCCTCGAAGACGCCGGGCTCGGTGAGGACGCCCTGCAATGCCCGCCGGACTGGCCACTCGATGCGTCGGCCGCCCGGATGGCGTTGCGGGATGGGGCTGGAGAGCCGCGACGGCTCTGGCACAACTGCTCGGGCAAACATGCCGGGTTTCTGCGGGCTTGTGTCGCCTCGGGGTGGCCCGTCGAGAACTACCTCGATCCGAGCCATCCTTTGCAGCGAGCGGTGATCGATTTCGTCTCCGCGATTGGTGGCTTTCCTGTCGAACCCGTGGGTGTGGACGGTTGCGGGGCACCCGTGCTGAGAACGACCGTGCGGGCTATGGCGACGATGTTCGCCCGACTTGGCAGCGATCCAGTTCTCTCCGACGTGTTCACTGCCATGCACCGGTATCCGGCACTTGTCGCGGTCAACGGTCAAGGTGACACCGAAATAGCGATCGTCACGAATTCGGCGGCCAAGGGCGGTGCACAAGGTTGTGTCGGCGTGGCGGTCTCCGACAGGTTCGGAGTCGCCGTCAAGTCTTGGGACGGGTTGGGTCAGGTGGCTTGCCTGGGCGCCGCATCAGCACTCGATCAACTCGGCGTCCTCTCGGCCACAGCTCGCGACACCCTGGAGCCGGTCATCCACCCGCCGGTCCTCGGCGGCGGTCGGCCGGTTGGTCGTCTCGAGCCTCGATTCGATCTGGAGATGTCATGAGAGAGGTGCTCGAGGAACGCATTCGACTCTGGGTGGATGATCCGACCTCGAGCGTCGAATATGCCGAGGAGGTCGAGGGTCGGTGGGCGGTCCGGATGAGACAGGATGTGAGGGATGCCACCACGGTCTGGTTCGATGTCGGGGAGCGCAGCCTTCGGTTCGAGGCCTATGTGGTGCCGGCGCCTCTTGCCCCGGCGGAGGTGCATCGCCAGGCACTGGTTCGCAACGCCCGGGCGTGGAGATGTTTCTTTGCGATCGACGCGGAGGGAGCGATCGTCCTGAGAGGGCGGCTGGCGGCGGATCGAGTCACCCTCGACGAGCTCGATCGGGTGCTGGGAGAGGTGTTCGAGAGCATCGAGGTCGCCTTCCGTCCCATGGTCCGCGCCGGCTTCCCGAGTCGCGAAAAATCGACTTAGAAACTTGTGAACACACCCTTGTGGACAAACCCTGTGGAAAACCCGGTTTTCTGTTGGAAACTTCGAATTCGATGGTGTACAGCGATGTATGGCGTTGTGTTACATCCATATCGGGAACCAGCGAGGTCATTGAAATTGGGTTTGCCGGTGCGTACATTCCGCACCAGGCAAACGCCCCAGAGGCAAGCCGGAGAAGCGTCCGTTCGGGGAAGTGCGGAGGAGGCTCCGGAAGGTCACTGGGGCGTTGTCGCGCCGCTGGCGGGTGGGCCGGGGCGGCCGGCCGGTCTGGGGCCCCTGCTGTTTCAAACCCTGGGTTGCAGACTTCGCTGAGCGAAGTCCAGCGCCCCGAGAACGCGAAGCGAGTGAGCGGGGAAGAGTCAGCCATCGCAATGATCGCGACCGGGTCTCAGTCAGCTTGGACCTGCTCTAATCGTGACACATCCACCCGTCACGGGTGGCGAAGAAGCACGACTCGCCCGGGGTGATCGGCTTGTCGGGGCCCACGATCAGAGTGGTGGTGGTGGTGGGAGGGAGGGTCGTCGTGGTCGGCGCCTCGGTCGTGGTCGTCTTCGGCTGACTCGAGCCACTCGAGCCACTCGAGCCGCTAGAGCCGCTAGAGCCACTCGAGCCGCTAGAGCCACTCGAGCCGGAGGTCGTCGTGGGCGCCGGAGGTGAGGTGCTCCCCTTCTTCATGAAGACCACCGTCACGTAGAGCCTGCCATCGGGAGCGGTGTCGGTGCCGATACCGACGTAGTTGTAGTCACCGAGGATGTTGGCCTTGTGACCTGAAGAGTTCATGAATGCGCTGTGGAGACTGTCGACGGTGCCACCACGTCCCACGTTCTCGGCGATGGCGGACCAACCGCTACCGGCAGCAGCCTGCAACTCGGCGCTAGACGAGTGGTAGAGGTCGTTGTTGGCGATCATCTCCGCGGTGTGGACACGAGCATGGGACCGAAGACCACCGTCGACGGCCAGGGTGTTCAGCCCTCGGGACGAGCGCTCGGCGTTGATCTTGGACAGAAATCCCGATTCAGAGCCGGAGTCGGCGCCGGCGGATGCGGAGATGCCGAGAGTGGCCAGGGCCACCACCAGCAATATCGAAAGCCACCTTCTCTTTCCCACCATGGGGTGGGGTATCGGTCCCCATGAGGAATGCCTTTAGGTGTCGTTCGACCTATATCGGCTACACGCCGAACATCAGCTCGCGAAGACTGATGACCGTGCCCTCGAAAGTCTTGGGATCTATCCGTATCGAGCCGAGCCGAAGCCCGGTCATGCCCTCGCCGACGTTGGTCATCACCCGCAGGGTCTCGTCCTCGACCTGAAGTATCCCGAGGCCGAGACAACCGCCGGTCGCGTCCTGGACCCCGACGAGGACGTTGTCGAGTCGTCCCAGGTTGAGCCCCACCGGGAGGGTAGGGGCGAAGACCGTAGGCCGGACCTTCCAGCGGGTGAGTGGCGGCTCCAATGCCTTGGCGAACGCCTCTGTGCGCTTGTTCGCCCTCTCGTCGGGGCCGAGGGCGTTGAGGCCGGGATCCGTCGGGGCTGTGATGACCTCGAGGTCGAGAAACCGACGCAACATTCCGACCACCGGCTCCATCTCCTCGCCGCGTTGCAGGGCCACGACCCGATCGGGACGGCACAACTCCGCCTTGTGATACTTCAGCGTCTCCCCGGAGACCCCCGATGCCACCGCAGTCGTGTCGATGATGATGACGTCTCCACGCTGGCGGGCGCGTTCGACCATCACCGCGGTCGCCACCACCTGTTGCAGGACCAGACGGGAGGACGTTATGGCGCCGACGAAGTGGAGTGCATCCGGTGTTGCGATCTCGCCGATGTCGCGCTCGCTCTCGAAGACCTTCATGCCGACACACGCCGGGGGCCCCACGGTCGAGATCCCCACGTCGGCATCTACCAGGACGGGTGTGCGCCCTTCGGCGAGCGCGATGCGAACCGCGTCGACGGCGACTGTCGTCTTGCCTGTGTCGAGCCCTCCGATGAGCATGGTGACCCCAGGCTCGGCCGCCGTCCTGGCGAGGGCTTCGTGCTGTGGGTCGGCCATGCGCGCAATATAGGTGGGACGGGCGGTTCGGATTGGCCGGGCGCTGCCAACTACCGTCGATCGAGATGTCACTCCCAGTCAGCTTTCTCTCCGATTTCGGCGACGACGACGAGTTCGTCGGCGTCGTCCATGGCGTCATCGCCAAGCTCTCGCCGGGATCCCGGGTCATCGACATCGGCCACCGATTTCCCCGGGGCAACGTGAAGACCGCGGCTCTGGCATTGAGCCGGGCCATTCAGTACATGCCGGAAGGGGTCTGTCTGGCTGTCGTCGACCCCGGTGTCGGCACCAAGCGGCGCGCCCTGGCCGCGGAGACCCCATGGGGGATGTTCGTGGGACCGGACAACGGCTTGCTGTCGCCTGCCGTCGCCATGGTCGGCGGTGCCAGTCGCGTGGTTTCGATCGAGAACCCCGAGACGATGATCCCGTCTCCGGGGGAGACCTTCCACGGGCGCGATCTCTTCGGCCCGGCGGCGGCGCTCCTGGCCGCCGGAGACGCCGCCCTCGAGGATCTGGGGCCCCTCCTCGGCGATGACGAGCTCGTCCCGCTGCTGCTTCCACTGGTCGAGACCCACGGTGCCACCGTCGCCGGTGAGGCGTGGTGGGTCGACCACTTCGGGAATGTCGAGACCAACATCGCCCCGGAAGATCTCGACGGTCTCGGCGCAGCGCCGGGGGACACGTTGACCGTCAAGGTCGGGTCCACCATCCATTCGGTGCCGTGGGTGACCTCTTACGGTGATGTCGGCGAGGGGGACGTGCTCCTCCATGTCGACTCGGTAGGTTTGATGGCACTGGCGGTTCGTGAGGGCCGCGCCGACGACGAGCTCAACCTGGCTGAGGGGGTGCCGGTCACCCTGATGGCGAATAGATCAGCCAGAGCTGAATGACACCGGCGATGGCGATGATGGCGAGGAGTATCAAGATGACGATTGCCGTGGCCGGTCGCACCCACCGATCGTATGTCCCTCCAAGGCCCTTTAACCACTCCGTGCGGGTTTGTGCGGACTCTGACCTTGCTGATCCGCACAGAACAGTTCGGGAAGCCCCACGAAAGCAAATGCCGAGGCCCCCGAATGGTGGCGGGGGCCTCGGCTACATGAAGGACGGTTCTCCACCGTGGGGCGGGCTGGGAGGCTATCCGTTCACACCTTGGGAACGTGCCCTTGGTGCGAGGGGAGAAACCAGTCCTTCCTGCATGCACACCGCTTATCGACCACGGAGAGTGAAACCTTGAGAGTTTTGTCTGTGAAATTTCTGACCCGGAAGAACTGCCATCTGTGCGACGACGCCCGCCAGGTACTGGCCGAGATCACAGACGACATCGGGCTCCAGGTCGACGAGGTCGACATCGACACCGACGACGAGTTGACCAAGCTCTGGGGCCTCCGAGTGCCTGTTGTCCTCGCCACTCACGACCGGGTGATCGCCGAGGGCATCATCGATGACAAGCGGGCTCTCAAGGAGCAGATCCAGAAGATGCTGAACTCCTAGGTCGGCCTCAGCCGGACGTGGTCGAAGGGGCGCTCGCCCCGTTTTCACCCTCCGTGGGCACGGTCGTGCTGGTGGCGCCATCCTCGCCCGGCTCACCTCCATCACCCTCACCGTCTGCGGGCTCGGCAAGCCCACAGTCGACCAGGGTCTCGTCGGGGTTGGCTCCGCCGAAGCGGACTCTCTCGAACGCCGACACCGCAGCGATTTGCTCTGCGGTGAGACTCCCTCCGAAACCGGGCATGCCTCCATTGGTCGTCTTGTTGGTGTCCCCGTGACCATCGGGGAAGCCAGCTGATCCCAGTGTCACCCATTCGATATGGTCGGTGCAGGCACCGAAGGTGGTGAGCACACCACCCAGGGCCGGGCCCACGCCCCCCTCACCGTTGGCTCCGTGACAGCCGGCGCAGTTGACCCCGGACAC
>DASPGH010000121.1:0-67275 GCA_035620735.1 Acidimicrobiia bacterium | reverse complement strand
GACTCTGCCGGAGCGGCAACCCCAACGTCTTGACCAGGGATGTCGGCACTTCGTCGCTGGCGCAGGGGCCCACTGCGCAGACTTGTCTCGTCGAGGTGGAGCCCTTCGTGGGGGATGCCCCTCGAGTCAGATCTCACGAGGCCCCTGAGTTGATCGCGCCATGATGTTGTCGGCGACAGGCGCTCAAACCAGCCTGCTCAATGCGTATCTGTCTGGGACCGTATGTTCCCCGCCCTCATGGGCTTTCGGTTGTTGTATCCGTCGATGGAGTCACCGGCGTGAAGGGTCTGTTCTGGAAGCGCTGCAAATGGTCGCTGGTGATCGCTTCTACGAATGCGCTGAGAGCGAGAGTGGACACAATCCATAAGCATCCATCTGCTGCTGAGTCTCGCAGCAGCGTCTGGTGGCGGAAGACTAGGGTCGGAGCAGGCGTCGGCGATCGTCGCCTGAAAACGGAGGAAGAGCTCGATTCGACCAACACGACCTGAACAGCGGGACTCTGATGAGAGAGGAGTGGCCGTCGAGCGGATCGGGCAACATAGGAGGAACTTGTGAGAAATCGCACCACAGGTCTAGTGGTTCTCGCTCTGCTGTTCTCATTGGTAGCTGCTGTGCCGGCGGCCGCGGACCATCCTGACGACGGAGTCAACGATGGCAGTCAAGATCATCTGGAGGTGCCTGATCTCTCGGCAGCTCTCGAGGCGCATGACGCGGCAACCGAAGGCATCGTGAGCACAGGCCCGAGCGCCAAAGTGACCAAGAACCTGGATCTACGCGGACGCGGGACGAGAAACGACGCCACAGCCACCACCGACGTCTGGGCGCATGCGGGATACGCCTATACGGGCACATTCAACAGCCCATGCGGTGGCGATCCAGAAGCGGGGATCTGGGTCTGGGATGTCTCCAACAAGAACCAAGCGGACTTCGTGACGATCATCCAGTCGCCTACCGGAAGCCGCAGCAACGACGTGAAGGTCGCCGGCATGAACTCCGGCGACATCCTCGTACATAGCAACGAAGCGTGTACGGCTGGCGGCCCCGGTGGTTTCGAGATCTACAACGTCGACGATCCCGAGAATCCCGAACTCCTCGCCAGTGTGCGGATGGACGAACTCCAAGAGATCGTGCCCTTCTTCTTCGCGCCGGGCTCTCTGGAAAACGTGGGATCCCACAACCTCTTCCTGTTCACCCAGGGCTCGAAGGACTATGTGGCGGCTCAGGCCGAGAGCATTTTCGACGGATTCAGGATCTTCGACATCACTGATCCCACCAGCCCATCGCTTGTGACCGCATGGGGCGCTGAGGAAGTGTTCGACCCCGGTGTCGGTGACCTGAGCTTGGTCGACGACCCCACAGGTGCGAGGACGCTCGATTCCGTACTTTGGATGCTCGGGCTCGCACCGTTCAGCGGGTTTGGTGCTTCCCAGAACCGCTTGCTGCATGACTTCACGATCTCGGCAGACGGTACGAAGGCCTACCTGGCCCACTGGGACGCCGGTCTGATCTTGCTCGATATCGCGGATCCGTCGGATCCACAAGTGGTTTCAGTTGCTTTGGATCCGGTCAACGGCTCGCTTGACGGGGAGGTCAATTCGCACTCCGTGTGGCCCAGCGCCGACGGCTCGATCGTCGTCGAGGGTGAGGAGGACTTCAGCGTCTTCGAGGACCTGGTAGTTCCCACCAACCTGTCGATGCAGTTCCTCAACACGATCCCCGGCGTCGCGGTGTCGACGTCTGCGGGCGATGTGTTCGAGGTCAGTCCCGGAAACGCAGGTACTGTCGAAGAGGATCTCGTGACTGTCACGAGCGGGCCATTGGCAGGCCAGACGTTCCCAGCTGACGAATTCGTCAACAACAATGCTCCCCTCGGGGGTGGCGCGGTAAGTGGCAACCTCGTGTGGGTTGGTCGTGCCTGTAACGGGGACCCACTCGTGAATCCGTTGAGTCCCGGTGACATCGCCGTCGCACGCCGCGGTGCATGCTTCTTCTCGGACAAGGAGGCCAATGTTGCGGCGGCTGGCGCTGCAGCCATCGTGATTGCCAACAATCTGGATCCGTCCGTTTGGAGCGGTCTGCGGATCTGGGATTACTCGGATCCCGCAAACCCAATCCTGGCGAGTACCTTCAACACTGTCTGTAGTGCAGATCCCTACGCGACAATTTGCGACCCGGCGGGCACCTACAGCTCGCATAACGTGGTTGTAGAAGACCGTGGGAACAAGGTGATGGCCTACATCTCCTGGTATTCCGACGGGATGCTCACCCTGGATGTGACAGATCCCTACAACCCAGTCGAGGTCGGTCGTTTCCTCGATGACTCGACCAATGATGGCGAGCCCAACGACTTCTGGGGCGTGTACAAAGAGCCGAACGAACCCTTCATCTACGGGTCGGATCGAAACGGCGGTCTCTACATAATCAAAGAACAGGGCTCAGGCTCGAAATGAGCTGACATCGATCAGCGACTCCGCAAGAGGGGCCGGCTCATGCCGGCCCCTCTCAACATGGCTGGGAAGAAGTCGAGTGCGCGCAACCTCATTCTCGCTGTCGCTAGTGACGGCGGTTGTCTGCTGCTTGACTGTCCCCACAGCGGGTTGATGAGCCCGTGTCACTGATTCTCGATCGTCTCGCCGCCAAGGCGAAGCCGGCGGGGATCCTCAGCACCATCGAGGATCCTCTGGCCCTCGCACGGTTGGGCACCTTCGTCCCGTTGGCTGCAGCCGTTGACAGTGCTGCCTTTGGCATCCTCTTCTTCATCTTCGGCGAACCGGTCGCCGGTTGGGTCACCCTTGGCCTGTCTACGAGTTTTGCTGCTGTGTGGCTCTGGAACGCGATGGGCCCTGGCTCGGGTCGCATGCGGGAGATGGTTCGTCTGGTGCTCATCTTGGCCATGGCCAACCATTTTGTGGGTTCACTTGTCGCTTGGCGGCACTCGAACTCCGGCGCCTACCTGGGTTGCGCGGTGTCGGTGATTCTGATTGCCAGCCTGGTTCTGACCCGCGCCGAGATCATTTCTTGGTCTCTCTTCTCACCGTGGTCGGCGCGATCGTCCTTCGGCTTCTTGGAGGAGGGCCTGGCTGCCGGTCGGCCCCCTCCCGACCCGACTTTGCCAGCCTTCTCCTCGCGATCGTCCTGATAGGGAAGCTGTTCCTTCTCGTCGCCGCGTTCCTCCATTTCATGGCACGCTATTCCAACGAGAGAGAGCGAGCCGAATCCCTTCTGCTCAACGTGCTTCCGAGAGAGGTAGCTACCGATACGACCTCTAGGTAGTCGTTGCGTCCGCCGTAGTCGGGGACACGTTCCCCTACAGTCAGACTCTGGTACTCGGAGCGGATCGTTCGGAGGGCGCGCATCCGCTGTGGTAGCCAGCGCTCGAGTTTCCACGGCAGATACCAGCCGGCCCGATTCTTTCCCTACTGGACAAGCCACGGCCAGACATGGTCGACGTGAGTGTGACGCCGCTCTACCTGAGAGGAGCGACGCAAATAACTCACCGAACGGGCGATGTCAAGGCCGAATCGGACGGCTCACACCAAGCCGATCGACGCGAGGTCTGCCTTCCATCGCTGTACGACGTCATCTACCTGATAAGGATTCGAATCAATCCAGGCGCCCACATGGGTGGCGGGGAATCGTTCCCTGACCAGCTGGGCGGTGGCCCGCGCCCGCCTTTCGAGCCCCAGCTCTTTCTGAGACGCCGCGAGCACCAGGAGTGCTTCGAGATTTTTCGGCTGAAACTCGAGGACTGTCTCTGCCGTAGCAGCCGCCTCTTCTATCTGGCCGCCGTGATACAGCGAGCAGGCCTTGACCGTTGGATACCACGGCTTGGTCATCCCGGTGAGACGCATGGCAACGTCGAGTGAGTCGATCGACTTGTCGAACTGTCCCAGATAACGGCGAATGCTCCCCTCGAGCCCGAAAGTCACGTCGCATGTCGGTCGCTCGATCCGAACGGTCTCCATGGTTTTGACGGCCATGTCTGTGTTCCCCTCGCTGAGCAGGATGGCTGCTTCGACGGCGAGCGCCATTCCTGTGGGGTCGCCGACAGCCAACCCGTCTGCGGCCTGGCTCCTGGCAAGCTCCAGGGTGGCACCGGGATCGGCCGCCCAGCCATTGTCCGCGCCGACCCAGTTGCCGAAGGCGGACAGAACGTGACCATACGGCTGATCGGGATGCGACTCTGCCACCGCTCCGAAGAGCTTTACGGCTCTGACCCAACCCTCCCGGGTGGAGGAGGTCAGGTGATACCAACCGAGATAGATCTTTTCGATCGCCTCGGAGTCGTCCAGGTCCGCATAGAGGTCTGCTGGCGCGCCCACGATCAGGTCGACCTCGACGGATCTTGCCACCTCCGCCGCCATCGAATCCGAGCGGCCTGGGATTTCGCTTGCGGGCAGGGTCCAACGGTGGGCCTTCACCCCGGTCATGCGACTGACGTCGATCACGCGGGCGTAGATGCGCACGTTCTCCTCTGAATGAGCGACGCCCAGTTCGATCATGTAGCGAGCCGGGGCCGCTCCCTCTCGGGCGGCGTCGACGACTTCGAGCTGTGGAACGCCGGTCAGTCGGTGGATCAAGTCCGAGCGGAAGATCTCGCCCAAAGAGGAGGAATCTTCCGGTAGTCCGGTGACGTGCATGGGTAGAACGGCGACCGTCGGTGCCGCAAGGGAGACGCCGGACCACGCCGGGGCATGCCCGACACCGCTGGGCAGGTCGGAATACTCGTAGAGCTCGACCCGCTCTGGAATCCCTTTCAGTTCCGTCTTGCCCACAGGTCTGAAGCGGAGGGCAGGTTCGTCGAGGGCTCGATAGACACGGCTCGACACGCGGATGCCACCGGCGGGGGCAAGCGCTTGTATTCGGGCGGCCACGTTGAGCGCGTCGCCAAACCACTGATCGCCGGCGACAGTCATGTCCCCGACGTCGAGACCCATTCGGAACCGGACCCATTTGCCTTCGGGCAGGGGGGAGTTGAGCTCCTCGACCTGTTTCGTGATCGAGATTGCGGCCTTCATCGCAGCCGTGGCCGTTTCGAACGTCGCCATGAAGTTGTCACCGACGAAGTTGACCATCACGCCGCCCTGGTCTCTGACCTCGTGTCGGACCAGTCGGCTCAGATTCTCCATGGCGGCGGTTGTTGCATCGAGATCGTCGGCCATGAGACGACTGAACCCGACGATGTCTGCGTTGAGCGCGACTCTCTCCCTGAAATCCTGTTGATCGACCACGATCGACTCAACTTAACCGGCTCAAGTTTCGTGAATGATCTTCAGCATCTGCACCAAGTCACAGTCCAACCCACTGCGCTATGGGACGAATCCTGGATTCCATCAGATGATCGGAGTGGGCGGCCCCAAGCCAAGAGCTGCCGGCTGCAGCATCGCTAGGAACCGGTATAGCTTTCTGACGAGTTCACTCACCCGATGGTCTGAGAGGAGGAACATATGAGGAACCGTCACTTGAGAATCGTTGTGCTCACAGCCCTTCTCATCGCTCTGCCCGCGGGTCTCGCAAATGCGACGGGTAAGCCGGACCAAGGTTGCGCCCCTGGATTCGACCTTGGGGAGTTGTCGCTGGAGGAAGGGCTCGAGCTTCCACGGATCCTGGCTGGAATCGGAGATGGCGTCTTCACCGTCGAGGGACTGACTGCAGCGTTTGCTTCGTTCGACAAGAACGGCAACGGCCGAGCATGTTTCAAGGACGTCGGTGAGCTGAACAACAGCGCTGACGGTTGGGGATACCTCTACAACGTCGTCGATGATGTGTCGGCTGCAGCTTGACTGACCCGACCGTTTGTACCCTCGGTCGGAACCGATGGCGCGCGGAATCGAGGCGGTCGGTCTCGGTACTTTCGCGGGACATGGTCGGCCCTGGCACCCCGATGAGTTTGGTATTCGGTGGTCTGTCATGCGCAGTCGACGCGGCCACGGGAAGGCGTACGAGATGTGTGGTACGGACCCAAGTGCGGACGACGTTGTCGAGCGGATGCTTCATCTGCTGTGGAGGAGCGGCTAGGTCGTTTGCGGATATTGCGCACTAACTGGCGACGGACTGAAGCACTTCGGCATGGGGGACGTCGAAATGGGGTGTTAGTCGGACGGTTCCGGGGTCGGCCGTTACACGGTAACGTCCTTCGCAACCCCCGTTGCTCTTGTGTACATGCCCGCTTGTTGGTGCTCGTGACGGGATTTCCAGTCACAGACTTCTGATTGTGGGCGTATCTACTACATGAAGAGTCAGAACCTGTCAGGGTGATCTTGAGAGGGGCGGTTTGTTCGGGCCTTCCAGCGCGCTTGACCGCTGTGAGAAGGAACGCGTGCCGATCTGGACCATCTGGGCGTTGAGAGTCACTCGTCGTCTATGGGCCGCTATGTCATGGCCTCATTGATTTAATGAGCGCTCGATGAGAACAGGCGTTCTTGCGGCATGATTCGCAACTCTGGACCTCGAGCGATGAGCTTGGAAGAAGTCCCTAGCCACTGCACAAAAAGGGCGGGGTTAGGGCTCGTAGTACTTGAGGACACGTCGCAGGTCCGCCTCGGGGAATCGTGAATGACGGGCCAACTCAACAGTCAGCTCGAGTTCCTCTTCTACGGCAGAGCGTCTTCCGGAGAGCTCTGCTCTCTCGAGATCTGATTTGAGATCTGTCAACACCTCGATCAAGGAGTTGAGGACATGGGGTTGTCCCGAGGCGGCAAGCCGGATCTCGGAGAAAGCATCGTGGATGTATTCGGTCCGACCCGGTGTCTCGGCGAGGAAGACTCGGCGTCCCTCTTCGCCGGCAAATACGCGACGTGGAGCTTCGGCCAGCAGAATCTTGCGCACGGGGGTCTTGAGATGGAAGATGACGTCGACGGCTGTAGTCGGGTCGTTCACGCCGGGCGACAGAGCACGAAGGGCGATGTCGACGAGTTGGCGTATGCCAAACGTGGGGTCGAGTTCCAATGATCGCTCCGACGCCGTGATTATCGACCGGCGAACCTGACTGACCCCGCTCCAGTCTTCGCCCGGATCTGGCCAGATTGTGGCGATCCGGTCGTCTTTGGAGATCGCGTCACCAACCGTCACGTCGATCCGTGCGAGCGACGACGGGGGAAGCGCGGCAAGAGCGCGCTCTGCGTCGATCTGAGTCACCCAGCCTCCTGCGGTTGAGTGAATCACCGACGAAGATCCTTCCGGAGTTGGCGTGCTGGAGACGTCGACAGACTTTCCGTCCCCGTCGGAGTCGAGGTAGCGATCAATCGCCTTGAGGGAGGCGCCGGCGATGCGGCGCACGACCGAATCGATCTGCATCCTTCTCAGAGAGCGGTTGATGTACCAGACGATGCTGATGGCCGATACCACCCCGAGAACAAGAGCAACCGTCACCGAGATGCTCGGCGTCGCCTCGACTCCGCCATCGATGATCGCGCTGGACACGGAGGCAAGCACCACAAGTGCATAGAGGAACGTGCCGACGATGAGGCCAATTACCGCCTGTTGGAATGAGTCCTCGAAAAACCCGCCGAGGACACGAGGGGAGTACTGACTGGCTGCCATCTGCGTGGACAGCGCAGTGATGGAGAAGACGATGGCTGCGACCGTGATGGTGGCGCTGGCGATAGTGGTGAGCACGGCCCGACCCCCTGCCACAGTGGTTCCCAAGACGATGGGCCAATTCTCGAGCGAGTCAGCAAACGTGGCATCGAGGTAAAGGGCGCCAAAGGCGGCCCCCATGCAGGCAAGGACGATAAGCGCTGGGATCGTGAACAGGCTCTCTTTGACCCGCCGAAACACAGTTCTCATTCGGAGGGCCTGAATACAAACACCAACCAATCAAACCACGCGTGGAGCCGGGTCGGGTCCTTACCGATGTTTTGTACGGTGCTCACTTGATAACTCGAGGTCGCGGGCGCCGAGTGCCCTGGCTTCCGCCACTCCTGACAACGACGGGAGCTTCTGGTTCATCTCCCGGGCCGATGACGTGATCATCTCCGCCGGCTATCGGATCGGGCCCTTCGGAGTGGAATCGGTCATCACGGAGCACCCCGCGGTCCAGGAGATGGAGACACCTCCGAGGACGTCAGTTGCCCGGCCGGTCCTCCTCCGGCCCTCTCTCCCCCGATGAGGCTTCGGGCGTCACCGGCGTCATCTCCGTGGTCGAGGGAAAGGATTGATACCAGCCGGAACGATCCACGACTCGTTGCTTCACTGCCTCCCAGATGTCGGGTTCGGAGACAGGGACATCCCGAAACAACTCGGGGACCATCCGGGCCCAACCCACCGACCGCAGGGCGAACACCATCACCAAGCCGGTGATCGCGACGATCCCTACTGCCGACAGGAGTACGGCCGCTCGCGGCAAGTCCAACGCAAAGAAGTCTCGAAGAGCGGGAACTGCCATCGACAGGACGAGCAGCCCCGACATTGCCCCGATCAGACCCTTCTTCCACGGGACGAGCGGGCGGCTCACGATCCCCAGGGCGAATAGACCCACGGCAGCGAGGATGAGAGTTGCGGTCGTGCGCGACTCGGCGACAGACGAACCTTCCATGTCGGCCAACCAGTAGCCGGCGAAGGTCGCCAGGGTTGCCACGAGCCCTGTCGGTATCGCGAATTTGAGGACGCGGCCGACGAACCCAGGCCGGGTCCGGCGCCGGGAGGGGGCCAGGGCGAGAAAGAAGGATGGGATGCCGACGGTGAGGCTGCCCACCAAGGTGAGATGACGCGGCTGGAATGGGAAAGGCAGCGAGGAGAGGACGATGGCCAGGGAGAGCCCGAGTGCATACACCGTGCTCGTGATGAACAGGTTTGCGACCCGTTCGATGTTGGACGTGACCCTCCGCCCTTCACCGACGATGTCGGGCAGGGAGGAGAACTCGCCGTCGATGAGGACGAGTTGGGCCACCGCCCGGGATGCCGGCGCACCGTTCCCTATAGCGACGCCGATGTCAGACTCCTTGAGGGCGAGGACATCGTTGACCCCGTCCCCGGTCATGGCCACCACGTGGCCCCGGGACTGCAGGGCGCGAACCATGTCTCGCTTCTGCTGTGGGGACACCCGCCCGAACACCGTGGCCGACTCCATCACGTTGGCGAGGTCGTCGCCACCGGCTGGGAGCAAACGGGAGTCGACGGCCTCTCCCCGGAGCCCGACCTGTTGGGCGATCGCAGCCACCGTTTCGGGATGATCACCGGAGATCACCTTGACCCGCACCCCTTGCTCCTCGAAGTAGCGGAGGGTGTCTTCGGCATCGGCCCGGATCTGATCGGATAGGACCACCACGGCACTGGGTTTCAGATCGGGCGGTAGTGCCCCATCGGCGAGGGCCGTCTCGGACCGCGCCAGGGTCAAGGCCCGGCTTCCAGCTCCGGAGACTTCCGAGACGACCCGAGCCGTCTGCTGGTCGTTGGGGGCCACCACCTCTGGTGCGCCGATCACCCAGGTTCCACCGTCGAAGAAGGTGACCCCGCTCCATTTGCGTGCCGAGGAGAACGGCATCGACGTCTGGATTCCCCAGTTGGGTGGGTCCGGAAAGGCGGCGGCGATCGCCTGCATGGTGATGTTCGGGTGCTGTTCGGCGGCCGCGATGGCGGCGAGGCCGGGCGCCGGATCGAAGTCGGAGAACGTCAACACCTCTTCGACCGACAGGCGACCGGCGGTGAGGGTGCCAGTCTTGTCGAAACAGACGGTGTCGACACGCGCAAGCCCCTCGATGGCGGGCAACTCCTGGACGAGCACATTCCGGGTGCCCAGCCGTATCACACCGACAGCAAATGCGATCGAAGCCAGCAGAACCAGACCCTGAGGCACCATGGCGACACCGGCGGCCACCGCTCCGCCGAGCCCCTCGATGAAGGGGTCACCGTCGTCCATGATGCTCCACACCAGCAGGGCACCCATGGGAACGACGACCCAGCTGACGAATCCGAGGATTCTGTCGATCCCGTCTCTCAGCTCAGATCTCACCAGGGTGAACCGCTTGGCGGCACGTGCCAGCCCTGCCGCATATGCCTCCTCCCCGACCTTGGTCGCCCTGTACCGGCCGGAACCGGCGGCGACGAAACTCCCCGAGAGGCACTCATCGTCGACGTCTTTGTGAACGGGATCCGACTCGCCGGTGAGCAGCGACTCGTCGATCTCGAGACCCGACGAATTCACCACCACCCCATCCACGACCAGTTGGTCGCCAGGTCGGAGATCGATCAGATCATCGACCACCACTCTGTCAACCGGCTGCTGGGTCAGCTGACCCGACCTCACCACACTCACCTTGGGCGCTGCCACCAACTCCAGACGGTCGAGCGTTCGCTTGGCGCGCAACTCCTGGACTATGCCGATGGCCGAGTTGGTCACCAGGACGATCCCGAACAGGGCATCGCGGGGCTCTCGCAGCACGATCAGCGTGATCAGGAGCAGCGCCCCCAGCAGGATGTTGAAACGGGTGACCACGTTGGCCCTGACGATCTCACGGGTGGTACGGCTGGGTCGTTCCGGGATCTCATTGACCAGACCTGCCTCGATCCGCTGACGCACCTCGGCGTCATTGAGGCCGGCATCGGCCCTGGCGGTGTCGAGGTCGGTCATGACTCGATCAGCTTACGACTGATGCCACGGGGGCGTGGCTGGTGCCGCAAGACGGAGTCGAAGGCCCGAGCTAGGCAGTTCTCATGCTTCCATGCCCTGGTGGACTGGGGGGGACGAGCGTCCGGCTCACTCGGCAGTAGCGCGAACGGGACAGGAGCTCCGCCGCCCGACGAGGCATGGTCTCGTCGAGAATGTTTCCGTCGAGGCCACCCTCGCCCTGTGGCACGAGTAGGGGACGTGGAAGGCGGCGGAGTGTGGTCCCCGAGGAACGTCAGGACGATGATTCAGCAGACTCACCGATCGTGGCACAGATCGACCGTACGAATCTCATGTGACGTGTTCGATGCCAAGGCGGGCGTCCCGACTTCGACGGTTTTTCGAATCGAGGAGGGTCTGATTGATCCAACGATTCACATGCTTGAGCGGCTCGTGGACGCCGCTGGAAGCGACCTGGTTGTCGAGTGCCGGCCCAGGGGAAGATCGGCTGAGCCTTGCGGAGCTGGCAATGGCTTGGAGCGACCAAGCTGGGCGAGTCAAGATCGATTGGACGCGATTGCGTGCCTTCGTCGATCGGATCCAGCAGAACCCAGCTGCCCTTCCAGACGCAATAGCTGACCCACCCGACACCTTCAAGCGACGCAATCTCATCCTGACCCGTCGGCGCTGTTTCGAACGGCGGTTTGAAGTCGATGGCTCGGGGGCTAGTCGAGGGTCGTGCCGAGTTGGAGGCGCTGTTCGACGAGTTCTCACAAGAGCTGGCGACGCTCGGCACTCACAGAGCCGGACAGAAATCGAAGCCCATGGCCTGTTCGAGATGTGAGGTCCGGGGCCCAGTCAGCTCTCACACGCCGCCTTCCTCGTTAAGTGAGGATGAACTGCCCTCTGGTTCTCCAACAATGGCCTGGATATGGGCGGCTTTCTACCGTTAACTGCTACTACACGACACCAAAACGACTGATAAGTGTAGGTTGACATCGGGATGCCCCTCCAACGAGACCGGGTGAGTAACCACGACCGACGAGGAGGACACGGTCATGACCGACGAATCAGCCTTTCCGCCGTCAGAGAACGAGACGGAATCCGTCGAGGATGACGAGGTTTCGCCGCAACCAGGCGGGCTGTCGCGACGGAAATTTCTAGCCGGAGCGGCAGCTGCGAGCGCAGCCGGGGTGCTTGGAGTCCCCACGATTGCGGGAGCCAGAGGGCCCAGGGTTTCACTCCAAGTCACCGATCTCGGTGACGGCAACGACCTGATCTTTGTCAACGGCCGCATCCACACCATGGACGGATCGGGAACGATCGCACGCTCGGTGACGATCCGCAACGGGCGATTCGTCAACGTGGGGAATGGGGCCCGCGCCCAAGGACCCGGAACCACCACGATCAATCTGCGAGGTCAGACTGCGATCCCGGGCATCATCGACAACCACAACCACATCGTCCTCATGGGCAACCGTCCGGGGTTTCACACACCGCTCGAGAACGCCAACTCGATCGCAGAGGTGCAGGAGACCCTGGCGGCAAGAGCCGCGAGTGTTCCTTCCGGGGACTGGATCACAACGATCGGTGGCTTCAACATCAATCAGTTCGCCGAAAGTCGTTTTCCGACCAAGGACGAGTTGGACGAGGCGGTACCAGATCATCCGGTGTTCGTCTCGCAGAGCTTCTCGGGCCCCTCGGCGACGAACTCGGCCGGTGCGGCCATCTTGTCGAACAACGGCGTCACGGTGGCGCCTGACGGGGCCATCGCTAGCGGCGGGGCTGGAGCCACTGGGGAGGCGTTGTTGTTTCTGCGCCAGACGCTGCTCACACCCGAGACACGGCGCCGCGGGGCAATCGACGCCATGGCGTACGGAGCCTCGCTAGGTGTCACCACCCATCTCGACCAGGGCGCCTTCCAGTCGACTGGTCAGCCGTCGGACGGTGCAGCCCATGAAGACAACTTCACGATGCACGACCCGTTCCTCGAGCTGTACGCGTCAGGTCAGCTCGGCACCAGGCTGCGAATCAACTTCCTCAACCTGGAAGAAGACACCGCTACGCCGATGCTGGTCGAGAGACTGAAGAACGCCTTCCCCTTTTTCGGCAACGACCTGGTGAGAACCGGTGGAATCGGCGAGTTCACCGCCGGCGACTTCATCGACCTCTTTCTAGGGAACCCGGGCCCGGCGTGGGAGGCGGGCACGCTTCGAGTTGCTCAAGCCGGGTGGAGGAACGAGAACCATTCGCTGACTCCCGGAGACTTCGGGCCGATCGTCGACTTCTGGGAAGAGGTGAACGCCGAGGTCCCGATAACCGATCTGCGCTGGGTGCTGGCGCATGTCCCGTTCATCACCCAGACCTACGTCGAGAAGATCAACGACCTGGGAGCAGGGTTGTCATTGACCGGGTGGCGCTACCTGGCGGGCTCGTCGCAACAGAACGGGCCACCGTTCCGGATGATCCTCGACAACGGTAACAACGTCGGAATGAGCTCGGATGGAATGCAAATCGCACCGATGAACCCATGGCTGCACATGTACTACGCCACTACCGGCATCAACGCTGCGGGTGAGTTGATCAACGATGGTCAACAGATCAGCCGAGAGGAGGTACTCCGTCTCTATACCGCGGACAACGCCTGGTTCATCGGAGAAGACGATCTGGGAAGCATCGAGGTTGGGAAGCATGCCGACCTCGTAGTTCTAAGCGATGACTTCCTCGCCGTCCCGGATGACGAGATGAGAAACCTGCACTCGGTGCTCACCGTAGTGGGGGGACGCGTCGTCCACGATGCCGGTGTCGTCTAGTCAACGTAGCGTTGGGCGAGTCGCCCGCCTCCTCCGAACCGTCATTCGGCCCGTCGATGTGGCGGGGGTTGACCGGGAGGTGTCCGCCATGTTGGTGGTAGAAGGTGTCGAGGCACCGTTTGGGAACGGGTGGGCGGACCGCTACGGGACCGGGCGGAGCCGTCCCGAGAGGAGATAGGTGGTACGAACCCCGACGCCACGTAGTTCGACGTCTTGTCGTGGCTCGAACCCGAAGACCTCACGGGAAAGGTCTCGAGTGTCCTGACTCACGTGGATACGTTGTGGCACCCCTGTCGTCTGTAGTCGGGAGGCGAGGTTCACGGTGCTGCCCCAGACGTCGTAAGCGAACTTCCGGGTTCCGATGACACCGCCGGCGACCGGGCCGGAGTGGATCCCGATGCGAATCGGTATTCCGGAGAAGGGGCCGCCAGACCCGGTCCTGGCGAGCATGGCGATCGCAAGATCGAGGACCCTGATCGCATGGTCCGGGATTGGGTCCGGCAATCCACCGACGGCCATGTAGGCGTCACCGATCGTCTTGATCTTCTCGAGCCCGCGGTCGGCGACGAGGTCGTCGAACCTGCTGAACAGGCCGTTCAGCAGTTTGATCACGTCATCGGCGCTCATTTCGGTGGACATGGCAGTGAAGCCAACGATGTCAGCGAACAGCACCGTCACCTCCGGGAAGTCGTCGGCAATTGGATTCTCGCCCCGCCGCAGACGCTTGGACACGGACTCCGGGAGGACATTGAGCAGAAGCCGCTCTGATTCGGCTCGCTCTACTTCGATCGCAGCGGCCTGGCGTTCGATCACCATCTGCTGATGCCACACCTGGCGCCTGTTTTGCTCGATGAGCCGCAGGCCGATGAGGCTGCCTGCTGAAGCTGCCGCCAGGAAGAAGGCGTCGAGGAGGAGCGTTTCGGGCCCCGGGTAGGCGGCCCACACGACGATGAACCCAACTGCGATAACCCCTGTCCTCGCTGCGGCGAAGACGAACCGGGTGCGGGAGACGAAGCCGAACACATAGAGCAGCATGATCCCCGAGACGGCAAAGCCTGACACGGTCTCACCGACGGCGGCCAGGGCGAGAATGGCGAGCCCGTTGGCTGTGGTCAGGAGCGAAGCCAACGCATGTTGGCGGTTCATGGTCCGGGCCCACACCGAGGCGATGAAGCAGACGAGTCCCAGGGTCGCCATCGAGCCACCCACTGCCCAAGAGGCCGCCCACGGGATGTCGGTCCCCAGCGGTATGAGAATCGCCGCCAGCAACCACAAGAGAACTGACGCTCCTGTGATGATGCCGTAACCGGCGAGGCCCGCCCTACCTTCCTCGTCTTGGAATTGAGCCTCCAGATCCGGATCCTCGAATCGCAGGCTGAGCGGATCGAGCGACGCCGCCTCGGGGATTCGGGGCATCGGGGCAGATTAGGGAAAGACCGGCCATCGACCCATCACGGGAAGTCTCCGTAGTGGAGGGTCATGGTCGTTCCTTCGTCCCGACCCGCCGTCGCCTGCTCCGCTTAATCTGACGCCTCGATGGATGTCTTGGATGTGGGCACGGCGTGCGCCAATTGCGGCTTCGAGAACCCGGTGGGTGCCCGCTTCTGCAATCGCTGCGGCAGCCCCCTCGAGGTGCCAGGTGCTCGCGGAGCGGAGAGGCGTCAGATCACGGTGGTGTTCAGCGACCTCTCTGGGTTCACTGCCATGTCCGAGCATCTCGATCCAGAGGACGTTCAGGCGGTGATGAGTGGCATATTCTCTCGAGCCACCGAGATAATCGAGCGCTACTCGGGCAGGGTCGACAAGCTGCTCGGAGACGCCATCATGTTTGTGTTCGGCGACCCGGTCGCGCACGAAGACGACGCCGAACGGGCGATTCGCGCCACGTTGGAGATTCATGCCGCGGTGGACGAGCTGAGCCCCGAGTACGAGTCTGTCATCGGGACGTCGCTACGGATGCACTCGGGTGTCAACACCGGTGTGGTCGTGACCAGCGCCGGCAGTTTTGACTCGGCAGATACCGGACCGCTCGGTGACACCATCAATCTGGCCGCCCGGCTCGAAGACCTAGCGGAGCGTGGCGAGATCCTCGTCGGTGCCGAGACGGCCCGACTGGTGTCCGACGTCTTTCAACTCGAGGACTTCGGAGCTCACGACCTGAAGGGGAAGTCGGGCCTGGTTCCCGTGATGAGGGTCGCCGGATTCAGGAAGACCGGGCTCGGCCCCTCGCGTCGACAGGCCAGCTTCGTAGGAAGACAAGAGGAACTGGGCGTTCTGCTGGCGGCTGTCGAGCACGTTCACGACGGGCAGGGCTCGGTGATCGGTGTCAAGGCCGAGGCCGGCTCAGGGAAGACCCGTCTCCTCGAGGAGTTCCGTTCCAAAGTGGCGGACCAGGTCCAATGGCTGGAGGGCCGCGCCTTTGCCTACGGCGAGAACATCCCTTACGCCGCGCTGATCGACCTCATCTCCAACGCGGTCGACATCACCGAAGAGGACACACCGGAGTCCATCGCCTCGAAGCTGCACACGGTGATCGGACCTCTCGTGGGCCAGGACGACCACATTCTCGACCCCTTCGACCGGCTGTTCGGCCTTCCCGAGCGTCCTGGCGCCGCTCTCGACAAAGACTCGTTCCAGGATCGTCTCCTCGAATCCCTCGTTGCCGTGGTCGACGCACTCTGTGAGCTGTTGCCGACGGTGCTCGTGTTCCAGGACCTGCACTGGGTGGACCCATCGACGCTCGAGATGATCGACCGATTGATCGCGACCATTACGGCGCCGGCCGTCGTGATCGCCAACTACCGACCCTCGTTCCAGCGCACCCTCAACGGCATTCGCGTTCTCGAACTGGGTGCTCTCTCTCCAAGACAGACCGGGCAGATGATCTCTTCCCTTCTCGACGTGGACGAAGCGCCCGAGGAGCTGGCCCAGTTCGTGTTCGACCGGACCGACGGGAATCCATTCTTCGTCGAAGAGATCATCAATTCACTGATCGAGACCGAGACTCTGGTGAGAAACGAGACCGGGTGGGTCGTCTCGGGTCGATTGGATGAGGCCGGGCTACCGTCATCCGTTCGCGGGGTAATCGCTGCCCGCATCGATCGTCTCGACAGCGACCGTCGCCGGGTTCTCCGTGAGGCCTCCGTCGTCGGGCGCAAGTTCCTCTATGAGGTGATACGAAGGGTGGCGACGGTGACCGCCACGCTCGACCCGAGTCTCGCCGACCTCGAGCATGCCGACCTGATCAGGGAGCGTTCAGACCCCGACCTCGAGTACTTCTTCAAACACGCTCTCACCCAGGATGTCGCCTACGAGGGTCTTCTCAAGAAAGAGCGCAAGGAGCTTCACGCCAGGGCGGCAGCAGCCATCGAGGAGCAGTTCGCCGACCGTCTGAGCGAGGTCACCGAGACCCTTGCGTTCCACTATTCCCAGGCGGGCATCCCCGACAGGGCGGTGCACTATTTGCGTGCGGCCGGGACCAAGGCGATGGACCGCTACGCCCTCGCCGAGGCCCAGTCGCACTTCGAGAATGCGTACTCGACACTCATCGCCGCCGAGCCCGGACAGGAGCGGGACCGAACGCTGATCGAACTGATCCTCGACTGGGCTTTGGTCTTCTACTACCGGGCGAGGTTGGTGGATCTGGACGACCTGCTCGACCGGCACCAGGACGCCGTCGATCGGCTCGATGACGACAAGCTGCGGCTTTGGTGGCTGGTTTGGCGGGGTCATGCCGCCGGTTTCAAACTCGATCAGACGCACAACATGACTCATCTCGATGAGGCGATCGTCATCGCCGAGCGGATCGGTGACGAGACCGGATACGCATATGCCCGGACCTGGCAGGTGTGGGGGAAATTCGTGACTGGTCGGCCGCTCGAGGCGATCGAAGCCGCCGACTCCATCACAGATTGGGTGATCGCCAACCGGGAGACAGACCCCTACCCCTTCTTCAAATCCCGATGCACCGCCGTATTCGCCCTGGCTTTTTCCGGACGGGTGGAGCACATCCAGGACGTTTGCGATGACGTCATTGAGTTTGGTCGGAGGGTCGGAAACAACCGTTGCGTCGCCTTTGGATATCAGGCGCTGGCCATGATGCACCTAGCGCTGGGCAACTACCAGCGAGGCATCGAGTTGGCATCGCAGGCGAGCGACATCGCCAAGGATCCCATATACAGAGACACCTCCCGACTCACGGTCGTCGCAGGGGCATCCCTCAAAGGCGACGTCGACCTGGCTCGTAGCGCGGTCCGCTACCTGCGCACGGCAGAGACGGCGGGCGTCCAGTTGCCGACGCCCCTCTTCGTAGACCTCGGTGAGGCTCTGGTGAAAATGGGCGACGGCGACTTTTCCGGGGGAGTGGTGCTCCTCGATCGAACCATCGAGACGGCGGAAAAATCAGCACGCAGCTGGGAGTGGCTTTTCGGGAGGACGATCAAGACTGTCACCCTGGCGCGTATCTCAACAGGGGAGGTCAAGGCCGACCTCAAGACGCTGGCCCGCAACCCGCGGCTGATGTCCTCCTTGCGTCGAGCGGGCAAAAACGCCCGATCGGAGCTCTCAGCCCTTCGCCAGGATGCCCAGGCCGCGGGTATGGCGGTCATCGCCAACATATGCGACATTGAAGAAGCGAAGCTCCACATTGCCGAGGGTGAGTCGGCACGAGCTCGTGCGCTGCTCGAGAGAGCCCGGACCTTCGTGGATCGGTCGGACGAGACCGAAGGGCTCCGCCGGGTGGAGGTGCTTCTCGCCCAGATCTGACTAGCCAGGGCGCAAGCGGGCCTGTTGCCTTTCCTGACGGTTGATCACCTGGTCATCGGTCACTCGCGTACGACGCCTCTGACAGCGAAGAGACTTACAATGCCGATGACGCTACTTGGCGGGCAGGCTCTCCGCATAGGTGACACCCTGGTCGACCCAGTAGCCGAAGTCGCCTTCGGAATCGAAGCCATCGTCGGTGACACTGATCCAACCCTTCATAGGGCGTGCTCCCATATCGAAGGTCCGGGCACCGGGTCGGCCCACGGCCATATCATGGGCTTCCTTGCCCACTCGGACCATGAGCTCGTCTCCGCTCACGCCGACGGCCATGTTCCCGTTGATCATGAAGGCGATACCGCCGAACATCTCGCGCTCGGTGAGGTCTGGACGGGGACCGATTCGGGCTCTGATTCGGTCGGCGACATCGGTGTTGTACGCCACGTCCCGCCGACTCTAGGCGTCGAAGAAGGCCCTCCGACCTGACCCGAACGGCCCACCCTGTTTTCAGTATGGAACGGGTGACCGAACACATCGGTGCCTGCATTCAAGGCGGCTTGGAGGAGGGAGGCTCGTCTTGGCCGGGTGGCCAACTCGCAGGGCGAAGGCGTTTACTCCGGGCCCAACTGCTCGATTTGCTCGAGGAGATCGAGTGACTTTCTTTGGCTCGATTTCTTTCAACACCGCCTGTGCTAGCTCGGCGACGAGCGGATCGTCCGACCCGGCTCCTTCTTCGAGGACGACCCTGATCTGGGGGCGGAGCCGGGTGGTCTCCCTGGCTCCCGCTGCCGCGGCCACTGCCACCAAGGGGTGTGGGCTGTACAGCCCCGCTTCGAAGAGGGCGGCTGCGTCCTCGAACGACGGTTTCCGGTACAGATCGTGGACCTTCCTCGCCATCTCATCCTGCACCGTCGAGGGTGGCTCGACGGCGAGCTCCGTCCTCGACATCGCCAGTGGGGCGACCGCCTCGGACACCGGGATCCGATGCGGTCTCTTCACCGCTCTCAGCTCAGGCAGTTCGAACGGAGCGGGAGCCACCTCGGCTTCGAGCTCGGCGAGCTCCGCCTCGTGGCCGAGGACCCCGGTGCGGGTGGCGAGAAAGAGAGCCGCTTGAGAGGCGGCGACCGACTGTGTCGACTCGGAGTCGAGCCTCGGTGTCACTGTGAAGGCGTCCCTCGGGTCGATCGGCTCGAGGGGGTGATCGCTCATGTGCGCCACTCTGACCTATATACACGCTGATGCTGCGATCGTCGATTAGCAACCCCGCGACCGTCTCCAGGCAACGATTGGACGGCTTTCCTGTCTGATGAGCCCGATCCGTACGCGACTCGCAGAGCAGCCGCATCCTCATTGAATCGAATGTTCATGACGCGCCCCCGCTGGCGAGGTCTAACTCAACAACTCGGCCAACCTCTGCAGACTCTCCTTCGTCAGCACCAACTCCACTTTGTCCCTTCCGAATCGGGTTTGGCCCCAATCGCCCCGACTGGCGATCCGAAGCTGGAAGTCATTGACGGTTTCGCCGGGTTTGGCGAGGGCGAAGGCGACGGCGATGGCGGGTTCGCCGAAGTTGGATGTTGGTGTGGCGGAGACTGGGTGGGCGAGTGGCACCATCGCATTGTGCCTTTCGACGGTGACGGGAATGGCGTGTGTCGTCAGGCGGCGAGAGCGAGGAGCCAGCCCACAAATCCGGCACAGACCGCCACCCAGAGGAGACCCCACATCGTCGTCTTGTCGACTTTCCTATATAGACGTGTCGATCGACCCAATCCTGCTCCTTTGTCCCAATCTCTTCGGCATAGGGGAGCGAATCTGGTTAGGTCTGGATGCTCATATGACCCGGACAAAGAAGCGGTGGATGGCGTCCTCCCAAACCGCGGACACGACCCTCGCCTGCACCTTCTCTGTGCTCGTCTCAAGGACTGGCCAGTGTCTCCGTTCTGAAATGGATCCTCGTCGCGTCGTTGACACGGCTCCTCGACAGCGGATTACCTTCTGCCCGATGCAGCCTCGAGAGCGCGTTGGCCCCATATTGGAGAGTCGGAGATGAGGGCTCTCGTGTGTGCGGGGGATGGCTCGGGCAACGTGGTGATGACCGAGGTCGACAAGCCCGTCCCCGCCTCCGACCAGGTGGTCGTGGAAGTCGCGGCGGCGTCGGTGAACCGTGGGGAGCTGCGGTTGCTCCAGGTCCGTGATGCCGGATGGCGCCCGGGCCAGGATGTCGCCGGCGTCGTCATGGTGAGTGCCGCCGATGGGACGGGCCCGCCGGTCGGGACACGGGTGGTCGCCTGGGTCGATCAGGCCGGGTGGGCGGAATTAGCGGTCGCCGACTCCGACCGGGTTGCAGTCCTCGACAACGACACCAGTTTCGCCGAAGCCGCCACGCTGCCGGTGGCTGGGATGACGGCGCTGCGCGCGTTGCGCAGGGGAGGGAGCCTGCTGGGACGACGGGTCCTGATCACGGGTGCTGCTGGTGGCGTCGGCCGATTCGCTGTCGAGTTGGCGGCACGGAGCGGTGCCAAAGTGACTGCCGTCGCCGGAGGCGCAGATCGCGCACAGGGTCTGGCAGATATCGGCGCTACCCAGGTGGTCGAGCGGATGAGCGATGCCGAGGGTTTCTTCGACCTGATCCTCGAGTCAGCAGGAGGAGAGTCACTCGAGCATGCGTTCGGAGTGGTCAACCACTCGGGCACCATCGTTGTGTTCGGAATCTCATCGGGCGAGCCGGCCTCGTTCAGCTTCCGTGACTTCTCACAGAGGCCGATCAAAGTGGAGGTCTTTTTCGTCTACGAGAGCGGTAGGCCATTCCGCCCGGATCTCCAGGTCCTGGCCGATCTCGTCGGCGAGGGCTCACTCCACCCCCACGTCGGTCTCGAGGTGGGGTGGGACGACGCCGGGTCGGCCTTGCGCGCCCTGGCTGAGCGACGGGTCAACGGAAAGACGGTTCTGAGGATTGGTTGAGATCGGCGTCTAGATCAGAGCGGCAGCCGCCGCCACGACTTCGGAGGGCTCGGCCCGAACCCGATGGTTTGTGTGGACGAAGGCATAGCGGATCACCCGATGGGTGTCGATCACATATGTGGCAGGGATGGGCAGCTCCCATTTGTCGGTGCCGTTCATCGCCGGGATGTCACGTCCCTTCGCCCTGTAGTTCTCGACGTTCTCCGGGGTCAGCTCATAGACCAGGTTGAACTGCCTGGCCACGGCGTTGTCATGATCGGACAAAACCGGGAAGGTGAGGGCGTGTCTGTCGACGACGCTCATGGTGATGTCGGGTGTGTTCGGCGAGATGGCCACCAGAGTTGCGCCGGCAGATTCGATGTCACCCATTGCTCGCTGGAGCGCCTGCAGTTCCAGATTGCAGAAGGGGCACCATTCTCCGCGGTAGAAGGAGACAACCACCGGGCCGTTTCCGAGCAGCTCTGAGAGACGGACGGGATCGCCGAATGCGTCAGGTAGCTCGAAGTCGGGGGCTTTGTCACCCTCGCCGAGGGCGCGCTCGACGATTCCCGACTCTGCCAATGTGGCCAGTGCTCTCTGGTACATGGCCTGGGTGTCCGCCGGAAGATTGAGCTTTCCCTGCTCGTAGCGAGCGGCAAGCTCTTCAGCGAGTGTCATCCCCTGAGCCTACAACTGGCTCAGGTTTCAGCTCTGCAGCAGTCGCCTACATTCGCCTGCTCGCGTAGTAATCACCCAGGTTGGTTCGATAGCTCTCGTCCCGATACGTCGTCTCGTCGAACTCGGGGGAGTCTTTGATCTCGTCCTTGGTGAGATCGACATAGACGACTTCGTCGTCGAGATCGACCTCTCGGATAACGCCCGCTGGAAGCATCACCTTCTTCCCGAAGATCCATGGTCCGGTATCCACCACGAGGTAGCTGGCGCCAGCGTCATAGGTGTGTTCGTCGACGGTACCGATAGAGCCGTCGCTGGCCTCTACGTCGAATCCTGATATGTCCGGCGTCTCCCCTTCGGGCACAACGGCGATCTCATACGTATAGATGTCGTAGGTCATATTTCCTCTCTTGGTCGTCATTGCGTTCTTACCCTTCCCGTCGTTCACAAAACCCGAAGACCAGAAACCGAGGTTCGGGTGGGCAGTGCCAATACTGCTTTGGCCAGCTCGTGGAGAGCTTCGACGAGTCGGAGATTGTGTTTCGGCGATTCGCGCTGTCAGGCCCGGATTGCGATGCAACGCCGAAGCACCCTTCGTCGGCCGCCCTTCCCGCCTCTTCGCCAGCGGTGTCCGCGACGCGTGAGATCTTTTCCCGCATGTCTTCCCGGCTTGCCTGACCCAGGAGGCGGCCGGGTTCCTGAGTCCTTTGTTTGAGTGGCGCTGAGTACGTCTGGGTCAGACATGGGAAACGTGGGACACCAGAACGCCTCATCTTCTCGCGGGGCTCACCCGTCACGCTGACCTGGCGTGGTCTCTCCGAGTGTGTCGGCCATGGTCGCCCCCCGCTCGCCCAGGGGCTCCTCGGCTCCGACCGTCGTGTCGACGGCGGTCTGGTGCTCGAGCTCGGAGTTGATTTGGGCGCCCAACATGATGACGAAAAACGTGATGTACAGCCAGAAGAGCAGGATGACGACAGCGGCCAGCGAGCCGTAGGTCTCGTTGTAGCTCCCGAAGTTGGACACGTAGAACCGAAAGAGAATCGACGCCCCTAGCCAGAGAACCACTGCCACTATCGATCCCAACGTGACCCACTGCCACTCCGGGTCGTCACGGTCAGGTCCAAAGCGATAGAGCACCGCCAAAGAGGCGGAGAATACGAATGCCGCCAAAAGCCAAATCAGAATCTGAGCTCCCACCGTCGCTGCCTCCGATCCGGTCAGTTCGTTCACCCATGGTCCCACGGTGCTGACGGCGTATGCGATGGCCGCAACCAACAACAGGGCGCCCACGCTCAAGCCCAGAGCCAACCCCCGCCTCTTGATCGGCCCCCTCCCGTCCTCTTCGTCGTAGGCGACGTTCATGGCCTTCATGAGATTGGCTATGCCGCTCGAAGCGGTCCATAGCGCAAGCATGATGGCGATGGCCGTTCCCCAACTGAGCGCACCGGTCGACTGGCTGGCCAGTCTGGAAATCTGATCGGTGACCAGCTGCTGCGCCTCCTGGGGCAGATTGCCGAGTAGCTGGGCGAGTTGGCCTTCCACCTGTGACGGGTCGGTGAACAGCCCGTAGATGGAGATCGCCGCCGCCAGACCGGGAATTAAGGCAACGAAGGCGAAGAACGACACCCCAGCAGCCACCAGACTGGTGTGATCGTCTGAGATCTCATCCTTGACTCTCAGCGCCGTGTCCTTCAAACCCGCCGCCGGTATGTCGGCGGGAGAGTCGGCTGTCCGTCCTCTTGAATCGCTCACCTAGATGGCGTACCCCGCGACCTGCCGATCCAACCGACGGCGAGCGCGCTCACCGAACTCCGGGCGCCGCTACCGGGTCACTTTGGGGAGGACGTGCTCACCGAAGACGCGTATGAAGTCTGACTGCTCTCGACCGACGTGATGGAGGTAGACACGCTCGAAACCGAGCTCGAAGAACGCGTCCAGCCATTGGATGTGCTGGTTCGGGTCTGATGACACCAGCACCGTCTGGCGAACATCTTCGGGGCTCACGAACCGGGCGGCCTCGTCGAATTGCGCCGGGGTCTCGAGATTCCAGGCGAGGGCGGACCCGAAGACGTTGGTCCTCCATTGGTCATGAGCGATCTCGAGGGCTTGCTCGTCCGTCTCGGCCCAGGAGAGGTGCGCCTGGAGGTAGGCGGGCTTGCCCTCCCCGGTTGAGTGGAATGCCGCCAGAACCTCTTTCAGTCGGGCGATGGGCTGGTTCACGGTGATCAACCCGTCGGCCCAGCCGCCGACCGTCCGCGCGGTTTCGGCGCTGACCGCTGCCCCAAACAAGGCCGGTGTTGTCGTCGGCAGACTCCACACCTTTGCCCTGTCGACACGTAGGAGCCCGTCTGCGGTGACCACACGCCCGTCGAGGAGATCGCGGATGACGTCGACAGCTTCGAGGAGACGGGCATCCCGTTCGTCCTTCGAAGGCCAGACCTCGCCTGTGATGTGCTCGTTGATGTTCTCCCCGGAGCCAAGCGCCGCCCAGAACCGGTCGGGATACATCTCCGCCAGGGTGGCGATGGCCTGAGCCGACACCGCCGGGTGATATCGCTGTATCGGCGCTGTCACCACCCCAAAGGACAGAGAGGTGGCTTCGAGGGCGGCACCGAGCCACGACCAGGCATATCCGGAATGACCTTGCCGTGCCGACCAAGGGGCGATGTGGTCGGAGCACATGGCCGCTTCGAACCCGGCGTCGTCGGCCTCGGTGACATGGTCCAGAAGTTCGCTCGGTGCTATCTGCTCATGTGAGGCGTGATATCCGATCACGGCAGCCTCTCAGTAGATGGACAGAGCCCGCCTGCTACATGAACCAATGATCCGCCCCTATCCGGATCCAGCGGTACCCGTTGGGTGCCATCTCGAACGTATCTGCCGCATCGTCGTATCGAGTGTCGCTCCAGATGCTGGAGATGGGCCCGTCGGCCTGTGCTTTTCCCAGGTCGACTTCGGTGCCTCGATCGGAGAGGTTGTGGAGAGTGAACAGCCTCCGGTCGGCCCACACGTACTCGATGGCCAGGACTTCGGGTGGGCCCACATCGATCAGGTGGTACTCGCCCAGACCGATCTCGGGGAGAGAACGTCGGCGCCGGATGAGACGCTTCATCCAGGCGAGAGTGGAGTCAGGGTCATTCTGCTGGGAGACCACGTTGACGTTCTTCGGCGAGTACCTGCCAGTGGGCAGCGGTCGCCGCAGGTCATCCGGCGGTGCCGAGGAGAACCCTCCACTTCGTTCGGGGGCCCACTGCATGGGGGAGCGGACCGCTCGTCGGCCGGGAATGTCGAGGTTCTCACCCATTCCGATCTCCTCTCCGTAGAAGAGGACCGGGGTCCCGGGCAGAGAGAAGAGGATGCTGTAGGCGAGACGAAGCCGCTGCTCGTCGCCCTCGAGCATCGTCGGGAGACGTCGGCGAATGCCCCGTCCGAACAGCTGCATGTCGGGTTCAGGGCCGAAGGCGTCGAACACCTCTTCACGTTCCGCTGGGGTCAACTGGTCCAGGGTCAGCTCGTCGTGATTGGTTATGAAGTTTGCCCACTGGCAGTCTTCCGGGATATCGGGGAGGTTGGAGATGGCCTTGCGGATCGGGTCGGCGTGGCGCCGGACGAGCGCCAGATGCAGGTACTGGTTGACGTGAAAGTTGAAGATCATCTGCATCTCGGTCCCGTCTCCGAAGAACTCGACTGCATCTGTCGGGGGGAGATTGACCTCACCCAGCATGATGGCGTCACCGCGGCGGCGGCTGAGCCCTCCGGCCAGATCCCGGAGCAAACCGTGTGGGGTGATCTCGAGTTGGGCATCGATGCCTTCGGTCTCGATGAGAAAGGGGACGGCGTCGACGCGGAAACCACTGAGGCCAAGACCGACCCAGAACGAGATGATCTCCTTCATCTCCTGACGCACCTCGGGATTGTTCGGGTTGAGGTCAGGCTGATGGCTGTAGAAATGATGCAGGTAGTAGCGCTTGGCTTTCTGGTCGTAGGTCCAGTTCTCGATTTGCCTGCCCGGGAAGACCAGAGACGTCTCCCAGTCTTCAGGCTTCTCGTCCTGCCAGACGTAGTAATCGTGATACCTCGAATCGGGGCCGTGTCTTGCCGATTGGAACCAGGGATGATCCTTCGAGGTGTGGTTGACGACGAGATCTGAGATCACCCTGATCCCGTGGTGCTCTGCAGCACGAAGCAGGTGGTTGAAGTCCCCCATGTCCCCGAGCCTGGGGTCCACCCCGTAGTAGTCCTTGACGTCGTATCCGTCGTCGAGGTTTGTCGTCGGATAGAACGGCATCAGCCAGACACAGTCGATGCCGAGATCGTCGAGATAGTCCAGACGATTCTGCAGTCCGTTGAAGTCGCCTACACCGTCACCGTCGCTGTCGAGGTAGGTCTCGACGTCCAGGCAGTAGAGGACTGCATTCTTCCACCATCTGTCGTATCGGCCACGCTCGACAAGGGCAATGTCTGACTGCTTCGAATTCTCCGGCACGCACGGCCCTTACCCAACGGACTGTGTGTCTATTCAGCGTCCCCGGGATGGTGGTTGGGTGCTCGACAGCGGTGCCCAGACATCGTGTTGGTCGCTCGCCGGCAGGCCCGAGGTGGTCTTGCCCAGATGTGTAGGGTTCGGAAAGGAGCGAGAGCGGCTAATGGTGGCACCCAAGCCACAGCCGGTAATTCGGATAGGCAACCTTGGGGAGGCCGCCGCCCACTGGCCGCTGATGGGAGGTTGCTGTGCTCACTAGAAGAGAATTTCTAAAGACCACCGCTTTGTCGACGGCTGCGGTGATGGTTGGTCCAGGGCTCATGATGAAATTGGGGCCCAGAGGACCGGTGTTTTTCCAGATTCCTGGCGGGACGCTCGCACCTGGCGACGTGGAAAAGTACCTCCTCGAGCTAGTGAAGCCACCGGCGATGCCCCTCAGCAGGGGGTCGAACAAGAACAGGGACAGATACAAGATCGGAGTCCGCCAGTTCACCCAGCAGATCCTGTCCCCGCCACATCCCGAGACCTCGGTGTGGAGCTATGGATCAACAGATTTTCCCGGGACGGTCGCCCAGGGAGGAACCTTCAACTATCCGGCGTTCACCGTCGAAACCACCTGGAACAAGGAAGTACAGGTCACCTGGTTCAACCACCTGGTAGATGCCCGCGGCAATTACCTGTCTCACCTGTTGCCCATCGACCAGACGCTTCACTGGGCGAACCCGCCCGGGGGCACGACAGGTCGAGACTCCCGTCCGACGACTCCACCACAGGGTTCCTACACAGGTCCGGTCCCCATCGTGACTCACGTTCACGGTGCGCACACCTCCGAGGACAGCGACGGCTATGCCGAGGCCTGGTATCTGCCGGACGCCAATGACATCCCGTCGGGATATGCCCGTACCGGGACCTTCTTCGACTACTTCAACGCAAAGTACTCCCATGGCTGGGAGCCTGGGGCGGCGTCGTTCAAGTATCCCAACGATCAGCCGGCAACCACGTTGTGGTACCACGACCACACGCTGGGTCTGACCCGGGCAAACGTCTACGCCGGGCCCGCCGGGTTCTGGCTGATCCGAGGGGGGCCGGAGGATATCGACCTCGGGTACGTCGCCCCGGGGATCGGCGACCACCCCTTCGGCGAGTACACAGAAATCCCCATCGCCATTCAGGACCGTTCCTTCAACGCTGACGGTTCTCTGTTCTATCCGGACAATCGGGCGTTCTTCGAGGGACTCAACCCCGCCGGGGCTGGTACCCAGGAGTTGCAGATCCCCTTCATCCCGGACGAGGCCTGCGACGGCTTGCCAAGCGACGTCTCGCCTATCTGGAACCCGGAGTTCTTCGGGAACACGATGGTCGTCAACGGCCGCACATGGCCATATCTGGAGGTGGAACAGCGGCGGTACCGGTTCCGGTTCCTCAATGGCTGCAACTCCCGCTTCCTCGTGCTCAAGATGACGACCACCCCGAGGGACAACAACAACGGGTTCAACAACGCAGAGCTCTCCTTCTGGCAGATCGGAGCCGACCAGGGTTTCCTTCCGGGGCGCGTCGAGCTCGACTATCTCCTGATGGCACCAGCTGAGCGGGCAGATGTGATCGTGGACTTCACCAACATCCCGGTTGGCACCGAGGTGTACCTGGTGAACGACGGGCCCGATGCCCCTTTCGGTGGCATCTCAGTCGAAGACCTGTCGGACTGGGAATCGACGGGCCAGGTCATGATGTTCGTCGTCAAGGCCGCCACAAGCACCGACAACACGACACCACCTGATCAGCTGGTGCTGCCCGGCGCCGGGGCACTGGGCGCGAGCACCGTCACCCGCCAACTGTCACTGAACGAGGAAGAGTCCGCCACCGTGCGGGTCAGCGAAGTCTCAGGGAGCATCGTCCTCGACTGCGAAAACGGCGAGGTGTTCGGACCTACTGCCGCGCTACTCGGGGTTATGAACGGGAGCAGTGGCGTGCCGCTGCTGTGGAGCGACCTCATCACCGAGAACCCTGACCTGGGTTCGATCGAGACTTGGGAGTTCCACAACTTCACCGAGGACGCCCACCCCATCCACATCCACCAGGTCAGATTCAAAGTGCTCGGCCGGGGTGTGGACGGGACGCAGAGTCCTGAGGTCTGGGAGGAGGGATTCAAGGACACGGTCATCGCCTACCCCGATGAGATCACCAGGGTGAAAGCACAGTACGACCTTCCCGGGTTCTACGTCTGGCACTGCCACATCGTCGAACACGAAGACAACGAGATGATGAGGCCTTTCCACGTCGGACCTATCCCACCGGACGCACCGGCACAGTGACTGCGGCCACAGGTCGGTTGACGGCGGTGAGCCGCTTATGAGGCGCCGAGCTGACTTGGGGGAGGCCACCTCGGGCTGGTGGGCGCCGTCGCGGTGCGTTCGACGGAGGACTGATCATTGCGGCAAGCGGGGTCGGAGAATATGAGCAGGAACGAGGACCTGACAAGGGGACTGCAAGAAGACCTCGTTCCAAACGAGTCTGACATACTGGACTTCCTCGCAGTTCAGCTGCTCGGGCAACGTGTCTCACGTGATCCCTCCCACCCGTGCCATCCCTGCCATACACGTTGGCGGTGTCGATGAAGTTGACACCGCTGGCCCAAGCAGCATCCAGGATTGAATAGGCCGTCTCCTCGTTGACGACTTCAGCGCCAGACGGAGCGGTTTCGCCGAACATCCATGCACCGAGGCAAGCCTCCGAGACTTCCATGCCCGAATTGCCCAGCCGGAGATACTCAACCATTGGGACTCCCTCCCGTTCAGAGCGAACATCCGAGTTCTACACAACTCGACCGGCTGAACAGCATTGCCTTGTTCAACGGACACCCCTCCACGACGCTGGCCCAATCGCAGACCCCCCGACTTTCGAACGGGTTCGTTAGGTACCGAGACCGCTCCGCAAGGACCGCACCATTGGCCATGCGCCGTCGGTTGTGTTGGAGATAACTGTCCAGGTGAAGCGTTCGGTCGGGTCGTGTTCGCTGTAGAAGGAGACTCCGGCGTCGCTTCCAACCAGCCTCACACCGTGGCCGCTGCTAGCTAGCCAGAATCCGAGGCCATATCTGGCGTCCTCGACAGGAATCTCGCTACGTGGGTGGGTCATCTCCGCAACCCAGTTCTCGGGGACCACGAGACCGGCGAAGAATGCTTCCCAGAAGGTATGCATGTCGGCAACGGTCGTGTAGATCCCGCCATCCCCATTGCCGCGAACCGGCAGGTGCAGGACGTTCGTTCGCAGCCCGTCGGGGTGGAGGTAACCCAGTGCCATCCGACCCGAAGGCTCGTCCGAGCGCAGGAAAGCTGTGTCCTTCAGTCCGGCCGGGGTCAGGACCCGATCGCTGATCAGGTCGTGAAATCCAATGCCGCTGACACGTTCGGCGATCAAGGCGAGTACGACATAGCCCCCGTTGCTATAGGCGAACCGCTCACCTGCCGGGAACTTGGTCGGGCGGCCATCGATCTCCGCAAGAAAGGGCTCTGTCGTGTCCAAACGATGCACAGGCGAAACCAGCACATAGTCGGTCAGGTCCAGGTCCATCTCCTCTTCGTCGAGGTAGTCACCAATGCCGGATCTGTGAGCGAGAAGCTGCTCGATCGTCACGTTGTCGTCAATCAGGGGAAGGTCTTGCCCAAGCACCGACCTAGCCTTCATGTCCAGGGAGAGGGCTCTCTCCACGATCAAACTGATCACTGCCAATGCCGTGAATGCCTTGCTCCCACTGGCAATGGCGAACTGGGTGTCGGCGGTGTTCGGCACACTAAATCCACGATGTGCCAGCCCATACGCCTTTGAAGAGGTTTCACCATCCCGGTCGATTCGTACGACACCCGAGAACCCTGTCGCGGATGCGACGTGCTGAGCTGCATCGATGAGTTCGTCCATCTCCAGAAACTAACGAGAACCCCCCAAGAGCGTCGACGAGATCATCACCAAGGTCAAGCGAGGACGGGCCGCCCCTCGGTCGCGTCACTGAATCCGCGACACACCACTAGGCGTCGAGGATCCTTCGCCATCACCACCCCCATTGCGCGGCCACTGAACCACCGTCTACGGGTGAAGGTGCGGCGATGGCGGCGAGAACGTGAACCCAGGGGCCAACGAAAGGTCGATCCCTGGGTCGACGAGCGCCAGCAGTGCCATCGACACGGCTGTCAGTATCAGCAGCGCGAACAACATGGCATTGGTGAGAGTCCGACGGTTCCGGTCGTGGTCTCCTCCGACTGTCTTCATCTGAGCCTCCTCTCCTCTCCACAGAGGGAGCCGGTACGCCCCTAGATACAGGGGAGAGCGAACCGCAACTTCAATGAGGTCAATGCCCGTCAGGATCGTCGAACGGCTTCGTCGTTCCTTGTTTGCCCATCCGTTTCGTTTCGAGCACCACCCTCGATCTGTTACAAGAAGTGGAGCTGTGGCGTCGACTCTGGCTGCAAGGTCTGAAACGCCTGTTCAGTCGCTTCGGTCAAGGTGATCTGCTGTCCCTCATCCCATGCGTGTTGGTAGCGGTCCGACCCGATGTCGTCCCTGATGCGGGAAAGGATCCCTTCGAGACGGGCTACGACTAGAGAGGGCAACGGTATTCCAGTCCATCGCATCGACAGTCCGCCGCCTCGCCCGGTCCGCGCCGATTCGATGGCACTGGCCAGGGTGATCGCCATGTCGGGGTTGGAGGAGTCGGCCACGACCTCTACGACCGAGGCCAGCGCCAGAGTCTCGAGCCCCACCGAGTTGGTGGCTTTGGCCGTCTGCAGCCCTTCGATGAGAAGAGGGCGAGCATCGTCGGTGTTCCCCAGGCGCATGAGCTCCAGACCGTGGTTGCACAATGAGATCGCCAGCTCGGTGGTCGATCCGCAGTTCCGCGCGGCGTCGACCGCCCTCTTGGCGATCTCGGGGTCCGCCGTGATACCGAGCCAGGTACTCATCCAACCGACCCCGGTGAGCACCGAAGCGGCTCCATAGAGATCACCGAGCCCGTTGAGAGCGGTTACAGCTCGGTCGACTTCAGCAATGGCGTCACCCCAGTCCGGTCCCATGAGCCCAAGAACAGCCCTGAGGCCAAGGGCATACGCCAGCCCTATCTGGTCTGTCGAGTCGGAGAGCACATCGACCGCTCGGTCGGAGTAGCGCTGGGCCGAGCCGATGTCGCCGAGCCAATAAGACATCAGTCCGAGGATCGCCAGAGTGCGCCCCTGATGAGGTTTGGTGGGAGTCTGGCTCAGTATCAGCTCACCCAGAACCACCGCCTCCCGGCATTCACCCATGAATTCGAGATAGGGATAGAAGTCCCACAAAGCCGAGGCGGCTTCGTCGGCTCCGAGGTCGGTGGTTGCGTGACGGATGGCCTCCATGACATTTCTGTCGTCGTAGGACAGACGGTCGAGCCAGGCGATCTGACGAGTGTCCCGTAGTCCGTCTGCCGCGGTGCGGGCAACGTCGAGAAAGTGACGGGCGTGAGCTTTCCGCACTTCTTTGCCGAGTCCGGCTTCGTCGAGCCTGCGGGCCGCATGGTCACGAATCGGCTTGAGCATGGCCAAGCGGGCCTGACCGCCGTTCACTTCCACGCGGACCAAATTCTTGGCCACCAGAGAAGAGAGGTTCTCGAGGATGTCCGTACCGCAGACGGCTTCCGCACTCTCCACGGTGAAACCTCCCTCGAAGACCGACAACCACCCGACCAGCATCTCCTCGCTCTCGGTGAGGAGGTCGAAACTCCATTGGATGGTGGCCTCGATAGAGCGGTGTCGCTCCGGGAGGTCCGCTGCGGTGGACTCCAGAAACTCAAAACTCTCCTCCAGACGCTTCAAGATCTGATCCGGGGAGAGGAGAAGCGCCCGACCTGCGGCGAGTTCCAGCGAGAGGGGCACGCCTTCGAGTAGCCGTGCGATCCTGGCGAGGGAATCGACATCCTCCCTCACGAGCTTCGAGCCCACCGCCTCGGCTCGATCGACGAACAGCGCGACGGACGGGGCCGACAGGATCTGCACCGATGACATCCCTTCAACCGGCGCTGTCAGTGGGTCGAGCATGAACACGTGCTCTGCTCTGATCCCCAACGAGACCCGGCTGGTGACGATCATCTGGCATGTCGGAACACGCTCGAGCAGCTTGCCGATGTCGGCGGCCGCGGCGAGGACGTGTTCGAAGTTGTCCAAAACCAAGAGCCAGGATCGGTCGGCGACGGCGAGTTTCACGGCGTCCAGAGGCGGAAGGATCGATTCACTGACACCGATGTCACTCAGGATCGCGGCGAGTACGGCGTCGGGTCGACGAACGTCCTCTAGGAGAGTCAACGAAGTTCTCTCGAACTCGTCGACGAGTCGTGCCGCCACTTCGAGAGCCAATCTGCTCTTGCCCACTCCACCTGGTCCGCTGATCGTGACGAGTCGGACCTTGGGATCGGACACGAGTCGGGTCAGTTCGTCGATCTCGGCCTCTCTCCCAACGAAGGTGTTCGCCGGAACCGGCACCCCGCGAAAGAGGTCCTGGGAGCCGGAAGCCTCACGTTCCCGTGTCGTGTGGCCCCGATAGAAGCGTTCAGTCAGCATCGCCGCCAGGTCGTCGGCCAGGACGCGTCGTAACTCGTCACTGTCCCGGAAGTGACGGTAGGAAACCCCGTCATCTCCAATCTCTTCGATCAGCTCGATCAGTCGGGAATCCCGATTCTGTCCATCTTTGACGTAGATCAGCCGAGGTCGCCCCTCTGACAACCTGTACTCGTCCTCGAGGCCGGATTGATCCATGCCAGGGGCAACCCATCCATAGCTCCCCGCGTAGATACCGACGAAGACGTCGCTCTGTTCCAGGTAGGCGCGGTACAGGTCGCGAGGTGGGTGCGGTCTGGCCCCGGTCTCGAACATCACCGGAGTCAAACGCAGCCCCTCGATGGCCTTCCTGGCGGCCTGACGTTCGTCGCGAAGTTCCCCCAGGGTCGAACTGACGAAGACCCTCACACGGCGGTCCGGCGTGAGAATCCCTGCCTCCGAGAATCTCTCCCCGGAGACGTCGCCTACTTGCCTCTTCGGCGTCTCGGGGTTCGTGATTTTGGCTCCTACTGCGGATAAGAACTGAAAACAGATTGCAGAAGTAGGGTCTTTCGGCCCATCCGATTCCGGCGATTCGCACTGCGGGGCTCTGTGCTGTTGTGTTGAGGCATGCCCAAGATCCGTCTTCGCCACTCAATTGCCGTGACAGCGGCGGCGTTGCTCCTGACTGCGTGTGCTTCCGCTGGTGAGGAGGGTGGGTCGGCATCCGGCCCTGCTGACGACGAGACCGCACTGGCCGACCGGCTGACCCAGATCGAGGACGCCGTCGAGACCTGGATCGCATCATCGACCATCACCGAGGCCCATGCCGCTGCGGAGGCCGCGGCCAATCTGGTGGTCGGGCCCAACGGGCCGGGCTATGGCGATCGGGACAGAGACGGCGCTATCAGGGGTGACACCGATCTCGGACTCCTCCCTGGCCTGGACGGCACGCCGGACGGGATTGCATTTACCGCGGCGGCCAACCCCTGTGTGGAACGTGACGTGCTTGGGGGATCCTGGGACGACCCGGCTGCGGCTTGGGAACAGATGCTCATGGCCATCGACGAGTGGGAGCCGGCCAACAACACGATGCCGACGCTGGCCAGCCACCCGATGCGGATCGTGGGTTGGTCCACGTTCACGATCGAATCCGACTCCCTCGACGACGCCCATGAATACGGGGGCCACGCTCAACTCCACGTCGCCGTCTCCATGTCCGCCCTCGACTGCTAACCGGCTCGACAGCCGACCGGCGCGGTGCTTTGGGTCAGGTCAGACTCGATCGTCGGCTCTCCAAGACCCTGTAGGCGGAACATCCAGCCGCACCCTCTCACCGTTTGAGGGAATCGCTGCGTTGAGCCCGAGACGATTCTCGATTTCCTCCGCGAGAGTCTGTGCCGCACTGGCTTCCCCGTGGTTGACAAAGACCGCCCAAGGTGATTCGGCGCTCCCGAGCCAGTCGAGAAGTTCTGTCTGATCGGCGTGCGCCGAGAGGGCGACCTCGAAGACAGGTGCCCTCACCGGGTGGTACTGGCCCAGCATCTTCAAATTGGTCACCCCGCTCCTCAACGCTTCACCGCGCGTACCCGGCGCCTGGAAGCCGACTAGCAGGACCGCGTTGTCGGGATCGCCGATCCGGTGGGCGAGATGGTGAATGACCCTGCCCCCGGTAGCCATGCCAGAGGAGGAGACGATCACCATCGGTCCCGATCTGGCATTCAGGGCCTTGGATTGGTCGACGCTCCTCACTTCGGTGAGGTTCAACCTCTCGAATAGCTCTCGCCCGTGGTGTTCTGGTCTCAGTTCGGGTGAGCCGTGGCGGGCTTCCTCGCGGTAGACCTCGAGTGCGCTGCTGGCCATAGGGCTGTCCACGAAAACGGGGAGATCGGGGACACGCCCCGAGGCGATCAGCCGGTCTAGATAGAAGATCACGACCTCGGTCCGGTCCACTGCGAACGCCGGGATCACGAGCACGCCGTTTCGTCTCACGACATGGCCGATCGCAACGGCGATCTGGTCTTCGGGATCGAGATCCGCGTGGTCCTCATCCCCGTAGGTGGACTCGATGACAACGACATCCGAGTGTCCGATCGGTTCGGGAGGCAGCAACAGCGGGTGGTGGGGAGGACCCAGATCGCCGCTGAACACGACGGAGATGCCGGCCCGGCTCAGATCGATCTTTAGGGTGGCTGCGCCGAGGATGTGACCTGCCCGACGCCATGTGGCGTCCAGTCCGGAGATGACAGTGAGCGGCCGGTCGAAAGACACCGTCTCGAAGAGGTCCAACGATGCAATGGCGTCGGCTCTCGTGTACACCGGCTCGGCCGGGTCGTGTTTCGAGTAGCCCTTGCGATTGGCGTAGCGGGCTTCCTCTTCTTGGAGATGACCGCTGTCGGGAAGGACAATGCCGGCGAGCCTCCTGGTTCCCTCTGTGCAGAACACAGGGCCGCGGAAACCGAACCGGCTGAGACGGGGGATGTACCCGCAGTGGTCGAGATGGGCGTGAGTCAGAACGATCGCGTCGATCGATTCCGGCGGTACCGGAAAAGGTGCCCAATTCTGTAGCCGAAGGTGCTTCCGCCCCTGGAACAGGCCACAGTCGACCAGAATGCGGCCTTCCCCGATATCGAGGATGGTCTTGCTGCCGGTCACCGTTCCCACGCCTCCGACGAAGGTCATGTTCGGGGGTGCTGTCGCCATGAATGCCTTCCAGATCTGATATCAGGTTGGTTCACCCGGCGGCGGATTCCCAGAGTCAATGGTCCCGAGGCCCGAGGTGTTTGGACAGGACATCTCGATCACACCAGGCGAGACCATCGAATCATCCGGTGATGCCCTCGTTGCCGCAATCTCCTGGCTCGAAGTGGAGGGTTCTTGTTGAACGTTGGTTGCTCAGTTGCCAGAGGCGTCTGCGATCAACCCCTGAATCGCCAGCTCATAGGGGCGAGCCGCGCCACGCTCCCTCGAAGCCGAGAACTGACCTGGATCCATCTCGGTGCGAAGCTCATCGAGCCATCTGTCGGCCATTTCGGCCACCGGGACATTGTCCATGATTCCCTGTTGCTCGCTCAAAGGGTCGCTCAGGACGGTGGCCAACAACTCAACCGCCTCCTCACGTCTCCCCATCATCGCCCGCGCCCTGGCGACATTGGCCAGGAGACCGATCATGTCGACGACCATCCCGATCTGTTCGCACGCGGTCGCCGCCTCGATGAAGGCCTGTTCGGCGCCGTCTAGATCACCCACCGCCAGACTCGCCCTCCCCAGACTGTGGAGTGCCACCGCCAGACCCCGTCGATAGCCGAGCTGCCGGGCGCGTTCGACCTGACGAGTGGTCAGCGGCAGGGCTTGTTCAGGTCGACCCTCGAGCGTGGCGATAGCTGCTTGAAGCCCGAGATTCCAGATGGTGAAGTAGTACTCGTCTCTATCCTCGAACAGCTCGATCGCCTCGGTGAGGAGCTTCTTGGCGGTTTCGTAGTCACCCGTGTACATGGCGGCCCGGGAACGCCAGTTGTGTCCGGCCACTCCGTAGAAGATGTCATTCATCCTCGGACCAAGCGAGATGATCTCATCGGTCACTTCGATCATCTGGTCGAACAGACCAGGATACGTGCAGTTGAGGGCCTCACTCTGGAGTCCCACCCAGAGAGCGATCAAGTCACCCGACTCACGCAATGAGTTGTTCGCCTTGGCCACCTCGTCGACCGATCCCCGACCGAGCAGGGCCTGGAACCAGGCTCGAACCCCAACGGCGAGACTTCTGGTGACGACTACGTCGGACTGGGTCGAATCCGGGTCGAGAGCTTCGAGCGCATCTTCGACCATTCCCAGACCCGTGACGTACCAGCTCCGGAGCTCATAAACGACATAGGTGCTGGGCAGCATCTTCCTGATACCCGTGGCGTCGCCTGTCCGCACCAGGTGTCGCCAGGCGGTGCGTGTGTTCTCCAGGTCTGTCTCGAACAGACGAAGCAATCGGGGCTGGTCGCTTAGGGCGACCAGGCCGAAGGCGTCTTCGGCCATGTCGGCGAAGTACCGGGCATGGGCGTCCTTTACCTCGTCGCAACGAGCCTGGTCGCCCTCCAATTCGGACTGTGCATACTGCCTGAGTAGCTCGTGAATCGAGTACCGCTCTTTGTCCGCCGAAGGTGCCAACAGGCTCTTGGCCGTCAGATTGGCCAGACCGCGCAACGTGGCCCCTGCCACCTGGTCGGCTGCGTCTCTGGTGAATCCACCTTTGAACACCGACAGGGCAGCAAAGGTGTTCTTCTCGTCGGGGCTCAGCAACTCCCAGGAGTAGTCGAAGACGGCTCGGACGCTGCGATGTCGATCCGGTACGTCGCCGGCCTCGGTCTCGAGGAAGTCGAGGTTCTTCTGGATCTCCTCTGAGATCGCCGTGATCGACAGGAGGTCCACCCATGCCGCGGCGAGCAGGATGGCCAGAGGCATTCCGCCGGTGAGCCGGAGGATGGTCTGCAAAGGGCTCAGATCGTCGACACGGAGAGCAAAATCCGCGTCAGTGCGTTGGGCTGCGTCAATGAACAGCTTTACCCCATCTGCCTCAACCGCCTCTTCGGGTTGGTCCCAGCCCGTCGCTAGCCCTCCCAGAGCCAGGGTCGTCTCGCCGGTGACTCCCAGCCGGGACCTCGACGTTGCCAGCACGGTGACGTTGGGAGCCCCCGCCAGGATGTCACTCACGAACCCGACTCCGTCGAGAAGATGCTCGAAATTGTCGAGAACGAGGAGAAGAGTCTTATTGGAGAGGAAGGTCAGCAGCTGGGTCAACTCGTCCTCGTCGGTCGACAAGGCGAGCCCGACACCCTCGGCGATCGCCCGCAGGATTTCGTCGGGCTGGCCGATGTCGGCGAGACCGACGAAGTAGATGCCGTTCGGGTAGTCGGCGGTCGAGTCGGCTGCCGCCTGGATGGCGAGTCGGGTCTTACCCGCACCGCCGGGAGCGAGAATTGTGACCAATCTCGTCTCATGGAGGAGACGGGTCGTGTCGGCGAGCTCGGCGGCGCGTCCCACGAAGTCAGTGAGCTGGACTGGAAGGTTGTTCGGTATCGCGCTGAGAGATACGAGCGGGGGAAAGACGACTTCGAGACCGGGCGGGTTCAGCTGGTACACGTGCTCCGGCCTGGTCAGGTCTTTCAGAACGTGAGGTCCCATGTCCTGGAGGGTTACGCCATCGGGGAGGCTGTCTCGAGCCAGCTCCCAAGTGCTCGCCGACACCACGGTCTGGCCGCCATGGGCGATCGCCCGGAGCCGGGCGGCACGGTTCACCGTGGACCCGTAGTACTCACCTAGCTGAAGCTCCGCAGACCCTGTGTGCAGCGACGCCCTCACCTTGATCGGCCGCGGCGTCAGCCACTCGACGTGTGACAGGTCGATCTGCATGCGAGATGCAGCCGCCACGGCGTCGGACGCCGAGACGAAGACGATGAAACGGCTGTCCCCCTCGCCCCTGGGCTTCACATTCACCCCGTCGAACGCCTCGATCGCCTCATCGATCGTCGAATCGTGCTGTTGGATCGCCTCCATCATCTTGTCCGGGGCGTCCTCCCACAGCCGGGTGCTCCCCTCGATGTCGGTCAAGAGAAATGTCAGGACTCCCTGGGGCAGGCTGGGCATGGCAGACGATGTTATGACGAGGCGACCCTCCCGCGCCGGGACGACTGGCCATCCCTCCCTCCCGTCGGCCTCATCTGGTCGATTCCCCCATCCCGAACGGAGCATTCTCTTTGGGTCTAACGCCCCTACCGGTCGTCCCGAGGGCGTTGCACGCTCGTGGGAACAAGAGAGCTGTGATGGTGGCTTTGAACGGGCGCCGGTTGGCCAATTCCGAAGACATCCGAACCCAAGAGGGGATGGATGAGAGTCTGCGCGTCTGGGGTGACCAGGTCCTCACGAGTCGGGCCGCAGTGGGTCTGGCGGTGGGCGCCGTCAGAGGCGCTGAGGTTGGGTTCCATGTCGCCGGCTGGAGCGACATCGCATCGAAGGCACCAATCACGGAGCACACCATCTTCCGGATCGGTTCCATCACCAAGACCATGACGGCCGTTGCCGTGTTGCAGCTCTGGGAGCGCGGGCTCGTCGATCTGGACTCACCTGCCGAGGACCACCTGAGTGCCTATCGGCTGGTTCCTTCCGAGCCCGGATGGGGTCCGGTCACGATTGGTCATCTCTTGACCCACACGTCCGGGATACCCGACGTCCTCCGGGTGGGGCACTTGTTTCACCCGTCATGGGGACCCTTCGAAGGGCGCCCTCCAGTGCTCAGTGTCCCGGTGGGACAACACCTCCCTGCCCTCGCCGAGTACTACAGAGACGGGATCCGGATCGTGGGCGAACCCGGTTCGAGCTTCGCCTACAGCAACCATGGATTCGCCACGCTGGGCCAGATAGTCGAGGAGGTCTCCGCTCAGCCTCTCGACGGCTACCTCCGAGAGCACGTCTTTGAACCATTGGGAATGATGGATACGACCCTCACCAGAAGGGCTCAGGTCGAGGCGCGGCTGGCTCGGGGACATCACCTGGGGTCCCGTGGTGTGGAAGTGATCGCCGACAGAGAGTGGATCGGTGCCGGCGGGGGAGGGGTGTACTCCTCCAGTAGCGACCTGGTCCGATACGTCGAAGCGCTACTCGGCGGCGGATCAAACCGGCACGGGTCGGTGCTCGCCCCGGCAACTGTCGCCATGATGTTCGACTACAGCTACCAGGCCGATCCTCGGCTGAATAGCGGCATCGGCCTGGGCTTCTTCCGACATGACATCGCGGGCCATCGCGTGCTGAGCCATGACGGGATCCTTCCCGGATTCAACTCGAGTCTCCTAATCGCACCCGATGACGATGTCGGAGTCGTTGCCTTCACCAACGGGTCGAGGGGAGCCATGGCCTGGCTTCCGGTGGAGAGCGAGAGGTTGTTGCGCCAGCTGGCCGGCTTCGACGCTGCCGTCACGGACGCCAGAGTTCCCCAACATCCTGAGATATGGCATCAGCTCTGTGGCCGGTATCGGCTTCCCCGCGTCGCTGATCTCCGGGGTCGGGTTGGCATGGGCGGCGGAGTCGAAGTGTTCGTCGGGCACGGGCGTCTCATGATCCGGCTGCTCACCCCGATCCCGAGGCTCTACCGAGGATTCCCTCTCATGGCCGACGACCCAGACGATCCCTACATGTTCCGGGTGGATTTGTCGACACTCGGCATAGGTGCAGTCTGTCTCGCATTCAGTGTCGACGAGCGGGCAACCGAGATCCACACCGACCTGGGTGGCCAACCCATCTCCCTGCACCGAACGGATCGCTCAGACATACTCGATGGCGGAGCCAGAGCGGCCGAGCAGATGATCTCGAGGCTGCGAAACATGCGACGGCGCCCCGGACACAGTCGGCGATGACACTGCGTTCCACTTCCGAGGCCGGCATCGCCACGGAACCCTGGCGGATGAGCGCCGCCGAGCTGGCGGTGGCCATCCGTTCCCGACAGCTCTCCAGCCGGGAGGTGATCGAAGCCCTTCTGCGCCGGATCGAAGCCGTGAACCCCAGGATCAACGCCGTGACCACCGTCCTCGCCGAGACTTCCATCGCAGCCGCCCGCCAGGCCGACGCTGCAGTCGCACATGGCGACCATCTCCCGACGTTCCACGGCGTGCCGTTCACGGTGAAGGAGAACATCGACCTACTCGAAGCTCCCACCACCCAGGGGCTCAGGGCGCTCTCCGGGGCGTACCCGGTGAGAGATGCGCCTGTCGTGGAGAGGATGCGTTGGTCGGGGGCGATTCCCATCGCCCACACGAACTGTCCCAACATCGCCGTTCGCTGGCATACCGATAGCGAGCTGTGGGGTTCGACCCTCAATCCATGGGACAGATCCAGAACCGTTGGGGCGTCGAGTGGCGGCGAGGCAGCCGCCCTGGCCTCAGGGATGACACCACTGGGGTTGGGCAGTGACGGCCTCGGATCTCTCCGCTGGCCAGCGCAATGCTGTGGTGTCGTGGCCCTCAAACCCAGTTTGGGTCGCATTCCACATGCAACATCCCTCGAACCGATGGATGCACCGCTCGGGGTCCAGTTGACCGCCGTCGAAGGACCGATGGCTCGTAGGGTCGCCGATTTGCGCTCAGCCCTGGAAGTCCTCTCCGGACCCACCTGGCGTGACCCATGGGCGGTCCCGACGCCGATGAGGATTCCCTACTCCGAAGCACGGATCCGGGTCGCCTTCGTGGCCAACCCGTCAGGTCATGGAGTTGCCCCACAAGTCGAAGCCGGCATCCACAAAGCAGCTGTCGCCCTCGCCGATGCGGGGTATGCGCTCGAGGAGGTCGAACCGCCATCGATCGATCGTGCGGCCAAGGTCCTGCTCGACATGCTCAACACACCAGACGTCAGGGCCATGTGGGAGACGACGTCGAAGATCCTTCCGTCCGACACCCAGCGCTTCTTGTCGGCGTTCTACGAGGCAGCCGGAAACCCCGGCCCGGTCGATGTGATGCTCAGCTTCGTGGAACGAGCTTCGCTGGCTCGGCGCTGGGCGGAGTTTCAGGAGACCTATCCGCTGGTGTTGGCCCCCATCAGTGCGAACGTCCCATTCGAGGTTGGAACCGATTTGAACGAAGGAAATGTCGCCGAGACCATCGAGGATATGCGTATGGCCATGGCCGTCAACGCCCTCGGACTGCCGGCCGTAGCCGTGCCCGTTGGAGTCGGAGACGGTCTTCCTCAAGTGGTGCAACTGATCGGGCCGCGCTATCGGGAGGACGTCTGTCTCGACGCCGCCCAGGCGGTCGAGGACCGGCTCGGCACTCTCACTCCGATCGATCCAAAATGGTGAGAAAAGGACGGAGATGCCCATCGACCGGTTGACCGACCTGGACCTGGTCATGCTGGGGGCGAGCAAGACCTGGCCACAGGACATCGGCGCTCTGGCGATACTCGACGGCAGACCGCTCCTGGACCAGGCAGGAAGCCTGAGGATGGACCTCGTCCAACATGCTCTAGCCGCCCGGATCCATCTCGTCCCGCGGCTCCGCCAGGTCATCTCCACCCCGAGCCGCGAGTTGGGAGGCCCGCTCTGGCTCGACCATCCGGGGTTCGATCTCAGCGAACACGTCAAACAGCATCCAGTTGAGCCTCCCGGAGACGACAGAAGACTCGCCGAGACGATCGAAGGGCTACGTCGGAGCCCTCTCGACCCGACCCGGCCGATGTGGGACATGTGGTTTCTGACCGGTCTCGCCGAGCAGCGGGTCGGTCTCTACATCAGAATCCACCACACCATCGCCGACGGCATGGCCGTCATGGCATCGATCGCGGCTTTGCTCGACACCGAGCCCGGCTCGGGGGCTCTCCCGGCCCGCCCGTGGAAGCCGGACAAACCCCCGTCAGACTTCGAGCTCCGGATGGACGTTCGGCGGCGTAGAGCCTCCGGTCGCAGGCGCCGGCTGGACCAACTCCTCCACCCGAAGGCCACATTGCACGAGTTACGCCGAGCTATGCCGGCCATACGAGAGTTGCTCGCCGAAGAACCCGCGACGAGGACGAGTCTCGACCATGTGGTGGGAGCCACCAGGGATCTGGCCTTGGTCCGCACCAGCCTCGAAGCCGTCGACGAGACCGCACACTTCTACGGAGGGACCATTAACGACGTCCTTCTGGCAATCACTGCGGGTGGGCTGCGCGCATTGCTTCAGGCGCGCGGGGAACCGGTCGAGGGCACGACCATGCGTATCTTCGTGCCGGTTTCGTTGCGGGAGCGTTCGCCGGGTCCGCAGCAGGGGAACTTGATCGCCCAGATGGTCGTCCCGCTCCGACTCGGAGAGTCCGACCCCGCTCGAAGACTCGTCGAGATCGTTGCAGAGACGAAGGTTCGGAAGAAGAAGGCCCGCATGTCTCTCGGTGTGCTGATGCATGGCCGCATCATGAGACGCCTCCTGCTGGCCTTGGTGATGCGACAGCGGGTCAACGCAACCTCCGCCAGCATCCCCGGGCCGACGAAACCGCTCTATCTGGCTGGGGCACAGCTCTTCGAAGTGTTTCCGGTGCTGCCGCTGATAGCGAACGAACCACTCGGTGTCGGCTGCCTGTCTTATGCGGGAAAGCTCTTCATCGGAGTCACCGTCGACGGCGAGACAGTCGCCGACTTGGACCTCTTCACCGAAGGGGTGCGCAACGACCTCGATGTCCTCACGTCGATCCGCCCGCAAAAAGAGAGGAGTATGCGATGACCTTTATGCCGGTGAGAGACGTGAATCTTCACGTCGAGGTGATGGGACGCGGCCACCCGTTGGTATTGATGCACGGGGGGCCGGGAGCCGACATGTACACCATGCTGCCCTTCCGGCGCCTAGCCGAGGACTTCACCTTGATCTTCTACGACCACCGCTGCAACGGCCGTTCAGTGGGCGCTCCTGTCGAAACGATGACCTGGGAGAACCTCGCCGAGGATGCCGACGCCCTCCGCCAGGAACTCGGATTCGAGCGATGGGCCGTCCTCGGTCACTCCTTTGGCGGACAGGTCGCTCTCGAGTACGCCATCCGATATCCGGACAGGGTTTCGCATCTCGTATTGGTCGACGCCGGGGGTGACAGCCGATGGGCACGGGTGAATGCGCCGGACCTCATCGCCCGGCGAGGCTATGGCGACAGGAAAGCCGAGCTGACGAGGCGCTGGTTCAACGGCGAGTTCGAGCCCAGAGAAATGCTGCCCATCTTCTGGCGAATCGGGGGGGCTTACTCATATTCGACAGGGTGGCGAGCCGTCGTCGAGCTGGTCCGCGAGCTCGGTGGCGGCGCCTGGCGTTCCCGGATGCGGGCCGCACCCCTCATCTTCGCCGGAAGGTATCTCGTCAGAGACTGGACGGTGATGGATAGGCTCGACCAAATTGCGGCGCCGACACTGGTCATAGGGGGTCGTGACGACTTCATCTTCCCACCCGAGCACCAAGCGGAGCTGGCAGCGGCCATACCGGGAGCCCGACTTCGCATCATCGAGCGAGCCGGTCACAACGCGCACTCAGAACAGCCCGACGAGGTGATGTCGGCGCTGAGGGAGTTCATGACGACCAGGTCAGAACCCGCACCGTCTGGTTAGTGGCCCGACAGGAAGCTCCATTCGCGGGAAAGGCCTCAGGTCACATTGAACAAAAAGGACCGGGTTGTGGGCGCGGACGCCACTCATCGCAATCAGTGCGATTCTCACATTCATTTTCGGTCGAGGCACTCGGATCATCTGACCCGACACCCGGGCCCGGCTAGAGGACAAGGTCCCTTCAGCCACGGCTATGGCCCAGAACCTCGAAGAGGGTGCTGGCACCGGATCGATATCCTCAACCTGGCTTCGGGCTCGGCCGGCCAGTGGTTGCCATGTCCTCAGCTCCCACCGGAAGGCATTCGGGAAGGGTCTCGGCTGTCTTCTGCGGTCGGGTGGTGAGAAAGGCGCCGACGTAGACCCCGGTGAGAATGACCACGCTGCCCAGGGCGAAGGTCGGTGACACCCGTTCGTCGAAGAGGATCGCGGCAAGCGCGACAGTCACCAGCGGCATGAGAAGCGTCACGTACGAGACCGCCGATGCCGTCCATCGCTGCAACGTGAAGAGATAGAGGCCAAACATGGCCACAGAGCCGAAGAGCACCAGGTACACGGTCGCTAGCCAGGTGATGGTAGTGGTCGGCAAGTCCAGCGGTTCCTGTGTTCCTACGGCGAGAACGAAGAGCACCAGGCCACCTGCCAGCATCGCCACCGCATTGGTGCCAAGGGGGTCTGACTTTGGGATTCCCTTGGCGACGACACCCGACTCTGCGATGGCCACGGTGCCCAGCATGACCAGGAGCATCGAGCCAATCGGTACGGCGGCATCGACCTGATCCATGAACACGATGCCGATCCCGACCACCGCGATCACTGCCCCAATCAGACCCTGGATGCGGAAGCTCTCCTGGCGGTGGAGTATCGCAAGGCCAAACGTGAACAAAGGTGTGAGCGCCACCAGCACCATGAGGGTTCCGGCGGGCACCTCCTGGATCCCGGTATACAGGAACCCGTACGAGGCCGAGAACCCCAACAGCCCGTAGACAACGGCTCCACGCAGGCTCTTGCCGGTGGGAATCTTGCGCCGGGTGACTACCACCAGGAGCAGCATCACTGCCCCGGCCGCGACGAACCGCAAGGCGGCTCCCCAAAATGGGGTCAGTTCCCCGACGGTCTGCTTGACGGCTACGGCATTTGCGCCCCCCAGCACGACGACGGCGCTGAAAGCTGCCATGACGATGGCAGAGGGACGGCCGGCACTTGGTTCCGAAGACATCAGCGGCCCGAAATCCTATTCAGTCGGGCGGCCGGTCAGCTGCCGTTGGGAGGTCGGCGCTAGCGACTCGGGGCCTGCTCAAGGTTGGATGAACGAAGCGAGGTCGATCCACACGTTCCCGTATCGACCCGAGATCTCCGTGACGGCTCCAGAGGACAGATCGACGACGACTATGCCGTGCGGATGGAACTCCTCGGCGATCGCGGTGACATTGACGACCGCACGCGTTCCGCTGGTGAAGAGCGAGCTTCCAAACCTGCCCTCTGGCCAGGGCGTGTCGGGATCATCCGGGAGGGCTTCGAGCACCCCGTGGCGGGCCATTTCAGATCCTGTCTCCAGATCCCAGACGATGAGGTCTGTCTCGTTGTCTTCTCTGCGCTGCAACGTCAGCAGCCGGTTGCCGTCTGGTGTGATCGCAGCCGCTCCCAGGCCGGAGTCCTCGACGGGGTACTCCGGTTGTGGGTTCCCTGAGACGTCGACCGGTACCCCCTGATCGTCCACAAATATGTACTTGACCGACGAGACCGGCAAGCTGGCATCTCGAGCGAATGTCAGTGCCCAGACCCCACCGTTGGAGCGGGACGCCGCAAGCGGGATCTCTACCGATGGGTCGGGTTCGAACAATGTCGCCACCTCTTTGGTATCGAGGTCCATCAGCTCCACGGTCGAAGGCAAATCAGGCCCGATCCAGGTCAGCGTGGCCAGCACCGGTCTCCCATCGATTAGGGCAGTCAGGGCTGGGCTCCCGGCGCCGTGGAGAGTCTCCACATCTCGACCTGGGACACATCTGACCACCTCGAAGCCGGGCTCGTAGGCGGCGACGACGGCACCCCCCATCAGATCGTCGAAAGGCGCCGGACCCCAATCAGTTCCGCACCATCGCCCCCGGAGGATCCGGGCTTCCCCATCCTCTACCCGAAGGACGATCGAGCCGCCACCGAGGGCACCGTCGTCAAACACGAACTCCCTTGTGGCCCCGAGGAGCATGCCGTCGGTTGCTTCGAGCACCTCGGGTGGTAAGTCGAAAGGAGCGGTCGTTACCGTCATGTCCTGGGTGGCCGGGTCGAGAGTTGGGAGCGTGGTCGCCGCGAAAGGCGCGGACGTGAGGGTCGTGGGCCCTCCGGCCGAACCGGGCGGCGCACCCGAGGGGACGCAGCTGTTCAGGGTCAGCACCAGAACGGCAGGCCAGACCTCTCGCCATGGTCTCATCAATGTCGAGACGCCACCGACCTTGGACTTCGCTGACAGGACCGCGCGCTATTTCCGCCACACCGACACGTGCATCTCGCTGTCGTCCGTGAACGGCTCATGTCTCCAGCCGCCCCAACGCCCGTATCGGCTCATCCCGGCCATCTTCGCCATGAGATCGAGCTCCTCGGGAAACACGTATCGGAATGGGATCGAGTGTCGCTCCAGCTCACCATTGCGCAAGGCGAAGTGATGTGAGGTGAACTCTTGAGTCTCAAAGTGGTACTCGTCGATGCTCCAACTGTCCACACTCAGATGGTGGGTGTGAAACCGCTGGCCCGGTGGCAACACCCGCAGTTTTGGGACGCCCACCTCGACCACGAAAAATCCTCCTGAATCGAGGTGACCGGCTGCGTTACGAAAACACGCCAGCTGCTCGTCCTGGGTGGTGAGGTTGTTGATCGTGTTGAACACCAGGAAGACCAGGTCGTAGGTCGCACCCATCCTGGTCGTCGCGAAGTCGCCCACCACGACACGGATGGAGTCCGCTGTCGGTTTGGCCTTCAAGCGTTCGACCATCTCGGGCGAGAGATCGATCCCGTCGACTGGCACGCCACGCTCGTGGAGAGGCAAGCCAATACGGCCGGTGCCGATGCCGAACTCCAATGCCCGCCCTCGACCAACCAAGCCGCTCAGGAAGTCGACAACCGGCGTGACCGCTTCAGGCTCTGACGCGGGTCCATCGTCGTACCGCTTCGCAACGTCTGCTCCGAAGTAGTTCTCTGTCATTCGATCTCGAGTGTCGTGCTAACGATCGGCCTGGTTCGATTCTGCATGTCACCGACTAGGGCGCGTCGTACATTTCTCGAGTTCGTCGTCGGGTGCTCCTCGGGGCCCACGCTTGCCTGAGGACATGGCACACTTCGGGCCGTGGGCGAGTTCGCCGGTCTCGAATCCGAATTCCGTGAGCGGTTCCGTGTTGTCACCCACCCCGCGATGATCCGCGCCGAGCGGCGGGTCACCGGTGGGGACTTTGGGGCGACGAGCTACACGACTACAGCTCAAGCCGACGATCTTGCCCGCCTTCTCCACCTCGGCCCCGACAAGAAACTGCTCGACATCGGGAGCGGTTCGGGCTGGCCCGGCAACTACCTGGCCAAGTCGACCGGCTGCGACACGTTTCTCACCGATCCGACCTGGGAGGGTATGGCCGTTGCCGCCGAGAGGTCCCACCGTGACGGTCTTGGCTCGTCAGCCATCGTGGCATTCGCCGATGCGTTGCCCTTCAGAGACTCGACTTTCGACGCCTGCAGTTCAAGCGACGTCTTCTGCTGACTGCCTGGAAAGCTCTCCGTGTTGAGAGCCCTGCATTCAGCCCTCAAGCCCGACGGACATCTCGGCTTGTATGTCATCGCTACCTCGGAAGCGATCACCGCCACCGACCGGGCACAGTTGGCCCGGCGCGATGGCAACGACTACGTCGAGGCCCCGCTCCCATACGACGAGATGCTGTCACAGGCCGGGTTCGTCGACATCGACTTGACTGACGTCAGCGCGGAGTTCGTAAACACACTGGCAGGATGGAAGCGGGAGTGGGAGGCAGAAGCCGACTCTCTGATCGAGGTGTTTGGCGAAGCTGAGTTCACCCGCAAGCTGGAGAATCGCCGTCTCGACATCGCCCACACCGAGGCTGGTTTGTTGCGACGCTACCGGGTCTACGGGGTCAACACCTGAGCTCATGCAGGGGTGTCGAAGAGTCGACGTGAGTTGCTTCGGCATTCGCCCGGAGGGGAACGACTCGGAGCCCGATCACTACAGGACCTGGGTCAGACCCCCATCCACCACCAGGACGGCCCCGGTCAGGTAGCCGTTGGTGACCAGGCTGCCAACCGCAGCCGCCACCTCTTCGGGTCGCCCGGATCGTCTCATCGGCGCTCTCTGTGCCACTAAGTCGTGCATGGCATCCCAGTCCGAGGTCCAGGGTGTCTCGATCAGCCCGGGAGCCACGGCATTCACCCTGACGGGGCCGAACGACTTGGCGAGAAGACGGGTCATGTGGTTGAGGGCCGCCTTGCTCATCGAGTAGGCGATGGACGACCCGGCGGGGCGAAGTCCCGCCACCGAGGTGACCGTGATCACGTTGCCATCGGGAGACCCTTGCAAGTGGGGGATCGCCAGCCTGGTGAGAGACCAAGTGCCGAACACATTCACCTCGAAGGTCTTTCTGAATATCTCGTCGGTGAGACCATCGAGGTCGTCGTGGTCGATGAACGACGTCCAACCTGCGTTGTTGACCAGGATGTCGAGTCGCCCAAAGGACTCCAGCGTCAGAGCGATCAGTCGCTCCCGGTCCCCGGGATCGCTGATATCTCCCTGCAGGTACAACGACGCAGTCTCCAACTCCGATGCAACCTCCTCACCCGCCTCGATCGAGCTCGCCGAGTTGACCACAACGTGGGCGCCCAGAGAGGCCAGGTGTTGCGCAGTTGCCTTGCCTATCCCGCTCGATGAACCGGTGACGATTGCCACCCGATCTTGAAGAGAGCTCATCGCCCGCACGGTAAACGCGAGCGAAGCGGCTCGGGACCCACGACCAATGTAAGTCTTGACTTACGGTAAGTGATCGCTTACGCTACATCCATGGTGTCGGAACAGTTGGAAGCACTGGCCGTGAACACGAGAAGGGAGATCTACACGATCCTTCTCGACGGTCCCCGTTCCGTGGGGGAGATTGCCGAGGAGCTGCCGGTCAGTCGTCCGGCGGTATCACAGCATCTCAAAGTGCTCGCCGACGCCGGCCTCGTCGGGGTTTCGGTGTCCGGGAACCGTCACTACTACAGCGCCCGTCCCGCCGGGTTGGAGACCCTGCGCTCGTGGGCAGATCAGATGTGGGAGCAGGCGATGGGGCGCTTCGTCGAGCTTGCAGACCGAAAGGAGACAAACATGGGAGACCGAATGGATCCGGTAGTCAAGAGAGTCACGGTGCCCGGGACTGCCTCGGAGGTGTTCGCATTGTTCACGGAGGGGATCGCGGAGTGGTGGCCCTTTTCCACCCATTCGGTGGCAGGCGACGACGCCATCGACGCTCGCATCGACCCTCGGCCCGGCGGCCGTATGTATGAAGTGACCAAGACGGGTCAGCAACACGACTGGGCCTCGGTCCTTTTGTGGGAACAGGACCGCCGGATGGTGCTCGATTGGTACCCCGGGCTCCCGATGGGGGAGGCGACACGGCTGGAGATCAGCTTCCTTCCCCTCGGTGACAGCACCGAGGTGACACTGGTCCACGGCGGCTGGGAGGCACGGGGCGACGAAGCCTCGGACCGCCGCGCCGACTATGACCAGGGATGGGATGTGGTGCTCGGTCTGGTCCCCGGTGTCGGCTCGGTGGAAGATGTCCGATCGCCGGCCCGGTTTTCCTGAACCAAGCCACACACAGGTGGTGAGCCTCTGACTCGTATGTCGGAGGCTCACCTCTTGGGGGAATCAGACGTGTGGTCGCCTCGACGGTATGCCCTAGAGCCCCGTGAGCTATCCCACGAGGGCGGGGTGACCCTTGTCGTCTCGCACCTTCGTCCAGGCGAAGAGGTCTGAGATCGTGTCCTCCATGGGTCGTGGGGCATGGCCGAGCTCGGCATGGGCACTGGTGGCATCAACGACCGGGTTGTTGCGCAGCGCATTGAGCGACTCGGTGGTGTACCACAGGGGATTGCCGCTGCGTCGACCGGCGATGTTGGCCATGGGGCTCCACACCCTGGCGAACCACATCGGAAGAACGATGCGAGGCACACTGACACCCGTGACCACCTTCACGGTGGCAGCCAGTTCGGCAATGGTCAGCTGATGCCCGGAGAGCAAGTAATTCTCGCCAGTGCGACCCACACGTTCGGCCTCGATCAATGAACCGGCTACGTCCCTGACATCGACCCAGTCGAACCCGCCGGAGATGAGGGCAGGCAATCGCTGGTCGAACATCGCCTCCAGTACGACGTTCATGCGCGACTCGCTGAGGTCGCCTGGCCCGATCACAGCCGTTGGGTTGCAAATGACACCGTCCAGACCGGACGACACGACCTTGCGAAACTCTCGTTCTCCTGCGGCTTTCGACCGGTCGTAGACGGCCATCGTGGCATGTTCTGCCCGGGCACTCCCCTCATCGATGGGGTGCCCCGCGGCCATGTCGTAAGCATGGACAGAGCTGCAATGGACAAACCTGGAAACACTTGCGGCGAGGGCGGCCTCAGCAGCGTTTCGCACGCCGGTGACGCCGGTTGCCCAGACACGGCCGGTCGGGTCGCCGGCGACAGATATGACTGCTGCGAGGTGGTAGACCGAGTTAGCCCCCTCCATACCGGCCGAAGACTTGCCGGGTCGAGAACGTCTGCCTGCACCCACTCGACGTTGAGACCCTCCAAACTCGGCCCACGCCGTAGGTCGACAGCTCTGACGCTTGTCCGCGAGCCAATGGCTCCCGTACCAAGACGCCTCCCAGGAAGCCAGAGGCGCCCGTCACCACGGTCACCATCAAATCGTCCTCCCGGTTTCGCGTCCATCGATCCTTGTGGGCCCGGAACTACTGAATCGATACATCGCGCTCTGCCAACCTCTTGATCTCGAGCATCATCTTGCGGCTCATTACGAACGAGATCGCCTCGATGGGGAAGCGTCCAAAAGCGAGACGGCTCTTCCAGTCCGGTGCATAGTCGTACCGGCCCCTGGTCAGTAGTCGACTGCCGCCGTCGAGGCCAGGTTTGATTACGAACTGCCAGGTCGACAACCCCCAACTGGCCCCGTCGCCGATGTCGACGGGTGACCCGAGTAGCACGAGGGCGTTCGGGGGTTGCACCGACTCGATTCGCAGCGGTGGTGCCGTCGGGTGCAGGTAGACGTTTTCACCGACCACCGGATGTTGGAGGTCAGGGAGGATCTCGGTCGTGTTGACGATCTTGCAGCCGAGAAGGTTCTCGAGCGTCTGATATGTGTAGAAGCCGCCCCGTCCCTGTCCGATCTGAGCTATCCACGGCCATAAGTCTTCTGGTGGCGCATCGATCGATACCCCCAGCGTGTACGACCATTTCGGATCTGGCACGAGACCGTCGCCAGGAAGCGGATCGTTCGCCTCTGTTCCCACCGTCCCCCAACGGAGCCGCGCTCGACCGATGAATGGGGTGGCCAGCAGGTGCCACAAGATCAGAGCGGCGCCCTGTATAGCCGACACGATGCCGATACCCGGCGAACGTGTCGTCTGCGCCCGAGATGGTCTGATGGTGATGTCCTGTGTCATGTCGCCTCCACGATCTCTCGACCATCATGCGGCAATGTGGGACCCCGTTCCAGAGTCGAAGGTCCCCATGACGAGATCGAACCTTGGTCGGGGCGCACGATGTCGAGGCCCACCCGGTCTGATGAAGGCCTGGAAACGTAGGCTTGCCCGGTGGAACCGATCACCGGGTATGCGATGTTGGAGGGCCAACGCATCGCGTATCAGGTGATCGGTGATGGGCCCGTTGACGCGATTCTCGCACCGTCGTGGCTGAGCACCTTCGACATGGAGTGGGAGCAGCCGATGATCAGGGATTTCCTGCAACGTCTCGCTTCCTTCGTCAGGGTGATTCGTTTCGACCGTCGCGGCTCGGGAGCCTCAGATCCATTACCTGGAGATGTCCTGCCGGTCTGGGAGACCTTCGCCGAGGACATCGAGTGCGTGATGGACGAAGTCGGCTCTGACAGCGCGGTGCTCTACGCCGACGGCGATGCCGGCCCTCTTGGAATCCTTTTCGCCGCGACCCGCCCCAACAGGGTCTCGGCGATGATCCTCTTCAACACCTCCGCCCGATTCCTGGCAGCCGACGACTACCCGATCGGGTTCCCGCCTGAATTCGTGGACGAGGTCTCGAACGAGATGGCCGAGGACTGGGGATTGGGTGAGAGACTCGCGTTATACGTGCCCAGTCGGTCCGGCGACAAGGAGCTCGAGCGGTGGATGGGGCGGTTGATGCGGGCCACCACGACTCCGTCGTCGATCAGGGCGTTCATGGAAGGAGTGATCACGGCCGACGTACGAAGGATCCTCGAATCCATCGATGTCCCCGTGCTGATATTGCACCCCAGCGAGTCTCAGGTTCCGCCCTTCGAGCACGGCAGGTACCTGGCCGATCACATCAAAGACAGTACCCTCGTCGAGCTCTCGGGCCCGGGAGATGTCTATCCGGCTTTCGCCCTGGCCGATCAGGTGGTCGATGCGATCCGGGAGTTCGTCACTGGCACCCCAACTGCGATGCCGGCTTCACGTGCTCTCGCCACCGTCCTGTTCACCGACATAGTCGAATCAACGGCGCGAGCAGGCGAGATGGGTGATTCACGGTGGCACCGGCTCCTCGATCTCCACGACGAGACAGCCCGACGCGAGCTGGCCCGGCATTCTGGGGAGCTCGTCAAGAGCACCGGGGACGGGATACTGGCGACATTCGAAGGACCGGGCCGGGGAATCTCATTTGCCTCGATGTTCCGATCCGATCTGGCCGGCCTCGGGCTGCCGATCAGGACCGGCATCCACACCGGGGAAGTAGAACTGCGGGGAGATGACGTCGGCGGGATGGCTGTTCACCTCGGGGCCCGAATCATGGAGCTAGCCCACCCCGGAGAAATTCTCGTGTCACGAACGGTGAGGGATCTCGTCATCGGCTCGCCCATCGCGTTCGAAGACCGAGGCACCCACACGCTCAAGGGTATCGAAGGCGAGTGGCAGCTCTTCTCGGTGGCCACGACCTGACGGGCTCAGGGCGGTCAGTCCGGTCAGACTCGACTACATGTTGTGATCAGTGGGGCTGGGGCCTGCCGAAACTCTTGGTCTTCTCCGCCCCATGCTTTGCGTAGACCGTCAGAGCGTGGATTGCCAGGCCGATCCCCCAGGGGATCGTCAACCAGTAGGCGTAGTCGACACCACCTCCGATGGCGATGTCCTGGATCCACACGAAGGCGTTGACAGCCAAGAACGCGCCGAGGTGCCATAGCAACTCGGAGAAACTCGAAGCCTCGGTGGCCTGATGACGTGGAGCGAACACTGCGACGCTCAGTGCGAGCAACACAGCCAGTGTGCCACCGATGAGCAAACCGTACATCCATGCGTCGGTGACTTCGCTGACCTGCCATGACAAATCGCCACCGATACCGATAGATGAGTCTTCGCTTCCGAACATGATGAACAGCCCGAGAAACAGCGATATCGCCCCGGAGATGCCGAACAGCCATGCAAGAACGCCCACGCCGGGCGCCAGTCTCACCTTGGGAGACTGACGCTCCGCAACGTCGGGTGAAGTGGTCACAATTCTCCTCCTTTCTACGGTCACTCCCAACTAACAGACCGAATCGCAAGCCTGGCTAGAGGCCAAGGTCCTGATCTGTCTCTCGAGGGGTCATCCACATCCGGTAATTTCCACCGATGCTTGGAGACGACGGTGTCGCACCGGTGGAGGACAACATCGTCTTCTTTGTCCGGCGCATCTGCGACCAAGGGCCCGACTGGGTCGTGGATCGAAGCCGACCCCGTGTGGAAGCATTCTCGAGTCAGCTGGAGTTTCCGCTGTTCAACCTGGTGGCCGGTGCCAGTGTCGATGGCCTGGCCGCCGATGCGGTGGAGGAGCTTGCCAGGTCGGTGGTGGCGGAATTCACGGCGCGTCGTCTTCCATGGATGTGGTGGACCACCCCAACACACACCTCTCCCCAACTCGAGGACACCCTGTCGAGTTCGGGATTGGAACCAGAGTGTGTGCCCGGCATGTATGCCGACCTGGAGGCCATACCCGACCACGAGGTCGCCATCGAAACCCATGAGGTGCCGGTCCACGATCAGGGTTTCGGCGAGGTGTTCATCAACGGATTCGGCCTGCCCGAGTTCATCCTCAACCCGATCCAAGGTCTTCTCGACTCGTTCCGCACCAGCGAACAAGTGGTGATGGTCGCCAGCATCCAGGGGCGCACGGTCGGCGTGGCGTCGGGGCTCATCACCGGCAACACCATCGGCATCTACAACGTGGCGACGTTGCCCGAGCATCGTGGCCACGGGGTCGGCTCTTCGGTCACCCGTGCTGTCATGCAAGAGGGTAAGAATCGAGGTTGCACGAGCGCGATCCTCCACACAACTCCCATGGGCCGGGGCGTCTATGAACGTCTGGGATTCGAGGCGGTGTGTTCGACGACTCATTGGACTTGGATGCCGGAGGAGGGCGAAGTCACCCGAGGCATACGGCACCGTCTTCAACAGGCACGATGAACTGTGGGGAGCCATGCTGAAATGGTCGATTGGTGGGGTGAAAATCGGACGTTTTGGACGATGAGCCTCAGAAGGGCCGGCCGGATGCGTAGTTTCTACAGGGCGTTCACCTGATGACTCGAGACGAAACACAGATAGAAACCGAAGAGCGGTCGACTCGAAACGGATCCGGAGACGGCGATGGTGTCCCCTCCCTGCTCCGCCCTTTCGTCAACTTCGTTGCCAGGATCCAGGCGCGTCTCGAGACGAAACTCCTGGTCGGATTTCTCGGCATATCAGTCCTGATGCTGACACTGGGTGTAGTCAGCCTGTTCGTGGTCAACAGGATGGACAGCCAGGTAGATCGTCTCTCTACCCTCGTCGACCAACGAGACCGGGCTCTCGAGATGCTGTACAGCATCACATCCCAGTCTCACTTCAGAACAATGGCACTGCTCACATTGGAGCCGGTGTGGGACGAGAAGATCGGCGCTGCGAAAGAGGACTTCTCGTCGCTTCTCACAACCGCCAGGGCCAACGCCCTTTCGGCGGAGCACGAGGCTCTATTCGACGAGCTCACCGACATCAACCAGCGCTATGCCGACGCAGGGGAGCGGGTCGAAGAGCTTCAGGCCAGTGCTGACATCGATGGCGCCCTCCAGGTTCACATACAGTCCGAGCACGAGATCAGTCATGAGCTGGAGGATCTGCTCAACGAGTTCATAACCGACACCGAGGCAATGGTGGCCACCGAGATCGAAGGGTTCGCAGGGTTCCGCAACTTCCTGACATTCGCCCTAGCTGTCTTCTCGGCGATGAGTCTTCTCGGGGCAGTCGCCTTCGGGGCAATAATCTCGTGGACGGTCATTCTCCCTGTTCGCAAGATCGACAGCGCCCTCGACACGCTTGCCAGCGGCGACTTCACCGCCCGGGTCGACGTCCCCAACCGGGACGAGTTCGGCAAGTTGTCCGAGAACGTGAACCGCGCCAGTGAACAGCTCGAGGTCCTCTACGGGAGGCTGGAGACTGTGAACCGGGACCTTCAGGCGAAAGTCGACGAGCAGGTCGCGATGCTCGAGCGGGCCTCGCATCTCCGTCGGTATCTGTCACCGGCTATCGCCGATGCCGTGGTCACCCAGGGTGCCGAGCTCGGAGCCACCACACGTGCCGAGCTCACCGTCGTGTTCGCCGACATCAGGGGCTTCACCGCCTTGTCCGAGCAGACCGAGCCGGAAGCCGTGGCGTCCAGCCTCAACACGTTCCTCACCGCGATGACCGAGATCGTGTTCAAGCATGGAGGCACACTGGACAAGTACGTGGGTGACGCCCTCATGGTGTTTTTCAACGACCCGCTTCCCCAAGACGACCACGCCGAACGGGCGGTGCGCATGGCTCTGGAGATGCAAAAGGAGTTGGATGAACTGTGCCGATCCATGAGCAAGGCGGCGTTGGGCGAGATCACCGCCGGGATAGGCATCTCGACCGGATACGTCACGGTGGGCAACTTCGGCTCGCCAAGCCGGATGGAGTACACAGCCATCGGCAACCACGTGAACCTGGCCTCGAGGCTGGCGGACGAGGCAGCGCCGGGCGAGATCTTGATCTCGGAGCGAACACTCGCATTGCTCCCCGGCGGCCTGGTCGATGCACAGCCGGCAGGAGAACGGACACTGAAGGGCGTCAACCGGCCGTTTCGCCTCTACAGCATCACCGAGGCCGCCTCGCCCGTCGACGTCTGAAGACTCCCGGGCGCTCCCGGGCGGTGAGAGTCATCCCGTGAGATCGGGGCCGAACATCGTCGAGAGGCTCGGTACCTGAGGTGTAGGTTCACTGTTGCGCGAGAAGGGAGTGCAGCAGTGGCGGAGCATCCCAACGTGTTGGTGTATCGAGGGGTCCATGAGAAGATCCAGAGCGGTGACTTCGAAGCAGTCTTCGAGACTTTGGCCGACGATGTCGTATGGCATCAGATCGGTGCCGACACGCTTCACGGGAAGGAGGCGGTTCGGGCGAGCATGTCCGCGATGGAGGAGTTGGGGGCCGATGCCTTCGAACTCGTGATCCATGACGTTGTCGGAAACGATGAGCATGTCGTCGGACTGGTCGAGGCCACGCTGAGCGTTGGGGAGCAGTCTTTCACCTACCGAACGGCAGAGATAGCTCACATGGAGGATGGCAAGGTCACCGAGCGGTGGGCCTTTTCTGATGACACCCAACGCATCATCGACTTCTTCGCCTCGATGGGTGGTGAATAGGACCCGGGCTCGTCACCGGTCTCTGAATTGATCTGCTGCCTCGACTTCGGCAGCGAAGGCGTCCAGATCTCCGGCAACAGGCTCGTGGGTCCACACCTTGATGCCCTGCAACAACGTGGCGAACTGCTCTTCCTGCCCGGGTCTGACGGCGATTCTGATCGGCACCTCATCGAGAGCTGTTTTGTACTTGCGCAACACGGCCCTGTGGGCGGGTCGGTCCAGGTCGAGCTCGAAGACGATGCCGTGGGCATTCTCGGCCAGCGGGCAACCTCTACCGGCGACCAGGGGGCATGCTCCTTCTCCCGGGCCGCTGCAGACTTCTACGGGGTGACCGAGACGGACCAGAAAGTCGCGGTCGACCGGAGGGCGTCCATCGGGAATATCGAACAGTACGTAACTGCTGGATTCACTCATTGCGAACCTCCTGACCCAAGGTTGACGTCATTTCCTGCGATGGAATAGGGGCGAAAGACCCAAAGGGCCGCAAGATGGTGCCGTTGGGGACGTTGATTCCTACGTATAACTAGGTCTCCGACGTAGGTTATGTCACGCAGTTGGATTCGATCGATCAGCACCTGAGTCCGGGCGAAGACCTGGAGCCGGCGCTCGCAGCATTCGCCCAGGCGTTCGTCAGGCGGATCACCGACGAACGTGTGGCCGCCCTCTCCGATGACGCCGTCTTCGCCGAGATGCGAAGCGTGTTCGATCTCATGGCAAACCGTATGCCCGGGATCGCCGCGATTCGCGTGTTCAACCCGAATCGGGAGATCGATGGGTATCAACAAGATGGAACAGTGATCGACATCGTCGTCGACGACTCACCTTTCATCGTCGATTCCACGATCGCCGCCATCGAGAACGCCGGCTACCGCACGACCCTGGACAGCCACGTCGTGATGGCCGTCGAACGTGACGGCTCCGGAAGATTGGTCGAAGTCGGCCACGCCCGGGAAGGAGAGCGGCGGGAGTCGACCCAGCACTATGTGCTCGATCGTGTCCTCGATGGCGAGGAGATGGAGACACTGCGGCGCTCGATCGAAGCCGTGCTGGAAGACGTTCGGCTCGCCGTCCGTGACTTCAAGCCGATGCTCGATGATGCGATCGCACGCATGATCGAGCTCGCCCGTCGGGGTGAGAGCCGGTATGGCAGAGACGCCGTTGAGGAATCTGTCGAGTTACTCAAGTGGTTGCGGGAGCTGAACTTCGTGTTCTTGGGGTATCGCGAGTACGACGTAGTGGAGGTGGGCGGAGAACGGTGTCTCGTCGCCGATGCGGACTCGGGTCTCGGCATCCTGTCCGATGCGAGCACGTCGAGGTTCGCCGAGCCGGTGCCCATCGCCGGTCTCCCCGAGGAGCTCCAGGCGCGATACCGCGAAGGCTTCCTCCTCGTGGTGGCGAAGACCAACTCCCTCTCGACGGTCCACCGCCCGGTGCGCATGGACTACGTCGGAGTGCGTGTCGTCGATGCCGATGGCGTTGTGGTGGGAGAGGCGCGTCTTCTCGGCCTCTTCACCTCCCACGCTTATATGACAGAGCCCGACTCGATCCCGATTCTGCGCAGAAAGCTCGAGGCGGTGCTCGAGGCCGAAGACCTGGTCGAAGGGTCACACGACTATCGAGCCGTGGTGCGTCTCTTCAACAGCTTCCCCCAATCAGACCTGTGGTCGATGCCTGTGGAGGCGATCAAGACGGCCATGGAGGGCCTGCTGGCCGTGGAGACTCGAGACCACGTCCGGCTGTTCGTGTCACCGGATCTCCTGAGCCGAAGCGTCTCCTTGATGGTCGTTCTCCCCAGGGACAGGTTCACAGCGACGCTACGCGCTCGTCTCGAGAGCTACTTCGTGGAGCGATACCACGGGACGTCTGCGGACTATCAGCTCACCGAGGGGGCCGATGGCATGGCGAGAATCCATTTCAGGGTGTGGGTCGACGGCCCTGTGCTCGATGTGCCATTGGACGAGCTGCAGCACACCGTCATCGAGCTATCCCGTACCTGGGAGGATCGTCTGATCGATCGCCTGGGGACCATGGTGGATGACCCGGAGGCTCTGCTCAGCCGTTGGTCGCCGACTCTCCCCGACTACTACAAGACGTCCACCAATCTCGGCATCGCCGCCGGCGACATCTGCCAGCTCGAGGAGCTGGCATCGTCGGGGGCCAGTTTCAGGGTCGGCTTGCAGAACGAGGAAGACGGTGATCATGCTCTCACCAGGGCTGCCGTCTACACCAACCAGTACCGGCTGGAGCTCTCCGAGATACTCCCTTTGCTCGAGTCGGCCGGACTGCGAATAGTCCAGGAGGTCCCTACCAGGCTGGAAGGCGACGGCGACGCGATGTTCATCCACGACGTGGGCGTGCTGGGACCGGACGGCCAGATGCTCGACGTCCAACGTTGCCGCTCACGCCTCACTGCCGCCATCGAAGCCGGCCTGGCGAACAAGACCGAGATCGACTCGCTCGATCGCCTGATCGTGCTCACAGATCTGACCCATGACCAGGTCAGTCTCCTGCGTGTCTATCGGACCTACCGTCGCCGCGTCGGGTCGAGTTTCACCGAGCGCTACACCAACGACACGCTGGTGGCTCATCCCCGCATCTCAGAGCTGCTCGTCGAGCTCTTCGAGAGAAGATTCGACCCGTCGGCCACCGGCCGCGGCTGGGAGGATGTCGAAGCCGAGATCCTTCGACTCCTAGGTGAGGTCAGCTCCCTCGAAGAGGACACGATCCTGAGGGACTTCCTCGAGATGATCCTGGCCACAGTGCGCACCAACGCGTACAAACCGGGCCGGGATTCGCTGAGTCTGAAGCTCTGGTCGCCTGCCGTGCCCGCTATGCCCGATCCGAAGCCCCTGTTCGAGATCTTCGTATCGGCGCCACACGTCGAGGGGATCCACCTTCGCGGTGGGAAGGTTGCGCGGGGTGGGATCAGGTGGTCAGATCGTCGCGAGGACTATCGAGCCGAAGTGTTGGGTCTGATGAAGGCTCAGATGACGAAGAACGCTCTCATCGTCCCCACCGGGGCCAAGGGTGGGTTCGTGTTGCGCAAACCTGCCCAGGGCGCCGACCTCGCCGGGGCGGTGCAAGCCGCGTACCGAACCTTCATTCGCGGCCTCCTGGACGTGACCGACAACCTGATCGCCGGCGAGGTGGTGGGACCACCCCATGTGCGCCGGCACGATGGCGACGATCCCTATCTGGTGGCGGCAGCCGATCGCGGTACCGCTGCTTTTTCCGACACGGCGAACGAGATCGCGGCCTCCTACGGCTTCTGGCTGGACGATGCCTTCGCCTCAGGGGGTTCCCAAGGCTACGACCACAAGGCTCTGGCCATCACCGCCCGCGGCGCCTGGGAGTCGGTGAAGCGCCACTTCGCCGACATGTCGATCGACGTCGACTCCGAGCAGATCTCGGTCGTCGGCATCGGCGACATGTCGGGGGACGTCTTTGGCAACGGAATGCTGCAGTCGCCACGTCTCCGCCTGGTCGCTGCCTTCGACCATCGCGATATCTTCCTCGATCCGGACCCGCCCGACACTGCCTTTGCCGAGAGACAGCGGCTCTTCTCCAGCCCTGGGTCGACCTGGCAGGACTACGACCGCTCGATCATCTCGTCGGGCGGTGGTGTCTGGAGCCGCAAAGTGAAGCGAATCGATCTCAGCGATCAGGTCAGATCGATTCTGGGGACAGAAGTCACTTCGGCGACGCCGGCCGAGCTGATCAGCGTCATCCTGAAAGCGCCTGTCGACCTCCTTTGGAATGGAGGCATTGGCACCTACGTGAAGGCGTCCACCGAGTCTCACTCGGATTGCCAAGACCGCAGCAACGACCCGGTGCGTATCGATGCCGCCGCTCTCCGCTGCTCTGTGGTGGGCGAAGGCGGCAATCTCGGCTTCACTCAGCGGGGCCGCATCGAGTTCGCCTCGAGCGGAGGGCGTATCAACACCGACTTCATCGACAACTCTGGTGGGGTCGATTGCTCTGATCGCGAGGTGAACTTGAAGATCCTCCTCGGCATGGCGGAAACAGCGGGTGAGCTCGACCGGAGCGAGCGAGCCAAGCTGGTCCTGGACAGCACAGCCGATGTCGTCGCCAGGGTCCTCGAGGACAACCACGACCAGGCTCTGGTTTTGACCCAGGAGGAGGACTGGTCCACGGCCAATGTCGATGCCTACGAGCACCTGATGCGAAGTCTCGAGGCACACGAGATCCTCGATCGCACGCTCGAGTCCCTGCCCGGTTCTGACGAGATGGTGGAAAGGGGGCGAGATGGCCGGGGGATGACGCGACCAGAGTTGGCCGTCCTCCTCGCCTACGCCAAACAGGATCTCAAGAGTGCGCTGATCGATTCCGACGACCTCGACAATCGGACTTTGGTCGATGAGCTGACCGCGTACTTTCCCGACGGTGTGGCGCGACGGTTTGCACATCACCTCTGGCAACATCCCTTGCGACGCGAAATCCTGGCCACTGTGCTGGCGAGCCGGGTCGTCAATGGCCAAGGTGTGACGTTCGTGAACCGGCTGGTGATGGAGACCGGTTCCACCCAACCACGGGTGGTGGCCGCATACGGTGCGGCCCGGAAGCTCCTCGGAGCCGACGAGCGTCTGTCGACGGTCGAGAGGTTGGAGCCGACCCTCGACGCCGCCCTCCGACGCCAGATGCTCGAGGCGATCGACTGGCTGGTCGAATCGGTTACGAGGTGGTACCTGGCAGAGTCACGACCGATACCAACTGCCGACCAACTCGATGCGGATCGGTTGGCCCTTGCCGAGCTCGAATCGTTCCTGGCCGACCCGCAGTGGAGCACTCTGACCGAGGACACGGGCGAAGTGGAGTCGCTCACCGAGGCCGGGATCAGCGCCGCGTTGGCGCGACGTCACGCAAGGCACGATGAGCTGGTCCACGCCCCGGACATAATCGAGTTGGCGAGAACCCGAGAGCGCGGAGTTGGGGACGTGGCGAGGCTGTTCTTGCTGATCGGAGATCGCTATAGGCTCGACTGGCTGGAGCGCCAGCTCGGCTCGGTCGCGGCCTCATCCCGCTGGCAGAAGTGGGCGGTGCGGACCATCCACCGTGATTTGATCGAGCTGCGGCGAGAGTTGGCCGAGAAGGTCCTCGACTCGGGGGAGGGTCTCTCCGCTGAAGATGCCTTGGAGCAATATCGGTTGGAGCGACGAGACCGCCACATCCGTTTGGACGAGTTCATGCAGTCGGTGGCACAGGAAGAAGCCACGAGCCTCGACCCGCTCCTAGTCGCTGCCCGCCAGATCAGAGAGCTCTGCGGCTGAAGCGAACCGGGCGCGGCGCCGCAGCCGACGCTGTGAGAGGCGGGAACATCGACGCACCGTCATCGCCCAACACCTAGCTCAGTCGTCCTCGATCAGAACAGCTCCGAGTGAGCGGAACAGCGCCTCGGACGCGACGTTTCCCTCCGTGATGTAGAGGGTGGCTCTGACGTAGCCGTCGGCAGCGAGCTGGCCCATGGCGATCTCGGTAACCAGACGCGCCAAACCCCTCTCCTTGTGGGTCGGGAGCGTCATCACATAGCTGACGAAAGGCTCGTCATCGACGAGGGACACCAGGATCGCAGAGATGATCCGACCGTCTTCCACCACCGCAAACGACCGGTCAGGAACCGCATTGCCACTTGCAAAGAACTGACGAACCTCCTCGACGGCGTCTTCGAGGGTCTCGTCGTCGTAGTCGATGGTTCCCACATACGCGTCGAGCATGAGTCCGGCGAGCCGGTCCACGTCCTCGGCCGAGAGTGAACGGACCGACCAACCGTCCCGTGGACCAGCGATAGTCCGACCCCCGAGGTCGAGGCGGTAGCGGAGCTTGCGGGGCACCCGCCCCAGCGTACAGACCGCGCCCTGGGAGGTTTGGACAGATCACTCAGTCGGAGGGAACAACCTGGGGGCAGACCCGGGTGACTGCGTCCTCGATCACCTCGCGGAATGCCGCTTCGATGTTTGCGCCCTCCCAGTTTGTCTCGAACCAAACCGCGAAATCGGCGACGGTCGCCCCCGACTCGAACTGGCGACAGGCCTCATCAACAGCAGCCGAGACCGACTCGTCCGAGGTGGGTGCAGGGTCGCCCGAAGACCCGCTCGTATCTGAGTTAGGTGACGTGCCGGTAGCGTTCGAGACTTGGCCGGCTCCGGCGGTGGCTCCGCCGTCTGATCCGGCTTCAGGAATGTTTCCGTCTCCTGAAGTCACCATCACCGCCAGGGCTATCGCCGCGGTAGCGACGACCAGACTGAGGAACAGGATGAGACGGGTGGGTTGACCCACCCGTCTCATCATCTCTTTCGGGCTCAGGGGCATTCCTCTCTACGCCGAGAGGTTGGCAATCAGCAGGTCGAGCAGATCACGGATCTGCACCTGGGCAACACAATCGACTATCCAGTCGTTGCCATCTGCGACCGCACCACAACCGTCCAGATGTTTGCGAACGTTCTCGAGATGGTGGATCGCCTGCGCGACCTGACCGCGGGCCACTGCCCGTTCCGCGTTCTCGAGGTTCTTCAGCAGGGCGTTGCGCAGACCCTTGCCCGGGGACTCGTCCTTGAAGGCGTCGTCGGACAGGGCATTGATGGCGTTCTCGATGAACTCCGTGTCCTGACCGTCGGGGATCCCGTCGTCGTCGGTGTCCGGGTCGAGCGGGTCGGTGCCCAGCGCGACCTCGAGCCCGTCGTCGAGACCGTCGTCATCGGTGTCCGGATCGAGCGGGTCGGTGCCATAGACATGCACCTCGTCCCCGTCGGTGAGCCCGTCGTCGTCGCTGTCCGGGTCGAACGGGTCGGTTCCCAGAGCGATCTCGTCGCCGTCGATGAGACCGTCGTCGTCGGTGTCCGGGTCCAATGGGTTGGTTCCGTGGACGTTCACCTCGTCGCCATCGCTGAGACCGTCATCGTCGCTATCGGGGTCCAGGGGATCGGTCCCGTAGACCTCGACCTCGTCCCCGTCGGTGAGCCCGTCGTCGTCGCTGTCCGGGTCGAACGGGTCGGTTCCCAGAGCAATCTCCTCTCCGTCGGGCAAGCCGTCGTCGTCGGAGTCGGCGTCGATCGTGAACCCGACCGATCCCACTGTCGGTGTCTCGGTCAGCGAGATCGTGTCGATTTCTGGGTCGAGAAGCGGAATCGGGATGAAACCTGCCGCGATGCGACCGGCGACCGCGGCTCCCGCCAGTCCTCCGATTGCGTTGCCAACCAGCACATCGAGACCCGCCGCCTGTAGCTCGGAGCCCAGGTCACCTGAGATCAGCGACTCGTTGACGTCGTCGATTCCGAAGAAGTTGATTGCTCCCACCAGGTCGACGACCAGGTTGAGATTCAGTGTCGGGGCCAACCAGTGGACCACCGGTGAAGCGGTCAGGTCGATTTGGCCGGTGAGCGGATCGACCAGCGACACCGATGCGGGCTGGTCTCCGGCGGTCTGCCATTCGACGATCGGGATCGGCGCTGGTGCGCTCAGGCTGCCGTCACCGCTTACCGCCAGACCGGCAGCCGCTCCACCCAATCCGGGCAGGCTTCCGGATGGCACGGGTGCCAGGTTCAGGTTTCCCTGGATGTGGGCATCGGCGACTTTGATGCCTAGGACTGAGAACTCGAGGGTGTCGCTGCTGATCGGTATGTCGATGGGTGTATCACCTGCGAGTGGCGCGGTGAAGTCACCGACCGCAGCGGCGAAGGTCACGTCTTCGGCGGTGTCGCCGCCTGTGATCAGCCCGGCGATGTCGAAGTCGAGCGAGAAATCGCCCGAGACGTCGAGGACCAACTCCGGACCGGCGTCGTTGGTCGGCGTGTAGCCGACCGACAGGGGCATTTCGCCACCATCGACCAGGTCGGCGTTGTCGTGGGTGACCGACAGATCGGCACCCATATCGACTGTCAGCGAGGCGGTGCCATCGAACCCGATCGTGAAATCAGCGGCTCCGAGACAGCATGAGTCCGAGATGGACTCCGTCACTGGCAACTCCGCGTTGAAGCCCAGGCTGACATGCTCGGTCTGGGTCACATCCACGGCAGAGGCGGGGAGTGGGATCAGCAGAAGGGAGACGGCCGACATCAGAACGATGAAGCGGCGCATTGGCTTCCTTTCGGTTGGGGGACGGTGCCAGTCGAAGCGAGAGAGCTCGACCCGGACGAACAACCCCCATCCCGATTTCGATCTACCACTGAGTGTAAGACTTGACCACTCTCCGTGGCAAGACCCCAATCTCTATTTCTGTCACCCTTCCCGAGCCGAGCAAACGTGTACAAATCCACCCGACCGAGAGGTGGAGAATTGTTAGAGAAGTTGATCAACCCGTTCCTGCGCAAGTCTTGGACCGGGACCTTCCGACAAAGGCGATGCAGTCATCTGTCTCAGATTCGTGAGGTCGATCCCGAAGCCGACTTGTGTCGGGAGTGCGTATCGCTCGGTGATACCTGGCCGGCGCTCCGAATGTGTCTCACCTGCGGCCATGTCGGATGTTGTGAGGAGGCTGAGAACCAGCATGCCTTCAGGCACTTCGAGGAAACCGGTCATCCTCTGGTTCGCCCGCATCGCGAACGAGGCATGAACTGGGTCTGGTGCTACATCGATGCCGCGCTTCTACCCCGTCATCCGTCCGCCGGTCGCTGAGAATCGAGATGCCCGGTGTTCAGCCAGATTCGGTCGAGACCCAATCGCCTTGGAGAGGCAGTCCGGCCGACTCCCAATCGGTCAAACCGCCCGAGTAGCGACTCACTTTGTTGTAGCCGGCGTCCACGAGCGCCCAGTAGAGGGCAACACTCGCGTGACACTCTGGGCTCGTGCAGTACACGACGATCTCGTCGTCCCGATCGAGCGCTGAGAACATCTCATCGGCGGTGCTGAAGTGTTCTGACCCGGGGATGTGCTTGGCTCGGAACGCCCACTCGTTGAGAGCCATCACCAGCCGTATCGGGTCACCACGTTCGAGCTTGTCCCTCAACTCCTCTTTGATGATGACCCGCACTTGATCGTCCCGATTCGTCATGTCCGGCAGGATCTTATGGTGCCGGCATGTGAGTGACCGCGAGAGGAATGCGCCGTAAAGTCAGCCGTCCGGGCCGGCGGCCGCCAGGGACGACTCGAACATCTGCCGCTGCTCTTCCGTGAGCGTGTAGCGAGCCAGGTAATCGGGACCGAACTCCGGATCGATTTCGAGAAGTGATGCGAGCTCCTTGCTCGCATCATCTGCGTGTCCCAGTTGGACCAGTGCGACGGTGAGGATCACCCGCCCCATCAAATACCCGTAGCGGGTTTTGATCGCCTCCCTGGCGTCGACGACAGCATCCTCGTAGTGACCGGCGAGGAGATGGCCGATGGCACGACCCCCGATGAACCAGGTGTTGAACGGGTCCTGTGGGGAGATCTCTATGGCCTTGGTCATCAATGGGATGCCGGATTCCGGATCTCCTCCGTGGATTCGCCCTGCCCCGGCCAACATGTGTGCGACGGCTCGGCTCGGGTTGAGCTGGATCGCGCGATCGGCTTCCTTGATCGTGGACTCCATCCGGCCCTTGGCATAGGCGACCATGGCCAGGGCCTCATGTCCCAAAGCGTCGCGATCGTCGAGTTGCACGGCTCGTTTGGCGTGCCTCTCCGCGATCTCCAGGTCGGATGCCGGGTCGTCTGACCACAACAGCCACACACCGAAGGAGAGCGCGGTCCCCAACCCGGCGTGGGCTTCGGGATATTCCGGGTCGATCTCGATCGCCTGACGGAAGTGATCGATCGCGAGCAGGTGCGAGTCACTCTTCGCCTTCCAAAGCAGGTGCCACGCTCTCTGCAAGTGATCCCATGCCCTCAAGTCGCCCGGGTGGGGCCGGGTCACGTGGTCGGAGCGGATGGCGGGGTCGATGGCGGCGACGATGCTCGCCGTGATGCGGTCCTGAGCCTCGAATATGTCCTCGAGGTCGGAGTCGTAGCGGTCAGCCCAGATGTGATGACGGTCTGGGGCTTCTATCAGTTGAGCAGTGACGCGAACCTTGTCGCCCGACTTTCGAACGCTCCCTTCGAGGACATACTGAACGCCGAGCTCGTCTGCGATGGCGGGGATGCTGAGATCGGAGCCCCGATAGCGAAAGGATGAGCTGCGGGCGATCACCCGCATCGAGCGGTAGGCCGAGAGTCCGGTTATCACATCCTCGCTTATCCCGTCGGCAAAGTACTCCTGCTCCTGATCGGCTCCGATGTTGTCGAATGGGAGGACGGCGAGCCAGACAGCCCGCGTGTGAACATCTGATGCGTCGTCACCGGGTGGCATACCCGCCTTGACCAGACCGTCCATGTAGTGGTCGACGTCGGCCTCGTTCTTGAAGTTGAACCGCTTCTTGTACCGGGCGGCGGTCATCCCTGAGAAGTGCTCGAGAAAGCGGTCCATTTCAGCCCGTGCCTCCTCGATGCGTCCCAATTGAGCGAGACTCGCCGCCTTGTACCCGACCGCCTGGATGTAGCGAGGGTTGAGTTCGAGTGATCGTTCAGCCCATGCCAGGGCAGCCTC
>DASPGH010000120.1:0-16962 GCA_035620735.1 Acidimicrobiia bacterium | reverse complement strand
GGAAACAGCCCACCGGCGCGAAGGATGGGTGGGATGAGTCGGTATCCATGACTTGGCCCAACGGACACCCGCCGAGCTCTCCGGTGGAGACGTCAGCGGGTAGCGGGTCGACGGCGGGCCCCTCACCCGCACGTCCAGCCGTCCGAAGATAGGCTCGGAGGCAGGCGTCGAAAAGGAGAGGCGAGCCTTGCAGCCCAGGGTGCCGTTGGTCAACCGAACCGAGATCGACGGGATCCCCACGTTCTGGGTCGACGGGCCGCGCCCGTTCACCGCCACTCTCTACTTCAGGGTGGGTCAGTTCGATGAGACGATCCCCCAGCGTGGCATTACCCATCTCATCGAGCATCTCGCCCTTTTTCCGGCCCAGGACACCGAGATCAACCACAACGGAGAGGTGGGAACCCACCTGACTACATTCTGGGCGCAGGGACATCCCGACGAAGTTGGCGCCTATCTGCGAACGGTGGCCACCTCGCTCCACGACTTGCCGATGGGTCGCCTCGACGTGGAGGCGGATATCCTGCGCCGGGAGGACGCCGAAGAAGGCCGGTCGTCGGTGAACTCGCTGCTCTGGGCGTATTACGGGCCGTTCGGTCCGGGGACCGGCAGTTTCCCAGAGCGAGGGCTGAGTTGGCTCCGACCGCCTGACCTGGAGGAATGGGCTCGACTGTATTTCACACGGCAGAATGCCGCCCTCGTCGTGTTGGGCAAGCCACCCGAGACATTTCGCCTCGAGTTACCCGATGGCGAGGCCATGCCCTACTCGACTCCGGACTTCGCACGGCCTCCGCCGGAGAATCCCACCCTCTACACGCACACCAATGACGGGATCACATGGACTGCCGCCTTCCGCCACCGTCTGGGCGAAGTCGAGCCGGAGTTCTACGTCGCGTTGGACGTCCTCGTTCGTCGGTTGCGGAACCGACTCCGTCACGACCTGGGGCAGGTCTATTGGATCCACAGCGGGAGCATGCGTCTCGACGCCGACCTCCGCGCGGCTTGGCTGACCTTCCCTTGCGACCCCGAGGCCTCGCAGTTGGTCACGAGCGACTACCTCGACGTCGTCGGGCGGTTTCTAGAAGCAGGTCCCACTCAAGAAGAGCTCGATCGCTTCCACAGGACGATGTCGAAGAGTTACGAGGACCGACCTCTCGAATTCGCCGCCACAAACGCTCATCATGAGGCCGAGTCGCATCTCGCCGGCTGGGGCCCGTTCCCCACCTTCGAGGAGTGGCTCGGGGTCGCCGCGTCACTGACCGGCGAAGATGTGAGAGCCCGATTCGTCGAGGCGTACCGGCAATCGTTCACCATCGCAGACACCCCGGCCGCTCAACTGGCGCCCTTCATGTACGGGATGTTGACCGGAGATGGTCCCGGGCCCGGAGTCCAGTTCGAATCGAAATGGAGGTACCGGCGGGACCAGGCTCGTCAGATTCGAATCGGGCCAGCCGGTCTGTTCCTCCAGTATCCAGGCTTTTGGCAATGGGTCCCTTACGAGAACATCGCCATGATCGCCATCGAGGGAAGCACGATCTGGATCGAAGCCCTCGCCGGCGCCCTGGAGTTGGACACAGGAAGATACGTTCGGAGTCGCAGTCCCTGGCGGACCCGTCTTCCCAAACGCGACGTCGCTGTCGGCTTCTTCTTGGTCACCATCGTCCTCACGCTGCTATCCCCCGCACTTTGGCTCCCACTCCTCGGCGGAGCGGTTGCGGCGCTATCCATCCTGCGCAGGGACTCCGACCCCGAAGAGATGACTGACAGGAACTCGACGATGGGCGACCTCATGCGCCGGTACTCACCGGAAGGCGTCATCCTCCCGCCGCCCCGGTCGTACGCCTCCGTCGACAACCTCGTGGGTTGATTACAGGTCCGGTGCCCGCAGCTCAGACCACGCTGAAGCGAGGAAGGTGCCGACGATGAGGACAACCGACGTCAGGTCACGGTCTGGGGTGCCACGCGATGGCCGTGAAAGGACCTGTGGGCTCAAAGCTCCTCACTCTTGAAGACGCGAGAGCCGAGCTTCGTAAGACAGGATATTTCGGACGGTTCCTCGATTTCACCAAGCGCATCGAGAGCAAGCACACCATGACCGATCCCAGAGCATCGACACGGACCGATCCGAATGACGACCGGGGGTGATCCCCTAGGAGGCAGCAGTCGATAGCCGCGTCAGGGAGATCCCCCATGGACTTCCGGCGGATTTGACGGGAACATGGGCTCGAGGGAGGCCGAAATGTTGGAGACCTGGAGGACGATTCCGACCAAAAGGCTCCTGGCCGCCGTCTTCGCTCTGGCATTGGTGGCCCTTCCCGGCCCTCCGGCGCTTGCCGACCTGGAAGCCGATCACGAACTCACGTACCGAGCCGATGTCGACAACGGGTACCTACACGTCGGAAGCTCGTTTGTCGTCACGAACAAGACGCCGGACCGCCGAGAGGGCAACATCATCACCCAGTTCTTCTACGACAGGATCGCCCTCTACGTGCCGGAGAATCTGGAGAACTTCTCCGCCATCAGTGGGGGATCCTCCCTCGACTACTCGCTCGATCCGCCCGAAGAAGACGTTGGCGAAGGTCTGCAGGTGGCAACCGTCAGGTTCGGTCGTCGTCTCTTCTACAACCAGAGCCTCGAGCTCGCCGTCGCCTATGACATTCCGGGCGATCCTCCCCGAACCGAGTCGGCGTTTCGAGTCAACCCCTCATATGTCAGCTTCCCGGTCTTCGCCTTTGGTGACCCCGGTCGGGTCACTGTCAACATCGTCGTGCCCAAGAGTTTCGACGTCGAGACCTACGGTGACGAGCCAACAAGCAGAAACGAGACCGATGTCGACCAGATCGTCACCTTCTCGGATATCGAGGGCGTCGAGGAATTCTTCGTGTGGGTCGCAGGGTGGGACGAGGAGGCTCTGTCCAGCCGAACAGTGGACCTCGGTGGCTTCGAGGTCATCGTCCGTTCCTGGCCGGAGGACGACGTGTGGCAGACCGATGTCGCTGAGATCGTCGAAACGGGGCTGCCGGACCTCGAGCAACTGATCGGGCTGCCCTGGGTCCTCGAAGACGAATTGACCATCACCGAGTCATTGGAAGTGACCCTGGCCGGCTACGGCGGGTGGTACCTGGAAGATCTCAGCGCTGTCCACCTCAGTGAATGGCCCGACCCTCAACTCGTCCTACACGAGCTGGCCCACGTCTGGTTCGACGGCGCCATGTTCGAGGAGCGCTGGATAAACGAAGGGCTCGCAGACGAGTTCGCAACACTGGCCGCCGCCCGAGCCGAGCTGGCGAACGAGACCGATCTCCGTTACGACATCGCACCCGACCCTGGGTCCGGCACTCATCTCCAGGAATGGGTTCTCCCCGAGGAGGCGCTGGGACCCGATGCCTCAGAGGAAGACGTCGCTGCATATGAGGAATACGGATACCAAGCGTCATGGTGGGTCGTCCAAGAGATCGTTGACGAGATCGGCCCGGATGCCATGACCAAGGCGCTGCGCCGGGCGGCAGAAGGCGATATCGCCTACCCCGGCGAACCGGAGCCCGAGATGCTGGCGCGGCCTGGGGACTGGCGTCTCTTCCTCGACCTCGTCGAAGAGGTCGGTGGGTCGAAGGCGGCAACCCAGTTGTTCCAGGATTTCGTGGTGTCGGAGAGCCTCGACGAGCGGACAGAGGCCCGTGAGGCATACGCCGACCTGGAGGCGCGGGCCGGATCCTGGGGACAGCCTCTCTACGTGCGGATAGCCCTCGCCGAATGGGAGTTCGACGAGGCGATGCTCCGGATGGCCGCGGCCGGGGAAATACTGGAGACCCGGGACCAGATCAACACCAATCTGACGACCCTCGGCATCGACATGGGCCCTGAGCTCGAGGAGCTGTATGAGACCGCCTCTGTCGACCTCACAGAAACCGACGAATACGGGGACGCCTACCTCGCATCCTCGACGGATGTGGTAGAAGCCAAAGAGTCGCGGGACACGGAGCGGAATCTCCTCATGACCGTGGGTTTACTCGGTGACGATGTCGACCTCGAGTACCAGGAGAGCCTCGACGCCCTCGAGAACGCGGAATTCGAGAAAGCGTCCGTTGAGGCTACCGAGGTGATTCTGTTGGTCGACGAGGCTGAATCCACCGGCACCACCCGGTTGATCTGGACCGGATCGGTGCTCTTGATTCTCGTCGGAGCCGGCACCGCCCTGGCCCTCTCCCGTCGTCGTCGCAGGCACCGAAATACCCCATCTCCATCAACGCCGGGCACGGTTTGAGGGGCCACCGCCTGTAGCTCGAGACATGGCCGAGATCAGTCGGTCATTGGCAGCGGAGCCGAGGTCAGGCGTTGTCAGCGATGAACGCGAGCACCCTTGCCCAGGCGTCCGCCGACTCCTCGCCAAAATCGGATTGTTTTCGGTCGAAGAAGGAGTGGGGAGCGCCGGGGTAGACCACCACGTCGTGATCGACACCGGCGCTCTCGAGGGCTTCCTTGAATTCCTTCACCGCCTCAAGGGGTATCCCCGGGTCGTCGCCACCCATCAGCGCCAGGATCGGGCAGGTCATATCCCCCACCCTGTCGATGACGGCGTCGGTGTCGCTGCGTCTTGGCCGCCCATAGAACCCGATGGCTCCTGAGAGGCCGTGGCCGTTGGCGGCCTGGTGCCACGAATGGGACCCGCCGAAGCAGAATCCGACGGTGAACAGCGCCCGGTCCGGACGGTCGGCCCGGAGCCGAGCCACTGCGGCTGCGACGTCGGCCGATACTCCTTCCACTGTGCACTTCTCGACGTGCGGCCCGAAGTCCCAGTCGTCGCGCCGGCCCCCGAGCTCGGTTGTCCGGCCGAAATAGTCGATGGCGATGGCGTCATGGCCTGCCTCTGCGAAACGCACCGCGAGATCTTTGTAGAAGGCAAAGAGACCGCGCACGTCGGGGAGAACCACAACGGCGGTGGGAGACTTTTCCTCACCGTGGGCGGAGAACGCCATGAATTCGGTGCCGTCCCCGGATCTGAGGACGATCTCCTCGGTGGCTACGTCCCTTTCTCCGTGCGGGACGGGGGGCTCGGAGTCGTGATCGAAGCACATTGCCCGCACCGTAGCCGTCGTCGGACTCCGCAGTCGAGGGTAGGTTGTGGGGACATGCCAAATGTCATCCATGAAGCAGATCTCCCGACCCTCGAGTCGACACGCGACGGACGTCACCGGGTCGACCTCGTCACCGAGGAACTGTTCGGTTTCACCGACCTCAAGGCGGATCACATCACCTACCGTCCAGGAGACACCGCTGCAGCGCACTATCACGTGGGAGCCCGCCACATCTGGTTCATCTCCGAAGGACGAGGCATTCTCCACGTAGGAGACAACTCCTACGACGTGGCCAAAGGAGATGTCGCCACGGCCGGGGATGGCGAGGTGCACTGGTTCGAGAATCCAAACCGGGAGCCATTCGCGTTCTATGAGATCTGGGTGCCGGCACCTAGAGAGACCATCTGGGTCGACGAGAACGACATATGAACATGGGCACCGAACGAGTGAGTTCACTCGTCTGACCGGCAAGCGTTGCAAGCTTGCGGGAGCCCGGGATTCGTGAGCTCGACACCACACATCGGACTCAGACAACGCCTCGGGTTGCCGGATCGAAGGCTCGGTGAGACAGTGGACCATGAGCCATCCCACAGTCGACACGGACACCATGACCCTGCGCACCCTGGGGCTCCTCACCGAGGATCAGCCCCACCTTCGCCAGACGCTCTACGACGAGCTGGAGGCAAGGTTGCCCCCAGACTCGGAATCACGGGTGAACATCCAACTGTCCGAGCTCAACCCGGGACGCACTGCAAGCTGGCATGTCCACAACGGCGTCGTCTTCTTCGTGGTTCTACGCGGGCTCGTCTCGCTCCAGTACGAGGGACGCACCGAGCATTACTCAGCCGGCGACGTCTACACCGAGCCGCTGGGCGTCGTCCATCGCGCTTTCAACCCTCATGGCGAGATCCCCGCCTCCTTCATGGGATTCTGGGTCACGGCCGCCGACCTACCGCACATCACCGAGGTGGCCGAACCGTCGTGGTCGCCGCTCGCCGACCGACATCCGCTGCTGTGACGTCTATCGGCGCTCTGAGCGCCAACGTCCTAGCCCCTCCCGGGCAACATCCCGTGACAGCATCCGGACCGGTGGCTCATTGGTCTGAGTCTGCTCGCCGCGGAGCCACGAAACGCCCTCCCAGGTGGTCTACGGGACGACCATCCTCCGCAACTTTGACGCCGCGTAGGTAAGTGGCGACGACACGACCACTGAAGCGTCGGCCCGCGTATGGGCTCCAGCCAGCTTTCGAGATGATGTCGGTGTTCTCCACGGCCCAGGACCCGTTCGGATCCACCACCACCAGGTCTGCTTCGGCCCCCACGTCGAGAGTGCCCTTCGCGAGCCGGTACCACCTCGCCGGCTCGGTCGAGTAGAGGCGGACGACGTCACTCATTGTGATGCGTCCACCCAGAGCCGAATCGATCAGGAACGGCAGGGTGGTGTCGAGTCCTGGCAGGCCGAAAGGCGCCTCCCAGATATCTCCTGTCTTCTGCTCCAGCGTCGAAGGAGCGTGATCGGTCGAGAAGAATGTGAAACGGTCCTGGGCGACTGCCTGCCACATCGCATCCCGGTCGGCGTCATGACGGATCCGAGCCGGTGGTGTGAACTTCCTCAATGCCCCCTGTTCGGTCAGTTCGGCCTCTTCCAGGATGAAGTACTGAGGGCAGGCCTCGGCCGCAATGGTTGCGCCCACGCGTCGAAACGAATCGACCACGTCGAGGACCAGTGGGTTGGAGACATGGGCGAACGTGACCCGGGCCCCGGATGTCAAGACGCTGGCGGCGGTGGAAGCTGTGGCGACCACCTCGGCCTCCCGGCTCCGCCATTCCGACACCAGCGCCGGGTCGATGCGGCGCTCGGAACGAAGCCGGCGCTCCGCGGCGGCGGTGATGCTCTGGTCCTCGTTATGTACCAATGCCCGCGAGCCAGACGCGGCCACACCTGTCAAGGCCTCGTTCATGAGTGCAGGATCGAGACCGGGAACCCCATGTGTGTCGCAGGTGAAGATCTTGAAGAACGAGATCCCGGCCTCGCTCAACCCGGCGATGTGCCCGATGCTCTCGGGCCAGACATGGGAAGCCAAGGCGTAGTCGACGTTGGAGCGCCCCACGAGGTAGGAGCGCTTCTCTTTGAGATCCTCGACGGTTCGCACGGGACGGGCATGGGTGTGCTCCACGATGGTGGTGACCCCTCGGGCGGCGGCCGCCCGGGTACCGGTGGGGAAATCCTCGCGCTCGGTGGCACCGGGATCCATGAGGTGAACATGGGTGTCGACCATGCCCGGCAACAGGAAGAGACCCGAGACGTCGACCACCTCCCCGGAGATTTCGAGGTCGCCGACCGCGGCCACGCGATCGCCCTCGACCATCAAGTCGACCCTCTTCTGGCCGCTCGCCGACACGAGGGTCCCGCCTTTGAAAGTGATCTTTCCCTGAGTCGGCTCGGACACCCCACGAAACTAGCGAGCCGACCGAATGGTCCGGAATCACCCGTGGGCGCCCGTGCGCCAACTCCGATGAGTACCAAAGCGATCTTCGGGTAAAAGGGCAATACGCCTCTAGCCGCGACGTACTGCGAGAAACGATCCTCGTACAGGCCGAGGCGAAAGTGAAAGGAGCCCAACGTGACTCAGTTGGAAGAGATGTTGTCCGAAACCAAAGACCTGGTGACCGTGAAGAAGGTATACGGCGAGCCGTACCAGTCGAACGGGGTGACCTTCATCCCTGCTGCCGCAGTGCGAGGAGGCATGGGCGGCGGCGAGGGTGACGGCTCGGAGAGCGCACCGGCGGGACGTGGCGGCGGCATGGGCATCGCGGCCCGCCCGATAGGCGCCTACAGGATAAAGGGCGATGATGTCGCCTGGGTGCCTGCGGTCGATGTGAGCAGGGTGATCTTCACCGGCCAGATCGTCGCAATCGTCGCCTTGTTGGTGATCCGCTCGATTCTGAGCAAGCGACGCAAGGGCTGACCGAACCAGGACCGGTGACGATCCCGACACTCAATCTGCGAAACGAGGGAATACTTCCTGGGCTGTCAGCTCCAGTTGGTCCCGCGTCGCCATGCGATGAGAGGCGAGGAAGTCGTCGAGGAGAGGCTCAGCCGGGTTGTGCAGATAGAAGGTGAAGTCGGTGGCTCCTGCGTCCACGTAGCGGCCGATCAGATCTGTGGTCGCTTCGATCGACGCGAAGATCGGCTCGTTGGCCCAACCGGCGAAGTAGCAGCGGCGTAGCGAACCCGGGTCACGGCGCTCCTCGATGCACAGCTCGTCGAGTCGCTCCATGCGGGTCTTGAAGACCGGCAAGGACTCTTCGATCTCCTTCTCGTACTCTCCGAGGGAGACCACCCCGTCGGCATGGCGGACGGCGACGCGAAGGGATCTCGGTCCTTGGCCTGCCACCCACAGAGGCGGGCGAGGGAGGTGAGTCGGGAACGGCCGAAACACAGCCTCTTTGAGGTTGTAGTGACGGCCGTCGTGGTTCACTTTCTGACCGCGGAGAGCCTGGTCGAGGATCTCGACTGCCTCTCGGAGCCTATCGCTCCGACCGGCAGGGTCGAGAAAGTCGATACCCAACGCTTCGTGCTCGACCGGGTAGTAGCCGCCACCTACCGCAACGTCCACTCTTCCCCCTGAGATCTGGTCAACCGTCAGAATCGACTTGGCAAGGATTCCGGGGTTGCGATTGGCGGCATTCGTGACCATCGACCCGATGCGTATCTGGCTTGTGTCCGCTGCCAGGGCAGCCAATGTCGTCCACGCTTCGAGGAGCGGGACTTCGGGAACCCCGTCGATCCCGAACTGATCTATCACCCAGGCGTTGGACAGCCCGATCGATTCGACGAAGAGGAAATCGTCCCGGAGTGCAGGATAAGGAACGAGTTGGACGATGGTGGCTCCGAATCGCACGGACATGGGGCGATGCTAGGTATCGACGGCCGACCGGCCCAGGCGTCGGCCAAGTAAGCCAGAACGGTGCCGTCGAGGCGTGCCCGTGCACCATGTCTCGGAAACCGCTACATCTTGCTATAGCAACGCCTTTGCGACCCGCCCAGCCCTGAGCTCACCGTTCGATGAGCGAAGTGGTCCGCCGCCACCTTCTTCCCATCGCCTCCCGTCTGTGCTGACGGTGGAAGAAGATGGCGACGAGAAGAGCCAACGAGGCGACGACGAGTATCCAACCTGCGAGCACGTCGAAGGTCAGCAAGAGCCAGCCGACCCCGCATCCGGCCGACACTCCGTAGAAGAAGCGGGCCCGAGGCATCCCGGTCCAACTTAGTTGCAGACCCTGCCTCGATCCCAAACAACGCGAATTAATTGGTCGATGCTGCCCCCGCGAGCGCGGTGACGGGACGCCTGATCACGGAAAAAACCTCAAGCGGTCCAATCGAACAGAGCCGCGCCGAGACTGACGTAGCCCCACCAGAACAGCACTCCTCCGACAGCGACCACCGGCACCCAAACCCGCCGGGTTCGGAACAAACGCACAACGAGAAACCAGCCGGCAACCCAGACCGCCCACAGCACTATCAGGCCGGGCAGCGGGACAACGAGCCCGCTGGTCAGATACAGAAAACCCAGGGCCAGATAGAGGAGTACCCCCAGGAACCCGCTGATCGTTGCGCCGAGTCCCGGCGACTCGGGAGAGGTTTGAGTGCTCATCGCCCGGATTATCCCACCAGCATCTGGACCGACGCCGGATCCGCCGGGGAGAGCTCGCGCCTGACTCACTACGACGTCGAGGCATCAGCAATCACAGTCACCGACTCCGTAGAATTCGCCGGTGAATAGCGTCAGCGAGAGCCCGCCAGACACCTTCATGGGTCGTCTCGAGGCGCGGTACCGCCCCGCGCCAGGAGCGGTGTTCCTCGAAGACCCGACGATGATGGTGCGCCTCCCGCTGATCAACGGGGCTTCGGTGATCGCCAATACCGTGGTCATCGCCACACTCCTCTTCAGCAACGGGGAGGCTGCCGTCGGATGGACGGTGGTCAGCCTCTGCGTCGTCTACTTGCTCGCGGTTATCGCCTTCCTCATGACCGGGCGAGCAGCCGTCTACATCCACGGCGTCCTCTGGCCGAGCCTGGTGCAGAACGTTGCCGCTCACGTCATGCTCGGGGGCTTCATATGGTCGGGCGCCACCCTCTTTTGGGGAATCATCGTCTCCGTCGTCGGTGCCCTCTTCCTGGGTCGTCGTCCCGGCACGATCCTCGCCGGTTCCTACATCGTCGCCGCCATCGTGTTCGCCTTCCTGGAGCCGACCCTTCAGGCGCGGCGCTCCCAACCGGAACTCGCGGTGTCGGTTGGTATGGCAGTCGATGTGTTCGTGATGAGTCTCCTCATCCTCGTCCCAATCGTGATCTCCTTGATGGGTCAGGTCATCAGGGAACGGGGACGTTCCGAGAGCCTCCTCCGCAACGTTCTGCCCGAGGCCATAGCCATCCGTCTCAAACGCGTTCCGGGCGTCATCGTCGACGATTACGAGAGCTGTACGGTGATGTTTGCCGACATCGTCGGATTCACCGACCACACCACCCGCATCTCTGCCGAACAGCTGATCAAGGAGCTCAACCTGATCTTCTCGCGCTTCGACGCCCTGGTCGAGGATCTGGGAGCCGAGAAGATCAAGACCATCGGCGACGGTTATCTGGCCGTGGCCGGCGCCCCCGTCCGACGCCCGGACCACGCCGAAGTGATGTGCGAGCTCGCCCTGCGCATGCAAGAGATCATGCCCGCGATCAATGAGGAGTTGGGTTCGTCGTTGCAGCTGCGGATCGGACTTCACACGGGTCCGCTCGTGGCCGGGGTGGTCGGCGTCTCCCGCTTCGCGTACGACCTTTGGGGCCACACGGTCAACCTGGCGAGTCGCATGGAGGCGGTGAGCCCGCCCGGTGGTATCCGGGCTACCGACACCGTCTCCGAGGCGGCAGGTGGGCGCTACGTCTTCGAGCGGCATGGCTTGACCGACGTCAAGGGAGTCGGCCCGGTGCCCTCGTGTCTATTGGTTGGGCGGAAGTCGATCGGGTCGGAGGCGGTCACCGATCGTCGCCCGACGCTCCTCGGTTGAATCAGCGGAGTGCCGGTAGGTCCGACTTTCACGAGGTTCGGCGGCACGGTTCTTCGACCATTCGCTCCGAGAGGCTGGAGAGCCAGGAGCGATGTCACTTCGGGGTTAGCGATCAACCTCGCAAAGGTCGTAGCCTCGAAGTAGGCAACACGGGAGACAGTTCGACATGACCACACACAGATACGGATTCGGCATCGAGACGACACTCAGCCCCGAAGAGGCCGAGACCAGGATGCGATCGGCGTTGGCCGACGAGGGCTTCGGCATCCTCACCGAAATCGACGTCGCCGCGACGCTGAAGAACAAACTGGACGTGACGTTCAAGCCCTATCGGATCCTCGGAGCATGCAATCCGCAGCTGGCTCACCAGGCCCTCGCATCCGAGCAGAGCATCGGTCTGCTGCTGCCATGCAACGTGATCGTCTACGAAACGGACGAGGGGAGCGCCATCGAGGTCCTCGAGCCCAACTTGATGGCGGAGCTCACCACCAACACAGACCTGGAGGAACTCGCCAGGGACGCCCGGGCTCGTCTGGAGCGTGCTCTGGCAGCGGTCGCCAACTAGTCAGCGTGTGGCGGGAAAACTCCTCAGCGTCCACCCGACCCGTCGTCGTCAACTTCGAGAATCGCGCACATGGTTCTGGCTAGCTGTGCCATCGCCATGGCGGTCTCAGGGTCGAGCTCGCCTCTCTCCACCTGACGCATCGCCTTGTCGAGCCGGCCGTATACCCGGTTGAGACGGGCCGTGGCATCCCTTTTCAACTGCGCTCTGGCCTCCTGTGCCGCTTTGTACTTGTCCGAGAAGACTCGTTTCGGGTCGTGTGGATAGCAGTAGCCGGACTCGGTGAGGATCGATGACTCGCAACGGAGCCCGTCACTTCTGACTGCACGACAGGTGGGAGGGTGCTGGGCCGGCTCGACCGGCTCCTCGACCTCCACCTCAGCGGCGGGGTGATGAGGCTCTGGATCAAGGTCGACGACTCCCCCCTCGTCGATGAAAGGGAGGTTGGTCGGGTATGTCATCTCGAGATCCCGGTACAGCTCGGCATCCTCATCGGCTGACCGAACGGCACCGGCCGCTGCCGAATTCGGTCTCTCGATCGGTTCCGGCTGTTCCGGCCCATTCCAGAGTCGATCCATCCACGAGCGAATCGTGGACCGGGCACGGGGACGGCCTGACACACTCTCGATGGTCGGCACTCCCGTGTAGGCGAAAGCGATCGTGTCGTCGGCCCGAAACCTCAGGGCCTCCCCCGCCACCGTGAGGTCGAAGATGTCGCCATTTCTCCGGACCCCGACCACCTCCAGTGGCCATGCCCCCAGACCACCGCCGTCTGACTCCACCGCCAAGTGATGCTCGGCCACATCCAGGTTGACCCTCAACCCGGGCCCGGTCTCGTCAGGCAGCAACAGGTGACCTTTGAATTGCAAGTCGATCCTCCTGGGAACACTGTCGGCAGATCGGGCCGAACTCTTGAACATGGCCTCGAGCAGCGGATTTCGTCCCGCACGAAATTTCTGCGAACCGCGGCGGTAGATGTTCCGTATCCCAAAGGTGACCGCTCCGTGTGGTCACACGTCACACCGAGCGCAGAGGAGGCAAGAAAGGTATGCGCAGACGGATACTCACAGTCCTGATCGCAGTGATTGCGACGATGGGCTTGTCTGTGGGCGCGTTGGCCCACAACGCCGGACCCTGCAACGACAGCGGCGAGCCCGGCAACTCCGACTACGCCCAACACCACATCGTGGCTGCCGCCCATGAGAAGGTTTTGGGTGCAGGCGGTCATATCCCGGGCACACATATGGGTTACTCCACGTGCCTTGGAGTTCACTGACCGACTGACGGTCCACAGAACAGAGAGGGCTCGGTTTAGTGCCGGGCCCTTTCTTTGAAGCCCGACGGTCGACGCACTCGACCGGACACATCCGTGTCGTGACATCCCGTGCGCCTTGCTCTCGATTTGTTGTCAGCGACGATGCCAACGGGTGGGGTCCCACTGTCGAGATGCTCAACCACGCAGTCGAACGCAGATCAGGCGCGATACTTCGAATAGCAGTCGTGCTGGCTGCGTGGACCCTGTCCGTTGGGACGTTCACCGTGACAGCCCCGCCAGCGGCCGCTTCCTGCATGCCCGCCGAGCATCCACGTTTGCGGCTGGCCGAATCCCCGGCCGCATTCGTCGGCCGACTCGTTTCGCTACCCGACGAACCCGAACCTGGCACCTCTTTTGACAACACCGCTCTGTGGCATTTTGAGGTGGAGTCGTGGGTCAAAGGAGATCTTGGATCGGAAGTCGATGTCCTCGCCCCTCTCATGACCTCTGTCGACTTCGGGTTTGATGTCGGTGAACGGGTGGGAATCCTGCTGCGGATGGAAGACGGCGTGCCGTCGAGCAGCGACTGTGAGGTCGTCGACCCTGATGCGCTGTTAGCAGCGGCCGCCCCCGTTGAGGGACCTGACGGGTCCGGCCCGCTTGCGTTGCTCCTCGGCGGCGCCTTCGGCGGAGGTCCGCTGATGGCCCTCGACTCCGAAGGCGGCTTGCTCGGCTACGGGCCCGGGAACGGCACCGTCCACGCCTTCGATGTGTGTCCGGGAAGCAGATTCGGAGTCGAAGTCCATATCGAGGACATCCTCGAGGGGACAGCGACCGCGCTGCGACGTGATTTGGCAACTCTCGAGATAGTCGAACAGGTCCCGCTGGAAACCGGCTGGCCCGGCGCCGTGGTATGCCGTGGCGAGGAAGGCGTCGACTCCTTGCTCCTCACCGCAACCGGCAGCGGAGAGCCCGGTGATCCTCTCGAGGGCAGGCTGGTTTCGCCGTTTCCGACGCCCACGGTGGTCGGTGAGGGTGAATGGCTGACCTGGGGCTCGATCATGACTGAGGAGGTGGGCTTCGTTCTCGGTCGATACCAGGACATGCGTTTGTCCGCTGTCGACCTGAGCACCGGTGAGATGACAACAATGCGTGAGTTGTGGACCGATGGTGGGGATAGGAGCGATCTCTGCTGCGCCGATTTCCACTCCTTCAGTCTCAGCCCCGACGGCTCGCTTCTCGCCATCACCGATTGGAAGGCGACCGACGAGATTCACAGCCACGTGTTGACGGTCGTCGATGTGGCCAGCGGCGTCGAGGTGGCTCAGACCGAGCTCGGTGCCCACGGCGGTGAGGACACAGTCCGCTGGGTGGATGACCTGACCCTCACGGTGGTCTCGACGTCTGAGTATCCCGACGAGGAGTATCCAGACGCTGCCGGACTGGTCAGGCTCTTCGAGTTGCCATCACTCGACATCGTGGACGAGTGGACAGAATTCAACCTGCGCCCGCTGCTGGTCGACGACGGCCGCATCTATGCGGTCGACGGGGCAAAGCTCGTTTCGGTTCCAGTGCGGGGTGGCGAGACGACAGTGGTGCGCACCTTGGACTCCAGTGATGTGACGGCTCTGATGGCGGTAGAAGGTGGATTACACGTCACGGTCGAAGGTCAAGCGGCACCCAGCGTCACCGACACGGTGCCCCCGGTGACTTTGTCGGCGGATGCGACACAAGACTCGGGGTTTGATGCTCAGACGCCATCAGGCCAGGGCGATTGGGTTCCCCTTGCTCTCCTCGGTGGGCTGCTGATCATCACGGCCGGTCTCGCGATCGTCTGGTACAGACGAGGAGTTAGGGGGACGAGGTGACTCCCCTCTTTTCAGCGATATCCGGTGGTAGCAGTGCTGCTCTTCATGTCGTCGTCGAGAACAGCGTGGTGACAGATTGCGCAGCAATACCTTCCTTGATCGTCGGCTGCTCTGGCCCCCCCTGATTCTCGTCTCGTGTGTCGCCCCAGTGGTGAGTCCACAAGCTTCGACCCTCCTCCCCACGACGTCGGGTCCAACAACGACCACCGTGACAGTCGCGACCACTTCGATCGCCCCAGCCACCACCGAACCTCACACAGACGCGCCCGTCGAACTGGAAGACCTCGAACTCCCCCAGCCTTTCGTGGAGATCGGCGACGGGATGGTCCTGGCCGGTCACTCCCTCACCGCTGGGGGGGACATGCCTTCATGGCTGGCCGTGACCGGCGAGGGTCGTGCACGAAGGCTCGTCGGGAGCTGCTATTGGGATGGTTGGACTCTGACCCGTGCGGGTGGGATGATCCTCTACCAGGGAGGCGACCTCACATTGTGCGCTCCGCATGAAGCCCCATTGCTCCTGACACGTCGGGCCTCGGCCAAAGGAATAGGCCACTTCTCGTCGGGAGATCAGCTTATGGCCGAGATACGGGACACCAGAGCGGTGATCGACCTCACGACGGGTGCAGCTCTGTGGAACCCACCAGACGACACTTCGATCGTTTCTGCATCCGGGGCACAGGACACCTGGCTGATCGTTTTCGAGAGCAGCAGCTATTCGATATCTCCGGCCAAGCCCTCGCCCTAATAGATCCGGACACTCCACCAGGCGCTCGTCTCGCCGCGGCAGCCCTCGACGATGAAGCTCGGCGAGTGATCATCGACATCGAATACGAGGACGGTCAGACCGATCTCGTCACGTGGGACCTGCAGATGCAACAACTCGTTGGGACCTCCGTCGAGGTGATCGAGCCTTCGACCCGGGAGATGACCCCTACGGGTGGGGACGTCAGTTCGTCGCGTATATGGACGTCTCCGGTCAAACGGTGGCGCTCATCCTGGCGACCGTGGAGGCCGAGAACTTCCTATCCGGTCTGGTGGTTGACCCCTCCGGAGTCGTTCACGATCTGACACGAGCTGGCGACCACTCGGCGATCGCGGGCTCATTCATACCCTGACCCACACAACCCGACATCACCCGCACCACCGAGGGTAGGTTGGCCCTGGAACCGGTCTCGAGGAGACCTTCTTTGGGGAAGGCTGTACCGGTGAGCTCACACTTCACGGATACCGAGCGCGATTCGGAGATCTATCGCTCCTACTCGTCCGAGCTGATCAGATTCGCCAACTCGCTCGTCGGGCCGACGGACGCGCCCGACGTCGTGTCCGAGGCCGTGATGAAGGCCTTCACCTCCAAAGGCTGGGGGGATGTCGACAACCACCGCGCTTACCTCTATCAGACCGTCCTCAACGTTTCGAGATCACGCTATCGCTCGGCAATACGTCGCGAGGCGAGGGAGGCCAGAGCAGCAATGTCCGAGCGAGTGGACCCTCCCGAGGTGCGCCCCGACGTGTGGGAAGCGTTGGCCAGCCTCAGCCCGCGGCAACGGGCGGTGGCATATCTCACATACATGGAAGACCTCGATGAAGCGCAGGTGAGTCAGAGGCTGGGGATCGGGCGAGGCTCGGTGAGACAACACCTGGGTCGAGCCCGGGAGAAGCTGAGGAGGGCACTCGATGAGTAGTCGGCTCGACGAACGCATCCGCGAGCTCTTCACCGAGGTAGACGCGGCAGCTCCCGGGGCGCCCCCGATGCCCGTCGGGAAGACACAGAGTGTTCCGCTGGCCCGGTGGATGGTCCCCGCGGCCGGCGTCGCCGTGGCGGCTCTCGTGATCGGTGTGCTCAACTTCCTACCGGCTTCGGAAGGTGCTGACACCACGGCCGTTGGCGGAGCGGCGGCGACGACTGCACAGGAGGCCACCGATACCACCCAGGCCTACTCGGAGACCACATCGGCGGCATCGGAGACCACCGAGCCGACAGGTCAGGCTCTGCCCGCGAACGTGGTCGCCGACCTGGACGACGCCTGCATTGCCTGGACCGAAGAAGTTACTCCCGTCGTCGCGGCAAGGCCTGAGACCCCGGATCAGTACCGGGCCATCTTCGAAACAGTGGAAACACCGACATTGACTCTGAGCGCTTCG
>DASPGH010000119.1:0-36729 GCA_035620735.1 Acidimicrobiia bacterium | reverse complement strand
AGGATCACACCCCGGGCCCCGCTGGCGCCATCGAGCTGGTCGGCGATGGCCAGCAGGTCTTCATACGAGGGAGCAACCTCGTATCCCACGTTGAGCACGGCGACCCATGCGCCGAGGTCCACCGTCAGGTAGAGCGGCTCGCCTTCTCTGTCCGCCCTCCAGAGCCTCACCCCGTCACCGAGGTCCGCCTCGAGAACCGCAGTCTCGTCGACTATCAACGGGTCCGCCGGATCGAGACCGGGTGACAGATCCACATTCGATGGTCCAACCCCTTCTACGTCCAGCGTGAACAGATAGCCGGCCGGGTCGAGAACAGGAGCTCCTCTGATCTCCACCCCTGATCCGTCCAAGAGGGCAAAGGTCTGGGTCGACGGGTCCTGGCCCTGCACCCAAGCCACATAGCTGACGGTCGAATCCCCGTACTCGGCGGTGATCCGCCAGCACCCGACCTCCGGTATCTGAAACCCGGCGATGACGAAGACTCCCTGCTCCGGGTTGCCACCGCTGGTGACTCCCCGGGCCAACACCGGTGAGCCCAATTCATCGAGTCGTTCCGCGGTGAAAGAGATATCGGGTACGGGGTCGGTGACCGAGACGATGTCCTCGCTCCACCAGAATGTCTTCTGGGTCAGAGTGCCGTCTGGCGCCACGGGCAAACCCGACCAGATCTCGCCCTCGGGGTGCACCGATGTCCAGAGTCGGGGAGTCCCGAACCACACCGCCCTAGGGTCTGGCGGCGACATTTGGGGCGTCTCCTCGGCGGGGGTGAAGGAGTCGATGCCCGGAAGTGTGAGCGGACAAGACTCGATGCCCGATGTGGTGGTTGGGGTGGATAACCCGGTAGCCACAGGAGTGGGCTCCCTCTCGTCATCGGGCCAGAGGACGAGGATTCCGGTCACGATGACTGTGATCGCGGCGACGGCTGCCCACGATCTCATGAGTAGGGTCCTGCGGCGATATCCGGGTAGGACCGAGGCGAGGGGAGGCCGTTCCGCGCCGCGGCCGACGGAGGTGGCAGCCGTACCGGCTTTACGGGCGAGCTCTTCAAACTCCATCGACCAGCCCTTTGGCCCGCAGTTGGCGGCGTAGACGTTCCCGACCCTGATGGAGCAGTGCCTTGACGGTCCCCTCGGCGACGTCGAGCACCACGGCGATCTCGGATATCGAAAGGTCTTCGACGTAGTGCAGGGCGACTGCTTGCGCCTGGCGACGGGGAAGACGTCTCACCTCGGCCCAGAACTCTTCGATGTCAGGATCTTGGCTCTCGGATGCCGTCTCGGGTTCGGCGAGATGCCTCGACTTCGCCTCGGAGCGCAGCCGTCTCCATCGTGATCTGGCGAGATTGAACGCGACCCGTCGAACCCACCCGCTTGGTGATGTCATCTCGGCTACACGGGACCAATCGCGGTGAGCGCGGAGGAACGCCTCTTGAGCCAGGTCCTCAGCGATCCACCGACTGCCGGTCATCCCGTATACCAACCCCACCACGGCGGCGTAGTCCGCCTGATAGAGGAGTTCGAACGATCCCGGGACCCGCACATCGAAACCATCGGACTCGGCCATCCAACCTCACACATCCGAGAGCACTGCACACCCTAAGAACGCATGAGTGGCGTGGCAGGTTTAGGTGGATCGCGCCAGGTGCCCACGAGCGTGGACGAGTATTCACGACTCACCCGGGTTCTGGTGCTCGCGCTTTTGCCCCCGTCGCCATCTAGACGAAATGGTTGAGTCCTCTCGGCAAGGTCCCAACTATTCGCTACGACCCTGTACCAAGCTCCTCGGCTAGCCCAACAAGAACCCCCTCGGGTCCCCGGACATAGCAGAGGCGATACGATTCTTCGTACTGCACCACATCGCCGACGAGCGTCGCACCCGCGTACGTAGCCGAGCAAGAGTCTCGTCGATGTCACTCACAGTGAACATTGCGCGTAGATATCCAAGAGCATTGACAGCGGCGGTTCGATGGTCAGAGACAACAGTTGGAGTGAGAAATCACACGCGGGACCTCGTCATCGGCTCGCTCGGGGGCCTTGATAGCTCAGACGTATGCACCCAGAGGTCTGCCGACTCGCCTCGTCGAGGACCCGACTCGCCTTGCGCTGTGAGACGGTGCGCTATTCCGACGGCGTGTATTCGCCAGGGATGTTGCCGGCACGACCCGGACAGCCATCTTCGATCAAGAGCACCTCCAGCTCGCCCGCTTCCAGCAGGCGGAACTGGTAAACGCCCTCGATGTCTTCGCCACAGTCGAGGTCAGTGACGAGCACGTTGGCTCCTTCAGACCTCGCGTGGAGCAAGATCTGAGGACTGTTCGCATCCGGTGCCCAGTGCAGCGTTCCATCGTCCCTGATTTCAAGGAACCCTCCGCGGCCGGGGTCGGTCGCCTCGTAGATCCCCGCTAATTCCTCCAAGGAGGCCGATGTAATTGTGGACGTGGTTGTTTCGGCGAGCGATTCCGTGGTTGTTGACTCCAATGGAGCGGCTGAGGACGAGGTCATGGTTGGTGCGAGAACCGAGTCACCCTCAGTCGTGGCTGAGGTTTCGGCTGCACATGCTGCGACCAGGACCGCTACCAAGAACACCGGGACTCTCAGAATCAAGTATCTGCCCATCCGGACCCTCCACGGGTGGCCGTTACAGCTGATTCAACCAAGTCATGTGGGCTCGACAATCGGGGTTTACCCGGATTGCGACGCCCTGTTCAGCACACTTGATGTGGGATAGGGCGGTTTCCCTTGGGGACACATCTGATACCGATCGACATCGGCAAGTCGGCTCGCACCCACGTCGGCTGATTTCTTGTCCCACCCGGTTCGTAGGTTGATGGTCAAGCGGGTTGAGATCGCAGATTTCCTGTCACAGGCGGCATGTACGTTGGGTGACATGAAGGGAGAGAGATGAGCGAGCTCCGCTCTTTGCTCGACGAATTGACGACAGTCGACAATCGGTCGCTGTCCACAGACGACCTGAACACCGACATCGTCGAACTGTGCCGGGGAATCGACCAGATGAAGGTTCTCATCTCGGAGAAGGCCGCCGTACTCGAGAGCAGCGGTGGCCTCAGGGACCTCGGGTTCCCCTCGATCACCTCGTATCTGATGTGCGTGGGTCGGATGACCGCGGGGCGTGCCCGACGTTTCGCCACACGAGTCAGGTCGAGGCTCGTCGCCCCACTGGCCTACGCTGCCTGGTCGGACGCTCGCCTCTCCTCCGACCAGGCCAGCCACCTCTTTCGCGTTGCCGAATCCGTACCCGATGAATACGCCGAAGCCGAGGAGAAGCTGATTGAGATAATCGAGCCCCTCTCGGTGCCCGAAACCGCTCGTGCTCTCGAGTATTGGCGGCAGTCGGTGGCCGGACCGGGCGACCTCGATCTCGAGTCGCAGATGACCCGTAGGGGTCTTTCACTGTCGCCGACGATCAATGGCATGCGACGCGTCGACGGTTGGATGACTCAGCTGGCAGGCGAAGCTTTCGAGGCCGCCCTGGCGAAGCACATGCCACCGCCCTCGGCGGAGGACACCCGCACGACGAGACAGCGACGACACGACGCCTTGGAAGAGATGGCGAATTGTCACCTCGCGCACGACAGCGAGTCTCAAGTTGGTGGCGAGAGACCGCAGATCCACCTGCTCGCCGATTTGGCAGCTCTCCGCGGCGTTGCAGGTGGCACCCATGAGTCCGTTGACTCCAGGGCAGTATTCGATGTCGAGGCGGTCCGTCTGATTGCCTGTGACTCCTCGGTGTCTCGCATCGTCCTGGGCCCGGATTCGGAGGTGTTGGACGTGGGGCGGAAGACCAGGGTCTGGACGGCGGCGCAACGTCGGGCCATCGTGGCCAGAGACCGGGCTTGCACCTGGCGAGATTGCGAGCGACCGCCGAAGTGGACCGATATCCATCACGTCGATCACTGGGCGGACGGAGGGACCACCTCGGTCCACGAGGGAGTTCTGCTCTGCCGGTACCACCACGTTCTCACCCACATCCGGGACGCGCGCTCGAGACGACGACGAAGGCGCGGATGAGTGCGGGCCTCATCCTCTGGGCCAATACGATCTACCCGTGGATTTCGATCCCGCTTATTGGCTCACCCTGGGTCGGCAAGCAGCGATCGTGGCCGAGCCTGTGTCGAGCATTCCAACCTGACGCTCCGCGAATCTGTCGTACCCTCTTCCTACGCTCTTCGACGTGAAGGTCTTGCACACCTCCGATTGGCATGTCGGCCGCCGGATACGGGGACGCGACCGTTCCGAAGAGCATCGTGCAGTCCTCGCAGAGATCGTTGCGCTGGCCTCCACCAACGATGTCGACCTGACTGTGGTCGCTGGTGATGTCTTCGACACGGCATCGCCCACACCGGTCTCCGAGGAGATCGTTTGGAGGGCTCTGCTCGATCTATCCGAGGTCTCCCAGGTTCTCGTGGTGGCGGGAAATCACGACAACCCGGCTCGACTCGATGCCGTGGCGCCGCTTCTGGAACGGGCTGGCGTCATCGTGGTTGGTGCTGCGCGCTCTCCCGACGAGGGGGGAGTGGTTCACCTAGCCGATGCGGGGGTCAAGGTCGGCATGCTGCCTTTTGTCTCGCAGAGAGGCATCGTCAAGGCGGAGGACATCATGGGCTCCGACCCCGATCAGCACGCCGGTCAGTACGAAGAGCGGATGCGGCGGGTGATCGAATCCCTCACCTCCGGGATGACCACCGAAACCGTGAATCTGCTGGTCAGCCATCTCACGGTCTACGGCGCCCTCGCCGGTGGAGGTGAGCGCACGGCCCACATCTTCGGATACGCGGTGCCCAGCAATCTCTTCCCGGGTCATCTCTCATATGTCGCCCTTGGTCATCTCCATCGTCAACAGAAGATGCCGCACTCCTCGGCTGTCTGGTACTCAGGGTCGCCGCTTCAGCTCGACTTCGGGGAGGTCAACGATCAGAAGGGGGCACTGCTTGTCAAGGCAGAGCCGGGCCGACCGGCTTCGGTCGAGGAGCTGCCGATCTTCGCGGGTCGCCGCTTGATATCGATCAAGGGCAGCCTCGGTCAGGTCCTGGCCAGAGCCGACGAGGTTGGGGACGCTCACGTACGCGTCGTCCTCCAGGAGACCGCCCGTGTCGGGTTGGCCGACGAGGTGCGTGCAGCGATTCCCGACGCCGTCGAGGTCGTCCTGGAGAGCCCGGAGCAGCGTCGCCCCGAGGAGACACAGCCGCGGCAGGGACTCGACCCCGTGGAGGCCTTCGCCCGGTACCTGGCCGACCGCGACGCCTCAGACCCCAAGGTCGAGGGTTTGTTCTCAGAGCTCCTCGACGAGGTGCAGGTATGAGACCTGTCCGGGTCGAGGTCGAAGGGTTCTCCGCCTACCGGGAGCTTGTCGAGGTCGACTTCCAAGGAGTCGATTTCTTCTCCCTGTCGGGGCCGACCGGCTCGGGGAAATCGAGCCTCATCGACGCCATGATCTTCGCGCTGTACGGCAGGGTGCCCCGTCTCGGTGGCAATGCCGTCGCGCCCGCGATCAGTGCCGGCGCCGATCGCTCTCGGGTCAGACTCGACTTCGAGGTCGACGGAAAGGTGTACACGGCCGTTCGTCTCGCCGCGAGAACACCTAGTGGAGGCGCCACCGTCAAGGAAGCCAGGCTGCAGGATGGCGATCACGTCCTGGCGGACGGTGCCGACAGTGTCACCACGGCCGTGGAGGGTCTGCTCCGACTCAGGTTCGACGACTTCACCCGGACCGTGGTCCTGCCCCAGGGTGACTTTGCCCGATTCCTCACCGCCACCAAGTCGGAGCGTCAGGGTCTGCTCAGGAACCTTCTTGGCTTCGAGGTATACACCGCCATGCGTGAGCTGGCCAAGACCCGGGGAGCGATCGCCTCCGACCGAGCCGAGTCCGCCTCACGTGCGCTCCAGACCCTCGAAGTCCCCAACGACGCCGATGCGAAAGCCGCCATCGAGCGTCGCGACTCACTGACCGAGCTGTCCGAGACGATCAAGGAGCTGGAGGACGATTTGGCCACCCTCGACCAGGGGGTCGTGGCCGCCCGCGCGGAGGCCGAACAAGTAGCCGTCTCAGTCGGCCGTCTGCAGTCCATCACCCCGCCGGATCGTCTCGAAGAGCTCGACTCGATGATGCTCTCGGCCCGCACCGAGCTCGAGGAAGCAGAAGAGGCGATGGAGACTTCCCGGGAATCGACGCTTCAGATCGAAACGTCGCTCTCCCAGCTGCCGAGCAGTGAACAATTGGAGACGTGGGCGCGAACCAGAGCCAGGCTTGGCGAGATCGATGACCGACTCGACGACGAGCCATTGGTCAAGGCTCGCCAGGTGCTCGACGACGGGATGAAGACGCTCGAGGAGGCCAAGACTCGCCTGGAGGATGCACGCCGCCGGCTGGCTTCGGCTCAACATGAGCATGCAGCTCACGAGCTGGCTGGTGCATTGGTGGGTGGAGAGCCGTGTCCGGTCTGTGCTCAGATCGTAAAAGCGCCACCGCCCACACGTGCTCTCCCCGAGCTCGTCGATCTCGAAACGGAGGTGCAATCACTCCACGCCCGTGTCACCTCAACTCGAGAAGAAGTGGATGGCGCCCGCGCCAACGTGGTCAGCCTCGAATCCGCACGTGCGGAGCTGTCCAAGCAGCGGGAGTCACTTCTGGCCGACCTCGTCGATGCTCCCGATCCCGACGAGGCCACGAAACTCGAGATCGAGCTCGCAACGCTGACGAAGGAACTGCAGCGAGCCCGGGGCGACCTCGCTTCACGTGAGAAGGCAGCCAAGAAGGCGCGATCACTTCTCGAGGATCTCGCTGAGACCTCGCGGCGCATCGGTAGAAAGCTGACCGAGGCCCAGTTGGCGGTCGCAGAGCTGGATCCACCCCTCTCCGAGAGCGACGACGTGATAGTTCAGTGGAAAGAGCTGCTCGCATGGCGATCCGATCTTCTCGATGAGCTACATCCCCGACTCGAAGAAGCCCGCACCGCAATTGGAGAGGCGGAGTCTGTGGCAACTGGTGCCCGGAATGAGCTCATCGCCCTTCTCCAGTCGCACCAGATCCCGGTGCTCGACCCATACGTAGTCCAGGTGGCCACCTCGCTGCAGACTGCGCGGAGCATCGTCGAGGCACATGAGAAGGCTCGCGCCGATTCAGTCGAGCTCGCCGAGAAGGCGAAACGGGCGCAAAACGATGCGGATGTCGCCGCCGCGCTGGCAAATCACCTCAGGGCCAATGGCTTCGAACAGTGGCTCATGGCCGGGGCGCTGACCGAGCTCGTCGATGGGGCCAACCAGCTCCTCGGTCAGCTATCCGGTGGCGGTTATTCGCTTCACTCCGACGAGTCGGGGACTTTCTCGATCATCGACCACCGCAACGCCGACGAGATGCGTTCGGTGAGCACCCTCTCCGGCGGTGAGACCTTCCTCGTCTCTTTGGCCCTTGCGCTGTCCCTCGCCGAGACGCTGGCGGCCAAAGGTGGGTCGGGTTTGGACGCGATCATCCTCGACGAGGGCTTCGGGACTCTCGACGAAGAATCCCTCGACACCGTCGCCTCTGTTCTCGAGGAGCTGACCGGACGCGGGCTCATGGTCGGTGTCATCACCCATGTCAAGGAGCTGGCGGCGCGCGCTCCCGTCCGCTACGAGGTGATTCGCCAGCCGTCCGGCGCCAAAGTGAGGGTGGTTCCATGAGGTTCACCGTCGAGGCATGGGACTCTGACTACGGAGCGCCGACAGATGCCGAGCTCGAGGACGCCAGCCAGAACGTGGACGTGACAGTCGAGCTGAGACCCGAGGACTGGCGGCCCCTGCTGCCCGAGATCGACCCCGTGCAAGATGTGCTGTTCGTCGATGGCGTCCGTCGCGTCGACGCCACACTCTGGATCGATCAGCCCCCCGATTTTCCGGGTTACGCCCTCGCTGCCACGTACGCCGCAGGGGCGGTCAGATGCAACGGGACGGCCCACATCACCGAGACTGAAGTGGAGCGGGGCCTCTTCACATCTGCGCCGGCGAGCGATGTCGTCACGGGAATCGGCACTTACGAGGTGAAGGCAACCAAGGGGACGACACCGGAAGAGCTCTGGTTGGGCATCCAGCAGCGAATGGGAGACCTGGAGGCGGCGATCACCCGCAGGGCGGGAGACGCCGAGATGCTGGTGGTCGATGGGCCACTCTCACACGCGCGGGACATCGAGAACGCCGTTGGATACATCAAGACCCAGAAGGTGCAATATCTGCCGCTCGAGCTGCGTCAGGTGCTGACGTCATTGCCCGCCGGCTACAGGACGCCTCTCTTTCTGACCACCACGTCCTGGAGCCGGTTCTCCTGGTATGTGCGGCTGGCCAACCACGCCGGGCCGGCCGGTGGACTGGTGCGTTGTGAGATCGATGCGAACTGCAGTTCGGCAGATGCAGCACGAATCGCCACGAGAGTGAGCGCAACGCTCCCACGGTATGCCTCAGCCCGTCACAAGGACCCTCGCGCCCCACAAAACCTCTACCCGATCGGTGGTCTGGAGCGCGAACTGCGGCACCGGCTCGGGGACAAGGAAATGTCGATGCGAGCGCTAAGAAGAGCGTCGGCGGAGGGAGCCCGTCTCTCGGCGTGAAGCGAGGATCGCGCCGACTATGACCAGGCCAACCCCGACTATCGAAACCGGCGACACGATCTCATCCCGAAACACGACGCCGAGCACGAGCGCCACCACCGGAATCAGATAGGTGAGAAAAGACGCTCGTGTCGCCCCGACACTCCCCAGCAATGTCCCCATGAACTTGAAGGCGAGACCGGTGCCCAAGACGCCTATGGCCGCCACGGCCAGGAAGGACGACCAGGCGAAGCTGGACTCACCCACCCCAATCAGACCGTAGGGAAGCACCAGTGGTGTCGCCAACCACAGGACCCGTCCCATGAGGGGCAGCGAGCCGTACTTCTGCTGCAGAGGGGTGGAGATGTTCAATGAGATCGCGTAGCCGATAGTGGCGATCACCACCAGGACGACACCCACGGCCGCCGTCGTTCCTTCACCAGCCGAAGGGAGAGCGATGGCGATGATGCCGGAGAACCCGACGAGGAGCCCGAGGACCTGGAGGGGCCCAGGAAAGGCACGAAGGAGAATGGTTGCCATCAGGGCAGTGAAGATGGGAGTCGCCCCGTTGAGCATCCCTGCCACCGCCGAGTCGATCCACTGTTGTGCGATGGGAAAGATCGTGAACGGGATTGCCACCCAGATCACCGACAGCAATGCGACTCGGGGCCAGTCCTCCCGGTCGATGGTGACTTTCCGCGCGCGGGGGAGCAGAGACAGCGACACAGCCCCCAACAAGACACGGATGAAGGTGACGACTCCGGGGTGGAATGCGTCGAGACCGATCGCGATGAAGAGAAACGAAGAGCCCCAGATCGCGGCGAGAGAGAGGAAGCGGCCCCAGTCGGCCAGGGTGAAAGCCTCCCGGTTGGTCCCGTGCGACGTTGTGAGCAGACGTGTTGCCATACGTGTGATAACCCCGATCCCTGCCCACAGGTTGCATGTATTCGAGATGTGTCAGCCCTACCGGGCCGGCAGCATTGTCGACACACCGGCCTTACCGGGCCGGCAGCATTATCAACGCCGGTATGACCGGAGATAGTCCGGGATTTCCAGACCGGGTCTGAGGTCTTCGGCGGGGATCGGCTCACCCGGCTCGAGATGGAAGGGAACCACCCCTGCCCAAACCTCGAGCTCCATGTCCCCATCGTCGTCGCCAGGACCCCCGGAGCGGACCTTTGCCGACACCTCGTCCAGACCTAGCTCGATAACGGACGTCTGTGCGAGCTCGGCGTCGGTGGACGGCCGCAGGTCGGCTCGACGACCGGGGAGAACCTTGTCCAAGACGACGTCGAGGCCCGCCCTCTTCTCGTCATCCTCGAGAAGACGGCCGTGACCGTGCACGACGATGCTTCGATAGTTGGCTGAGGAGTTGAACGCGCTCCGCGCCACGACGAGACCGTCCACGAGAGTCACCGCCACGCTCAGGGGCGACCCGGAACGGACGGCACGCGCCAGACCCATTGAGTTCGACCCGTGCAACAGGAGGCGGTCACCGTCGCGGGCGTAGAGGGTCGGTATGACGACCGGGCGGCCACCGATGACATATGCAGCGTGGCAAACGAAGCCCTCATCGAGGATCGCATGGATCACCCCGAGGTCTTCCACCGCCCGCTCGGGAAGTCTGCGGATGCGTGTCTTTTCGCTCAAAGGGACTCCGCTTTCGCTTCACGTGTCATCAGACTCGACATGGCCTCGCGCGGGGTCATCTCACCTTCGAGCACCAGGTCGACGTGGGTGGCGATGGGCATGTCGACACCCGCTCGTTCTGCCAAACCGAGAGCGCTCTTGGTGGTCTTGACCCCCTCGGCCACCATCTTCATCTCATTGATGACCTCTTCGAGTGTCTGACCACGTGCCAGGGCATAGCCGACCCTGTGGTTGCGGCTGCGGTCAGAACTGCACGTGGCGATGAGGTCTCCCATTCCGGCGAGCCCGGCAAATGTCTCGGGACGTCCCCCCTGGGCGACGCCGAGGCGAGTCACTTCGGCGAGGGCGCGGGTGAGGAGAGTCGCCCGGGTGTTGTCACCGAATCCGAGCCCGTCGGACATCCCGGCGGCGATGGCCATGACGTTCTTCAAAGCCCCGCCGAGCTCGCAACCGATCACGTCGTCGTGGGTGTAGACCCGGAACGTCGGGCCCATCAGCAGACCCTGGACCGCCCGAGCCGTCTCGGTGTCGCGAAACGCTGCCACCGATGCGGTGGGCTGGCCGGCCACGATCTCCGATGCGAGGTTCGGCCCCGTCACCACACCGACCACATCGCGAGAAATCGATTCGTCCACTTCATGAACGACCTCGGTCATAGTGGCCAGCGTCTCCTGTTCGATCCCCTTGGTGAGGGAGACGATGGGCGTGTTGGGAGATAGATTCTGCGCCGTCTCGGTGAAGATGCTGCGAAAGCCGTGGGACGGCACCGCCATGACGATGAGCTCAGCCCTGTCGACCACCTCCTCCAGCTCGTGGCTCGCAGTGACCTGGTCCGGCAGCTCGTGATCTGGGAGGTAGTCGGGGTTCGTGTGAGTGCGGTTTATCGCCCGGGCGAGTTCGTCGCGCCGAGCCCACAGCATCGTGGTGGCTCGTCTCGCTGCGATCGAGGCCACTGTGGTTCCCCACGACCCTGCTCCGATGACCGCGATCCGCTCCATATCCCGGTCACGGTAATCACGAAAGTGGTGAGCTCTCCCTAACCTTCGGCGCCCTCAATGGCACTCTCCATCGGCATCGTCGGGATGCCCAACGTCGGCAAGTCCACTTTGTTCAACGCTCTCACCAGGGCGGGGATCCTGGCCGCGAACTATCCGTTTGCGACTATCGAGCCCAATACGGGAATCGTGCCGATCGTCGATCCGAGAGTCGATCGTCTTGCCGAGATGTTCCAATCGGCCAAGTCGACCTATGCGACCGTGACGTTCGTCGACATTGCCGGACTGGTGAAGGGAGCGAGCCAGGGGGAGGGTCTCGGCAACAAATTCCTGGCGAACATCCGGGAAGTCAGCGCGATCTGTCATGTGGTCCGGATCTTCGATGCTTCGAATGTCGTGCACGTCGATGAGACGCTCGACCCGGGGAGGGACATCGAAGTGATCGAAACCGAGCTGGCGATCGCCGACCTGGAAACGATCGACCGACGGCTGCCGAGGCTGGAAAAGGAGTCCACCGTCGACAAGGCTCTCCAGCCGGTGGTGGCGACTCTCCGCGAGGTGAGGGAAGTCGTGGCCTCCGGCGAAATGGTGAGCGCTCACCCTGTGCTCATGCGACGACGAGTCCATTTCGCCGATCTGCATCTCCTCACGGTCAAGCCGGTGATATACGTCTTCAACAGCGACGAAGCCGGGCTCGTCGATGAGCCGCGAAAGACCGCGTTGACCGAGTTGGTGGCGCCGGCTCCAGCATTGTTCCTCGACGCTCAGATCGAGGCGGAGATGATCGAGCTGGATCCAAACGAGCGTGCGGAGTTGTTACAGGCACTGGGTCAGGACGAGCCGGGACTCGATGCGATGGTTCGGGTTGCGTACGAGACGCTGGGCCTGCAGTCGTTCCTGACCGCAGGCGAGAAGGAGGCCCGAGCCTGGACCATCCATGCCGGGGCCACGGCTCCGGAGGCTGCCGGTGTCATCCACACTGACTTTCAGCGAGGGTTCATTGCCGCAGAGGTGATCGATTTCGACAGGCTCATGGAAGCCGGCTCCTGGCTCGCCGCGAGGTCCGCCGGTCTCGTCAGGACGGAAGGCAAGTCCTATGTCATGAAGCCGTCGGACGTCGTCGAGTTCCGGTTCAACGTTTGACACATGGCTAACTTGAAGGACGTGGTCCTGCTTCTCGCCGCCGACGGTGGCTCGGCGGCGGCACCGTTGACCGAACACGAGGTGCTCGTCTTCCTGGTGCAGCTCGCGTTGCTGGTCGGGGTGGCGCGCATTTTCGGCTGGCTGATGAAAAGCGTCGGGCAGCCTCCGGTGGTGGGCGAACTGCTCGCCGGTGTCGTGCTCGGCCCAACACTGTTCGGCCGGTTTGCTCCCGATGCCTTCGACTGGGTGTTCGGTGAGCCCACGGTGACCTCAGTGGTCTTCGGCATCGCCTGGCTCGGGGTGATCATGCTGCTCGTCGTCATCGGCTTTGAGACCGATCTCGGCATCATCGCCAGGTTCAAGACCGCTGCGCTCTCCGTCTCCGCCGGCGCGCTGCTCATCCCACTTGCCGCCTCGGCCACGTTGGCGTTCTTCGTGCCTGAGTCGTTCATCGGAGCCGGACCGACCGGTGATGGAGTAGACCGGGCCGTTTTCGCCGGGTTTCTGGCTCTTGCCCTATCGGTATCGGCTCTACCGGTGGTCGCCAAGATCCTCCAGGACATGGGCTACTTGCGCCGGAACTTCGGTCAGGTGACGCTCGCCGCGGGGATGACCATGGATGCGGTGGGGTGGCTGGTGCTCGCCGCATTGTCGGGGATCGCCCTCGACGGATTCCGGTTGAATCGGCTCGGCATCTCGTTTGGCGGGCTCATCATCTTCTTGTTGCTGTCCTTCACGGTGCTCCGCTGGGTCATCGATCGACTGTTCCGATATGTGATGGCCCGCGGCTCCTCGATAACGGCTGCTTTGTCGATATCGATCGTGGCGGCCCTGGTGGGTGGGGCGGTGACACAGGCGCTCAACATCGAGGCGATTCTCGGCGCCTACATCGTGGGGATCCTTCTTGCCGGGCTTCGGCACCAGCTTCCCCAGGTCCGGTCGATTCTGGAGACCGTCACCGCGGCCCTTCTCGCCCCGGTCTTCTTCGCATTCTCCGGTCTCCGGGTCGACGTCGGTCTTCTCGACACCTCCACCGTGATCTTGTGGGCGATCGTGCTGATCGTCGTGGCGATTGCGGCCAAGATCCTGGGCACAGTCGTGGGTGGCTTCTTCGCTGGGGTCAGGGGTCGCGAGGCACTCGCGCTCGGCTCAGGGCTGTCGGCGTTGGGGGCGATGGGAGTGGTTGTGGCCATCGTCGGTCTCAACATCGGCGTGGTCAGCGAGACCGGCTACACGGTGATGGTCTTGGCTGCGGTAGTCACCTCGATCGTGGCGCCGCAATTGCTCAAGCTGGTCGTGAGGGGATGGGACATCCCCCATGAGGAGGCACAACGACTCAACGAGGAGCAGGTGAAGGAGGCCAGCGAGATCCTCCGGTCGCGCCGCATCCTCATTCCGACTCGTGGCGGATCCAACAGCCGATACGCGGCCCAACTCGTCAGCGAGGTCTTTCCCGACGCCGAAATGACCGTTCTCGTGGTCGATCTCGCCAAGCCCGGGATGTTTCGCCGCATGATGCAGCGTGTGGAGGGAGAGCCGGGAGATCCCCAAGACGTCCTGGCGGAGCTACCCGAAGCGAGAACGATCAGACGGCTGGCCAGAGATCCTGCGGCCGCCATCGCTAGAGAGAGCTCCCTCGGTTACGACCTCGTGGTCATGGGCGCCACCGAGACCGGCGAGGGAACGTTCAGCAGCGTCATCGATCGTGTGCTCTCGATGGTCGAGGTCCCTTCGATCGTGGTCCGCATGCCGGAGGGGTTGACTGCCAACGATTCCCTACCCAGCCGGATCCTGGTGCCCGTGTCCGCCACCAGGTCGACCAGGGCAGCAGAGGAGTTCGCCTATTCCCTGGCCAAGGCGAGCGGGGGCAGAACCTTCGCGCTCCACGTCGTGAACAGGCCGGAGGGTCAGGGCGTTATGCGCGAGGACGGTGCCGTTGAGGACAGCCTCACCGCCGGCCAGGAGATGGTCGCCGAAGCAGCCAGCTTTGGTGAGCGTCTCGGCGTGGACGTCGAGACGGGAGTTCGAGTGGCCCCCAACGCCGAAGAGGAAATCGTTCGATTCGGGAACTCGGGTGCGTTCGATCTGCTCGTCATCGGAGCCAGCACCCGTTCTCTCACCAACCGACCGTTCTACGGGCACAGAGTGTCCTACATGCTCTCCCAGTCCCAGCTGCCGGTGGCCGTAGTGAGCCTTCCGGCCAGCGTGTCACCGTCGGCTACTGGTCTCTGACCGATCGCTGCATCTTGCTTAAGATCGGTGCTCGAGACCGATGCCGAGCCCTCACGAACGATTCGCCGACCGCCACATAGGACCCAAGCCGGCCGATATCGAGAAAATGTTGGCGACCGTGGGAGTCGCCTCCCTGGACGACCTGATCGCCGAGACCGTTCCTACTGCCATCCTCGACACCACTCTGGAGCTTCCCGACGCTCTCAGCGAGCCCGAGGCGGTGAGGCGACTGCGTCAGCTGGCCGACAAGAACACGGTTCTTCCCTCTCTCATCGGGCTTGGGTACTACGACACGATCCTTCCCCCGGTCATTCAGCGCAACGTCCTCGAGAGCCCGGCCTGGTACACCGCCTACACCTCGTACCAGCCTGAGATCTCCCAGGGTCGTCTCGAGGCGCTGCTCAACTTCCAGACCATGGTCTCCGACCTGACCGGGCTGGAGATCGCCAACGCATCGTTGCTCGACGAGCCGACGGCCGCGGCCGAGGCGGTCGCCATGGCTCGTCGTCTCTTCAAGGGAGACCGTGAGGTCTTCTATGTCGACACCGACTGTCATCCTGCGACCAGGTCGGTGATCGAGACGAGGGCTCTTGCTGCAGGAGTCGACATTCGCGACCTGACCGCGGACGCCGATCCTGACGTCGCTTTCGGAGTGCTGTTCCAATACCCGGGGTCGTCGGGTGCTGTGACCGAGCATCGTGAGACGGCGGCAAGGTTCAAGGAGGCTGGAGCGGTGGTGGCCGTGGCCACGGATCTCCTCGCCCTCACCCTCCTCACCCCGCCGGGTGAGTGGGGTGCCGACATAGCGGTCGGGTCGGCCCAGCGGTTTGGCGTCCCGCTCGGCTACGGCGGGCCTCACGCCGGCTTCATCTCCACCCTCGAGGCTCATGTCCGCGCCCTCCCGGGCAGGTTGGTAGGGGTGTCAACCGATCGACGGGGACGCATTGCATACCGCCTCGCCCTGCAAACGAGAGAGCAACACATCCGTCGTGAGAAGGCGACCTCGAATGTGTGCACCGCGCAGGTCCTTCTCGCCGTGATCTCGGGGCTCTATGCCTGCTGGCACGGTCCGGACGGGCTGAAGGCGATTGCAGCGGAGTGCAACCGCCAGGCGACGGTCATCGCCGACTCCTTTTCAAGAGCGGGATACGCGCCAGCCAGCGAGACCTGGTTCGACACGGTCACGATCTCGGTTCCGGGGAGGGCAACCGAGATGGTCGCTCGCGCCAGGAAGGCGGGCATCAACATCGGCCACGTCGACGAGGATCACATCAGAGTCGCCGTGGATGAGAAGACCGACGACGAGCTCGTGGCACGGTTGCTCACAGCCCTCGACATCGAGCCTGTCGAGTCGCCTGCCCGACTCCCGACCGCCCTCGCCAGAGAAACGGCATATCTCACCCATCCGGTCTTCAGCCTCCACCAATCCGAGCATGAGATGCTTCGCTATCTGCGTCGTCTCGCCGATCGTGATCTCGCTCTGGACCGGACGATGATCCCGCTGGGCTCGTGCACGATGAAGCTCAACGCGACGACCGAGATGATCCCGATCACCTGGGAAGGCTTCGCCGGCCTTCACCCGTTTGCCCCGATCGAGCAGGCAGCCGGTTATCTCGAGCTGATAGACGAGCTGGAGAGCTATCTGGCGACGATCACCGGCTATTCAGCCGTCTCCCTACAGCCCAACGCGGGATCTCAGGGTGAGCTCGCCGGTCTGCTGGCCATCGCCGCTTATCACCGATCCAGGGGTGACGACACCCGGGACGTGTGCCTCATCCCCGCCTCGGCTCACGGTACGAACGCGGCTTCGGCGGTGATGGCGGGGATGCGTGTCGTGGTCGTCGCAACCGACAGCTCGGGGAACATCGACCTCGCCGACCTGGAGGCCAAAGCCGGCGAGCACGCCCAGCATCTGGCCGCGCTCATGGTGACCTACCCGTCAACGCACGGTGTCTTCGAGGCCGGGATCAAGAAGGTCACCCGGATAGTGCACGATCACGGCGGACAGGTCTATGTCGACGGCGCCAACCTCAACGCTCTTGTGGGCCTGGCTCGTCCCGCCGACTTCGGAGCCGACATCGGTCACCTGAACCTCCACAAGACCTTCACAATCCCCCACGGCGGTGGCGGCCCGGGGATAGGCCCGGTGGGTGCTCGATCTCATCTCGCTCCCTTCCTGCCCAACCATCCCCAGCTTCCCGAGGCAGGCCCGGAAACCGGGATCGGCGCAGTCTCCGGGGCTCCATTCGGTTCAGCTGGCATTCTCCCCATCCCCTATGCCTACATCCGTCTCATGGGGTCGAGCGGTCTCAAGGATGCGACACGTGTCGCGATTCTCTCCGCCAACTATGTGGCGAGACGTCTCGACCCCTATTTCCCGGTCTTGTACACCGGCAGCTCGGGGCGGGTCGCCCACGAGTGCATCGTCGACGTGCGACCCGTGACCAAGACATCAGGGGTGACCGCCGAGGACATCGCCAAACGACTGGCCGACTATGGCTTCCACGCCCCAACACTCGCCTTCCCGGTGGCCAACACACTCATGATCGAGCCCACGGAGTCGGAGAGCCTCGAAGAGATCGACCGATTCTGCGATGCCATGATCGCCATAAGAGCAGAGGCCGAGCGGGTTGCCTCCGGGGAGTGGCCACGTGACGACAACCCTCTGTTCAATGCCCCCCACACCGCGGAGGACGTGAGTTCGGACGTCTGGGATCGGGCCTACGGGCGTGAGTTGGCGGCATATCCACTCGACAGCCTTCGCCGCGACAAATACTGGCCACCCGTTGGGCGGATCGACGGAGTCGCCGGCGACCGAAATCTGATCTGCGCCTGTCCGCCCCTCGACGCCTACACCTGATCCGTCTTGACATTTCGCATTCCAATGGGATCTTTAGGCTCGTCAGGGACGCCTATGGCATCGAGAATCTGAGGTTTTTCGCGTGAGATTCAAAGGTGAGCTCAAATTTCCGGATGTGGATCATCCGGGCGTGCCGGTCCAATTCGTCATCGATGGGGACCAGGCCGAGCTCGTCGTCGACGAGGAATCTCTGGGCAGATGGTCGCTCTACGACGTCCATGCCCGTCGTCTCATCGCTAGTGCCTTCCAGATCGATCTCGATGGCACAGAGGTCACTTTCGTCGCCAGCGACCCCATCGATTTCGCCTACCGGGGCGTAGAGCACATGGCGGAGTCGTGGGCATCCATCAAGTCGAAGCGTCTGGCTACCCGCTCGCTGGCCATCCGCAAGTCGCGGAGGGGGACGACACCCTCGAGGATCGACGTGCTGCGCGAGGCCATGGAGTCGAACCTCGAAGCAATGGAGCCGGGCCGGCTCACCACGCGTCCATCAGGGGGCCTCCCCGGTCTCGGTGCCGCACATCGGAAAGAAGAGCCTGAGCCGCGGGCCGAGCCGGTCACGCCCGCTCCCCGCCGGCCCGCAGAAGAGCCTGTCGTCGACCAGACCCCGGAGCCGGCTTCGACATCGTCACCTGAGTACGACGCCGAGCGGGAGGCTCTTGCCGAAGAGCGTCAGCGTCTCGAAGACGAGCGACGCCAGCTGGACGAACTGCGCCGCGCCGCTGAGGAGCGTGAGGCCAACCTGGTGGAGGCCTACAGGCTGGAGATGCAGCGTCTCGATGCGGAGAGGGAGGAACTGCGTCGTCAGACTCCGCGATCCACCCCTCCGAGACACGCGGTCGACACGGGGGTCGACGAGCCTGTCATCCCACGACCGGCTGTCGATGATTTCGTAACACCAGCACCTGAGCCGGCTGTAGAGCCCGAACCGGAACCCGAGCCCGTTGTCGAGCGGGAACCGGAACCGGAACCCGAGCCCGTTGTCGAGCGGGAACCGGAACCGGAGCGCGAGCCGGTTGCCCCGCCGGAACCGGAGCCCGAGCCCGAGCCCGAACCACAGCCAGAGCCGGTCACACGAGACGAGCCGGCGATGGAGCCCGCGGGTGGGGTGCTCAATCTCAACGAATACGAGTCAGGGGAAGACCGTGGTGGCTCCTCAGGGGTGGCGGCGCCCCTCGCACCCCGCCCCGGACCCGAGCCAGAGCCCGAACCGGCGCTGGCCGGGGCGGCCAAGGAACGCAAGGGCGGGATCATGGGTGCGGTCAAGGCGGCCTTTCGTTCCGGCCCACGCGATCACGAGCACCAGTTCATCGAGGCTCCCGGGGGCATCGGAATCACCCGGTATGTGTGCGAGGAGTGCGGCTACGTCTCGATCTCAGTCGGAGACTGACGCCGGTTGATTCCGCGATCGGCCTGAGCCGGCCGATGGCTCGAAGCTGAAGAAACGAATCGCAACGAGCACGCCGATCGCTCCCCGTTGTCGGCCAGACGTCGGATGGCGTGTCATGAACGACGGCTCGTTTCGGGATCGAAGCCGATGGTCGGCTCGTCGAGAAACAACAACTCCGGGTCGCCGACCATGCCGAGCGCCAGATCGAGTCGTCTCCGCTGTCCGCCGGACATTCGTTTGATGCGTTGGTCCCTCTTGACGCCCGGATCGACCAAATCGATCGCCTCGTCGACGCTCATGGGCGAGCGGTAGGGACGACGTTGGGCAGCGATCGACTCGGAAACGGTCAGTTCGTCTTCTATCCCACCCACTCGTAGAACGATGCCGATCCGGTCGAGCCAGTCCCGGTTTCTATCCGACGGGTCGTGCCCGAGAACCTCGATTCGCCCCGAGTCTGGTCTCCTGAAACCCTCCAGCATCTCCACAGTCGTGGTCTTACCTTCGCCGTTGGGGCCAAGGATGGCGACGACCTCGCCGGTCTCGATGGTGAAGTCGATGCCATCCACGGCACGGTCTGCCCGTAGCTCTTGGTAAGTCCTTCAACTCTGACTACGGGGAAGATCACCTCGGTGATTGGCGATGGCGCAACCCAACACGGGGTTGGGCTTTCTCGGCCGGTACCCTCGGCCGGTGTCACCTGTCAGACCTGTAGTGCTTTCTGGCGGGTCCGGGACCAGGCTCTGGCCGCTCTCCACCCCGGACGTGCCCAAGCAGTTTCGCCCGTTGATCGGGGATAGCTCGTTGTTCAGCCTGACATTGGCGAGACTTCATGGCCTGCCTGACCTTGCACCAGCCATCGTCGTCACCGGAGATAGACACGTCGATCTCGTGCGGGCGGAGGTCGACTCAGCCTCGATCGAGGTGGGCACCATCCTGGTCGAGCCGGTGGGCCGCAATACAGCTCCTGCCGTCCTGGCCGCGGCGATGACCGCCGAACCCGACGACATCCTGGTGATTCTCCCCTCTGATCACCTGATAAGAGATGTCGATGGATTCCACGAGGCGATGACCGTTGCGCTCGCCGCAGCCAGGCGTGGTGGAGTCGTGACTCTTGGCATCCAGCCGACAAGACCCGAGACCGGCTTCGGCTACATCGAGGTGGGAGAACGAGACGGATCAGCATTTCGTGTGGCTCGCTTCAAGGAGAAGCCCGAACTGGAGGACGCCCTCGACATGATCGGTGATGGTCGCCACTTGTGGAATTCAGGGATGTTTGTGGGCCGCGCAGAGCAGATTCTCGCCGAAGCAGCCGAGCTCTGTCCCCGGATCCTGGAGGGGGTGCGGGCCGCCACGCCGGGGTCGGCTCCAGGCGCAATACGTCTCGGTGACGGGTTCGGAGCGATCGAAGCGATCTCTTTCGACTACGCGATCATGGAGAAGACCGAGCACGCTCGAGTCGTGCCGATGGACGTTGGTTGGAGTGACGTCGGCTCGTATCGCTCACTTCTCGATGTGAGTGAGCTCGACGAGTCTGGCAATCACGTATCCGGCAACGTGACACATGCCGGGATGACCAACTCCTACCTGAAGGCGGACACACGGCCGGTTGTGGTCGCCGGTCTCGACGGCGTCGTCGTTGTCGAGACCGCCGACGGGGTCCTGGTGGTTCCGCTTCACCGGGCACAGGAGGTGAAGGATCTCCAGGCGAGGATCGATGGTGAATGAGACGGGTGTCAGCAATCCTGTCGATTTCGCTTGTCCTGGCCGCATGTTCCTTGGGCCGTCCCCCCGAGGACGCGTCAGGGGAGGAGATCTACGCACAGCTTTGCGCACGATGCCATGGCGCCGACCTCGGCGGCGGGATCGCGCCCGAACTCGGTCCCGGTTCGAGCTCTGCCGACGAAACTGACGAATTCCTCGAGTTCACGATCATGAACGGGCGGGGGCGGATGCCCTCGTTCTCCTCGTCGCTCGACGAAGTACAGCTGGATCGACTCGTCGCCTACATGCGTGAGGTGCAGAACGGTGCGTGAGGCACTGGAGGCCCTCGAGCTGCATCCGGTTCGGATCCCGATGCGGCAGCGTTTTCGCAGGGTCGACCATCGCGAGGCCGTCCTAGTTCGCGGTCCACGGGGTTGGGGGGAGTTCTCCCCATTTCCCGACTATCCGCCGGAGGTGACGACTCGTTGGCTGGCCGCAGCGCTCGAGTTGGCCTGTGGAGATCTGCCCGAGCCAAAGCGAACGACCATTCCGGTCAATGTCACGGTTCCTGCCGTGGAGCCGGACATTGCGGTGGCTCTGGTGCTCGAGTCCGGTGCGAGCACCGCCAAGGTGAAGATAGGAGATCCGGGCGACACGGCCGAGGACGACATCGCCAGAGTCTCTGCCGTCAGGGAGTGTCTCGGGCCCGAAGGCAGCGTGCGCGTCGACGTGAACGCCGGGTGGGATCTGGAGACCGCAGTCGAGCGTCTCGAGCAGCTCACCGAGTTCGACCTCCAATATGTGGAGCAACCCGTCGAGACCGTGGCGGAGATGAGACAGCTTCGGAGCCGGGTTTCGGTGCCGATCGCTGCTGACGAGGTGGTCCGCCAAAGTCCCCATCCACTCCGCGTCATCGAGGAAGGAGCGGCGGATGTCCTGGTTCTCAAGGTCCAACCGATGGGCGGCGTGGCGCGAGTCCTGGACCTGGCGGAGCGGTCGTCGATCCCGGTGGTGATCTCCTCGGCACTGGAGACATCGGTCGGCATGTATGGCGGGCTGCTCGCCGCATCACTCCTCGCCGAGCTTCCCTACGCGTGCGGGCTGGGGACCGTCGCGTTACTCGAAGGTGATCCGACTCTCGATCCCTTGATCCCACGGGATGGTCAACTCGAGGTGCGACGTCCTGAGCCCGACCCTGACTTGTTGGAGAGGTGGCGTCCACCGCGAGATAGCGGCGCCGAGATGCTGAGACGGCTCAGAGCGGCGGCCAAAGTGCTGACATGACCCATCCCAACCCGTCCACAGCCCTGGCTCGGGTCGTAGTAGACGAGCTGGCACATGGCGGCGTGCGTTTCATCGCGATCGCTCCAGGCTCGCGATCTGGTGCATTGGCGATCGCGGCCGCCGCCCACCTGGAAGTCGAGACACGGGTGTTCATCGACGAGCGGTCCGCCGGGTTTTGGGCTCTCGGTGTTGCTCGAGCCAGCGACCGGCCTGCGGTCGTCATATCGACATCGGGAACGGCTGCGGCCAATTTCTTCCCCGCAGTTGTGGAGGCGGACATGTCATGTGTCCCGCTGGTGGTGATCTCTGCGGACCGGCCGGCCGAGCTGCGGGGTGTGGGCGCCAATCAGACCATCGACCAGGTCGAGCTATTTGGCCGAAAAGTCAGGGCCTACCGTGGGATCGAAGCTCCCGACGCTGCGACCGACGGCAACCTCCCGTGGCGCCGGACCGTGCGTGAGATCCTCGCCCATGCCATCGACCCTCGAGGGCCGGGGCCGGTGCACCTCAATGTTGCCTTCAGAGAACCCACGGTGCCGGTGACATATGACGGCCGGACCCGGGGTGTGGTCTACGAGTTCGACACCCCACGTCTCGAACCGGATCCCGTGGCGGGATCGGAGCCGTCAGCGCCTGGGTTGGAAGTTGCCCCCGATCGGGGTGTGGTGATCGCAGGTGAGGGCGGGTACGACCGGGAGGCGCTGGCCGACGAGGCACGACGGCTGGGTTGGCCGGTCCTCGCCACCGCCATGTCCGGGATGCGGGGCGGCGACGTGGTCTCCTCGTATCGATACCTGCTCGATGGCGGTGTTCCGGATGCGCTGTCACCGAGCACCGTGGTCGCCGTTGGGGCGATAGGGCCGGATCCTCGTCTCGAGGACCTTGTGTCGGCGGCGGCTGCCCGAATTCGAGTCGATCGTTGGGGCCGAAACATCGACCCGAGACGAAATGCGAGTGCGGTGCTCGCAGCCGACCCTGTCGAGCTGCTGCGTGGCGTGCCCGGGTCGGCGCCGGGCTCATGGGCGACCGCATGGCTCCAAGCCGACGCCGATATCAGAGCCAGAGTGGTGTCGGCGATCGAAGGAAGGGATCGCATGACCGGTGCCGGTGTCGCCCATGCTTTGAACCTCGTCGAGAGAGACGCCATCGTCGTGTCCTCGTCGCTTCCGGTGAGAGAAGTCGATGCGCACCTGACCACGCCCGGTCAGATCTTCGCCAACCGTGGGGCTTCGGGCATCGACGGTTTCGTGTCCACGGCCCTGGGTGTTGCCGAGGTCATTCCTGGAACTGTGGCCGTTGCCGGCGATCTCTCCCTGCTCCACGACTCCAACGCGTTCCTGAACGACGGGGAAACCGGTCTGACCCTCGTAGTCGTGGACAACGCGGGCGGCGGGCTTTTCGACTCGCTTCCTCAGGCGGTCCACGCACCTCAATTCGAGAGACTCTTCATTACACCCCCTCAACGGGACCTGGATGAGATTCTTCGCTTCCACGGTGCCCGGGTCGCCGAGGTAGACAGACTCGCTCGATTGGTCGATGCCTTGTCGGCAGCGGTGGGTCGGCCCGGGTTGGATGCGATCGTCGTACCGGTGGATCGCGAATACGACCTCGAGGCCCGGAGCTCCAGCTATGTCTGACCGAGCGCGTCGAGCATCGGTGCCAACTTCAGCTCGGTCTCCTGTAGCTCCGCCTTCTCCTCGGAGCCGGCGACGAGACCGCCACCGGAGTAGAGGGTTATCCGCGACCCGTCGACCTGTCCGCACCGCAGGGCTATTGCGAACACACCGTCGCCGGCGGAGTCCATCCAGCCCACCGGGCCTGCGTAGCGACCCCGAGAAGCCGGCTCCACCTCACGGATCAGGTCGAGCGCCGCTGCGGTTGGGTACCCGGCGACCGCAGCCGTGGGATGGAGGTCGGCGAGGATGTCGGCCGCGGTCGTTCCCGGGATCACTGGCCCGGCGATCCTCGTGCCGACGTGCGACATGTTTCCGTGAGGGACGATTACCTGTTCGGTCACATCCACGCCCGTCATGTGTGGTCCCAGGGCGGCGGTGACAGATGCGGAGACATGTCGGTGCTCCTCGGAGATCTTCTGAGAGCGGAGCTCCTCGGGATTGGTGGCGGTGCCCGCGAGCGCCAGCGTGCTCAAGAACCCGTGCCGCAGGCTCACCAGGAGCTCGGGGCTCGCTCCCACCAGGCCACCGATCGCGAACGTGTAGCAACCCGGGTTGGCTACGGCGAGCCGCGAGGCGATCGAGGAGGGTTCGATGCTTTCCCCGGCCTGCCATACCACCTGGCGGGCGAGAACGACCTTTTCGACACGTCCGGTATCGATCTCGAGCATCGCCTTCTCGAACCCCACGTGCCATTCGTCGATGCCGTCGTCTACCAGCTCCATGCGAGCAACCGGGTTCCCGGCAGGTAGTGGGGCGTTGCTCACGGTCTCGGGGATGTCAACCATGGAACCAGTCGCCTCGATGTCGAAGGTGAAGGATCCGAAGGCGAGAGCCCGGCCCGAGCGACGCAACTCGTCGAGCATCGTCTGATAACGGTCCGTCCCTGTTCCCGGGTCGACTACGCGGCTCGAACCGAGACCCTGGAGTGTGCCGTTGTCGTCGGCCCAGATCGGGTTCATGTCCCGAAGCGTATGACTGGCTGATCGAAATCGGCCAGTTTGCGGGCCAGGTTGGCAAACTGGTCGATGTCACCCGATGCGGCCAGCGTGGTCTCCCCGTGCGATGCCGTGTCGGGGGCGACTCGAGAGGTCTGGGCCGCAACGGCCGGGGCGGGGTCGATGACGTCGATGCCGCTGATTCGCTCGATCACCGGGGCGAGGAATGAGAAGTGCGTGCACCCGAGAACGATTCGATCGGCGCCCGCGTCGACCGCCTCCGAGACCACGGGTCCGACTGCAGCCTCAACCGGCGGTCCGTTGATGATCCCTTGTTCGACCAGCTCGACCCATTCCGGACAGGCCCTCTTCATGACATCGACTCCGGTGGCGAATCGCGATACCACCGACTCGTACAACTCTCCCTGGAAAGTGGCTGCCGTCGCATAGACGGCGACGGTACCGCTGGCAGTTCCTAGAGCAGCCGGTTTCACGGCCGGTTCCATCCCGACCACGGGAAGACCGGGGTGTTGGTCCCTGATCGAGTGAAGGGCGGCTGCCGACGCCGTGTTGCAGGCGACCACCACACAGGTGGCGCCCGCATCCAGGAGCCAGTTGGTCACGTCATGGGCGATGGCGGAGACATCGCTGAGCGTACGGGTCCCATATGGAGCACGTCCCCGGTCGGCGACATATAGGAGGTCGGCGTTGGGCAGCCTCTGTCTGATCTGACGCAGGACCGAAAGCCCTCCCACACCCGAGTCGAAGACGCCGATCATTGCCGATTACCGTCGCCCTCGCGAGCGAGGAGGTCGTTTTTGCAGGTTGAAGGATCGGTTGCGCTGGTCACCGGTGGTGTGTCGGGTCTCGGCTTCGGTGCGGCCCGTCGCATCGTGGCCATGGGTGGACAGGTCGTGATGATGGACATCAACGAGCAGCTAGGCAAGACCGCCCAGGCCGAGCTTGGCGAGGCTGCCCGATTCATCCCTTGTGATGTCTCCGACGACCAAGCCGTCGCCGCCTCCGTCGACGGCGCTGCAGAGGCCTTCGGTGCGATCCACATCCTGGTCAACGCGGCCGGGGTGGCACCCGCACAGCGGGTTCTGTCCCGCGACGGCGCGATGTTCGATCTCGACCTATTCAAATTCACGATCGGCGTCAACCTCATCGGCATGTTCGATGTGATACGGAATACGGCCCGCGTTATGTCGGGCAACGAGCCGGGCGCCAGTGGAGAGCGCGGCGTGATCGTCAACGTGGCGTCGATCGCAGCCTTCGACGGCCAGGTGGGACAGGCTGCCTATTCGGCTTCGAAGGGAGGGGTGGTGGGGATGACCCTGCCTCTGGCCCGAGACCTCGGCAGTGTGGGGATACGGGTCAACACCATCGCCCCCGGAATCATGGACACCCCCCTATTAGCGAATGCACCCCAGGAGCTCAGGGACTCGCTGGCCAGGCTCCACGTCTTTCCGCAACGACTCGGCACACCCGAGGACTTCGCCCATCTGGTGACTTCGATGGTGGAGAACGAGATGCTCAACGGCGAGGTGATCCGTCTCGACGCCGCCGCCCGCATGCCACCGAAATGATGACTCCCTGCCCGTCTATCTCAAACCCAGGGTTCTGGACTTCGCCGAGCGAAGTCCGGCGCCCTGAGAACGATCAGAAGCTGGTCCGGCCATCAGAATCGCTCTGATCTGCTTCGACGACATGGAGGAGCTCGACCTGGTCGGGCCCTGGGAGGTCCTCCGGATGTGGCAGCTCCAGTACCCCGACGACGGTGTCGACGTCTTCACCGCATCACTGGACGGGGAGACGGTCACCTGTGCCAAGGGGATGAAGATCGTCACCGACATGGCGGTCACCGCCGTGGACGATGTGGACGTGTTGTTGATGCCTGGTGGTAGAGGTACCCGTTCCCTGATCGCTCGGGAACCCGTTCTCGACCTCGTTCGCTTGCGGTCGAAAGCCGGCACCCTGATGACTTCGGTGTGCACCGGCTCGCTCGTGTACGCGGCGGCAGGGATCCTCGCCGATCGCCCCGCCACCACACACTGGAGCGCCCTGGATCTGCTTGCAAGACTGGACCCCACCATCGATTTGCGCCCCGACGACCGCTGGGTGGACAGTGGTGAGGTGGTGACGGCATCGGGTGTCTCGGCCGGGATCGACATGGCCCTCCACCTCATCAAGCGGCTGCACTCCGAGGAAAGGGCACGACTGGTCAAGAAGGACATCCAATATGACCCCGCGCCACCTGTCTGATCCCCGTCGGAAAAAACCCAGTTAGGGCGACCCGGGGCCGGCCGTTGTCAAACCCCGAGTGCGATCCCTTGACCGCCGTTGACAAACCCAGCGCCCAAGTTGTCAATCGAGCTGCGCACCGGGGCACCACCCGGTTCCACCCCACTCGAGCGCAGGGGCAGGAAGGTCCTTGCTGCCGTGAGCTTGCCGCCACCCATGGAGCAGTTCCGTGTTCCCTGGCCTCCTAGTCGGCGATTCGACGATGCCTACCCCGATGCACGGGTGGCCATCGAGTTGGACTCACGAGCCTGGCATCTGCAGAGGGCGGCGATGGCATCTGATCGACGGGGGGCCGGGAGGCTGCGGCCCACGGGTGGTACGTCCTGAGGTTCACATGGGAAGACGTCGTCGATCGGCCGGACGAGGTCTCCTCCACCGTGGCCGAGTCACTCTGCGAGCGTCGTGCTGGATCACCCGGTCGATTGGCCGGCACCCAGCCTCCGATTGGCCGAACCCGGAGAGCTAGGACGATGGTCCTGGCTGTCGAACTCAGGATTGCAGACTTCGCCCGGAGGACCACCAGCCCGGAGAACCACCAGCTCGGAGAACGACCAGCCCGGAGAACGACCAACCCGGAGAACGACCAACCCGGAGAATGGCACGGAACCGCCCAGCGGAATCGTTAGACGGTCTTCAGGCCGTCCAGGGATTGGGGGTTCTCCAACGACGTGAGGTCGCCGGGATCGTCGCCCAGAGCGATGGCTTTGACAACGCGTCGCATGATCTTCTGAGACCGGGTGCGGGGCAGATCTTCGACCCAGGTGATCTCACTGGGTGCGAAGGCTTTCCCCAAGGCGTGAGTACAGGCTTCGTTGACCCTTGTGGTCAGCTCGTCGTCGGGCTGGACACCAGGGGCGGGAACGAGGAACAAGGAGATCACCTCACCCTTCACCTCGTCGGGGACCCCGATGGCTGCTGCCATCATCACCTCGTCGAGAGCGACCACCACCGACTCCACCTCGGCTGGCCCGATCCGCTTCCCGGCGATGTTGAGCGTGTCGTCGGAACGTCCATGGAGATACCAGAACCCGTCGTCGTCGACCGAGGCCCAGTCGCCGTGGACCCATGTGTCATCGAAACGAGACCAGTAGGTAGCGATATAGCGTTCTGGCTCACCCCAGAACCCTCGGGTCATCCCGGGCCAGCTTCCCCTTATGACCAGCTCACCGACCTCACCCCGGACCGGCCGGCCGGCGTCGTCGTAGACGTCGGCGTCCATGCCGAGGGCGGGTTTGCCGAGAGCGGTGGGTTTCAATCCCTGAAGGAGGTTCGTGGAGAGGATGCAGGCTCCGACCTCGGTGCCTCCTGAAATGTTCATGATTGGTCGTCGGCCCTCGCCGACATCGCGGAACAGCCACCACCACGGCTCCGGGTTCCACGGCTCCCCGGTCGAGCCGAACAGTCTGAGCGCGGACAGGTCGTGTTTGCGAGCATGTTCGGCGCCATGGGGCTGTAGTGCCCGGACGAGAGTGGGGGAGACGCCGAGGATCGTGAGCCCGAGATCCGACGCCACCTGCCATATCCGATCGGGACCCGGGTAGTTGGGTGCTCCGTCGTATGTCGCGATCGCGGCTCCGTTGGCGAGACCGGCCACGACCATCCATGGGCCCATGATCCAGCCCATGTCCGTCGACCACATCAGCATGTCATCGCGTTTTACGTCGAGCTGAAAGGCACCCTCCTGGGCGAGTTTCACCGTTAGACCTGCCTGGACGTGGATCGCCCCCTTGGGTCGTCCTGTTGTGCCGGACGTATATGCGATTAGAACCGGGTCTTCCGCCCAGGTTTGCGTCGCCGGCATACGCGGAGCGTTCGGGACGACGTCGTGCCACCAGACATCTCGCCCTGCCTCCATCGGTGGCCCATCCCGCTCCACGTAGTCGACTACCAGGACCGCCTCCAGACCACCGGCAAGTTCGATGGCGGCATCGGCGGTTTCCTTCATCTCCACCAAGTTGCCCCGGCGCTCGAAGCCGTTGGCACAGACCAACACCTTTGGTTTGGGGTCCTCGAGTCGGGTGGCGACGGCTTCTTCTGCATATCCCGAGAAGACCGGGATGAACACCGCACCGACCCGGGCAACGGCGAGAAGTGAGATGACAGCCTCGGGTGACATCGGGAGATAGACGGCCACGGCATCGCCTTTGCCCACACCAAGACCATCCATTGCCCCGGCGAGACGCTCCACCTGTTCCAGGAGCTGGCCGAACGTGAGCTCTCTCGTCTCCCCGCTCTCTTTCTGAGATCTGATTGCCAACCGCCCGGAATCGTCGTCCGCCCAGCGATCCACACATGCCGTCGAGAGGTTGAAGCCGCCACCGAGAAACCAGGTCGCCCAGGGATGGCCACGCGAGGTGTCCCGGATCGTTCGCCATGACGGTTCGAAGGGGAGCCCGAGGAAGTTCACGACCGCTCCCCAGAACCACTCGGGCTCCCGCGTGGATCTGGTGACCAGGTCGTCGAATGTGTCGATGGCGTGCTCGGCCATGAAACGTGCGGTGTTGGTCTCGGCCGCCGACTCGGCGGTTGGCTTCCAGGCGATCTCGAACTGCTCCATGCTCCTCCTCGATGGATCGAGCCTTCCTCCAACCGGGGGCTCTCAGACCCTCCATTTGAATTCAACGGCTCGACTTCGCGGTCGAGGCTATTCGGAATGCCACCGATCCGTAGAGCCCCCTTCCTACCCTCAACCGGCGATGACAGAGCGCGGCACCGTTCGCGAACACGACGTCTTCGTGCGTCGCACCTTGACCGTTGCAGTGGTGCTCCTCGGCCTCGCGGGTGTCCTCTGGCTCGCCTTCACCTTGCGCTCGATCCTCTTCATGGTCTTCGTGTCGGTGTTCGTGACGGTGGCGTTCGAGCCGCCCGTTCACTTCCTGGCGAAGAGGGGATGGCGTAGGGGTAGCGCCACCGGGCTGGTTTTCCTCGTTGCCTTCGTTATCGCCGTGCTCTTCGTATGGGCGCTGGCTCCTCTCTTCGTCGAGCAGTTCCAGCGTTTGATCGACTCGATCCCCGAGCTAGTCGAGTCGTTCCTGTTGTTTCTCCAGGAGACCTTCGGATTCGATCTATCAGAGATCGACCCTGCCGAGGTTGGGCGCAATCTCCTGTCCTCGGTCCAGGATCTGACTGGGGCTGTGGCCGGAGGGGTGATCGGTCTGGCGGCGTCGGTGTTCGGATTCCTCTTCTTCGCCACGACGGTTGCCTTGTTCTCCTTCTACATGATCGCCGAACTTCCACAACTCCAGCACACGGTCCTCTCGTTCATGCCCGAGGAGCGTCAGCATCGGGCAATCCACATTTGGGATGTGGCGGTCGAGAAGATGGGCGGCTACATCTACTCGCGTCTGATCCTCGCCGTCCTGTCGGCGACCTTCACGGCCGTCTTCCTGATGATCCTCGACGTGCCCTTTGCGATATCTCTCGGTATCTGGGTCGGAGTGCTCAGCCAGTTCGTCCCCGTGGTGGGCACCTATCTGGCTTCGATACTCCCGGGCCTCGTCGCCCTGACCTTCAACGGTGTCTGGACCGCACTCTGGGTCGTTCTCTATTTCATTGCATATCAACAGCTGGAGAATTACGTGATCTCGCCCCGAATCACCAAACGGACGATGGAGATTCACCCCGCGATCTCGGTGGCGGCGATCCTCATCGGGGGGACCCTCCTCGGCGGGGTCGGCGTGATCCTTGCCCTTCCCATGGCCGGGATCATCCAGGCGATAATCGGCGAGTCTCGTCGCTCCTACGACGTCGTCGTCGAGCGATCAAGCGTTGAGGAGGCCACCTGAGCCGAGCGCGCTGGCGCGCTAGGCATACCAATGGGCAACCCCCTATTGTGTCCTCCGCTGTCCCTTCGGGGACACAGTTACCCCTAGTTCGGAGGAAACAAGTGAAAGTAACAAGGCCCTTTGGGCTGCGGTTGCTTGCGCTCCTCGCTGTGTTCGCCATGGTCGTGGCGGCCTGCACCGGCGACACCGCCGATGAGACCACCACTACCGGTGGAGATGACGGAGGAGAGGCGACAACCACAACCGGAGGCGACGGTGGCGGAGGTGGTGAGACCCCGGTGGAGGGTGGATCCTTCCGTATCGGGATGATCGCCAACATCACCACCGACAACTGGTGGGCGGCGCTCGACACCGAGAGCCAGTCCCAGAACCAGGCCTTCCTGACCAGCGAAAAGGTCGGTTTGTTCGACCTGTCGTTGCCAGGCTTCGTGCTGATACCTGAAGCCGCCGCGACTGAGACACCGGTCGAGGCGGTCCAGGAGGGTGATGTCTGGGTTGTGGAACAGCCAATCCGCGAGGACTTGACCTGGTCGGATGGCGAGCCGGTGACGGCTAACGACTTCGCGTTCTATTTCGACACGGTTCGTGAGTTCAACCTCGGCTCCAATCATGCTTCCAACTTTGGCCCCACCGTCCTGAGCGTTACCGCTGCAGACGATTACACGGTGCGCGTCGAGTTCAGCGAGGCTCCCGGTCTCGCCGTCTGGAACAACGGTGTCGGTCTTGCGACATTCGTGCCCTCCCATTTCTGGGAGCCACATGTCCAGGCTGCCCGTGACGCCGCTGCCGCCGCCACCGAGGGCATCACACCCGAGGATGCGACTGCAGCGATCGTCGAAGAGCGTGCTGGCGACGATGACCCCGAGAACGACATCACGGAAGCTGACGTCACTCAGGAGGACATCGACGCATACATCCAGAATGCCGGCGCTTCGGAGGGCCTTGCCGTCCTCTACGCCGTATCGGGTGTTGGAGAGCCCTCTTCGGAGTCAGTGGTCGTGGATCAGTGGGAGACAGGAGCCTTCGCCGCGACCGTCGCCAACTCGACCTACTTCAACAACGGCACCGAGAACACCCTCTACTCGGACGGCTCCTTCCGCATCGCCAACGCGGAGCGCGGACAGGACACCGTCTACGGTGGTGAGGGCTCCGGCGATGTCGTTGCGCAGTACATCGAGGGCCCGTTCGTCTCAGAGATCCTCTGGGTCGAGCACGGCACCAAGGACGCCGCCTACGAGAAGCTCGCCGGTGGTGAGCTCGACTTCGTCTATGACCCGACTGGTCTGACCAGTGGTCTGCGTAACGAGCTTGCGACCAACCCGGATCTCGAGTTCAGCGTGAACCAGACCGAGGGCTTCCGCTACATGGCGTACAACCTGCGCAAGGCTCCCATGTCGGACCTGGCGTTCCGTCAGGCAACGGCGGCGGTGATCAACAAAGAGCTGATCGCCGACACCGTCCTCGCCGGCGCCGTGTTCCCCGGTTACACCATCGTCCACCCCGACCTGACTCTGCACTACAACGCAGACGTCGAGAAGGCCGGTTGGGCTGAGGGTGAGCCGATGGACGAGGGTGCTCGCATGGAGACTGCTATCCAGATCCTCACCGATGCCGGATACACCTGGGACGTCGCACCCGAGGTTGTTCGTGACGACGAGGGCAACTTCCTGGAAGTGAACCCCAAGGGTGAAGGTCTGACCATGCCGAACGGCGAACCCGTTCCCGAGCTGTCGATCCTGACCCCGGGCCCGGGTTACGACCCGTTCCGCGCCACGTTCTCCATTTACATGGAGACCTGGATGCAGGAGTTGGGCGTGCCTGTCACCGCTGAGCCGACGGACTTCAACGCCATCGTTGATGCCACATTCCCGCCGCAGACTCCCGAGTCTGCCCTCGAGTGGGACATGTACGTCCTCGGTTGGGGTGGTGGCGACCCGTCGCTGCCCGGCACGTCGACACGTGCGTTCTTCCATTCGGATCAGGACGCCGTGACCGGCGGTGGCTTCAACACACCTGGTTACGCAAGCGCCGAATTCGATGAGGTGGCCAATGCGTTCGACGCAGCCACGACCATCGAGGAAGCCGCAGAGCTGACCAAGGAGATGGACGCCATCCTGGCTCGTGACCTCCCGTACGTGGTGCTCTTCCGCACCCCGATCATCGAGGCCTACAACGCCACTGTGCAGTTCCCGGTCCAGACGATCATGGGTGGCCAGCAGGGCTTCCCGACGGCTTGGCCCAACGCGGTGCAAGTCAGCGAGTAATCGTCGACAAATAGCTATCGAGGAGAGAGGGCCCCACACCGGGGCCCTCTTTCTTCGGACCCTCAGAGTCACGGAACCGGGTAAGCCGGCGGGGGGGTAGGCCGAAAATCGGCATAGGCAGACCCCCTCCATTACGGTTGTCACCCGTGCCTCTCAATCTAGAGTGGCCTTCCTGTCAAGCACGGATACGGAGGATCTAGGAGTCGTGCCTTGCTGAGGTTCATAGCGAAGCGCCTCGTCCAAATGGCCTTCCTGTTCTTTCTCTTCCTCTCCCTCGTTTTCTTTCTGCTCCAAGCGCAACCCGGTGACATCAGCAGCCAGTTCATCAACCCGACCATCCCGGCCGAGGTCCAACAGCAGATCCTCGCCCGTCTCGGTCTCGATGGCAGCATCTGGAGTCAGTGGTGGAACTACATAACCAACTTCTTCACCGGCAACCTCGGAGTCTCCTTCAGTCAGTTCCCGGAACCGGTCATCGACGTGATCGGGGAGAGGATCCCGCGCACCCTCTTCCTGTTCACCTTCGCCACCCTGCTCTCCTACATCATGGGTTTCACGTTGGGCAAGCGGGTGGCCTGGAAACGGGGCGGTTTCAGCGAGTACACGGTGACGATCGGAGGAGTGCTTCTCTACACGGTGTTTTACCCGTGGTTCGGGATCCTCATGATCCTGCTGTTCGCCTCCACACTCGGCTGGTTCCCGATAAGCGGCTTTCTCACCCCTGAGTTCTGGAGAAACGCCCCGTACACCGGCAACGAGGTTTTCGGTCAGATGCTCCTCTCACTGACCATCGCCGGCATCGTCGTAGTCGCTGGTTTGATCCTCGCCCGTCGCGCCGAGGAGCGGTCTACGGCCCGTATCATCCGACGTGGTGGCTATGCCCTATCTGTTTTGTTCTTGGCCGGCTTCTGGCTTCTGCGCCCGGACATGCGCCCCTACGCCACAGACATCATCCACCACACCATTCTCCCGGTGGTGACCCTGGCTCTCGTGGCGTTCGCCGGGACGATGTTGCTGACCCGCAGCTCGATGTTGGAGACCCTGAAAGAGGACTACATCCTCACCGCGCGGGCCAAGGGTGTCCCGGAGTCAGACATTCGCGACCATCATGCCGCCCGAAACGCCTTGCTCCCCGTCGTGACCTCGTTCATCCTCGGTCTCGCCTTCATCATCGGAGGAGGTGTAGTCACCGAGACAATCTTCAGCTGGCCCGGGATGGGGTCGCTTCTGTTGACCGCGACGGTCATCGAGGACGTTCCTCTGGCCACGGGCGCGTTGGGTTTCATAGGGATCCTCGCCCTACTTGCGCATCTGTTGGTTGACATCCTGTACAACGTTCTCGACCCCCGGGTTCGGGTTCAGGGGGGCAGGTAGGAGACGAGAATGGTCATCAAGGATCAAGAAGCAGCCGAACTCCTCGAACAGGATCTCGAGAGCGTCTCCGGAGTAGAGCTACACGAGGGTGATGCGCTCCCCGAATCTCTGTGGAGGGTCCGCTGGCGTCTCGGCTGGGCAGCGCTCAAGAAGAACTGGAAGCTCTTCGCCGAGAACAAGATCGGTCTCATCGGTCTCTTCCTCATCCTCTTCTTCGCTCTGATGGCGCTCGCCTTCCCCGTCTTCCGGGCCGTCGGTCCCTGGCAGGACGACGCCGTTTACGACCCGATCATCGGCTACGACGCGGTGGTTCAGGAGCTCGAGGTCGTGGCCACCGAAGCCGATGTAGTCGACCCCGCCACTCAGATCGACGCGGTGAATGCGCAACTGTGGTGCTTTGGCGCCCTCCCTGGTGACACATGTGAGATACCGCGCGCTCCAGCCCCGCCCAACAACGACCATTGGCTGGGCACAGACCCGTTGGGCCGCGACGTCGCCAGCCAGCTCACTTACAGCACACGCGCAGCCTTCTTTCTCGGTGCAGTGGCAGCAATCGTCACGGTGGTCGTGGCCACGACCGTGGGCTCGATGGCTGCGTTCTACGGAGGATGGCTCGACAACTTCTTGATGCGTCTTGCAGACCTGGTGCTGTTGATGCCGCTGATTCCGATCCTCATCGTGGTCTCGGGGATGTTCACAGTGACGATGCCGCTGCTCGGAGTGATGATTGGCATCCTTTCCGGCTTCGGTGGCACCGCAATCGTGCTCAAGTCCCAGGCATTGTCGGTCAAGGTGAAGCCGTTCATCGACGCAGCCCGGGTCTCCGGCGGCTCCAACATGCACCTCATCTTCAAGCATGTGATCCCCAACGTGCTTCCACTGAGCTTCCTCTACATGATGTTCACCGTGACCGAGGCGGTCAGTCTCGAGGCGACCCTCTCCTTCTTCGGGTTGATCGAGGCCCCGATGACCTGGGGCATCATGTTGAGCACGGCCCAGACACAGGGCTATCTGAGGAGTGGTCTCGAGTTCTGGTGGCTGCTCATCCCGGCCGGACTTGCCGTCTCACTCCTCGCCGCCGGGTTTTTCTTCGCCGGTAGGGCGATGGACGAAGTGATCAACCCGAGGCTGAGGGCCCAATGACTGAGACCAGATTGGACACAGCCGAAGGCGATCTCGACACCCCCGTTGCCAACGGGGAGGTGCCGATTCTGGAGGTCAACAATCTCGTAATGAACTACGAGATGAAGTCCGGGATGGTCTCTGCCGTCGAGGGTGTCTCATTCAAGCTTCCCAGGGGAAAGTCTCTCGGTCTGGTGGGTGAGTCCGGCTGCGGTAAGACCTCGGTCGCGCTGACACTCATGCAACTGACCGCCAACAACGCCCGGATACTCGACGGTGAGATCAAGCTCGATGGCGAGAATCTGCTCGAGCTGAGCAATGAGGAGATGCGTCGGCGCCGCTGGAACGATGTCTCGATGGTGTTCCAGGGAGCGATGAACTCATGGAACCCGGTCTACACCGTTGGTGAGCAGATCCGGGAGACGATGGACATACATTGGGATCCCAAACCGACCACCGCCGAGGCCCGGGCGAAGATCGAAGAGCTCTTCACCCTGGTCGGGATCAATCCGGAGATGATCGATCGCTACCCGCACGAATTCTCCGGCGGCATGAAGCAGCGTGCCGTGATCGCAATGGCACTGGCTTGCGACCCCAAGCTCATCATCGCCGACGAGCCGACGACCGCCCTCGATGTCATCGTCCAAGAGCAGATCCTCGAGGAGCTGCGGAAGATCCAGGACGAGCTCGGGATGTCGATCATCTATATCTCACACGACATCGCCGTCATCGCCGAGATCACCAATCTCATCGGCGTCATGTATGCGGGGAAGATCGTCGAGCTCGGGCCAACCGAGGACATCTTCGCCAACCCCCGTCACCCGTACGCATGGCTGATCCTGTCGTCGACACCCTCGGTAACCGGCCCCCGTCGGGTTCTGGCACCACTCGAGGGCGAGCCGCCGAACCTCCTCGACCCTCCAAGTGGCTGCCGATTCCACCCACGCTGCCCGTTCGCCACCCAGAAGTGTGCCGACGAGGAGCCCCCTCTCGCCGACATCGCACCCGGTCACGCGGTTGCCTGCTGGCATCACGACCAGGTCCCGGCGACTCTGGCCAAGGTTGAAGCATGACGACCGATCAGAGCACGACGGAGCGCACCAGATCCGCCGGGAACGGGGAGGTCCGGGTGAAGGTGGAGAACCTGCGCAAGCTGTTCCCGATCTCACGCGGTCTGTTCCGGGCTCCAACCGACTTCGTCCACGCAGTCGACGGGGTCGACTTCGAGATCAAAGAAGGTGAATCTCTCGGTCTGGTAGGGGAGTCGGGTTGTGGTAAGACGACCACCGGTCGGATGCTCGTCAAGCTGGAGGAGGCCTCAGGTGGCTCGATCCAGATTCGAGACGCCGAGAGCAACGAGCTGGTCAACGTGACCTCGATCAAATCGAAGTCCGATCAGAAGGAGTTCCGCAGGAACGTCCAGATGATCTTCCAGGACC
>DASPGH010000118.1:0-2644 GCA_035620735.1 Acidimicrobiia bacterium | reverse complement strand
CGTGCTGGATTCGCCGTCTTGCCACCACTTCCAAACCTTCCAGAAGACGAGCCGTACCCTCCCGTGCATACGTCTCGACGTAGCCGACCACGGCGTCGGTACCGGCGGCCACTAGCTCGCGGACCTCCTCGAGCGCTGCGTAGGTCTTTCCGACCCCCGGCGCCGCTCCCACGTACACCCGCAGGTTCCCCCGCTTGCCGGTCGTGTTTCCGTTCATCCACATCATGATCGCTCATTCGAAGAGGCCGGCGAGCAAGACAATCAAGCCGACGAGTTGAAGGACGTTGGCGACCATCAGGGTCATGGCCCAACCGGTCACCCCAATCCCGGTGCCCTCGTCCATTCTCCTTTTCAAGTACCAAGCCGCGGCACTAGCCCCAACAAGGACAAAGGAGCCACTCGCCACGGTGGCGACATCGATTCTCATCGATAGGTCATGGCTCGATTTTCCGGTGCCAACTCCCGATCAGGAGGCCGAGGACGATCAGGAGGATCGCGGCAACGGCCTCGTCGGGGCGGTCGATCACCAGGGCGTAATACGGTTGGGTATGGAAGACATTGAATGCCAGCGACCCGACCACTCCTACCGTCACTCCGGCGGTCCTTCCTCCGAATTCCGCAGATAGGACTGTGAGAGCAGCCATGACCAGGGCTGCGTTGACCGATCCCAGAGTGTCTCGGAACGGGATCAGGGAGAGACCCGCTCCGACAGCGGCAAGTGAGCCAACGATGGAGGCCGCCACCGGAAAGGTGGCAACCGGACGCCAGGTGATGTCCTCTCTCATGAATCTCACATCGACAGTCCTTCGGAGCGGCTCTTGAACTTTTCTGAATCAGGCGGGAACTGATCCCAACCATCCTGAGAGGTCACGCCTCGGTCGCCTCGTCAACCCAACAAGCGACTACCTGTCCAGGATCATCTGAGTGAACCTTCACTGCTGTGTAGCCATCGCGCCCGACGTGGTCACGAACAACGATGGTTTTATGACGCATCCGCCATTGATCCTTACGCCGTTGGGACGGGGGAGGCCCGCGTGCGAAATCCATAAAGAGGTCGGGTCGCCGCGTCGGATTCGCGTAAAGAGCAATGCGGAGCCTGACAAGAGGCAATAGAACGACCGTGTGAAGGCGACGAGTCATAACAATTGACGGGCCGTTGCCACATCTGCGATTCCGCGGTGTGAGACTGACTGCGCGTCGTCGCTATCGGATCAATGGGATTCTGCACGAATACCTTGGCGAGGCTCGATCTCCCGACCACCAGTCGACCGTCCACGTGTTCCGTCGCAACGAATGGCGACCCAACACCCCAGACCAGTACCCGTTGACCATCGTGCTCGATTCGGATGTCGACCACGCCGTGGCACCCACCAGAGACTCGGCCAGACACCAGTGAGGGTCGTGATCGCAGGCTGTGGACGTGTGGGAAGCGACCTGGCGCTGACCTTGTCGGAAGAGGGTCACGACGTGTCAGTCATCGACACTCGTCCCGAAGTATTCGACCGACTCGGATCCACGTTCAACGGAACTACTCATGAGGGTCTCGGCTATGACGTCAAGGTTCTGCGCGAAGCTGGTATCGAATTCGCCGATGCCTTCGTTGCCGCGACTGACTCGGACAATTCCAACGCGATGGCGGTACAGGTCGCCAAACGAGTCTTCGGTGTCGCCAAGACCATTGCCAGACTCGACGACCCGGCTCGGGAAGAGGCGTATCGCGCCCTCGATGTCCAGTTCGTTCCGGGCGCCAGACTCACCTCCAAAGTCATCCACGAACAGCTCGTCCAAGAGGAATTCGCATTCCACGTGACCTTCGCCGACGGCGATGTCGAAATCGTCGACATGGTCGTCGGCCCGCAGGGTGCCGGATTGTCGTTGCAGGCATTCGAGCAACCGAGCGAATTGCGAGTGGTGGCAGTAACCCGAGAAAGAAGGACCTTCATTCCTTCCGCAGACTTCGTGCTCGCCGAAGGTGACGTGTTAGCGGCCGCCGCCAGAGCACGGACCCGGAAGCAAATCATGAGATATCTCGCGGACACGTCGCAGAAGTGAGAGATACGCCATGGGAGGGGGTGGGCGAATTCGGCGTGGCTAGCCGGCCGATCTGATATTCCCGTTCCCTCACGGAGAGCCTTGGATAGGCGTCTGGACCTTTGTGGAGTGAGACTCCGTTCTCGTTTAACGACATCTCACGTGGTCTCACGTCGCTCGGCCCACAGCCGCCCCACAAATCCACCAGATAGGGCCATTTCCCCTGGTCACAGCGTTATGACCACATCTTTCGCAACGAGGGGGTCACGGGTTCAAATCCCGTCAGCTCCACCATTTGCCCTGGTCAAAGCCATTTCTGATGGCGTGAGAAATCGCGGCTTCCGGCGTAGCTGAAGTCTCGCGCTCCACACAGGGCCCACAGGACTGGTGCTGTGACCCCCTCATCCCCTACGAGGTACTTTCTCACAGTCTTACTTTTGCCCACAGCTGTATGAGCCATGGCGCCGGTTGAGCTATCAACCAGTTGTGGGGGAGCGACAAGAAGCTTTCGCGATCCGCAACCCCCGTGCGCGTCGGTGGTCTATGAACCCAGGTTCCCGTTTGGCCACATGATTGAGACTGCGACTGCCGAGGCGTACAGGCCGATCCCGTA
>DASPGH010000117.1:0-10909 GCA_035620735.1 Acidimicrobiia bacterium | reverse complement strand
TGCTCGGCGCCGCTGGTGTCTTTGGTGATCGGCCCACCGGAGGCGGCCAGCTTGCTGGCATCGTTGCGGGTGAGGTCGGGGCTGATCGGCTTCCAACTGTGCCCCTGATCGGTGCTCCGGAAGACCATGTTGCCCGCGGTGTACAGCACACCCGGATCGTGTGGGGAGAAGAGGATCGGGTAGGTCCAGGGGAAGCGCACCTTGAGGTCGCCAGGCCCGATCCCGTCGTGTACCTCCGGCCACACGTTGATCAGACGGATCTGCCCACTGCGATGGTCGTAGCGTTGCAGTGATCCTCCCCCGCCCGGGCTGGAGCCGACCGCCCCCACGAACACCAGGTTGTGATCCTGGGGATGGACCGCCATGAACCCACTCTCCCCCGAGCCGGCGGGGTAACAGTCGGACCAGGTGATGGCGTGATCGTTGACCCCACTCGGCACGGCGACGCTGGAGTTGTCCTGCTGGGTGCCATAGACGTAGTAGAAAGGCTCCCGATCGTCGGTGGTCACCGTGTACATCTGGGCCGTGGCCTGGTTGTAGATGGTGCTCCAGGACTCCCCGCCGTTGAAGGAGACGTTGGCTCCGCCGTCGTTGCCCTGCACCATGCGCTGGTTGTCGCGGGGGTCGATCCAGAGCTCGTGGTTGTCTCCGTGCGGGGTGGCGATGGCGGTGAAGGTCTTCCCGCCGTCGCTGGATTTCCAGAAGTCGAGGTTGTTGACGAAGACGGTGTCCGCCTCCCGGGTGTCGGCGGTGACGTGCATGTAATACCAGGGGCGATAACGCAGGTTGACGTCGGCACTGACCAGCTTCCAGGTCTCCCCGAAGTCGTCGGACCGATAGAGGCCGGGCTTCTCGGAGGATTCGATCAAAGCCCACACCCTGCCCGCCCGGGCCGGCGACGCCGCCACACCCACCTTGCCGATGATGGCCGACTCGGGGGGGAGGCCCTTGTGCCTGGTGATCTCCCGCCAGGTGTCCCCGCCGTCGGTCGACTTCCAGATGCCGCTGTCGGGCCCACCGCTGCTCAATTCCCAGAAATTGCGGTATGTCTGCCAGATCGTGGCGTAGAGAACCTCGGGGTTGTTTGGGTCGAACGCGACATCCACGGCTCCGGCGCGGTCGCTGACGTAGAGGATCTTCTCCCAATCCCTCCCACCGTTCCTGGTGCGGAACAGCCCACGCTCCTCGTTGGGCCCGAAGGCGTGACCCAGCGCCGCCACATAGACGAGGTCTGGATTCTTGGGGTGGATGCGGACCGCACCGATGTGACGGGTGTCGGCGAGACCACAGTGGGTCCAGGTCTCCCCACCGTCCCCGGATCGGTAGACCCCATCGCCGTGGGAGACGTCCAGTCTGATGCAGCTCTCTCCCATTCCGGCGAAGACCACGTTTGGGTCGGAGTCGGAGACAGCAATGGCGCCCACCGAACTTGTGCCTAGCTGTCCGTCGGTGAGGTTTGCCCATGTGGTTCCGGCGTCCTCCGTCTTCCAGACGCCACCGGCCACCGCTCCGAAGTAGAAGACCCCGGGTTTGTTGGGGTGCCCGGCGACGGCTACCACCCGCCCCCCGCGTGTGGGGCCGATGCACCGGAACGTCATAGTCTTCAGGAGATCCTTCGCCACGGGATCGTCGAACAGGGTCATCTGCAAGAGCTTTCAGCCATGTCGACAGGCGAAACTAGCGGCCATCTGCCTGCTCACGTGTCCCACAGGGCAACCTCACTTGTGGTGGCGACGCCGCTCGCTCTCGGACAGATGCCTCTTGCGCACCCGGACGGCCTCGGGGGTGACCTCCACCAGCTCGTCGTCTGTGATCCACTCCATCGCCAACTCCAGGGTGAGCCGGCGCGGGGGACGCAGCTTGATGGCGTCGTCTGCGGCGTGCGTCCGGATGTTGGTCAACTGCTTTCCCTTGGTCGGGTTGACCACCATCTCATCGGGCCGGGAGGACTCACCGATGATCATCCCCTCATAGACCGCATCGCCGGGACCGACGAAGAGCTCGCCACGCTTCTGCAGGTTGTCCAACGCAAAGGCGGTGGCCACGCCGAAACGGTCCGCGGTCATCGCTCCCCCGATGCGGTGCGGCAGCTCCCCCACCCAGCGGACCCAGCCCGTCTGGTTCTGGTGGACGAGCGCTGTCCCCCTGGTCTCTGTCATCAGCTGGGAGCGGAATCCGAGGAGACCCCGCGACGAGGCCTCCAGGGTCACGATGGTGCGACCGGTGTCGCCGGGCCTCATATCGACCACCTGGCCCTTGCGCGGGGCGATCGCCTGGGTCACGGTGCCGACGTGGATGTCGGGGACGTCGACGACTGCGCGCTCCAAAGGCTCATGGGGGTGGCCATCGATCTCCCGCAGGATCACTTCCGGTCGGCTCACCTGAAGCTCGTATCCCTCCCGACGCATGCTCTCGATGAGCACGGCGAGCTGAAGCTCACCTCTGCCGGCCACCTCGATGACCTCCGGAGAGGAGGTGCTGCCGATCCTGATCGACACGTTGCCCAGCACCTCCCTGTCGAGCCTCTCCCGGATTTGACGTGAAGTGAGGAACTTGCCCGTTTCCCCGGCCAGGGGCGAGGTGTTGACACCGAAGGTCATCCGCAACACCGGTTCGTCGACGACGAGTCGAGCCAGGGCGACAGGGTCGGTGACGTCCGCCAGGGTGTCACCGATCTCGACCTCGGGGAACCCCGCAGCCACGAACAGGTCACCGGCGCGAAGCTGGTCCACTTCAACTCGATCCAGACCGGAAAACCCGAGGAGCTGGGTGGGCTTGCGTCGAACTGGCGGCTCCCCCTCGTCGGCGTGACACAAAGCCACCTGCTCCCCGCTGCGGAGGGTCCCCTGCACCACCCGTCCGATGGCCAGACGCCCCAGATAGTCGGAGGCGTCGAGATTGGTGACAAGGGCCTGCAGGCCGGCATCGGGGTCTCCCTCCGGTGCCGGGATGGTTTCGACGATGGCATCGAGCAGAGGTGCCAGTTCGGCGTCCTCGGCGGGAATGCCGATCCCCGACATCGCCCGGCCGTGGCGGGCAATTGTGGAAACGATCCGGAAGTCGATCAGGTCCTCGGAGGCGTCCAGGTCGAAGAACAGCTGGTAGATCTCGTCGACTACATCGGCGACCCTGGCGTCGGAGCGATCCACCTTGTTGACTACCACGACGGCGGGGAGACGAAGCGCCAGCGCCTTCGACAGCACGTATCTGGTCTGAGGCATGGGCCCCTCGGCGGCGTCGACGAGGAGCAACACACCGTCCACCATGGCCAGGGCCCGCTCCACCTCACCGCCGAAGTCGGAATGGCCGGGAGTGTCGACCAGGTTGATCTTGGTCCCCTTCCACTCCACGGCGGCGGCCTTGGCGAGGATGGTGATTCCCCGCTCTCTCTCCTGGTCATTCGAGTCCATCACCCGGTCAACCCTCGTCTCATGGGCGGAGAAGACCCCGGTGGCGGAGAGCATGGCGTCGACGAGTGTCGTCTTGCCATGGTCGACGTGCGCGATCAGAGCAACGTTGCGCAAGGGAGCTTCCGACATGGAGAGTCGCACCGTACCGCCAACGAGCCCCGTCAGCGTGCGAATCGGACCTGGAGCCGTCGTCCACCGAGGGCGGAGCCGGCCACGGCTTCGATGGCGGCCCCGGCGTTGTCCTCCGACATCTCCACGAATCCGTAGCCCTTCGACCTCCCGTTCTTGCGAGCGACGGTGGTGTCTACGACGTGTCCGTGTCGGGAGAACAGTTGATGGAGCTCGCCTTCCGACGTCTTCCAGGGGAGGTTTCCCACGAAGATGGTCCGCGATGGCTGGGCGGTGGGACGATTGTGCCCCGCTGCGATCGACCCGGGTGCATGGATCGACGCTCTCATTCCCAGTTCCCGCTGCATCCTGGTGACGGCCTTCTGTTGGTCGGGCATGACGAGACTGATCACCGTTCCGCCGGCGCCGGCCCGGGCGGTTCGCCCCGACCGGTGCACATAGTCCGTGGAGTCCTGCGCCAGGTCGTAGTGGACAACGGTCGACACATCGTCGACATGGATCCCTCTCGCCGCCACGTCAGTGGCTATCAACGCGCTCGCGCGGCCGTTGGAGAAGGCGGCGAGGGCTCTCTTTCGCTGGGTCTGGCTCCGTCCACCGTGCATGGCAACCACATCGGCCCCGCGCTTTCCGATCTGGCGTGCCAGCCGATCGGCACCATGTCTGGTCCGGGTGAAGACGATGGTCTTCTCGGACGCGGCGATGGCATCCAGGGTCTTGTCGATCCGCTCATCACGATCGACCAGCCAGAAATGATGAAGGGCCTCGGGTGCGGTGGTGGTCACCGACCTGGCCACGTGTCTGGCGGGACTGGTCTGGTACCCGTCGGAGAGCTTCCCGATCTCGCCGTCGAGCGTCGCGGAGAAGAGCATGGTCTGACGGTGCTGGGCGGTTCGGTCGAGAATGCGCTTCACCGCCGGGAGGAACCCCATGTCGGCCATCCGATCGGCCTCGTCGACGACCACGATGTCGACATCGCCCAGGTTCACAATGCGTTGGTCGATCAGATCTTCGAGACGTCCGGGGGTGGCCACGAGCACATCTACACCGCTGCGTAGCGCCTTCATCTGGGGCCCGTAGGCGACACCGCCATAGATCGGTGCGATTCGACGATCCACGGCATGCGCCGGCGGCGTCAGCTCGACGTTGATCTGGTCGGCCAGTTCCCGGGTCGGAGCCAGTATCAGCGCCCTCGGTCGTCCCGATGCCGCTCTCGCCACTCTCGCCAGAACCGCCAACCCGAAGGCAAGGGTCTTACCTGACCCGGTGGGGGCTTGGCCGCTGACGTCTCTGCCCTTCAATGCGTCGGGCAGGACGGCAACCTGGATGGGAAAGGGCTCAGTGATGCCACGTTGGGACAGTGCAGCGTTCAAGGGTTTGGGGACGCCGAGTTCGGCGAAACTGATGGACATGGTCGTGCTCCTCAACCCCGGTGGGGCGATCGATGGTTTCCTGGCGTCTCGCTCGACGATCACGTCGATGGGACGGTGCGTCGAGAATCGGCGGGAGAGGCAGTCCAACCTGATGAAGAAGACCAACCATTCTCACCGGGGAAGCGACATGGCGCTGGCCTCCACCCGGTGTGGCTTGACACCAGGGTAATGCGAATCGGCAGGTTAGAGGAGGTTCCTAGCAGTTCGTGGTGCCGTCATGGACGTCCGCGGTTCACTTCTGCACCACAGTGCTACCCCGAGGTTCTCCGGAGACCGAACGCGTAGGCTCGCGGCGTGCTGGACGTGCCCGAGGTTCGCTACGCGCACACTAAAGGGGGCTCGATCGCCTATCAGGTGTTCGGCGAGGGGCCGCCCGACATAGTGGTGACCCCGGGTTTCGTGTCGCATCTCGACCTCCAATGGACTATGCCCTCTTACACGCGGTTCTTCGAGATGCTCTCATCCATCGGGCGAGTGATCATCTTCGACAAGCGCGGGACGGGACTGTCCGATCCCGCTGCGGACGCGGTGCGCTTCGACCAAAGAGCAGAGGACATCGGAGCTGTCATGGATGCCGCCGGGTCGGAGCGGGCGGTGCTGATGGGAGTAAGCGAAGGCGGCCCCCTGAGCATCCTGATGGCAGCGCAGTACCCCGAGCGAGTGCAGGCCCTGATCCTCTACGGGACCTTCTCGAGAGGCTCTCTGATTGGAGGTGGGCTGATCGACGCTTTCGATGACGCCATCGATCACTGGGGTAGTGGTCGCACCGCGTCCATCTTCTCGTCGGAAGGCGATTCGCCGGTGAGGAGACGACTCGCCGCGGTTTTCGAGAGGGCGTCCGCGAGTCCCGGAATGGCGCGTGCTCTGGTCGACTCGGTGCGGAGTGCAGACGTGACTTCGGCGTTGTCCGTCATCGACGTGCCGGTTCTCGTGATCAACCGTGAGGACGACCCGTTCGCACCAGTGGCTTGGGCCCGAGAGCTGACCGACCAGATCCCGACTGCTCAGCTCGTGGTGACCGAAGGATCAGACCACCTCCCCTGGTTTGGCGAGCCCGACGAGATCATCCAGGCGATTGCCAGGTTCCTCGGCCAGGATCACATCGACCCCTTGGTGCATCGCAGGCTCATGACCGTCATGTTCACCGACATCGTCGAGTCGACCGGGATGGCGGTCGGGCTTGGGGACGCCGCTTGGACGGAGTTGCTAGGCCAACACAATGAAGTTCTCAGAAGCTTGATCGACTCCTACTCCGGCGAAGAGGTGAAGACGATCGGCGACGGCTTCCTGGCTGTGTTCATGTCGTCGGCGAAGGCAGTCGAATGTGGGTTGATGGCGTCGAATGAGGTCCACGACTTGGGCTTGAAGATCCGCGCCGGCGCTCACACCGGCGAGTTGGAGGTGTTGTCCGACGACGTCCTGGGCCTGTCGGTCAACGTCGCCGCAAGGATCACAGCGCTTGCCGGGGCGGACGAGGTCCTGGTGTCGGAGTCACTGAAAGACATGTGCGCCGGGGCAAGCCTTGGGTTCCAGGATCGTGGCGAGCACGAATTGAAAGGCGTGCCGGGAATGTGGCATCTGTATTCGGCCTGGGAGGAGGATCTCGTCATCGACCTGCGTGAGCCGAAGGAGTTGACCGCCGGGGACCAAGTCTCGGTCTTCTTGGCTCGTCGAGCGCCGGCGGCACTGCGAGCGTTGGCGGAGTTGGCATCTCGTCGGAGGCCCTGAGCCTCATGCAGCGAACTCGGCCGGCAAGGAGGCTCAGACGATGTCACCTCTCGAACAGTGAGATCGTCCTCCGTCATCGCCGACCCGCCCGAGGTACCACCCCAACTTAGAAGCTCAGTGCCCCGGGGCCCCGACTCGGGCCCTCAGCCCGCGTGGCAAGTCACCCAACGAACGCGGCTCTTCGCGCTGGAACCAAGCCATACCCGGAACGGGCAAAGGCGCCCTCAGTCTGCGCCATGGGGATACCCGACTCGGGCGAGCTCATCGCCGATCTCGTCGAGAATTGCTGGATCGTCGATCGTCGCCGGTGTCTGCCATTCAGTGCCATCGGCGATCGAACGCAACGTGCGGCGCAGGATCTTGCCCGACCGGGTCTTGGGGAGCCGCTTCACAACCACCGCGCTCTTGAGCGCGGCCACAGGGCCGATTTGCTCACGGACCATTGACACAACTTCGGCGGTGACGTCGGCCTCAGGGCGGTCCACGCCGGCCTTGAGAACCAACAGTGCCAGCGGGATCTGACCCTTGAGCTCATCTGAAATGCCGATCACGGCGCATTCGGCAACATCGGGGTGGTCAGCCACAACACCTTCCATGGCTCCGGTGGAGAGGCGATGCCCGGCGACGTTGATGATGTCGTCGGTGCGGCTCATGATCGAGACGTAGCCGTCCTCGTCGACGAAGCCGGCGTCGGCAGTGTGGTAGTAGCCGGGGAAGCGCTCCAAGTATGACTCGATGAAGCCGTCGTCGTTGTTCCACAACGTGGGGAGGGTGCCTGGAGGCAAGGGCAGTCGAACCACAATCGAGCCGGTGACCCCGGTCTTCGTCTCCTCACCGTTGTCATCGAGGACCCTGACGTCGTAGCCGGGCACCGGCTTGCCCGCGGAGCCCGGCTTGACGGGATGGGGCTCGATACCCATCGGGTTGCAGACCATGGGCCATCCAGACTCCGTTTGCCACCAATGATCGATCACTGGGACTTTGAGATGCTGCTCGGCCCAGTGCAGGGTGTCGGGATCACACCGTTCGCCGGCGAGAAACAACGTCCGAAACCCGGAAAGGTCATACTTCTCGATGTGTGAGCCTTCGGGATCGTCTCGCTTGATGGCGCGAAAGGCGGTTGGTGCCGTGAAGAGCGCCGCCACCTGGTGCTGGGAGATGACCCGCCAGAAGGCTCCGGGGTCAGGTGTCCCCACCGGTTTCCCCTCGTAGAGGACGGCCGTGTTCCCTGCGAGGAGGGGGGCGTAGACGATGTAGGAATGACCCACGGCCCAACCCACGTCCGACGCTGCCCAGAACGTCTCTCCTGGCTCGACCCCATACAGGTTCTTCATAGACCAATGGAGGGCGACGGCATGACCGCCGTTGTCGCGGACGACCCCTTTGGGGAGCCCCGTCGTCCCTGAGGTGTACAGGATGTAAAGGGGGTCGGTGGCGTCAACGATCACGGGGTCGACCGGGTCGGCGGCCTCGACTTCCTCCCAATCGACACTCCCGGGGTGGAGGTCTTCGGCGAGCTGAGGACGACGCAGCATCACGACGTGCTCCGGCTCATGCGATGAGAGATCGAGGGCGTGGCTGAGCAGAGGCTGGTAGGGCACAACCCGATCGACCTCTATGCCACAACTGCCCGCCACAACCACCTTGGGCTTCGCATCATCGATCCGCGTGGCGAGTTCCTTCGAGGCAAACCCACCGAACACCACCGAGTGAATCGCCCCAAGCCGCGCACAGGCCAGCATGGCTATGGCGGCCTCAGGCACCATCGGCATGTAGATGATCACGCGATCACCCTTTCCCACGCCGAGACGCCGCAGTCCACCGGCGACGCGAGCAACGCGGTCGCGCAGCTGGCGATAGGTGTAGGTCTCCACGGTGTCCGTCACCGGGCTGTCGTAGATCAAGGCGGGCTGATCGGCGCGCCCGTCTGCGACATGGCGGTCCAGGGCGTTGTGGGAAGTGTTCAGCCGTGCTCCGGGGAACCACCGATAGATGGGGGCGCCGCTGTCATCCAGTACGGATTCCCAGGACCGCTCCCAGTCGATCGAGGCCGCCGCCTCCTCCCAGAACCCCTCCGGGTTGGAAAGGGACTTGCGATACAGCTCGGTGTACATGTCCCCATTATTCACCACCAGGGTTCCGCCGTTACCCCGAATGCACCGAGGCGTTGCTATAGCAACATGTCGTGGATTCCGAGACATGGTGCACTTCCAACCGGGCAGGTGACACATCCAGCCCGCCCCATAGGATGTGTCCGGCGTAGGATCGGATGGCCAAAGCCGAAGGTTTGACCCGAGCCCGACCTGGGTAGGGCGCAAATCCTTTTGGCCGTGTGGCCAAAGCGTCCATGAGAACGGAGGTGAAGCATGGACAGGACACGACGCATTCTCATTGCCGTCGCCATTTTCGGACTTCTGATCGGCTCGGGGATAGCCCAAGCCGCGATCTCTGAGACCGAGGTGACCGTCGGTAGCGACGACGAGATCTTCAGCCAGAACAAGCAGAACGAACCGGGCCTGGCCGTCGACCCGACGAGCCCGAACTTGCTGGTGGCCGGCGCCAACGACAACATCGATCTAGAGGCGTGCAACGCTGGTGACCCGACCACCTGTCCGTTCACCCCAGGTGTCGGTGTGTCGGGAGTTCAGTTCTCACAGGATGGCGGCACTACCTGGGAACAGCCGACCTACACGGGATACTCGGCCCGAGCGTGCCTTGGCCCAGGCACCTGTGTGCCCGACCCGGAGGGCATGATCGGCACGTTGCCCAACTATTTCGAGAATGGTCTGGTGTCGAACGGTGATCCGATCGTGGCGTTCGGGCCCCAGCCCGACGAGGCCGGCGAGTTCTCCTGGTCCAACGGTTCTCGTCTGTACTACGGCAACATTGCCACGAACTTTCCCGGGAACCCCGGATTCAGGGGAGCCGGTGCCATCGGAGTGTCCCGCACGGACGACATCGAAGGCGCTGTGGCCGGCGACAACGCCGCCTGGATGGATCCCGTGATCGTAAGCCGTCAGAACATGTCACTGTTCAGCGACAAGGAGCAGTTGTGGGCCGACAACGCCGAGTCCAGCCCACATTTCGGGAACGTGTATGTGTGCTATGTCGGCTTCCGGGGCGCGGCCGGATCCGAGCCGGTGCTCCTCTCCCGGTCGACTGACGGTGGCGATACCTGGAGGGTTCGTCAGCTATCGGCAGCTACCAACAACGCCCAGACCGGCGGCCGACAGGGCTGTCAGATTCAAACCGACAGTCAAGGCACCGTCTACGTCTATTGGGTGGGCACCGACCTCGTGACCCGTGAGGACGTGATCTTCCAGGCCAGGTCCTTCGACGGCGGGGCAAGGTTCGAGCGACCCCAGCCGATCGTCACCCAGGGTGGGATTGGCCAGTTGGACCCCGTGCAGGGCCGCTTCACCATCGACGGTGTGGCCGGAGCCCGGACCAACACATTCCCGAGCGTGAGCATCGCTAACGGTGCTCCCACTGGCGCCGATGCCACCGATCAGATCGTGTTGACCTGGTCTGATGACAGTATGGGTGAGAACCTGGAGACGGCGTGGGTCATCACGTCGACCGACGGGGGCGACACGTACAGTGACAAAACGGCCGTATCGGAGTCCGGTGATCGAGCCAATCAGCCGGCATTGGCCATTTCACCGAATGGCGAAGACGTCTACCTCGTCTACAACGCTTACCTCGAGCTGTGGCAGTCGACAACCGCCGACCCGCGCCCCATGCTGGGTGTGGTCCGCCATGCCAATGTCTCCGACCTGGGAACGTGGATGACGCTGCATCGTGGAGCCGAAGGTGACGCGAGAGGATCGACCGCCAACGGACTCACGTCGGAGTTCATCGGGGATTACAACTACGCGGTGGCGACGAGGGACTTCGGAGCAGCGATCTGGAACGACTCCCGCGAGGCATCCGACTGCGCCGCTATCGACGCATTCCGGCAGTCCATAGTCGACGGCTCACCGATCGCCCGTCCGGCACCCCAGGCCGACTGCGCAGCCACGTTCGGCAACACGTCGCACTTCGCCGGCGTCTACGACGACCCGACCCCCTGAGAGCCGGCGCGATCGGCTCAATGCATGTTGGGGAAGGCCAGCCACCAGGTTGGCCTTCCCCAACCTCGCGTGAGGTCGGTGCCCGCGGAAATCGCAATCGCGGCACCGACGCCCGCCCCGAAGACTGCTCCGATCGCTG
>DASPGH010000116.1:0-20581 GCA_035620735.1 Acidimicrobiia bacterium | reverse complement strand
CGATGTCGATCTACACGCTGGCGTTCGCCGGGGTCCTGCCCATCGGGTCGATCCTCTCCGGGCTCGTCGCCGACGGCATCGGGACAACGGGCTCCCTCCTCGTGTTCTCCTCAGGCGCTCTGGTACTCGGTTTCCTGGCTCCCCGATTTCAGGTGCCACACGTGGACGAGGTGGTGACACCGGAGTTCACACAGGACCGGACGTCCCCGGCACACGACGATGGGATGTACGAAGGTGGCCCGGTCATCGTGCTCAACACGTGGCGGATCGCAGAGTCGGACTTCGCGGAATTCACCAATCTGATGAACGAAATCCGGCTGGTGCGGCTGAGCACCGGGGCATACCGATGGCGACTGTTCCGAAACACTTCCGACCCGACCCGGCTCACCGAGCTCATGGTCCTCCAGAGCTGGGAGGACCATCTGGCACAGCATCGTCGGATCGATGACGCAGCCGCAACACTCCTCCGCAGGGCGAGGGCGTTCGACGTCGAAGACGGGCCCCGCACCCGCCATCTCATCGCAATCGATGTCGAGGATCCACCGGAATTCGACGACCTCGTGGCGACGCACGAGCAGCTTCATCAGGTGGACGGCTCGATCCCCAGGTCCGATCAGGACGCCTGAGCGAAGCTCATCTCCCTCTTGAACTTCTTCCAGTCGGACTTGCTAGTCGACCAGAGCACGTCGGTGACGATCGAACCCACTCCGATAACAGGCAAGAGCCACACCGCCCATGAAGCCAGATCGGCCGCGATCGCCGCCCCGATGAGTAGGAACGGCACTGCCTTGGTGACGATGGCGCCCGAGGCGTGCATCCACGCCCGACCCCTCGGGTTGGTCCGCAGATATGACGCGTAGTCGACCTTCACGCCCGGCTGGGGTTGGGTGACTCTTCCGACGAACCAGCAGGTGAACCTGATGCCAACTGCCCACCCCACGACCAGATGGCCCAACCCATGAGTGGATGCGAGCAGAGCGACGAGTCCCGCGTAGAAGACCAGGATTGCGAGAAAGCCGTCGAGAGCGTATGCCAGACCGACGAGGAAGATGCCGATCAACGAGGCGGCGACTGCCAGGGCGGTACCGAGACCAAGTGGAACAGTGAGCAGTACCCACTGACGAAAGGCCGTCTCGTCGATCTCGGCGATACGATCGGCGAAGCGCTCCGCCAGCTCTGGATTTCGCTTCACCGTTGCGACGGCCGACCAGAATCCGGTGCCTGAGAGACCATCACCGGCCGTCACCGCGGCCTGGGCTCGGTCGAGGCTCTCCTCCACGCTCGTCGATGTCACGCTCACAAATATAGGTACGGTGCCGGGGGTGCAACCGGATGACCCGATCCGGGGTTCTTCTCGATGATGGACGACCTGTTGAACGCTCTCGCCGCCGATCTGGATCGCGCATTCCCATCGGTTGTGGAGGAGATGGGGACGAAGCTCTTCTGGGGTCTGCGCCGTATCTGCGGCGACCACCAGGAGGCCGAGGACCTGACCCAAGAGACGTTCATTCGCGCCTATCGCGCTCTGAGCTCCTACGAGACCGAGCGCATCCAGGGGTTGCACCTCCAGCCATGGCTATGGACTATCGCAATGAACTTGGGCAGAAATCATCTACGCGATCGGTCGCGGCGGCCGGTGTTTGTCGACACGGAGGTGGATGTCTCCCAGACCGACCCCGAGCCCGTCGACGAGGTGGCCTGGGACCGACGTCTGTCGTCTCTGAGCAGCCATCAGCGGACGGCCGTCGTCCTCCGCCACGTCGTGGGTATGGGCACGACCGAGATCGCCGAGATAACGGGCAGACCAGAAGGAACCGTCAAGGCCGACGTTCACCGCGGCCTCGCCAGACTTCGCAACGAATTGGAGAGAGAACGATGAGTATCGAAAGACAACTGGAGTCACTGGGTCGTGAGGATTTGCCGTCCGGGGTAGCCGAAGGAGTCGCCCTCGGCACGGGGCTGGCCCACGGTTACGACTTCTACGAATCGGCGATCGGTCGGGTCGCAGTCACATTCAGCCCGGAAGGGGTCTCGTCGGTAGACATCGCCGACGGCTTCGAGATCCGGTTCGCAGAGAGGTACGGCCGGAGACTGATTCGGGCAGAGGCGCCGCGCGACTGGAGCCGGCACATCCCCAAGGCGATCGAGTTGGGCACCCCCGGAGACCTCCCTGTCGACCTGAGGACTGTCACCGACTTCCAGCAGAGGGTGCTACGCACCACGGCCACCATTCCCAAAGGTGAAGTGAGGCCGTACGGGTGGGTGGCCCGCGAGGTCGACCGCCCCCGGGCAGTTCGAGCCGTCGGATCCGCCGTCGCCAGGAACCCGATCCCCCTCATCATCCCCTGCCACCGGGTCGTGCGGACCGATGGGCACATCGGCAACTACTCCCTGGGCGGCCCACACAACAAGGTCGAGTTGTTGCATCACGAGGGGGCGAGTCCCGAGTGGCTCGAGGACCTGGCCAGCCGTCATGTCAGGGTTCAGGCGAACACGGCCACCGGGGTCTTCTGCCATCCCACCTGCCACGTGATCCGATCAACGTCGGCGGGGGACGTGGCCGGGTTCCGCTCCGCCGCAGAAGCCGAGGCAGCGGGGCACCGTCCCTGCGAGGAATGCCGGCCGGCCCTCTGACACCATTCTGTGCGGGTTTGTGAGCACCCTTTCCGTGCAAGCCCGCACAGAACGGTTGAGAGAACGTGAGATGGGTACTCTCGCCCCCGATGCCAGACCAATCCGTCGAACAGCTCGCCGTCAACACGATCAAGGCCCTGGCCATGGATGCCGTCCAGGCTGCCAACTCGGGGCACCCGGGGATGCCGATGGGCATGGCGGACATCGCCGTGGTCCTCTGGGGTCGTTACCTTCAAGTCGACCCGGTAGACCCCACGTGGGTCGATCGCGATCGTTTCGTTGTCTCCAATGGGCACGGCTCGATGCTCCTCTACTCACTGCTGCATCTCTCTGGCTTCCCGGTCGGTCTCGACGACTTGAAGAGCTTCCGGCAGTGGGGCTCGCATACCGCAGGGCATCCCGAGATCGACCACGATTTGGGCATCGAGACCACTACCGGCCCCCTCGGCCAGGGTTTCGGTACGGCGGTCGGTCTGGCTCTCGCCGAGGAGCATCTCCGGGCCCGGCTCGGATCAGATCTGGTCGACCATCGCACATTCGCATTCGTCTCGGATGGCGACTTGATGGAAGGTGTCAGCGCCGAGGCGGCGTCGCTGGCCGGCCACCTCGGCTTGGGGCGAATTCTCTACTTCTACGACGACAACGACATCTCGATCGATGGCTCGACCGACATCACGTTCTCCGAGGACGTGTCGAAGAGATTCGAAGCGGTCGGTTGGCACACCTCGATGGTCGACGGCCACGACCGTCCCGCGATCGCAGAGGCCATCGAAGCCTCACACGCCGAGGAGGACCGACCCTCCCTCATCATCTGTCGCACCCACATCGCGCACGGCGCACCCAATCTCCAGGACACCGCGGCCTCGCACGGTCAGCCGCTGGGCGAGGAGGAAGTGAGGTTGGCCAAGGTGGCCATGGGCTACCCGGTGGACCCGACATTCCACGTGGACGAGACGGTCTATGAGTTTTTCGCACAAGCGATGGAGCGGGGCCGGACTGCTCACAGCGAGTGGAGGAAGCGGTTCGAAGCGGCGGACACCACCGAATGGGAGACCTTCTTCGCGCCGAAGCCGGTGGAGCTCGACGGTCCCGGGTTCGAGAGAGGTGCCAGCCTGGCCACAAGGGCCTCTTCGGGGAAGCTCTTCGCCGAGATGGCGGAGAAATCCCCCGGCTTCATTGGCGGATCCGCCGATCTCGCTGGGTCGACCAAGACGGTCATAGAGGACGGGCGGCTGTTCTCCAAGGCTGATCGCACGGCGCGCGACATTCCCTTCGGTGTTCGGGAGCACGCCATGGGCACGGTCGTAAACGGCATGGCCATTCACGGCGGTCTCCGCCCCTACGGGGCAACGTTCTTCGTCTTCAGCGACTACATGAGGCCGGCGGTCCGGCTCTCGGCGCTGATGGAGGCGCCCTCCATATGGGTTTGGACCCACGACTCGGTGTTCCTGGGCGAGGATGGGCCCACCCACCAGCCCATCGAGCATCTGGCCAGTCTGCGGGCAATGCCCAACCTCTGGGTGATCCGACCCGCCGACGCAAACGAGGTCGTCCAGGCATGGGAGATCGCTTTGAACCGGGCGGACGGCCCGGTGGCACTGATACTGACCAGACAGGATGTCCCCACGCTCACCGACGGGGAGGTAGTCAAAGGCGGATATGTCCTCAGGGACGGAGGTGACGTGACGTTGATCGCAACGGGTTCCGAAGTGTCTACGGCCGTCGGGGCGGCCGACCTGCTCACCGAGGACGGCATTTCGGCGCGCGTGGTCAGTCTCCCCTGCTGGGAGCTGTTCGCCGATCAGCCGCAGGCATACCGTGACGAGGTGTTGGGAACGGCTCCCCGGGTGTCGGTCGAGGCGGCAGCGACGTTCGGGTGGGAGACGATCGTGGGACCCGAGGGTCTGAGCATAGGGGTCGACCACTTCGGCGCTTCGGCGCCGGCCGATGTCATCGCCGAGGAACTCGGGTTCACCCCCCAGGCAGTAGCCGAGGCTGTGAAGAGCCACCTGGGGCGGTGACAGGGACAGCCGACATAGTCATTGTCGGCGCCGGCATCGCCGGTGTGTCCGCGGCCTACCACCTGACTGTGCGCCATGGACTCAGAGACGTGGTCCTGGTGGATCCCCGACCCCCGCTGACACTGACCTCGGACAAGTCGACCGAGTGCTACCGAAACTGGTGGCCGGACCGATCCATGGTCGGGTTGATGAACCGGTCGATCGACATCTTCGAGGAGCTGGCCACGGAGACCGAATTCGGTCTCAACCACAACGGCTACCTGTTCGTCACCGGTGACGAAGGTCGGGCTCGCGTCATGAAGACCCAGACGGAGGCGGTTCGCCCTCTCGGGGCTACCGCCGAGATACTGGGAAAGGACGTCCTTCTTGCCGAATACCCGTTCCTCACCACAGATGCCGTCGGTGGGTTGTTCATTCCCCGCGCTGGCTGGTTTCGGGCCCAGGACCTAGGGCTGTGGATGTTGGAGCGAGCCCGTGCCGCAGGCGCCAGTTTCATCAACGCCGCCGTTACGGACATGGACCCCGGACGCGTCACGCTCGACGACGGGGAAAACATCTCGACCGGAGCAATCGTCATCGCAGCAGGTCCGATGACGAAGAAAGTGGGCGGGTTAGTGGGTCTCGATCTCCCCCTCTTCTCAGAGCTCCACCTCAAGGTGGCCTTCCGGGATCACCTCGGAATCATTCCCAGGGATGCGCCCATGACCATTTGGAGCGACACCCAGACCGTCGATTGGTCCGAAGAGGAGAAGACTGGTCTGATGGAAATGGGAAGGGAAGACGTGGTCGGTGAGATGCCGATCTTCTGTCACTTCCGCCCGGAGGGCGGAGCGGACTCACCGTACATACTGGCGCTCTGGGAGTACCACGACCTGGTCATCGAGCCGACCTGGCCGCTGCCCGAAGACCCGCTCTACCCGGAGGTGGTGATGAGAGGCCTGACCACCATGGTGCCCGGATTGGCCGAGTATCACGACCGGCTACCCGAGTCCTTCGTCGACGGGGGCTACTACACCAAAACAACTGAGAATCGGCCGCTGATCGGACCGTCGGGAGTCGACGGGGTACATCTTCTCACGGGCATGTCTGGATTCGGTGTGATGGTGTCTGCCGCGGCCGCCGATCTGTTGGCGAGGCATCTCACAGACAGCGGCTTGCCTGATTACGCCGATGACTTACTCCTTAGTCGCTACGACGACCCCGCCTACGTTGCAACCCTGGAGCGGGCCGAGTCCGGACAACTATGAGATGAACGGCGCTGCGGCCGTTCAGGAGAACTTCGTCTTGGGGCGCTGCTCATGCTCCTCATCGAGGTAGACGTCTACCTTTTCGTTGTAGAAGCTGACCAGACCGGCGATTTTCTGAGACTCCGGTAGCGGCGTGTCGTAACCCCAGACGATGTCCTCGTAGGTCTCACCATTGACCAGGGCCGACCAATAGCGGGCCGTCCCTTTGTAGGGACAGGCAGTGGACGTTTCGGTCGGGTTGAGCAGCTGCATGCGCACATCTGTCTTGGGTATGTAGTAGCGCGTGGGCAGACCCGTCTCGAAGAGGAAGGAGGCGTTTGTGGTGTCGGCCACCGTCACTCCGTCGATCTCGACCCTCACCCTTCTGCTGGAGGGCAGGATGTCGATGCGGGTATAAGGGTCGCGGGCATGGACGAACACTTCTTCGTCCTCCTCGAACCAGTGATCCATCGTCTTCCATACGAAGGCAAAGTGGCCGGCGATCTCATCGAGCTTCGGCTCTTTGAAGGTGTAGCCGGCCCCCTCCGAGCCATTGACCTTGACCGCGTACTGCGTGGACTCTCCGCGACTGGGGCTGTTCCGCACTTCGCCCGTCTCCACGAGCAGGTCGGTCCTGACATCTGATTCGGGGAAGTAGTAGGTGGGATAGTACGGAACCTCCCAGACGAGCAGCGGCCTGGTCGTGTCGGCAACGACCTCGCCACCGAGCATCACGCGAACCCTCCGTCGGCTGGGCTCGATGCGCACTCGACCGCGTTCAGTCATGGGAATCTCCTGATGTCGCTGGACATAGGTAAACGTCAAAGACCACCTCGTGATTCCGATTGGTCGATCGGCGAGCGCTTCCTCAGTAGACGACGAGGGTGTCGAAAGAGCCGTCCAGTGCCAATCGACGAGCTGCCCAATACTCCCCAAATCTGGTCGTGATCGCCTTGGGCTTCTCGGCGTACACACGTCGACCCAGGATCTCGCCGGCGAGCTGCAGCTCCGACCGGCGCTGGCCGGCCAGGGCACGGAAGAGCGAGCGCTCCCGAGGGTTGGGGCAGAGGTCGGGCCGGACCCGAAGGAGATCGAGGAGCTCGGCGAGGTCGTTGTCCTCCCCGAGGATGTTCCCGAGCCGATCGAGGGTCATGGCGGTGCCGACGACCACCTCCGGCCAGAGCGGCGCCAGAAACTCCATCTGGTGTCTCATGTCCTTGACACGCTTGCGCCACTCGTGAAAGTCACCTGGATCTCCCCGCCGGTATGCATTCACCATGTTCTGGCGACCCTGGTCGTAGGTACCGGAGAGACCGGGAGACACTGCGTCATAGCTGTCCCGAATTCCCATGCCGTAGACCTGCTGCGCCTCGGGGTCGGTGGGCCAGGACCCGTAACGGTGATATGCCCGCTCCAGGCCACGGACCACCCTCCCCACCAGGGCGGGGTCCTCCGCCGCGCTCAGCTCAGCGACATCCCTGCGCCGTTCGAGACGCCCGAGCATCTCCTCGAAGGTGCCGTCGGCGAGTAGATCTCCATAGAGCCGATGGACCGAGGTGGCAGCGTTGAGCACCCCCTGCGCCGACCGCACCTCCGAGAGAAGACGAGCGGTGTCACGCAGTGTTTGGTTTTCGAAGGAGTAGATCCTGTCAGGGATCTCGCTGCGCACGAGACGCAACAGTGCCCGCACCCTCTTGACCGACTTGCGTGACTCGTGAACTGCGCCACCGATACCGAGGTCTACGTCGAAGAACTGGGCAGCAGCGAGCTCGAGCTGCTCCATGGTCACCCGCTTCACCCCCGTCCCCAGGGACTCTGACGCACCGAGCTGAAGACTCGTGTCGAAAACCGCCAGGTCCTGATCGCCTGGCGTCATGGTGGCCAAGACGGTCACGCGGCCAGCGTAATGTCGACACCCATGAGATCCGCGGGTCTTCTCCCTTACCGTTCGGACGGCTCTCTGCAAGTGCTGATCGCGCATCCAGGAGGTCCTTGGTTCGCCAACAAGGACGCCGGTTCGTGGTCCGTCATCAAGGGGATCGTCAAGGACGGAGAGAACGACGAAGACGCCGCGGCCCGTGAATTCGCGGAAGAGACCGGCTGGGACCCTCCGACCGGGGATGACTGGGTGTCGTTGGGCGAGACGACCCTGAAGTCGCGAAAAGTTGTTGTGGTGTGGGCGGTGGAGACCGACTTCGACATGTCGAAGTTCAACCCTGGCACGTTCACCCTCTACGGGAGGGAGTACCCCGAGATCGACCGGGTGGTGTGGATGGCACCGAACGACGCCAGACGCAAGCTCAACCCGGCGCAGAACATCTTCATCGATCGTTTAGAACAGCACCTGGAGTTGAATGGGGGCAGGAGGATCAACGATGACTGACATGCCCAAGACAGAGTCCGAATGGCGGGAGAAGCTGTCTCCTGAGCAATACGAGGTCCTGCGTCAGGGGGGCACGGAGCGACCGTTCACCGGTAGGTACTGGGACTCGAAGGCCGAAGGTGTCTACCGATGTGCCGGCTGTGGGGAGAAGCTCTTCTCGTCGGACACCAAGTATGAATCGCACAGTGGCTGGCCGAGCTTCTATCAGCCGCTGGCCGGAGGTCTCATCGACGAGGAAGTCGACCACTCCTACGGGATGGTCCGAACCGAGATCAAGTGTGCCAACTGCGGTGGTCACCTGGGTCACGTCTTCGACGACGGGCCCAACCCGACCGGGCTCCGCTATTGCGTGAATTCGGCGTCGCTCGATCTCGAGGAAGAGATCCGCTCCTAGCTCGCAGACTCCTTTTGGGACCTGACCTCCTCGATCACTTCGACGAGGGCCCGGTCATGGGTGGTCGTGGGCAGGTCTGAGATCCTGATCGTGCGCTCGATGACGCCATCGGTCATCAGCGGCGTTACCTCGATCTCGGCCATGAGGCTGATAACGGCCTCGTTGTCGGATCGGGCCTCGAATGCGAACTCATGAATCCCGTCGTGACGTCCGACCGCGATGAGAGCTTCGAACAGAGCTCGCCCGACCCCTCGTCGCTGCATCGAATCGAGAACCGTCAAGGCGATCTCCGCCTTGGTCGGGTCGTCCATCATGATGTAGCGCCCCACCCCGGCGGCTTCGTCACCGACGAGGGCCCCCCAGGCCACGTGACTCCTCTGATCCACATCGCTCAAATAGTCCAGCTCCTGGGCGCTGAGGCTGCTCACACCCTGCCCGAATCTGGCGAACCTGCTCTCCAGCGATAGCTCCTCGATCCCCCGTTCGAAGAACTCCCTATCTGTCTTGAGGATGGGGCTCAGCGTGAGATCGACTCCGCCGGGGAGCTCCCTCTCGTACTTGGGGCGGTCGGCGGGAATGACGATCTTCATGGGTTCCTCAATTGAAGCCGTTTCTGGATTGTCAGTCAGTTCCCGTCAGCGATGGATAACTTCAGGAGCCATGTCCAGGCGGCGGTTGGCCACGGCCACCTCAAATTTCGGCTCGGGGAAGAGAGAGTCGCACGACTCGACTTCGTTCTATGCCAGATTCTCCCCACCTGTGGTCTCCCCCGACGAGCGGGTTTCCCCGCCCGTGGTGGTCGACGAGCTGTTCTGTCGTGACGCGCGCAGCATGGACGACACCCAGGTGACCGATCGCTCCGTGGCCCTTTTGGTCACCTCACCGCCCTATTTCACGGGCAAGGAGTACGAGACCGACCTGGCCACCGGCCACGTGCCCGGCACATACATCGAGTACCTGGAGATGCTGCACGATGTCCTGGCCGTCTCCCTGACCAAACTGGAGCCCGGGGGGAGGATGGCTGTCAACGTGGCCAACCTCGGTCGTAAGCCGTACCGCTCACTCTCCGCTGACGTCATCTCCATCCTCCAGGACGACCTCGGGATGCTGCTACGAGGCGAGGTGATCTGGCAGAAGGCCAAGGGAGCCGGGGGGAGTTGTGCCTGGGGGTCTTACCGATCCCCCCAGAATCCGGTGCTGCGTGACGTCACGGAGAGGATCATCATCGCCTCGAAAGGGCGCTTTGATCGGGCGATCAAACGCCCCGAACGTGAGGAAAAGGGTCTTCCCCATGAAGCGACCATCGACACCGATGAGTTCCTCACAGGCACAATCGACGTGTGGGAGATGCCGACCGCGAGTGCCACCCGCGTCGGCCATCCGGCACCCTTCCCGGTGGACCTCCCCCGCCGTCTGATCGAGCTCTACACCTACAAGGGCGACCTGATTCTCGATCCGTTCATCGGCTCGGGTACGACTGCGGTCGCTGCAGTCGAGTCGGGGCGACACTACGTTGGGTTCGACACCGAGCAGTCATACATCGACCTGGCACGGCAGCGTCTGGCGGAGGTGGCGAGCACCAAGTGAAAACACGGATTCTGGCGGTCTGCGCCGAGAACATCTGCCGCTCCCCCGCCGCCGCAGCGGCTATCGCGGCCGCCGCCGCTGATGCTGGTGTCGACGTCGTGGTCGACTCTGCCGGGACTGGGTCATGGAGCATCGGAAACCCCCCACATCCCCAGGCCGTGGCCGCCGGAAAACGTGCCGGTTTGACCCTCGAGGGCCGGGCGCGGCGAATCAACAGCCTCGACTTCGAGCGCTACGACGTGATCGCCGTCATGGACCGCGCCAACCTGAGAGACGTCCTAGAGCTGGCGCCGGATCTCGAGCACAAAGCCAAGGTGCGGTTGTTTCGGACTTTCGATCCTGACACGGACTCCGATGAGGTGCCTGACCCCTACGGCGGACCGGACGAAGGCTATGACGCCACCATCGCCCAGGTGAAAGCCGCTGCTGTCGGTCTGGTTGCATCGCTACGGTCAGGCGGAGTGGAGTAGGCGGTACCCACGCAGCAGGAAGTCGAGTCCCTTTTCGACCGGGTCTTTCGTCTTCACCAGCTTCGAGTAGCCAAGACTCGAGCCACCAAAGGCGACGTCGTTCCAGTACTCGTCGGACCTGTCGATGTCGCCCCATGGGGAGACATACAGATAGGGCTCTGGATGGTCGGAATCTCCTGGGGAGGCGCCAAAACTGGCGCGTTGCCCCGCGTCGGGGTCTCCCAATTCGCACGCCGGGTCGAAGTGCTCCGGCCACAGCTGAACCTCAGAGACGTCGTCGTCTTCGTTGCCCTGGGACCGGAGACGTTCCAACACCTCGGTTCCGTAGTTGAACCACTGCCCCAGGAATCGGGCAACTTCGTCGTCGACGTCGAGAGGTCGATCGGGATCGGTGGGAGCGAGCGGGTCGCGGAAGTCAGTGAACCAATCGACCTCGTAGTCGTGCCCGAAGAACTCGCATGCATCGCGAACCGTCGTGATAGTTCGCGAGGCGACCGCGTCTTCACTCTCCAGGACCAAAGTGGCCCCCTCCACCCTCATCACCTGTCCCCCGAACGGGGGTGTCCCGAACCCTCCCGGAGCCGCGGTGAGACCCATCCGCTCCTCGACCCGATAACGAGCCGGGGCGACGGCGAAGAACGCAATCTGATGAAGGGCTTCGCGCGTTTCGCCGAATCGTGGGGGAAGGGGGTGGAGTCTCACATCTCCCCGGCGTCTGCGGGGCGTCTCCACAGAGCAGCCAGCTGGAGGGCACCGACCACCACACCGAGGCCAACGATGAGCGCTCCGGTGGCCCCGTTGAATGTGTCCTCGATGCCGAGGACGGCATCACCCGACACCTGACCGGGTCCGACGGTGGCGATGACCAGCGCCAGCATCGCCAACGTCGCGACGTACTCATACCCCTCATCGGGCCGACGGAAAACAAAGAAGCCGGAGAATCTGTGCACCGACCAGAACGCCCCGACCATCGTCGCCACCAGCCCGGCGGCGGCGAACGACGTGAGCACTCCCGTGATCAGTCCCAGACCGATGGCCAGCTCAGTGGCCGCAGCCATCTTTGCATTCATCTCGGGAGCCTTGAACCCGACCTTTCGGAACCAGTTGGCGGTCCCCTCCTGCGTTCTGGCGTGATTGATGCCATGGGCCAGCATCACCACCCCTGCCCAGACACGTGCGGCCAACACGACCGCCTCGACAGCTTCCATCGCCAGCCTCCTCGTCAGTTGCGCATGCGACGATAACGCCATACGAGCAGACCGGCACCACTCGCCACCAGGGCTCCGGCGGTGGCGAGAAGCCCGACCGGGGAACTGGAGGGAGGTGACACCTCGGTGGCGAGAGCCGGCGTCGCAGTAGTCGGGCCGGGAACCGTGGTGACCGTCACCGGAGTCGTAGTTGTTGGAGAGGAGGTGGTGGTGCTTGCAGGAGATGTCGACGTCGTTGGATAGGTGGTTGTCGACGATGGGGGCACGGTCGTAGTGGGAGGGACTGTCGTCGTGGTGGTAGCGACTGTGGTGCTGGTCGAAGACGCAGTCGACGATGTAGTCGAGGATGGTGGTGGTGGCGGCGCCGAACCTCCTCGGACAGCATCCACGTCGGCGCGCAGTGACCCGGTGACGTAGCCATAGAGACTGTCACCAGGACAGGTGGTCTGACTCATGTCACGGTGCCCGGCGATGGTCGCAGTCGTCACCGACGTGCCCTCCGGCCACTTGTTGGAACCACGGGAGACGAACGTCACCTCGGCCCCCGGGGCGGTCGAGACCCCGAACCGATCGGCCAGCCATGCCAGGACCTGCACCAGAGAGGCGTGGGCGGCAGGCGTCGCCGGCGTCACATTGGTGTCTCCGATGAGGCAGACGAGTTGGGAATAGCCCTGGTTGCCCCCGGTCGCCGACCCGGCGACAGCGCTCTCCAGGCTGCCTTGACGTCCCTCCCACACCCCGCCGGCCGAGTCGATTATGAAGTTGTATGCAATGTCGGGCCAACCTTTCTCGGGCCCGGTGTGGAATGCGTACCAGCTTCGAAGTATCGCCGGCACGTCCGATGCCGAGTGCCCGTTGTGTGATGCCGAGTGGTGAACCAGCAGGAACTCGACGTCCTCGGCGGAGAGCGGACCGGTCGGGGGCTCGGAGGTCCAAGAGGATCGCGGGTTGATCGTCAGACCCTGCGCCGGGACGGCGAGGGCCGAACCACCGACCACCAGCCCGGTGGCGGCACCTATGAACTGGCGACGGGTCAGGGGCACAGGGCCAAACCCTATATATGACCCGGCAGTTGTCTACGGTTCATTCACGCATGAGCAGTTGGACCGAGGGCGCGCTCGCCCTGATCATCGTGGTCGGCCTGGGTCTCGGGCTCTTCCTGTTCACCGGGGAGTCTCTGGGCGACGGCACGACCGACACCACCCAGGCGCCGGTGACGATCGATCCCGAAGCGGCCGCTCGCGGGCAAACACTCGCCCAGGAGCAGGCCTGTCTCAACTGCCACACCACCGACGGGGGTGCCGGGTCAGGTCCCACCTGGAAGGGTCTCGCCGGTTCGGTGCGACCATTGGTGGGTGGTGAAGAGGTCGTCGCCGACGACGCCTACCTCTTCAACTCGATCGTGGCACCGAGCAGTCAGATCGTGGAGGGTTACGACGACCTGATGCCGGGCTTCTTCGCCGACCAACTCGACGAGACTCAGGTCGACGATCTCGTGGAGTTCATCAAGAGTCTCGCCGCCTGAGTCTTTCTCGCTGTGCCCGGGCACGACGAGAAGCACCCAAAACCCCAGTCCAGGGACTTACCCGACAGAAAGTTGATACAACCACACTCAGGTTGTAGTATTAACCAGGACTCAATCAAGCGGAAGGAATCCAACACATGCCACGCGCCGTAGGCATCGACCTTGGCACCACCAACAGCGTCATCGCCGTGCTCGAGGGTGGCGACCCCATCGTTGTCGCCAACGTCGAGGGCGGCCGCACCACGCCCTCGATCGTTTCGTTCAAGGACGGTGAGGTCCTGGTGGGCGAGGTCGCCAAACGTCAAGCCATCACCAATCCAGACCAGACAGTTCGCTCCGTCAAACGCCACATCGGCACCGACTGGAGCATCGATATCGACGGTAAGGAGCTCACGGCTCAGGAGATCTCGGCCCGGATCCTCATGAAGTTGAAGAGGGATGCCGAGTCGTATCTCGGTGACACCGTGACCGACGCCGTTATCACCGTCCCCGCCTACTTCAACGACGCCCAGCGTCAGGCGACCAAGGAGGCCGGCCAGATCGCCGGTCTCAACGTCCTGCGCATCATCAACGAGCCCACCGCGGCCTCTCTGGCCTATGGACTCGACAAGAAGTCCGACGAGACGATTTTGGTCTTCGACCTCGGTGGTGGCACCTTCGACGTATCAGTGCTCGAGATCGGGGACGGTGTGTTCGAGGTCAAGGCGACCTCCGGCGACACCCAGCTCGGTGGTGACGACTGGGATGAGGCAGTCATCGAGTGGCTGGTCAAGAGTTTCAAGGACGACCATGGTGTCGACCTGTCCAAGGACCGCATGGCGAGCCAGCGGCTCAAGGAGGCGGCGGAGAAGGCCAAGATCGAGCTCTCGACGGTCGCCGAGACCGAGGTCAACCTTCCCTTCATCACCGCCACCGACGCCGGTCCGCTGCACATGCAGTACAAGCTGACGCGCTCGGAGTTCCAGAAACTGACAGAAGACCTGCTCGATCGGACCAAGAGCCCGTTCCACCAGGCGATCAAGGACGCGGGCATCGCGGTCGAGGAGATCGATCACGTGGTGTTGGTCGGTGGATCGACCCGCATGCCGGCCGTCCAGGAGCTGGTCAAGGACCTGACCGGCAAGGACGCCCACAGGGGTGTCAACCCCGACGAGGTGGTTGCGGCGGGAGCCGCGATCCAGGCCGGGGTCCTCAAGGGTGACGTCAAGGACATCCTGTTGCTGGATGTCACTCCGCTCACACTCGGCATCGAGACCAAAGGCGGGGTCATGACCCGGATGATCGAGCGCAACACGACCATCCCCACGAAGCGCTCAGAGATCTTCACCACGGCCGAGAACAACCAACCCGAGGTAGAGATCCACGTGCTTCAGGGTGAGCGGACCATGGCCAACGACAACAACAGTCTTGGCAAATTCCGTCTCACCGGCATACCTCCGGCCCCGATGGGTGTCCCCCAGATCGAGGTGACTTTCGACATCGACGCCAACGGCATCGTTCACGTCAATGCCAAGGATCTGGCTACGAACAAAGAGCAGAAGATGACCATCACCGGTGGCACCGCACTGGCTCAGAACGACATCGACCGCATGGTCAAGGACGCCGAGGCCTATGCCGAAGAGGATGCCAAGCGTCGCGAGCAGGTCGAGACCCGGAACCAGGCCGAGCAACTCGTCAACCAGACCGAGAAGCTGATCGAGGAGTCCGGCGAGCAGATGACCGACGAGGAGAAATCGGCCGTGGACGCCGCCAAGTCGGCCCTCAGCGAGGTTCTGGCCAATGCCGACGCCGAGACAGAGGAGATCAGGTCGAAGATGGATGAGCTGGTCTCTGCGAGCCAGGCGATGGCCACACGTCTCTACCAGCAGGCGTCGGCCCAACAGCAGACAGGAGCGTCAGACGGCGACACCTCCACCGATGACGACGACGTCGTGGAGGCCGAGATCGTTGACGATGAGGATGAGTGAAAACCAGATCGACACACAGATCGGGACTTCACCCGACACCGAAGTCGTCGAGGCCGAGCTAGTCCCAGCCACGGAGACTCCGGACCCACACTCGCTGGGTCTGGAGCTCCCGGATGACCCGGCTTCGGCCATCGAGACACTCCTCGTCGAGCTCAAGTCTGCCCGCGACGAAGGTGACTCATACCTCGACGATTTGAAAAGGGTTGCTGCCGACTTCGACAACTATCGGAAGCGGACGACGCGGGACAACGCGGTGATGCTCGACCGGGCCACCGAGAAGGTGGTAATGGGCCTCATGCCGGTGCTGGACACCTTCGATGCTGCTCTGCAGACCGAGCCGGCCACGGATACCGAGAAGAAGCTGTACTCAGGCATGCTCAACACCCGAGAGCAACTCCTCAACGCGCTGAAGAACGAGGGTCTGGAGGTCATCCCCACCATCGATGAGCCCTTCGACCCCGAGATCCACGAACCGGTCGGCGCCCCCGGCGGCAACGGCCAGCTCACCGTCACCCAGGAGCTGCGCCGCGGCTACCGCCTGCGAGGAAAGGTGCTCCGGGCCGCTCTGGTCGTAGTGGACGTGAGCTGATGAACCGGGATTGGCTCGAAAAGGACTTCTACAAAGTCCTCGGGGTGTCCGACACGGCCAGCGCCGAGGATATCAAGAAGGCATACCGGAAACTCGCCCAGACCCACCATCCGGACGCCAACCCGGGCGATGAGGCCGCCGAGGAGCGGTTCAAGGAGATCTCCGAGGCGTATGCCACCCTCTCCAACCCGGAGCAACGGAAGGAATACGACCAGGTTCGTCGTCTCGGGGCCAGCGGATTCCAGGGATTCGGTGGGCCTGGCGCCGGCGGCTTCGGCGGTCAACAGGTGCGTGTCGAAGATCTGCAAGATCTGCTCGGCGGATTTGGCGGTATCGGCGACTTGTTCGGGTTCGGCAACCAGCAGCGGGGTCGTGGTACCGGCCCGAGCCGTGGCGCCGACCTCACGACGGAGCTCACAATAGGTTTTGAGGACGCCGCCTTCGGGGTGGAGACCGAAGTGGTCGTGGAAGGCGCCGCACCGTGTTCCCGGTGCTCGGGCTCGGGGGCGGAGCCAGGCTCGCAGGTGACCACCTGCCCGACTTGTGGGGGCCGCGGAGTCGTCGCACAGAACCAGGGCTTTTTCTCGTTCACTCAACCGTGCCCCCAGTGCCACGGCTCGGGTCGGCTGATCGAGGACCCGTGCACCAAGTGCCGCGGATCTGGCGTCGAGAATCGCCGCCGCAACGTCAAGCTCCGCGTGCCCGCAGGGGTCAAGGACGGACAGACCCTCCGATTGCGTGGCAAAGGCGCTCCTGGGTCCAACGGTGGGCCGAGCGGAGACCTCATGGTCAGAATCCGGGTGGCTCCCAGCCGGACTTTTGGCCGGAGGGGGAACGACCTCACCCTCAAGGTTCCGATCACCTACACCGAGGCCACCTTGGGCACCAAGCTCGAAGTTCCGACGCTCAACGGTGGAGTCAAGGTGAAGATTCCCTCGGGGACACCCTCCGGCAAGACCTTCCGGGTCAGGGGGAAGGGCATCAACCCCGATCGGGGCAAGAGCGGCGATCTACTGGTCACGGTCGAAGTGGCGGTGCCACAGAAGGTCTCGAAGGACGAAAAGAGACTCCTCGAGGAATTGGCGGAGCATGAGACCGACGACATTCGGTCTCATCTGAGATGATGGGGCCGACACGATGACAGATTCCACACGGGCGGTGTTCGTGATCTCCGTGGCCGCGGAGCTAGCCGGCATGCACCCCCAGACTCTGCGCATCTACGAGCGCAAGGGCCTGATCGACCCATTTCGCACTCCCGGGGGCACCCGCCGCTATTCACAGGAGGACATCGAGCGTCTCCAACTCATACAGGAGATGACCGCCGAGGGCATGAACCTCGAAGGTGTCCGCCGGGTCCTCGCTCTCCAGGAAGAGAATCGTCGTCTCAAAAAGAGGCTCGACCGTCTCCGCGACAAGATCGAGGAGATGGAAGAAGCCGCCGAGGCAGCGGGACGTAGCCCCGAGATCCTCCTGCGAAGCCAGATTCGCACTATCTACGGAGAACGGTGATGGCAGAAGGCTACGAAGGCCCGGTGCGGATCATGGGTGGCGACGGGATCCTTCTCACCACAGGACAGGCCGTCCTCGAACACGATGAGGACCTGGGCAACTGGACGGGGATCGTTCAGACTCTGCGTGGCACCGCCGTTGCCGGGAAGGCGCTTGTCGTCGAACTGGAGATCCCCGAAGGCGGTCGTGGGCGGGCGCAGCTGACCCCATTTCGGATCGTCGAGGATCGAGCCCAATCCACGGTCACCGGTTTGGGGACCCCTCCTTTCTGACCAGCCCTTCCCGCGGTCAAACCCAGGGTCGCAGACTTCGCTGAGCGAAGTCTCTGGCCCCGAGAACGCGGGGCCTTCGAGCAACCGGCCTACCCAGGGGAAATCACGGTCTGTGTCTGCATTGTCCGCGCCACGAGCTTCCCTTCCTCGCCGTGTGCGTCCGTCTGTACCACGATCATGGTCCTCCCCACGTGCACCGGGGTGGCGATGAAGTCGATCGACCCTGCGGTCACCGGTCGGAAGAAGTTCGACTTCGACTCCACAGTCGACGTGGTGGCACCTGCCGGAAGGTTTAGATAAGCGCACAGAGCACCGACCGAGTCGGCCACCGCCATCAGGTAGCCGCCGTGGATCATGCCACCGACCGTGCAGTACTCGGGTCTCCACAGAGTCGTTGCCCGCACCTCCCCCGCCTCACCTGAGTCGATCTTCAGCCCGAGCAGCTCGGTGAACGGCATCTGGGAATGCGCCATCTTCGTGAGCTCGTCGGGACTCATCATCGAGGAGAATATTTGATGGGTTGACATATTCGTATATACGAATATATTACGGATATGGCCAGAGCCGCCACCACCACCGACGCCTTCAACGCCGTGGCCGAGCCGCGACGCCGGCAAATCGTCGAGCTGATCGGTGACGGCGAGCTCTCGGTCAACGACATCGTGGAGGCGATGCCGATCTCCCAGCCCCAGGTCTCCAAGCATCTGAAGGTGCTCAAAGAGGTTGGGCTGGTCACTTCCAGAACCGAGGGCCGGCGCCGGCTCTATCGCTTGGAGGCATCGGCGCTTCGCCCCATCTACGACTGGGTCGGCGAGTTCGAGAGACTCTGGAACGAGCGTCTCGACCGGCTCGACACGTACCTCGACGAGGTGCAACGAAAGGAGTACCTGTGAAGACATCAATCGACCGCTCCGGCTCCGCAGTGATCACGCTGCCCTCGGACAACGAGATCAGAATCGAGCGGAAGTTCGACGCACCGGCCGAGCTGGTGTTCGACGTGTGGACGACCGCCGAGCACGTCCGCAACTGGTGGGGCTACCCGGAGCACGCGATGACCGATTGCTCGGTCGACCTCCGCGTGGGTGGAAGCTATCGCTTCGCCGCTCAGGTCCCCGATTTCGGGGAAGTCGCCTTTACCGGCGTGTACATGGAGATCGAGCGTCCCGATCGGCTGGTGGCGACTGAGGTCTATGAGGCGTTCCCAGACAAGGAGGCAGTCAACACACTGACCCTCGACGAACAGGACGGGGTCACGACGATGATCATCGTGTCTTCCTACCCCGATCAGCAGACGCGAGATGCCGTCATCGAGTCGGGTATGGAGCGCGGCCTCCAGGTCAGTCTCGATCGCGCCGGGAGGATCATGGCCGAACTGTTGGATGAGGGGGATGAGACCTCATGACAGACATGAGATTGGAAGTGGTCGTTCTCCCGGTCAGCGATGTCGACAAGGCCAAAGCCTTCTATGAGCGCCTCGGATTCGTCCTGGACGTGGACCATCGGGCCGGAGACGAGTTCCGGGTCGTGCAGTTCACACCACCCGGCTCCGAGTGTTCCATAACGTTCGGAATCGGACTTGGCGAAACCACGTCCACGCCGGTGAAGGGCATCCATCTCTGCGTCGCGGACATCGAAGAGACGGTTGCCGAGCTCACAGAGCGTGGCATCGAGGTGGCGCCGATTCGCCACATGGGTGCCAGCGGATGGGAAGACGGTCCCGATCCGGAACGGCGCAAGTACGCGAGCTACTCGTTCTTCAACGACCCTGACGACAATGGCTGGGTCCTCCAGGAGGTCGGGGAGACCACGCCACGCCAGGAAAGGCACAGCGCCTGACGATCACCCTGCGCCCGAACGTGCGTCGACCTCCAGGTTCCGACGCACGTTCGCGATCCTAAGACAACGGTGTCGCGGACAGAGCACGACTCATGGCTAGGCAGCGATCCATTCCTTGGCGGCCTCCATCTCGTCAACAGCGAAGACCTTCACCTCGCCGGGCATCAGGAACCCCAAGCCTTTTATCATCGTGCGATACATGTCGTGATCGGTCACGACAGCGATGCGCTCGAAATCACTCCAGTGTTGAAGACCCATGCGGGCGTCGTCCAATGCAGCTTCGCCCTCGTACCCCTCGAATTCAGAGCCCAAGATGAAGAGGATGCGGGTCTTGCCGTCGATTGCCAAGGCAGTCTCAACGGCCGGGATCAGGGTCGACTCGTAGTCATCAGCTGTGACCTCGCCGATAGCGCGAGCGCCGACGACCCGGTCTCCGAGACCTTCGATCAACTCGATCATGGAATCCCCCTTCGATTAGGAGACGAACCTAGCGGAACGACTTGTTCCGACTTTCAGGTCAGGGTCAGTTCGCCGTCCTCGACCATCACCTTGACCGAGTCACCGTCCCCATATCGACCTTCGAGGATCGCCGTGGCGATGGGGTCGGCCAGATCCTTCTGCAGCACTCGCTTGAGGGGCCGGGCACCATAGACCGGGTCGTACCCACGCTCGGCGAGCAGGTCGAGGGCGTCGTCGGTGACGGCGAGGTCGATTCCGCGAGCTTCGAGACGTTCCCGCAGTGAGCCCATCTGGATCTCGACTATCTCACGGAGGTCCTCCGGGCTCAGCTTGTCGAAAACGATGACGTCGTCGATGCGATTGAGGAACTCGGGCCGAAACTCGTCACGAACCGCCTTCATGACCCGGTCCCGCACCACCTCTCTGGGTAGGTCCGGATCGATGAACTGTGATCCCAGGTTCGAGGTCATGATCATCACGACGTTGGTGAAGTCGACCGTG